>NZ_NPIH01000279.1 GCF_012275575.1 Paraburkholderia sp. SG-MS1 | reverse complement strand
ACTTCTCTCGACGACGGCCTTGCCGCGACCGCGCGCTATTTCCGCGCGCGCATCGAAGCGGGCCGCGCGACGTTACCTGACGCTATCGCAAGCGTCGCCGCTCCGCTCGTGCAGAGCCCGACATGAATCTGGGGGGGCGGCCGTCGGGCGACTGCCCGGCGACCACGGATGCCGCTACGGTTCGAGCTTGACCTTGATCCAGCCCGGCTCACGCCGGTCGAACGCCCGGTAGGCCTCGATTGCATCGGTGATCGGCTCGCATTGCGTCAGCACCCCGAGCGGATCGAGCGAACCGTTGCGTACGAGTTCGACCAGATGCGGCGTAATCGCCCGATGATTGCAGTTGCCCATGCGCAGGACGAGATTGCGGTTCATCGCCTCGCCGATCGGAAACGTTCGGTCCGTTTGCGGATATACGCCGATGATCGACACCGTCCCCGCCTTCGCCACCGACCGCACGGCCCACGACAACACCTGCGACGGCCCGCTGCCTGGCCGCCAGTTGTCGCCGTCCGGTTTGGCTTGCGGCGCGATCTCCTTGACCTCCGCGTCGAAAGCCTGCTGCTGATCTTTCTCTTTCTCCGCCGCCGGTCCGCGTTCCGCCCGTACCGCGTCAATGCCGACGGCGTCGATCACGCGGTCCACGCCGATGCCCCCAGTCAGTTGCAGGATGATGTCGACAGGATCTTCCTCGTCGAAGTCGATGACCTCGGCACCTTGTGCGCGTGCCATGTCGAGGCGCGACGCGATGCGGTCCACCGCGATCACGCGGCCTGCCCCCATCAGTTTCGCGCTCGCGATCGCGAATTGACCGACCGGTCCCGCGCCGAACACGGCAACGGTATCGCCAGTTCGCACCCCGGCGAGCTGTGCGCCGAAATAGCCGGTCGGAAAGATGTCGGAGAGCAGAATTGCTCGATCGTCATCGATTTCGTCGGGCAGGCGGATCAGGCTCGCGCTCGCTAGCGGCGTGCGCGCGTACTGTGCCTGCAAGCCCTGAAACGGACCGGTCATTTTAGGGCCACCGAAAAATGCGGTTCCCGCGGCCGCGCCATTCGGGTTCGCCGTGTCGCACTGCGCGGTGTAGCCTGCCCGGCAATACGAGCAGAACCCGCAGGAAATGGTGGACGGGATCAGCACCCGGTCGCCCTTGCGAAGATTACGCACCGAGCGCCCCACTTCCTGGATCATGCCAATGCCTTCGTGACCGAGGATGGTGCCCGGTACCATGTCGCCGAGCGTGCCGCGCACCATGTGCAGATCGGTGCCGCAAATTGCACTCGACGTAAGACGTACCAGCGCGTCGGTCGGTTGCTGAAGCTCGGGTTCCGCAACGTTGTCGAGACGAATGTCTCCTACGCCGTGAAAGACCACTGCCTTCATCATTCACCTCCTTTCAATCGCACACTGTTCGAGACTCTCCCCGTTCGCTTTATTTCGCTTATTTCGCCTATGTTCGCGCAGACATGCGTTGTAAAAATTTCGATGCGTTCACCGCGCATCGCTGCGCCTATTCCGCTCCGCTTAGCCGTTACCGAGCTCTTTCGGGATCTCGGTTTGGCCTGGTCAGCAGGGCATCCGGTGCATGAGCGGGTGAATTTGACGCGCGTGCAGGAGCTGCAGCATCGACCGTTCCAGCAAACGTATGTCTTTGAGGGCTAGCTTCTGCGTGATGGCGCACAGGCATGACGGGCATCCACCTTGCTCGTCGATAAGACCTCGCAAGTAGACAACCAGGAACCGCCGGGAGACAGCACCGAGGCAAAACCGACGCCACCGCATTTAAAGGAGAACGAGATGAATCACGAACCTTCCGATCCTGTCGAACGAGCCGATCAGCGACGGCAAAGCACCGGTGACGGAGATGTGAAGATCAGGCCCGACGGCGCCGTCGAACAACGCGCGCACGGCAATATGGACGAAACGATGGTCCCCAAGGGCAAGGAACATCCGGACGAAGGACCGTACGTTCCGGAGCACGACCATCTCGACCCCGACCTCGAGCCGGAATCGGGCGACGAGCCGCACGTCAAAAAGGATTCAGAGGCGTGAGCGGCGTGCGATACGTGATCGGCAATGGATCGAACAGACGCTAGAGACAGGCACGGGACAGCTCCGGCATGTCGACGATCGACGGGCCGCTGTGCGCCGAACAGCGACGGACGGCAGGTCGCATCCGGCGCCGCTCGGGTTCAAACGGCCGTAGCGCCGCATCCCTGCCTCGATGCGAGGAGATACCATCGAAGGTACCGGAGACGCGGCGGCGTGTCCCAATGCCGAGCAGGCTTCATCCATGTTCGACGCCAAGCAGTCGCGCGTCCAGCCGCCGCGCTAGCGCCGCGCCGCCTTCGCGCATCACTGCATTGTGGTTCCACTGGAAAACGGGTCGCAACAACGGCGCCAATACATTCATCCAAGCGCGGTTCGTATGCACGCACCAGTCATAGCGGACCACGGTAAGGTTTCGTCCGACGCTCGAAAAGCTCCACCGACCGGCCCCTTCGACGTCGCCACTCGCTTGCCCCTCGAGCGCGACCAACGGGTCGACGCGCGTCACCCGCATGTCGAACACAAGGCGATAGGGCAACCAGCCTTTCCACGTATAGCGTTGCACGACCCCCACGCCCTGATCCGAACCAGCCTCTAGCTGGTCCACGCGCTCGACGTTATTCCACCACTCCGGCCAGCGCGCCGAATCCTTGATTGCCGCCCAAACTTCCTGCACTGGCGCATCGATGCGCCAAATGGTGGAAAAGCGGTATTCGACCGTCCGCAAGTTGCCTCCGTCCTTGGTATTTTCCTTGAGATTTTGTCAGATGCTCACTGCACTTGCACCGGCGAAACAGCACCACATTTCCACCTCTCGATATGTGGCCCAGTCGGGCCAGCCTTAAACGGTCTTATTAGCCTGTATTCAACAGCGGCAACCCGCCAACCCTGGATTCCCTCACGAATACCCGGAGGCTTAGCTCCCGACGCGCGCGCAGCGTCTGTCCGTCAACATTGACGAGTCCGCTCAGCTCGTTGGTAAGGTGTGCGAGAGCAACGGCTGGCCGAATAGATCCGATTACGACGCGCCGCGTTTCGAGCGCTGCGCTCGCGCGACCGGCTCGAGTGGCGGCGATGCCGGTGCTGGCAGCAGCCACCACTTGCGGCGACGAAGGGCCACAAGTTTTGAAAATGCGCCGAGGCCGCGCCCGTCCATATCGGAGACGCCTTCACATGAGGCCGGCGCTTTGCTGGTCTTACCTAATACGCGGGCCCTTTTTGCTCGCCGGCGAGTCCGAATGCAGAGGGTTTTCACCGACCCCGGATCACTTGTTTATCAGGCTCCTTGATAATAGACTTTGTGTCAGGTTTCCTGATAACGTGAACCGTCCGTAATGCGGTGACGTTCACACCATCCATGATCCGCAATGTCGGCCGGGCACATCCATGCAAAAGTTCATCAGACTTCTCTTAGCAACCGTTTTGACCACCCTCACCTTCTCTCACGCGCTCGCTGCGCAACCGGATGCGGATCACACCGAATTCGAACCGCCCAAACCCGGATTGACGTACATGGGCCGCTTCTCGGTCGATCTGAGCGCGCCGATCTGGGAATTGGGCAAGACCAGCGACGCGGGAAAGCGCCGCATCATCCCGATCACGGGCGGCCATTTCAAGGGACCGCTGGTGAACGGCGAGATCCTGAATAACGGCGCTGACTGGCAGGTGGTGACGTCGGATGGTCTTGCTATGATCGACACGCGTTATCTGCTCAAGATGGACGACGGCGAACTGGTCTACCTGCAAACGAAGGGATTGCGATACGGTCCCGCCGATGTGATGGCCGACGTGGCAAAGGGCAAACCGGTGGATCCGAACAAGTACTACTTTCGGCTGTATATGACGTTCGAGACGACGTCCGCGAAGTATGCGTGGCTGAATCGCGCGATGGCTGTGGGATATGCGATGCGGTTGGGAAATGCGGTGATTTATGACGCGTATTTGCTGAAGTAGCGGTGGGGGCTGAAGTTTGCCGACGAAAAGCAGAATCAGGGCGTCCAGCGATAAACGGTAATGCTGGAACCTTTGACGTTGTTCTTCGTGACCACGTACTCGCCCGTCGACCGACGGTATGCCCTGACGCCGTACATCGAATCGATGGCGCTGCTGGCGTCGACGGTAGCGGTACTGGTGTTGACCAGGGTGGCGTCGAGGCTACCTGTCGCGAGATTGATGGCGTCGATGTTCGGCAAAGCTTGCCCGCTGCCGAACCAGTAACCGACAAATAGATAGCTGCCCGCCGCGTCAATCGACTTGGCGCCAGCGTGGGCAAGGTTGATCACCGGATTGGGTGTCGTGGTGTTGCCCGCGCTCCAGCCGTGATACACCTCGATGCGCGTACCTATCGACGTCCAGTCCGTACTCCCGACAGTCCCCTGCCCGAGGATCATGGTGTCGCTGTCCGCGAGGTAGACGATGCGCGTCAACGGCTTGATGCTCTCCGGAATGCGGATAGGGACACCGGCCCCCCATGTTGGCTTGCCACTGGCGTCGAAGCCGGTCAGCGGATAGTGGTAGATGTAACCGGTCTTGTCCAGGCCGGCCCACACGCCCCCTTTGCTGTCGATGCAGAATCCATCCCTGACTGCTGCGGTCGTTTTGAACACCGGGCCGGGAAGCGTGGCGTCCGGTATTGCGATGTAGCCATTCGCCGCATTGAAGTGAAAGAAGTAGTAGGTATCGGGATTCTGGCCCGATGCCACGAGGATTCGGTTTGCGCCGACAGTGGCAAGCTGACCGAAATGCTCGTCCCGTGAGCGATCGTTGATGTTGATGCGTGGATCGGACGGATAGTCGAACGGATCGACAGTGTTCGCGACGAAGGTTCCCCCTCCTGTGCCGCTGTAGATGTTGGTACCTCCATAGAAGTAGACGCCGTCGGTACCCGGGTCCGCTGCGGCAATCCCCTCGAAGTTCAAAGACTGAAGCTTCCACTGCAGCCGACCAGAACTGTTGTAAGCGTGAATGTCGGTCCCGCCGTCGCGGCCGAGATCCCAGCTTCCGCCCCACGGATTGTTGAGGACATAGAGGTTGCCTGCGGTGTCCTTGCCGATGCCCGTGACGCGGGTAAAGCGCTTGTCGCCAACCTGCCCTTTGATTCCCGTAGTGGTATCGAGATAACCGCCCTGAATGCCGAATGTACTGATTAGCGTCGGCGTGCCCGAGAGCGTGTAGCGCTTGATGTTCATGTCGGGGCCTTCGTCCCCGACCATGAGCTGCCCCGATGACGCATCGAAATAAAGTGCCGATGGCCGCGCGCCACCCGGCATCTGGATGGTGTTCAACAACGCGCCGGTTGGACTGAACTCGACGACCGAGCCCTCACCCTTCTGTGCGACCCAGACGTTGCCCGCGCCATCCACCGCGAGGGCACCCGGGCCCGTGACGTCGATGTCCCGCTTCCAGATACCGTCGGTGGTGAATATCCGGACGCGGTTGCCATAGAAATCGCTCGCATAGAGGAGCGAGGCCGCCGTGGCCAGACCAGTGACGACGTCGACCCGGGGCAGGTTGTTAAATGCACTGACCTGTATCAAAAGATCGCGAGTCCTGGTGGTGCGGTTGTATCGGCCCACCGCACCACTTCCGTATGTCCCGCCGGGCTGCAGCGCCACGAAGATCGACGTCGCGCTGCCCGTAATCGCGCCGCCCTGAAACTCCCCGTGCGCCCCGATCGAGCCGAGGCTTTTGCCGGCCTGGTAGACAGCGACGCCACCCTCGTACTCGTCCCACATAGAGGCCGTGTAGATAACGCCTTCGGGCGCGACCCACATGGAACGCGCGGTGTTACCCACGTGGGCGGCGAGGGTGCCATAGGTGTTCGCGAGCCAGTCGGTGGTGTTTTCCGACTGACACGTCGGCGCAATCGAGGCGATCACTGCGGCGAGGATCGCAGCATGAATCCTCTTTTGCTCGACCATGACCGATGCTCTCCAAGGAGTAGTGATCATTCACGTGAAAGGTCGGCCAGCGAGGTTCGGATCATGATCGGTGGCTTACGTATGAACATATGCAACTCTTCGCGTGTTTGCAAGCCGCATCGCGACTTTGCATACGGACAGGCATTGCTGTCTTGAACGAAGCTCGACCTCCTTCCTGTCCACATGTCCGTACTGATGAGGCGCTACGTGTCACGGCCGGCGTTCGGGCAGCACATTCGGCGCCGAACTATTACACTTTCGTGTCTTCGCGTTTCGCGTCCGCCATGGCCTCCGGCTCTAACTCTTCCGCAGACCGGTTCAGGTGGACGAACAGCCCCCAGGAGGCAAGAAGCAAGGCTGTCGAAGCAATCAGCCCGGCCGCATACCAAAGCTGCGATGGATCCTGATGTAGCGCTTTGAACGTTGCCACGAGCCCTTCGATGGCAAGCGCGACGACGACAACCACCAGGAATCGCGACATGAAACGTCGTACCCGCGTCGGCGCGCTAACGTCAGCCTCGCGTATGACCTCTTCCTCTACGATGGTCTCGGCGATCTGCAACGCGACCACGGCCCCGGCCAGCAGCCCCAAAGCTTCAATGATGGATTGCGCGCTTGTCTGGTCCCATTGACTCGCAAATGCAATCGATCCGATGCGAGCAGCAATTGCAATCAACATCAGCGCCGCGCCAGTGAAAAGAGCAGCCATCAGCCCATGGACGATCGTAAAGAAGCGCAAAAGGAATTTCATTTTTTAGCTCCTCTTGAACTGCAGGTGGGTGATCCATGCCGTGTTCAACAAAATCTGATAGGCGCGGCGACGAGGACTGATTGTAGAGGCGGACCGGTTGAGCCTGACAATGGGGCCAACCCGCGCCCGGTAAACGACCGCGCCTTCGACAGCGTGCTTGCTAACCGCGTAATACCCTGAGCCGGGAAAACCGGCGAGCCCCGCGACCGACGTCATGTTCAGCACATATCCTCGGCGGCGCGCGCGCATAACGGGCAAGACCGCGCGCATCATCGCGAAGAACTCAAACACGTTGACGTCGAATTGCGCGCGGATTTCGCTTTCCTCGCCCTCGACTATGCAACGTTGTAACGGAGCCGCTCGATGCCGCATCGCCGCTCCTCTCGTTCAACAACGTCGTGCTCACACCGCACATCGCAAGCGCGACGCATGAAACACGCTTGTAGATGGTCGCACTGACGCGCGACAATGTACTGCGCTTTTTCTCTGCCGGTCATGCGCTGACGCCCGTCGCGTTGCCGTCCCAACCCGTTGCCGCCGCGAGTGGCAACCTTACTCAGTGAACGACGCCCATCATGACGCACAACAGCCCGTCCGATCCGTCCGCCGACCAACCCGATACGCCCGCAGCCGCGCGTCCCGCCAGCGGCCTGCGCCAGGGCCTCACGAATTACGGAGACGAGGGCTTCGCGCTATTCCTTCGCAAAGCTTTCATCAAAGGCGCCGGCTACACGGACGACGCCCTCTCGCGCCCGATCGTCGCAATCGCCAATACGGGCAGCGCGTACAACCCCTGTCACGGCAACGCGCCTCAACTGATCGACGCGATCAAGCGCGGCGTCATGCTGGCCGGCGGCCTGCCGGTCGAATTTCCCACCATCTCGATCGCGGAAAGCTTCTCGCATCCGACCAGCATGTATTTGCGCAATCTGATGTCGATGGACACCGAAGAGATGATCCGCGCACAGCCCATGGACGCGGTCGTGCTGATCGGCGGCTGTGACAAGACGGTGCCCGCGCAGCTGATGGGCGCCGCCGCCGCGAATGTGCCGGCGATCCAGCTCGTCACCGGCCCGATGCTTACCGGCTCGCATCGCGGCGAGCGGGTCGGCGCCTGCACCGATTGCCGCCGCTTCTGGGCGAACTTTCGCGGCGACCAGATCGATGCGGCCGAGATCGACGCGGTGAACAACCAGCTGGTCGCGACGGTTGGCACCTGCTCGGTGATGGGCACGGCGAGCACCATGGCCTGCATCGCCGAAGCGATGGGGATCATGCTGACGGGCGGCGCAACGCCGCCGGCGGTGAGCGCCGACCGCATGCGGATCGCCGAAAAAACCGGTCAGCAGGCCGTCGCGATGATCGGCGCGCAGCTCACGCCACAAAAAATCCTGACACCGCAAGCCATCGAAAACGCATTGCGCGTGCTGCTGGCTACCGGCGGTTCGACCAACGGCATCATCCATTTGACGGCCATCGCCGGCAGGCTCGGCATTCGTCTCGATCTGCAACGGCTCGACTATATTGCACGGGAGACGCCCGTACTAGTCGATCTGAAGCCCTCTGGACAGCACTACATGGAGGATCTGCATCGCGCGGGCGGCCTGACGACCGTGATGCGGCGCATGCGCCATCTGCTGCATCTCGATGCGCTCACCGTGACCGGACGCACCCTGGGCGAGGAACTGGACGCCGCGCCCGCCGACTTCCCGCAGGACGTCGTGCGTTCCATGCAGAACCCGATCTACCCGGAAGGCGGCATCGCGGTACTGAACGGTAATCTGGCGCCGCGTGGCGCGATCATCAAACAGTCCGCGGCCAATCCGGCGCTGATGGAACATAGCGGGCGGGCGGTCGTCTTCGAAGATGCCGAGGATCTCGCGCGCCGCATCGACGATCCCGACCTCGACGTGCATGCCGACGACGTGCTCGTGCTCAAGCGGATCGGGCCGGTCGGCGCACCCGGCATGCCGGAGGCCGGGTACATTCCGATTCCGAAGAAGCTGGCGCGGCAGGGTGTGAAGGACATGGTGCGTATCTCAGATGGCCGCATGAGCGGCACCGCCGCCGGCACGATCGTGCTGCATGTCACGCCCGAAGCAGCCGTCGGCGGCCCGCTCGCGATCGTGCGCAACGGCGACCGCATCCGTCTGAGCGTGGCGCAACGCGTCGTCGCGCTCGAACTGGACGACGCGCAGATCGCCGAGCGTCTCGCCGCGTTGCCGCCTGTCGCAACCGGGACGAACCAACGCGGTTATCGCAAGCTGTTTTTGCGCTCGGTCACGCAAGCGGATGAAGGTTGCGATTTCGATTTTCTGCAGGCGCCGCACATGACCATTAGTGTGCCGCGATAGTGTGTCGTGCCCCTGGCGCGCCCGCTTGTCAGCTCCGCCTCGATTTTCGCTGCTGCGTTGCGCGAAGGCATTTTTCGCGGCTCGAGCCTGGAGTGTCCCCACCCGCCGCCCCCCCGAAGTAGCGCCTATGAATGGTGGGAATCACAACATAGACTGAACTCTCGATAGTCAGTCCAATGGAGAACAGTTCATGGCTTGCGAGTCTCGTCACTGCACCTGTCCGGATTCCTCACATTCCACCGAAAGTGGCCGACGTACAGCGCTGAAAGCGGGCCTCCGCCTCGCACTTGCCGGAGCGGTCAGCACCGCCGCACTCTCGGTGCCGTCTGTCTCGCGGGCTGCGGCACTCACGCAAAAACAGCGTGACAGTCTGACACCCGATCAGATCATCGAAAGCATGAAGAAAGGCAACGAACGTTTTCGCTCTGGAAACGCGCATCAGCACGACTATCTCGCCCAGAAGCGGGCAAGCGCCGGTGGGCAGTTCCCCGCCGCTGTCATTCTCAGTTGTATCGACTCCCGCACCCCCGCAGAACTGATCCTCGATTCCGGCATCGGCGATACCTTCAATGCACGTATCGCGGGAAATATTGCCAATGAGGACCTGGCAGGAAGCCTCGAATTCGCGTGCGCAGCAGCCGGAGCCAAGGTCGTGCTGGTCATGGGCCATACGGATTGCGGCGCGATCAAGGGCGCTATCGACAACGTCCAGCTCGGCAATCTGACCGGCTTGCTGGCGAAGATAAAGCCTGCCATTGATGCCACACAATATGAAGGGAAACGCACGGGCAGCAACGTTGAGTTCGTCGACAAGGTTGCAAGAACGAATGTCCAGAACACGATCAACGACTTACGCAAACGCAGCGAAATCCTGGCGTCAATGGAAAGGGATGGAAAGATAAAGATGGTAGGTGCGATGTATCACCTGACCAACGGGAAAGTCGACTTCATGACCTGAGATTGTGGCCATGCGGCTTGAGATCCACGAGCTCACTTGAGTCCCTGTTAGCGATCATCGCAACACCCACGTCCCGGCGAAGCCGCGTGCAGATTGACATCACGGGAAACCAGGAAAGGCGCGGCGGCGATATTCCTTTCCCGAGAGCCTGCCAGGTGGTGCGCCTGCGGCGCCACAACAAAAAATGGCGCTGCAGACGTTCAGCCTGCAGCGCCATTCTGTAGTGCTACGACGCGAACGACACGCCGTAGCCCGACAGCACGCTTACATCTCGACGGTGTCGGCCACTTCCTTGAAGTCTTCGATCTGGTCGAAGTTCATGTATTGGTAAATCTTGTCGCTGTTGGCGTTGAGCACGCCCATGTCGGCCATGTACTCCTCCCGGGTCGGAATCTTGCCCAGGCGCGAGCAGATTGCCGCCAGTTCCGCCGAGCCGAGGTACACGTTCGTGTTCTTGCCCAGGCGGTTCGGGAAGTTACGGGTCGAGGTCGACATGACCGTCGCGCCTTCGCGCACCTGTGCCTGGTTGCCCATGCACAGCGAGCAGCCCGGCATTTCGGTACGGGCACCGGCTGTGCCGAACACGCCGTAGTGGCCTTCCTCGGTCAGCTGCTTCTGGTCCATCTTGGTCGGCGGGGCCACCCACAGCTTGACCGGGATGTCGCGCTTACCTTCGAGCAGCTTCGACGCCGCACGGAAGTGTCCGATGTTGGTCATGCACGAGCCAATGAACACTTCGTCGATCTTGGCACCGGCCACGTCCGACAGCGTCTTCACGTCGTCCGGATCATTCGGGCAGGCCACGATCGGCTCGTGGATGTCGGCCAGATCGATCTCGATGACGGCGGCGTATTCGGCGTCGGCATCCGGCGACAGCAGCTGCGGGTCGGCCAGCCACTGCTCCATCGCCTTGATGCGGCGCTGCAGGCTGCGCGGGTCCTGGTAGCCTTCGGCGATCATCCACTTCAGCAGCGTGACGTTGCTGTTGAGGTACTCGATGATCGGCTCCTTGTTCAGGTGGACCGTGCAACCGGCGGCCGAACGTTCGGCGGAAGCATCCGACAATTCGAACGCTTGCTCGACCTTCAGCTCGGGCAGGCCTTCGATTTCGAGAATACGGCCCGAGAAAATGTTCTTCTTGCCTTGTTTGGCAACCGTCAGCATGCCTTGCTTGATGGCGTACAAGGGAATCGCGTTGACCAGGTCGCGCAGGGTCACGCCCGGCTGCATTTTGCCCTTGAAGCGGACCAGCACCGATTCCGGCATGTCCAGCGGCATCGTGCCGGTAGCGGCCGCAAAGGCGACCAGGCCCGAACCGGCCGGGAAACTGATGCCGATCGGGAAGCGAGTGTGCGAATCGCCGCCGGTGCCCACGGTGTCGGGCAGCAGCATGCGGTTCAGCCACGAATGGATCACGCCGTCACCCGGGCGCAGCGCAATGCCGCCACGGGTGCTGATGAAGTTCGGCAAGGTTTGGTGGGTCTTCACGTCCACCGGCTTCGGGTAGGCGGCGGTGTGGCAGAACGACTGCATGACGAGGTCGGCCGAAAAGCCCAGGCACGCCAGGTCCTTGAGTTCGTCACGGGTCATCGGGCCCGTGGTGTCCTGCGAGCCGACCGAGGTCATTTTCGGTTCGCAGTAGGTGCCGGGGCGCACGCCCTCGCCTTCCGGCAGGCCGCACGCGCGGCCGACCATTTTCTGGGCCAGCGAGAAGCCCTTGCCACTGTTGGCCGGCTGCTGCGGCAGGCGAAACAGGGTCGACGGAGCCAGGCCCAGCGCCTCACGTGCCTTGGCGGTCAAACCGCGGCCGATGATCAGGGGAATGCGGCCGCCGGCGCGCACTTCATCGAACAGCACGTCGGACTTGACCTGAAACTCGGCAATCACTTCGCCGTTCTTCAGGGCTTTGCCTTCGTACGGGCGCAGTTCGACCACGTCGCCCATATCCATCTTCGACACGTCGAGTTCGATCGGCAAGGCGCCGGCGTCTTCCATCGTGTTATAGAAAATCGGGGCGATCTTGCTGCCCAGGCACACGCCGCCGAAGCGCTTGTTGGGGATGAAGGGGATGTCTTCACCCGTGAACCACAACACCGAGTTGGTGGCCGACTTGCGCGAGGAGCCGGTGCCGACCACGTCGCCCACGTACGCGACCAGGTGGCCCTTTTCCTTCAGCGACTCGATGAACTTGACCGGGCCACGCTTGCCGTCCTCTTCCGGCGTGATACCGGGACGGGCGTTCTTCAGCATTGCCAGCGCGTGCAGCGGGATGTCCGGACGGGTGGTCGCATCCGGGGCCGGCGACAGGTCGTCGGTATTGGTTTCACCCGTCACCTTGAAAACGGTGATGGTCAGGCTTTGCGGCACTTCGGGACGGCTGGTGAACCATTCGGCCTCGGCCCAGCTTCGCATCACGGCCTGGGCGTTGGCGTTGCCCTTCTCCGCCAGTTCCTTGACGTCGTGGAACTGGTCGAACATCAGGAGGGTCTTCTTCAGCGCCTCAGCGGCCACGGGAGCCACATCGGCGTCGGACAGCAGCTCGATCAGCGGCTGGATGTTGTAGCCGCCCAGCATCGTGCCGAGCAGTTCGGTGGCGCGAGCACGCGAGATCAGTGCGCACGCGGTCTGGCCTTTGGCCACGGCGGCGAGGAAGCCGGCCTTCACGCGGGCGGCTTCGTCCACGCCGGCGGGTACGCGGTTAGTGATCAGGTCGAGCAGGGTCTGCTCTTCGCCCGCGGGCGGATTCGTCAGGAGTTCCACCAGTTCGGCGGTCTGCTGAGCCGTCAGCGGCAGGGGAGGAATGCCGAGCGCGGCACGGGCGGCCACGTGAGTACGAAAATTTTCAAGCATGGGGGACCTGCTGGTATTTGCGTTTCAGGGGAAGGCTTTTACGGCACGCCAAAGGCCGTGCCGGGCACTGCTCTGACGCGATTCTAATTGCAATACCCTGCCCGGTCAAATGTCTTATGTCTTATATAAGAGTTGGCAGTCAAATCATGGGGATTACGATGCTGCCAGCACACCAAAGCCCGTGGCCTCGCTGCCCCGGAAGCGAAGACAGCGCTGCAAGGCACCGCAGCCGGCTGGCGCGGAGCATGAAGTCTTTGAAAGCCGGCTCGGGCGGCTTGCGCCTTGCCGCCGGTGGCACTTCCACTTCGCATGGGCGAATTCTTGCCTGCGGCGCTCGCCGGTTTCGCGGACGACTGCCGGGGCGCGAGTTGACAAGATTACATTCGCAACGGCGACACTTTTAATGCGGTCTTCTACGGCGCCGACGAAACTCCAGCCATCGCCAGCCCGAATCGTGGCTCGGCGTAGGGTTTGATGCGCACTGCGGAGACGGGCTTGCCGATGAGATACCCCTGCACGGCATCGCACCCGAGCTCGTTGACGAGCATCAGTTGCGTTTCGGTCTCAACACCTTCGGCGACCGTTCTCATGCCCAGCGCGCGCGCGAGCGCCACCATCGCTTCGACCATCGCGCGCGCCCGCTGACAGGTTTCCTTAACAGCGAGCTGCTGCACAAACGACTTGTCGATCTTGATGCAATCGACAGGTAGCCGTGTGAGATAGGCGAGGCTGGAGTAGCCGGTGCCAAAATCGTCGAGCGAGACGGACACGCCGAGCCTTCGCACAGCCGAGAGCGCGCGCGACGCAGCGGCGAAGTCGCTCATGACGGCAGTCTCCGTCACCTCGATATCAAGTACGGAGGCGCTTACGCCGGACGCCTCAGCCGCCTTCGAAACGAGTGCGGCCAGATCGCAGTTCTGGATTGTCGTTGCTGAGAGATTGACAGCGACCTTGAACGGCATGCGATCCGCTGTCTGCCATTGCGCCGCCTGGCGGAGCGCGAGGCAAATCAGCCACTCGCCCGTTGCCTCGTAGGCCGGCGATTCAAGCAGCAGGTCGAGGAAGTCGGCCGGCGCGAGCAGCCCCAGTTGCGGGTGGTTCCATCGCAGAAGCGCTTCGGCTCCGTAGACGCGGCCAGAATGCAGGTCCAGCTGTGGCTGGTAGTGCAGTTCGAACTGCTGCGCGGCGCTAGCGCCCTCCAGATCCGCGCGTAGCCGCAGGCGATGCGCGAGACGCTGCGCGTCCTCCTTGCCGAATGACCGCACTTGCGAACCGCCCGCGCGCTTCGCGTGATACATCGCGGTGTCCGCATTACGCAGCAGCTCGCCCGCATTCGATGCCGACAAAGGGTAGCGCGCCACGCCGATGCTCGCACCCAACGACGCTCGCACGCACGGCGTCTGAATTGGCTCCCGCATACGTGAGATGACGTCGCGTGCGACGCGTGCGGCCTCACCCTCGGTCGCGTCGACGATGAAAACCACGAATTCGTCGCCGCCGACACGAAATGCCTGGATGCGACCGGTGACCATGTCCGAAAAACGCTCGCCGATGACACGCAGCACTTCATCGCCCGCCGCGTGGCCGAACGAATCGTTGATATCCTTAAAGCGGTCCAGGTCGATGAAAAGCAGATCGACGCAAGCGGCTCCCCCTCTATCGACAAGATGCTTCAGGCGAAGCAGCAGTTCCCGCCGGTTGATCAGGCCGGTCAGTTCGTCATGCGTGGCTTGGCGCGACAAGCGTTCGGAGATCGCCCGCGCTTCGGTGACATCGCGAACCAGCACGATGACACCGTCGTCGCACGGGAACGCTCGCACTTCAAACCAGGTATTGAGCGGCGCGTAGAAGTCAGTCGCGGTGCCGGGCCTGCCTGTCTCGGCCGCCTGGCGATAGGCTGCTTCGTAGCTAGACCCAATGAGGTCGGGGTATTCGGCCCAGATCTCCCTGCCCAACAGGTCAGCGGCCGGACGTTTCAGCAACCGCGCCGCGGTCGCGTTGATGTTCCGAAACTTCCACTCCCGGTCGAGCGCCATCACGCCGTCCGTGATGTGATCGAGTATTTGAAAATCTTCCACGTCCTGCCCTCCCTTGATGCACCGGTGCGACGGCCCTGACATATCTGCAACCGCTGCAAGTGCGTATCGTAGGATGAACAGGCGACTTTGGGAACTTCGAGGTT
Source organism: Paraburkholderia sp. SG-MS1 (assembly GCF_012275575.1). GTDB lineage: Bacteria > Pseudomonadota > Gammaproteobacteria > Burkholderiales > Burkholderiaceae > Paraburkholderia. The sequence goes on along the minus strand of NZ_NPIH01000279.1, from coordinate 64,065 downwards.
TTCGCGCTGGGCCATCTACTGTGGATGCGCGGGGCGGCTCGGCCACGTGTTTCCTTCTGGGTACGACCGCTTGACAGCGATGGAAATCGTGACGCCCGGCGACATGGAACGCCTCACCGTCAGATCCTTGCGTAGATCGAGCTGCCGATCGTCAGCGTCGTCGCACTGGCCGACGCGAAACGGATCTCGTAAAGGTCGCGCCCAAAATTGCCCGGCACCTTGATCGACATGCCGCCGAGCGTATCGCTCACCGGCACGAACAGTTGATAGCGAAGATCTGCGTTCCCGTACAGCACGTAGCCCGGAAGTTCGGCGAGTGTCGCGAAGAACGCCGGCGGATTGCCAAGGACGGCAATCGGCACCGCGCTCGGCGAATCGTTGGTCAATGTCCATTGCGTGCCGACGCGCTGCTGCCACGCGCTGTCGAGCACCGCCAGCGGTGCGAGTTGCTGACCGACCGGAAGCGTGAGATACGCATAGCCCGCGCCCGGCACGACCCGCTTCATCAGATAACGAAAGTTGAATGCATTTCCTTCACTGTCGTTGCCCGACACGACTTCGAAGCGATACGACGCCGCATCGGTATCGCTCCACCACCAGCCGTCGCTGCGGTACTGGTAGCCGCCGATCTGCGCCCAGCCTCGCGTATCGGCATCCCACTGGTTGATCTGCACACTACCGTCCGCGTTGCCGAGTACCTGATACGGTGAATCGGAATTGCCGTAGATGCCCGCGCCGCTCGCAATGCCCGGTCCCGATGCGACCGGCGGCGCCGTCGTACTGAGCTTTGCTGGCAGCGCCGAAATCGTGCCGTCTTCCTTCAACGCCGACAGCACCAGCGTTTCGGCCATCGCGCGAGCGTTGTAGCCCGCGTTGCCGGTCACCAGCAGCGCAAACTGCGAGTCGGGCACGACAAAAAATTCGGTCGAGTAGAACGCAGTGCCGCCGTCCTTTTCCCAGCCGAGGACGCCTGCGGCGTTGAGCGCCGGCTGTACTACGGTGTCCCAGCCGAGACCCCAGCGCCATTCCGGCGACGGGTTGATCGTCAGGCTTTTTGTCTGGTCCGTACCCATCTGCGCGATACCTGCTGCAGACACGATGCGCTGCCCCTGGAAAACGCCACCGCCGTAGATCATCTGCGCGAGATTCATCATGTCGGTAGGCGTTGAACTCAGTCCGCCGGTCGCGTAAGCATTGACGAACTCCTGATGCTGCCTACCGTTCACGTACGGCAGCGAGAACGATCCGCTGGACGGCACGGTTGTCAGATAGCTGGAGTGCGTCATCTTCAGCGGCGCGAGAATCGCCGACTGGACGAAGTCCGCGAAGCTCTGGCCCGTCATGGCGAGTACGATCTGCTCGACCATCGTGAAGCCGTCGTTGCAGTACACGGCCAGCTCACCGGGCAGATGCTTCAGATGCGAGTTGGCGAGTTCCGCTTGCGTGTCGGCGGCGTAGCCAGCGACCGGCTCAAAGGTGAAGAGATTGCGCCCATTCGTGCCGGGCAGGCCGGATGCATGCGACAGCAGATGACGCGTGGTGATCTGCGCGTATTCGGGCGACAGCATCGTGAAGGTCGGTAGATATTTGACGATCGGCGTGTCGAGCGTGATCAACCCGCGATCGACGAGGATCGTCGCCGCCAGCGCTGGAAACAACTTACTGACCGAGCCGATGTTAAAGCGCGTCTGCGGCGTTGCCTTGATCTGCCCCGGCACCGACGCCAGCCCGAACGCCTGCTGCCAGACCACCGTGTTGCCCTTGACCATCGCGACCGAGATCGCCGCGACGGAATTCGATGGATCGCTGACGGCCTGCTGGATCATCTGTTGACCGAGCGTAATGGTCTGCTGATAAGGCGTCGAATGGACGTCGTCGTTGCCGCAGCCGGGCAGCACCGCCGCGAGCACCCCGACGCCGGTGTAGCTGAGAAACTGCCGGCGGCCTGCGCTGAAAAGAACCTCGTGATTGCGATCGCACCTGGCCACGGCATTCCCCTTTGTTCTGGTTTCAGGAACCTGCAGAAAGCGCTTTTCTTCAACACGGCGCCGCGAACGCGGCAAGGACAAACTTCGCAATTTGACGCAGTGGGACGGCGTTTTTTGACTGGGTCACCGTGCCCGGAATCATAGCCGTACGGTGCGAACGCGACTAGCGACGTGTCGAGATGCTACGAAGCTTTGGCTCAAGAACGCAACCCTACGAGAAGAAGACGCAAGCCTACGTATTACGCTCAAGACCGCGGTCCATGCTGCCGTCTTTCTCTGCACGGCAATTCGTCACGTGCTTGACCAAGCGTCGCCGGCAAGCTCGGTTGCACCGAGCGGCGCGCGCCGCTCATCGTGACCGCTGCAACATGGGCAGCAAATCCTGGCCGCGGCGCATCACGAGATGTTCGTCCAGGAATCGGAACGACTCGGTCTCAGCATAGATCTGGTGACCCGCATAGAAAACTGTCCGCGAGTTGATGCCGGCGACCGAAGTAACCGGAAGCGCGAGCGTTCCGACGCGGCCATCGAATCGCCCGCGCATGACCAGGTCCTTCGTAAGCGGAAAGAACACCGATGTCCCTTGAAGTCCAAAACCGGGTGCATAAAAGCCGGCCTCCATTTCCATATCGTCCCAGGTCAGCGTGACGGGACGATCGGAAGTGATGAACCCGCCCGAGCCGCGCGCGGCTCTTGCCACCATCCAGCTACGTCGATGCAGCAGGTTGTGCAGCGTGGTCACTGATTGCAAATCCCGCGCTAGGTGCCCGGTGGTGTGCGCCGCGATGGTCTCGTCGTTTCTCTCGACGAAGTTCATGAGCTTCTCGTAAGTGAAATCCGCCGCGCCTTCGATGCCGGCCGCAGCGGCTTTCTCCTTCTGTGATTCCCAGCCCTGCCGGTTCGCAATCGCCAACTCGCTCAGCCGGCGAGCGCGCTCTTGCTTGTACTGGCGCATCATTTCCGTGCGGTCCGGGTTAAGCACCACCAACTCCGCGATCAGTCTGAGAATAAGCGCGCGGTCGGTATCGCCGAAAAAGTCGCCCTTCCTGTCAAGGCGGGCCAGCGCTGAAGCCAGTTCCGATTCGAATTGCGCGTAGCTCAGGTCCGCGAAACGGGGATCCTCTGCGTCGATCCCGATCTGAGCGAAATCGCGTTCTGCGACAACGCTTTGCGGAGTCGAGACGAAGGCATGTTCGCGCGCCGAATCGACGACATACAAGCGCGAGTTTTTATCGTGGTTGCGAGTAAACCCGCTGAGATAATACTGGAGAACGCACTCATGCTTGCGGGCTCCTTCACCTTCGTCGTGTTCCGAGGTACAGCCTGATTTGGCCTTGGACACCGAGCCTCCAGCGTGAGGAATGATGATCAGATCGCGTAGACGAGTTCGTAGCCTGGTATTCCGGAGGCCGATTGGGGGCTGAGCGAAGTATTTTTCTGCGCCAACTGTGCGCTACGTCGGGAGCGAACTTTGGGCATGGAACCAATCAGGAGCAACTGCCACATGTTTCGAGAACAAACCTGGCGGGTCACTAAACCAGACAGCGAAGGACGACCACTCCTTCAGATGAAACAGACCCCCGTCGCTCTTTTAATCGCGGAGCGGATGCCAGTGACACCGGAAGCAACGCAGATCTGCGTTATTTGCAGGCAAGCTTGCATTACAGAGGCCGCTCGAGAACTTATCGCCAGCATCATCGCATAGCGCACGACGCGTCTTCCCAAAACACTATACCGCTTCGTGACTAGCATTCAAGAGGCGCTGCACTGAAGTTCTGAGCGTTTCAATAGATACGGGCTTGAGCCAGATCTCGTCCCAGATCTCAAGTTCGCGCGGCTCGATTGGTTCGGCGCTGGCGAGAATGAGAGGAATACGCGCGAGCGAGCGCTTCGACTTGAGGTGTCGGCGGAATTCAACTCCATCCATCAAGGGCATTGACCGATCGGTGATGATAAGCGCGGGCTTCTCTTTTCTCGCTACGACAAGCCCTTCAAGTCCGTTGCGAGCACTGACGACTCGATAGCCATCCTGGCGAAGAACGGCATACCATACCGCCACCGAATCCGCTTCGCCGGTCACAATCAGAATGGTTCTCATTGTCGTTCCATCGTCACCTATAAGAGCATCGTCGAGATGCGAAAATCAGAATAACAATTCGCTCGCAAACGTTGTGTACGGTGACGCACTAGCGCAAGCGCGCAGCCCGCAAAAGTCTCGCGGCCGACATCGCGGCCCGCGGGCGCGGGGATGACCCGGCTTACGTGACGCGGCGCCCTTTTGCGGCGTTGCGAAAAACACGCGTTCTCCTGTCGATTCGACGGCGTACGTTGGAGAATTTTGGATGCAGCCGCGGTCGAATTCGTTGAAATCCTGACCGGGAAGGTGGGGCAGTTGGCGTTCGCACGGAAGCGCGTCCGCGGAACGCACCGTCCGATGTGAAGGATGTGAAATGAACATTCCCCGCAACGTGGTTGGATTGCTGTCTGCGCCCGAACCCGTGATCGGTTCGCAAGACGCAAACGGCAAGGCGGACATGATTCTTGCTGCTCACCAGTGGAGCGCGCACGCGCTCTAGCTTTCGACGAAGTCCGGAGCGCATATGTCTTACCAATCCTCTACACCGTACCGTGGTTACAACATCGACGTTCACATCGTCTCAGCGAGGACCTTGTCGTTCCACGGCGTTGGGCGTCGCTACAAAGTCTCCTGGACAATCAGTTCGTCCGGGACCTCGGCCCAGCTCACCGCAGGCTTTCCGGAGCGCCTGGAATTCATGTCCGAGCGGGAAGCGTTCGCCTATGCGAACAATCGAGCCCATACGTTCATCGACTGCATGCTCTCTGGAGCAGCCGCCCCCCTCTCGCCAGCCGAATTCACGCGTGCACCCGCGCCCAACTGACGACAGGCTGGGTATGCATCGATGCTATGGCTAGCTCCCCGCCATCGTCACTCGCCAGACCACGTTACCCACGTCGTCGGCAATGACGACGCCGCCGTCGCGGTCCTGGGCGAGACCCACTGGCGCGCCGTGCAGTTCCTTTTCGTCATTGGAAACGAAGCCCGTGACGACGGGTCTAGGCGCACCTACTGGCTTGCCATTGTCGAACTCGACATACGCAACCGCATAACCACTGAGCGGTGAGCGATTCCAGCTGCCGTGCTCGCCAATGAATGCTCCTCCCCGATACTGCGCCGGCAGATTGCTGCCGGTGTAGAAAAGCAGTCCGAGTGGTGCGACGTGCGAACCGATTGCATAGTCAGGCCGTATCGCCTTGGCGACCAGGTCCGGACGCTGCGGCTGCGCACGCCGGTCGACATGCTGGCCATAGTAGCTGTACGGCCAACCGTAGAACGCGCCCTCCTGGACCGACGTCAGATAGTCGGGAACCAGATCTGCGCCGATCTCGTCGCGTTCATTGGCGACTGCCCACAGCCGTCCTGTCCTGGGTTCCCATTGCAGCCCGGTCGGATTGCGAATCCCGGCTGCGTAAATGCGGCTGCCGCCAGTTGCAATGTCGACTTCCAGTACATTCGCGCGCCGGTATTCGACGTCCAGTCCGTTTTCCCCTACGTTGCTGTTCGAGCCGACCCCGACATACAACTTCTTGCCGTCGGGACTCGCGAGCAACGCTTTGGTCCAGTGATGGTTGATCGTGTCCGGCAGATCGGTCAGTTCGACTCCGCGCGCCGATATGCTCGTCTCGCCCGATTTGTACGGATACTTCACGATCGCATCGGTGTCGGCAACATAGAGGGTATCGCCAATGAGTTGCATGCCGAATGGCGAATGCAGGTGATCGATGAATACGTGTTTGTCCCATTCCCCGCTGCCGTCGGCGCGCTTGCGCAGCAAAGTAATCTGATTCGCGCCTTTTGCTTTTTTCCCGGAACGGCCCTCGATCAATCCGGCGATCAACTGCTTCGGTGTGGTCACGGCTTCTTCATCCGGACTGTTCGATTCCGCAACCAGAATGTCGCCATTGGGCAAAACATAGACCTGACGCGGATGATGAAGGCCCGATGCGATCTTCTCGATCTTCAGGCCATCCGCCACCTTTGGCGCGGCGCCGTTTGCCCATCCGACGTACTTCGGTACTTGCATCGGCGGTGCGAGAAAGCTGCGCGTGGCTGGCATTGGCGGATTCGATCCGGCTTGATGCTCTGCGTCATATTGGGCTCGCTCGTTGCATCCACCGGCAAACACCGCGAAGGTGACAAGGAGGATGCTGCTCGGGATGGATCTATTCACGAGCTGCCTCCCTGAATCCCGACTTGCCCAATGCAAGCACGATTTGTCCTATGCTGAGTGACGCCACTGTGATCACCGAGAGAATGACGTTCAGCGGAACCATCGCGTAAGCATCGCGGCTGTGAACGAAGGCGTTGAAGATCGCCGAGACGATGCCTAGCAGGTTCAGCCAGAAATCGACCTTTTCAAGCCGCGCTACCGAATAGCGCGACGGCAGCCACACACGGCAGAGGTTGATCAGGCGCGGAAGGATGGCGAAAAGCAGGCCGGTAGTGACAAGCCATGCAGCGCCCTTACCCCAGAAAACGTTACGCGTGGCCGCGTAGCTAACGTCGAAAATCAACGTGCCCACGAAGAGCCCATATGGGATCGGGTTGAACAGATCGAAGATCGCTGTGAAGAACTTCGATCGGTGGGTCGGAATGGCTGGAATCATAGGTAAATCCTGACTGACGGCGAAGATGCAATAAGCGACGCGCCTGCATGAGCCAGCGCGGCCGAGATGAAATGCGACCGCTCTCCTTCCCGATCATGGCACCCACGCATGCGTATGGCGTCCTGCGTTGAGCACGTCACATGCCTGAGGAATACGGGACGCTGACATGCTCTCGCGATGCACTGCCAGATTTCGCAAGGAAGATTGACAGGGGATCACGCCGCGAATTGGATCTTCCCCGTTGTTAGCGGTCCAAAGCCAGCGATATGATGAGACGTCGCCGGAATACTGCCGGCGAAGACAGACGAACAGTGAGTACATGACCGGGCATCCCGATGCTTCGATGCCGCCGCTCATCTTCCGTCGCAGTGAACTGACACGTTCGCGCGGCTCCCCTCGCACTGAGAGAAAAGGATTTGCACCATGGCAGACGGTATCGCAGCGCTCTTCCGGCATTTGACGGCAGGCGTCTATGTAGTCGGCGTGGCTGACGATGGTTGTCTGGATGCGTTTACCGCCAGTTCGATCATGCAGGTTTCGTTTTCTCCGTTGCTTCTGGCGATCAACATCAACCCGGAACACGAGTCCTACCGGGTTCTTAGTGGAGGCCGGGTATTTGCCGTAAGTGTGCTGCGTGCAGAACAACAGGCGCTTGCTGAGCACTTCGGCACGCAGTCGGGCCGCACGGTCGACAAGCTTGCGTCGATTTCCTGGCGGCCCGGCAAGACCGGCGCGCCACTGCTGGTCGAAGCACTGGCTCACTTCGAGTGTCAGGTGGTTAGTGACAGCGAGGCGGGCGACCATCGGCTAGTGATGGGCCGGGTGATCGACGGAGCGCTCGTCAGTCCGGACGGTGACCCGCTGATATACGCTCAGACCGGCAATCTCGACATGAGCGCGGGTCTTTATCCACAGCAGTTTTGATAGGCAAGTTGTCTTTATCCTTCTCACTTGCAGCATTCTTGCCTCTTACATACTCAGCCACAAGGCCTGCTCTCCCCTACGCCATATGGTCACCGTGAACCTCGCAACCGGCGCGAATCGACCACGCGTAGTGGGCGACGCTCAGCTTTTTGTCATATCGACTACGACCTTGCCACGCACGTGCCCTTTCTCCAGCGTCGCCAATGCATCGGGAATGGCATCGAACGGAAAGGTTGCCGTCACCTTGACATTGGCCCTTCCTTCATCGATCAGTCGGCCAATTTCCGCCAGTTGCTTTCCAACGGGCCGCGCGGTGTAGCGTGCCGCGCGTGCGCCGTGGCTGGTCGCCTCGATCTGCGAAGGCTCGTTCAGCGTGGAGATCAACGCACCGCCGGACTTCACCACGGCCCACGAACGCTGTTGCGTTTCTCCGCCGACAAGGTCGAACACCAGATCCATATCGCGCGCGGCGTCTTCGAAGCGTTGCTGCGAATAATCGATCACGTGATCGGCGCCGAGTCCCCGCACGAACTGGATACCCTCTCCCGACGCGGTGACGAACACCTGTGCGCCTCTGATCTTCGCGAACTGCACCGCGAAATGTCCAACGCCTCCCGCACCTGCATGAATCAGCACGCGCTCGCCGGCATTCAGATAGCCATGATCGAAGAGTCCCTGCCATGCAGTGAGCGCAGCCAGAGGCACGGCCCCTGCGGCCGTCCAGTCGACCGTCGTCGGACGGCGGCCCAGCGCGCTCGCATCGACCAGGACGAACTCCGCATAAGCGCCCTGCCCCTGGCCGACGAAGCCGTACACTTCGTCGCCCGCCTTCCATTGCAACGCCGCGTTGCCGACAGCCTCCACCACCCCGGAAAAATCCCGTCCTAGCGTATAGGGCAGCTTGTCCGTTCCTATCAGCGGGTACTTTCCCGCACGTGTCTTGATATCGACCGGATTGGCGCTGGCAGTCCGCACGCGAACCAGGACTTCGTGATCCGCAGGCATAGGCACATCGATCTTCTGCCGTTTTAAAACCTCGGGACCGCCGAATTCGTGAATACGATAGGCAAACATCTGACGCATCGTTAGCTCCCTGAAAGAGCCGACGCGGGGCGTGGGCAATCGCACGGCGGGATGGTGGGCGATATCTCCTCCCTCTCGTGCAAACGGCGTTCCTCATGAACTCGCGTCAGCGCCAAATAGAGCCTGTAACGGTCGCAGCGGCGATGTCGAATTGAGGCTTTTCCCGCGCAGATCAGGCCGCCATTTGCGAAGCGCGACGCGCCGCACACCCCCTTATTGACTCGCCGCGCTTGCCGGGGTGCTCACCACCGGCGCTTCACCGCTCGCCGCATGCGACTCACTGGCTGCTGCCCCAGCGGCATCGCTCGCGCGATTCGCCGCGTCGCTGCTACCCGGCGTGCCGCTCACGCCCGCCGAATTGCTCATCACGCCGCTGCTGCCGGCACTCAGGGCATCGTTGCCGTTGTCCGCGCGCTTGCAGCCGGAAGCCGCCGCCGCGAATGCGGCCATTGAAAGCGTGACAAGCGCGTTCTTCAAAATTCGATGCACGATATGTCTCCTGTAACTCAGTCGTCGCCTGCACGACACCGAAGCAGCAGCATCAGTCATGCCCAACAGGCTTCTTGCCAGGCCACCCCGCATACGAGCAAGGAATGTATGTTGCTACGCCCACTTGAATGGAAAATCGCTCTCGGGACACGCGAATGGATGAACCAGAACTGGAACAGCGCGTCGAGGAAATCGAACTCGCGCTCAGCGGCGTTTTTGAGTCGCCCAAAGCACCGGCTATCAGCAGCTATGACGAAGGCACCAGGCTTTTCGTTCAGGTCTCCTGGGTCATCGATTCGCATCGCGACAGTACGCTCGACGCCCGCTGCGTCGTCACACTCGCATTCACGCACGCGCAATTCGAGCGCTATGCTGGGTTGGATACAGCGCGTCGTAAAGCGTTTCAGACACGCCTTGGCGAATGGGTACGCAAGCAATTCGACGAGCGTCAGACTCCACTGGCATGGAGAGGCGATTGCGCGGTAGAGATCGACGTACCCGACGAACTGTTCTGAAGAGGACATATTGCAGATTTTGCGCGAAATATCGCCTGTAGGAATCGTGTCTCCCGTCGGCTCCCGGAACGGTCACCCGTTGATGGAATCACAGAATGACGCAGCCCAGGCACACGATGGCGCGAGCGTGGAACGCTAGCTTCTGCGACTGTCGGGCGGGACGCGCAGAAAACGCCTTTCGCAAGATTGCCGGTCGAACGAATCACCGGCAAGAAAGAATCGCGAAAAAAAGTTGCCGATACGCCGCGCCCCCATTTGGCGAGGCTTGCTCGCGTCTGGCCTTGACTGGGCGACTGATATGCCAAAACTCCTTTTACACGGTAAAGTGAGCGTCACTTCCTGTCCTCAGATGCTGCACGTTTAGGCACGCCGAAGGCCGGCGTACTCAAGCGGCGCTCCTGACGCGGCACCCCTGTCCGGAGCAATGCGCCATGCCGCAACCGACGATACGGCTTGGGAACTCGACTGCCGCCAAGGCCTCACTAGCCAACCGGCTCAAGGCACGCGTCGCGCTGCTCGCACTGTTCGTCGGCTCGATGTGGGCGGTATTCTTCCTATCGGTCGTGATGCCGTTCCTGAATTTGAATGGGCACGGCGTGGCGCCACGTTCGCTCGGCGGCTTGCAAGGCATCCTGTTCGCCCCATGGCTACACGCAAGCGTCGGGCACATTGCGGCCAACACCGGCGGCCTGCTGGTGCTCGGATGGCTCTGCATGTGGCCTCGCATCGCGAACTTCTGGGAGGCAACCGCGGGCGCGATGCTTGGCGCCGGCCTCTGCGCGTGGCTATTCGGTGCCTCCGGCTCCCTGCACATCGGCGCGAGCGGAGTGGTATTCGGCTATGCCGGCTACCTGGTTGCACGAGGTTACTACACCCGCAAAATCGTTTCGATACTTGTGGCATTGCTAGTGGCAAGCAGCTTCGGCCTCAGCATGCTGTTCGGTGTTTTGCCGCTCTATCCCGGCCTGTCATGGCAAAGTCATCTCGGCGGCCTGCTGGGCGGCGTTATTGCCGCGCGCCTTGGCTCTTCCCGCCAATCACATGTGTGACGACGCGGCCACCACGAGATAATCCATCGTCGTCCGGCGGGCACCGCACTCGGTTCAGGGGGCATCGTGAAAATACTTTGCGGGTCGGCTGGCTGGACGGATAAGACGCTCGTCGCGTGCAAGCGCTTCTATCCGCCCGAATGTAGAAGCGCCGAGGCACGACTGCGATTCTATGCGTCGCAGTTTCCGCTGGTGGAGGTGGATTCCAGCTACTACGGGATGCCCTCTGCGTCGAATGCGGCGTTGTGGGCGGAGCGCACGCCCGGCGATTTTACTTTCGATATCAAGGCGTTTCGGCTTCTGACCGGACATCAGACCGTGCGGGAGTCTCTGACAAAGGACATCGCGACGGCGATCCCGGAGACGGGCAAAAAGAACCTCTACTACCGGGATATTCCAGACGAGTTACTTGATGAACTCTGGCGGCGTTATCGCGATGCGCTCGAGCCACTGCGCCGCGCCGGCAAACTGGGTGCGGTTCTTTTTCAGTTTGCTCCATGGCTGAGTTGCAGCCCTGAAGGAAACGCCCACGTCGAAGAGTGTGCGGACCGAATGCAGGGATACACAGTCGCGGTAGAGTTTCGCAACAATTCCTGGCTGGACGACAAACACGCATCCAGCACATTGGACCTGCTTAGGCGATACAAGCTCGTACACGTCATCATGGATGCGCCTGCAGAGGTCACGAACCGTGCGCATACCGTGTGGGAAGTGACCAATCCTGATCTTGCGTTCGTGCGACTGCATGGCCGCAACGCGGATACGTGGAGCCCGACCGGTGCCTCCACGGCCTCGACACGCTTCGACTACGACTACAGCGAGGGCGAACTGACGCAGTTATCTGGACCCATCCGCGATATCTCGAGGCAGGTGGCAACGACGCACGTGATTTTCAATAACTGCCGCGAAGACCAGGGTCAGCGAAACGCGCGCACCCTGATGGCAATACTTGCTCAACAAGCACGAGCGGCATGGTGAAGCTCAGAGCAATCTTCAGGCTGCCTCTTCGCGGCGGGTGCGGCCACGCACGGCAACCGGTTGCTGAAGCGTTCGCTGACGCAAGCCGCGGAATTCCCGCTGCGGGCGGACCTACTCGCGACTCATCGCACTTGCGCCTGGGCATGTCCGTTGCGCGGTCGTAGTACCGGCCCCGAGTGGACGGTCACGGACCAAGGAGCGACAAATGAGTATTTTTTCCACTATCCTGAACAAGATTTTCCCGCACGACCATCCCGCCAACACGACCTCTGCCTCGACGACTGCCCCGGCCGCGACTGCAGCATCAGCACCCGGCAGCACGACGGTACCGGCAGGCACCCCGTCGACGCCACCCACTGTTTCGGCGCAGACGTCACAACCCTCGGTTGCGCCAATGCCGACGGTCGATGTTGAGGCGGTGCTGACCAGGCTGCAGGAAGGGAGCGGCCAACAGTTGAATTGGCGAACGTCGATCGTAGACCTGCTCAAACTTCTGGGGCTGGACAGTAGTCTCGATGCGCGAAAGCAACTCGCCTCCGAACTTCATTACTCTGGCAGCACCGAAGATTCCGCCGCTATGAACGTTTGGCTGCATCGGGAAGTGATGCAGAAGCTCGCAGCGAATGGCGGCAAGGTGCCCGACGAGCTGAAATAATGAACCTGTCTTGAAGAGCGTGATGCTCGGCGGGACACTTGCCGCGGCATGGTCTGCGGCATTTTTTTGCCCGCGAGTGCTTCATGCGGTGTCGCGAACGGCTTGCCCAGTTCAAGCGGAGTGGCATGGCGTTACTCACGCGCTCAGCCGGGTTGACAACCGTCTCAACGGATTTGCACGCCTCGACTTCGTGGAATAAGCCTTGCTCGTCCCAAATCAGTCCATGAAACCGGAGATCCAAATGACCACCGCTCCAAAGCAGAAGAATTCTGCAAGCGACAAGTCCGAAGACGAGGTCGACCAGGCCATTGAAGACACCTTTCCCGCCAGCGACCCACCAGCGACCGGCGGCACCACCCGGATTGAGTCAGAGGACGGCGAGGAAGTCGATGAGGACCGGCCTGATCAGACGTAGTCAGAGACAAGACGTGAACACGGTCGGCGTGCAGGATGCCGCGGAGGCGTCAAAGGGAAAAAAGCTGCGAGTCGCTTACCGCAACGAGGCCGCACGGCCTGAAACGTGAGGTTCCCCATGTCGAGTCAAGCGAACCGTCGAGCCGTTGCGCTCAAGCCGTCATTGGTGTCCATAGGGCGAGCTGCGCTGAGCAAATTCTCGGAAGACCGCTGCCCGATGATGGGGGCTAGCATCGGCTTTTTTTCCGCATTTTCGCTCGCGCCGACGCTCCTCATCGTTCTCGCTGTCGCCGGATGGTTTTTTGGTCAGGACGCGGCCAAGGGACGGCTCTTTGACCAGATCAAGGGCGTTCTTGGCAACGACGCTGCAAGCGCGATGCAATCTCTCGTCGAACATGCGCACACTTCAAGCGGAAGCGGCGTTGCCGCTGCGCTTTCCATTGCCCTTTTAGCCATCGGTGCATCAGCCACGTTTTCGTCTCTAAACACCGCACTCGACGTCGTGTTCCACGCAGAGTCCGCTAAAGGCATTGCTGGACTGGCGCTTCTACTGCGTGCGCGGCTGGTTTCCTTCGGCATGGCGATGGGGCTCGGCTTCCTGCTAGTCGTCTCGCTGGTTCTCGACGCGGCCATACAGTTCGCCGGTCACGCGATTTTTGGGGATTCCGCATTAATTGTTGTCGCATTCGTGGGCGAATCTGTCCTCGGACTGGTTGTGCTTGCAATTGGATTTGCCGCCCTTATCAAATGGCTGCCGGACGTCAATGTGCACTTTCGTCACGCGCTTGTGGGCGGCGTAACTGCCTCAGCACTCTTCACCGCCGGGAGGCATCTCTTCGGGTTCTATCTTGCCCATGCCGGTACGGCAAGCTCATTTGGCGCTGCAGGGTCGCTGGCGGTGCTGATGATGTGGCTATTCTTTGCAGCAGTCGTTTTCTTATTCGGCTCGGAAGTTACCGCCGCTCTCAGGGAGGCGTCGAAGACGGCGAGCGACAAGCCCAGTGAAAGACAGCAATCTCCGGATCGGACCACCTGACGGGCGCCTTGAATGTCTGCCGAAGCGAGCGTCAATCTTCTTACGTCCGTGCCGCCGTGCAGAGCCGGGAAACTCGCGGTCAGTTCCTCCATGCGAACGTGCCGCGAGTTCAGGTAGAGCATGCTAGCGACGTGGCGCTCCTACGACAAGCGCCACCCGCGATACGCAACTCAAGACGGGCCGTCTCGGTGTGTTTGCATTTCTCCGTATTGTTCATGTTCTTTCACGAACGACATGAACGGCGGATTGTCGCGCTTTCTCCCTTGCATTCTTCAACTACCGCCTGAAGCTGGATTGGTTGCAGATGCCGGCGTCGCGGCGCTTGGCTTCTTGTGCATCTTCTTGTGCGATGAGGCGGTACCGCCTGGCGCCATGGTGTTCGCACCCGATGCACCGGAAACGGTATCGGTCGAACCGGCCGCATTGGGTTTGCTCATTCCCGTGCCACCTTGCCCACCGGCCGCCCCGCCGCCGGCGCCTTGCGCATATACGCTTCCTGCAATACCGATAAATAATGCCGAAAACAAAAGTCCCTTCGTCGCAACTCGCATGACAGTCTCCTCAAGGCATGGGCGGTCGTTGGCACCGGGAGGTGCGAACCCGCTCTACATCCGCCGCAATTCGCATGCCGTAGGTCGGACGAGTAGGCAGCCCTCATGCTGAAGGCCGCAGATTGTCGCAATAGCCTGCCTCGCGCTCAAATACCGGCCACGTGTTCGAGCGAAGCGAACTCTTCGCCGTACTTCCGTCGGAGAACTTGCAATATCCCGGTGAATCGAATGGGCGCAAACCTGGGCGGGCCGGCTTGACAGTGACCGGAGATTCTGCGATCTAAACTGCGGAGCATCGCCCAGGCAGCATCGTGTGATAGCGCACCGCCGGGAGATTCAATGCTTACCTGAAACCCTCGACGACCGGGCGAGGACGATTGCCCCGGCGCGCTCAAGATATCAACGCCGCCGATACCGGCTGCCATCGCGACGCTGCACGGTCGGAACGCATAGGACGAAGCATCTCGCGCAAAGGTCGCGATAACAGCAGCAATCCCACCGTGGATTCAAACGCGCCAAAATCTACGGGCTTTTGGAAAAACGCGCTCCAGAGGGCTGGTTTCCGATCAGGCTGCACTTGTCCTGAGACCAGGATGACTGGGATCGACGCAAGGGCTGGATATGACTTGAGCCGCCGACACAAGTCGACGCCGTCCATCTCCGGCATGCTGCAATCCGTGACAATCAGGTCCGGCAAACACCTTCCCGCCATTTCCAGCGCGGCCTTGCCATCTCCCGATAACCGGACTCGATATCCGCGCCACTCCATAGCGACGCTCAAGGCGGCGAGGATGTCCGGATCGTTGTCTACTAAAAGAATCGTTGGCATGGGAAGCGGTCCGCAACGGTTCATCCATGGCCGCAACAACCGTACCGTGACGGCGGAGCAGTCTTACCCAGTTTGGAGCGGGCGAACAGGCGGACTGGAGACTGAAGACACGCCTCGACTCGCAAGAGCGTCCGCGTTCCACCATCTGCCCCACGTACCGCGAGCCGAAATGATCTACGCTGTCTCCAACGCATACCGGCGACAGTGCTCCAGATAAGCCACCTCATGGCTGCCGAGAAGTTCGACAACGCCATTCCAGAGCCACGACGGCGTATCAATGGTTTTCGAGCGACCGCGCCGCACCTCCTTGAGCCACGCCGCCCGAGTGGCGTGATTCATCTGCCGCCCATGCGCTTTGCCGACGACCTGCGCCAGATAGCGCGCGACGTCCATCGCTTCCGACTGGCTCAATTGATCGATCTCGAGTTTGATGTCCTGTGGGAGCAATTCCCGGATCACCACTGAACGATCCTGCACCCGGTCCGCGCGCATCCTCTCGCCGAGAAATGGCGATAAATGCCGCGCCCCTTCGACGACACGCTCGGCATTGTCTTTCGGCATGCCAGCGCCCGCATATCTCGGTGCTGCGGCCTTCAACCCTTCCTTGATGTCGATCAGGCAGAGATCATCTCCCTCAATGACGCCGCCATCGACATCGAGCAGAACGGCGTACCGCAGACGGCCGAGTGAGCTGCAACCTTTGACCCAATAGGCGGCGTCGAGCACCGACACCTGACCGTCATCCTTTCTCCCACGCAGACTGGTCGCGAGCTGGCTTATCGATTCCTTCTCGAACAGCGCCGCGATTTCGACCGCTTCGTCCTTTGTAAGCGGCCAGAATCGCTTGCCTAGCGGTATCGTGGGCGTGATGTCGTCGAGACGCTCGACGGCCAGGTGCTTCCACGAACGGCGCACCGCTTCCTGCATGACGACGCGCACCGTCGCCGGCTTCTTTTCCAGATCTGTTTCCTTGCCCTTCGATTCCCGCTCCAGCGCGCGTTCATATCCATCGGCGAGCGCTTCCATCATGTGGACCGTCGTGAGCCCTGGCAAGTCGGAACCGCGCGCAGCCGTGGCAAGCGACAGCCCCAGCCGGATCAGATCGTGCGCCGGATTTCCGATCACAGTCTGGTCGAGGTCGCGAATCTGAATTTCCACACGACCCTGCGCATCGGCAACGGGGCCGAGATTGCCCGTGTGGCAGTCGCCACATATCCAGATGGGAGGGCCTTCTGGCAATGATTGAGTGTGACGGGTCTCAAGCCATTCATAGAATTTCATCGTATTGCCACGCACATACGCGTGCGCTGAGCGGGCCATCTTTGTATTGCGTAGCGCCGTCAATACGGCCTGCCGACTCTTGAAGTCAGGCACTTTCCTGTTCTTACCGGCTTTTTGGGCCATAGCGTTTCCCCCGAGCAATTCGAATTTCAGTTTTTTGGCGAGAGGCAACCGTGATGTTCCTGCTCGCCAACGTGCAAGTTCTAACGCGTTTGCGAAGAGATCGATGCGAGCGACGCGACCGGCACTCGACAGACGCCGCGTGATCCCGTGCACGGCCACTCTATTTTTCGCGCGAGCTCACCGTCCGCAAGCCGTAAGCGCCGCTGTTTTGAGCTCGGTCGCCGCCAATCGGCGACTCACCTGACGCAATGCATCGCCGAATCCACCGGGGGCTCGCGAATCCAGTCTCGCGCTGGTAATCACACGGGGAGCGGCGCTCCATGCAACCGTCGCCCCGGCGGCGATCAACGCCTCCACCAGAGCAACGTCCTCGTTCGTTGCAAGGGGCTGAAAGCCCTTTACCAGCGCATAAGCGCTTGCGGACACGCCCAGATTTGCACCGTGAATATGGCGATGACCGTCGGCATCGCGATACGTCGTCACGAAGTTTTCGCGCACGGCGTCACTATGGCCACCCCAGTCGGTCACACTGATCACGCCACAGACGGCGTCCGCGCGGCAGAGTAGTTGCTGGACCAGCCAGTCCGGCGCGACGGTAGTGTCAGCATCCGTAAAGGCGAGCCACCGTGCGCGCTGAGCCAACGCGGCAGCGGCCCCCGTCGCGCGCGCGACGCCTACATTGCGGGTCTCGACAAGTAGGACATGTGCGTCGAGTGCACGGGCAACGTCACCGGTTGCGTCAGTACAGCTATCGAGGACCACAAAGATGCTGACCTGTTCGCCACCGAGCGCCGGATGCCGTGCGGCCTCGATGACCGAGCGCACGCACGAGCCAATATAGTCGGCTTCGTTATGAGCTGGAATGACGACACCGAGCATGGTCTTCTCCTGTTCCTCTCGGTCCGAGCGCTCCGCGCCTGGCGACCGGCCACTACTTCCCGAACACGCCGACCGGTATGAAACGCGTTAGGCACCGTCGTCGGACTGGACGGCTTATGCATGGCTATGTCGTCGTCGCACCGACAGACAGTGCCGCCCCGACACTTCGCACAACTTGTGCCCGCTCCTTGCAGCGACGTGCGCGGCGTTTTCATATAAGGCAACGATCACAGGATGGCTGAGTGGCCCAATTCATGCGGCATGGGAGGTGACCAGCAGGAGGCCAACATGAAAACCCGGATCTTCACCTACGTCGAATGCTCATGCGGACATCGGGGAGCCCTCATCGAAACGGTAGAGGTGGGCGCTTTTCGAGCCGGTGGGCATCAGGCGCGACTGCGCAACTTAACCCACGCCGGTACATACGACGGAGAGAACGTTCTCTTTGCCACCATGAAGCCGGGGTGTCCGGCGTGTTGCCGGAGTCTTGGTCCGGACGACGTGGTCGGGCATAGTCAGTTGCAAGGGACGAGCGAACTGCTGCGCCTGGCGCGCGAATCAGAATCCTCGGACGTTACTTTCGGTGCCGGGGATTCACACCGAGCGGCGGACCATCAAGGCGGGTCCGACTTTTGCGCATTATCTGGCACGGCGTACCGCCCATCGGGTGAACGCTGTGCGAATAGCGAAGGCTCGACTGTGCAAATAGACGCATTTCCCTGTGCGGCCCGATCGCACCCACTTGAGGAGTAGGCAATGGAAACGACGAAAGGAGAAGGAGCACTACGCGAGGCTGTCGGCGACGTACAGCAAGCCGCCGGCGAGTTGCTCGGTGATGCCGGCGCGCAAGTCAGCGGCAAGGCCAGGGAGCTGAGCGGAAAGGCACAGCAACTCTATGCCGACATCGCCGATGTCGTTCGCGAAACCACGGTGGAGCGGCCATTCGCTGCACTGGCGATTGCTGCCGGCATCGGCTTTGTACTCGGGGCGCTACGTTCGGCGAACCGGGGGAGGCCCGATAATCCAAGGGACAGCTGGAGAGACCGGGACTAAGACGATTGGCGTCTGTACTTCGTCGCGAATGGTGAGGTACGGACGACAGCGGTTGACTGGCCATTGCCGCGTCTGCGAACCAAACTATATCGAGGAGTCCCGCTATGTCCATGCGTTCGAAAGTCACACAGTGGCGCAACGTCGGCAGATTCTGTGTCGAACGGGCCACCGACTATGGCGAACTCCTCGGTGTCGAACTGGAGGAGACCCGCAAACGCCTTGTCCGCGAGTTAAGCGCACTCGTCGCCCTCGCGGTCGCCGGCCTTTTCACCCTTTCGTTTGTGTGCATCGCGGTCATCGCGACGGCTTGGGGAACGCCCTATTTTCTACACGTTGTATGGGGCGTTGCAGCAATGTGGCTGGTTATATCTATCGTGTCCCTCGCTGTCGTCCGGTCACAGAAACCTGGACGATCGCTTCACGTTTTGCAGAGAGAAATCCGGGACGATCTCGACACACTGAAGGAGGCACTGAGTTGAACCACGAACGTACCTCCAGGGACGCGCAGGCCGCCATCCTGCTGCGCATGGCAGCGTCGCGCGAGGCGTTGCTCGTAGCGAACCGTGCTCCACCAGCGGTTCCGGTTGTTCGCGGGCAGACGCGCTCGACGGTGGCCAGTGTCGTGACTTCGTTGGCAGAGGCACCGCGCGTGACGCTTCTCCTTGCGTTGTGTGTTGGCGCAATCGTCCTCGGACCGAGGCGCACCGTCGGCATTGTGGGCCGCTCGGGAATTACCGCATGGCTAGGGCGTGCCGCGCGCAAAGCAATCACCCAGGACGTTTAAGTCGCCGCGTGAAGGCTGGCGCGGCTACGTCCGTGCGGAAGGTCACGCCGTGTGTCTGCACAGTGAAGTCCGCGTAGTCGCGCATCGCGGCGGCTGGGTCAGGGCAGCGCTTGCCCGCCCTTCGACCGCCTGCCCCCCGCTGTCCGGATGAAAGCTGAATTGCCACACAGATGAGCTAAACCGGCCGCCGTGCCGCCCGCACGTAGCTCGCCATGAACGTCCGGGTCCTGCCGTCCGGAAACACGATCGCGACCTGCTCGCCGCTTACCAACGCGACCTCTCCCGAGCCGAACCTTGGCACGCGCACCGCGTCGCCGGGTGACCAGGGTTGCGGCTTCGACGCCCCGTCGGCTACTTCCGCGTCGACCAATGCGCCGCGCACCGTGATCGACCGCTCCACCGGCGCGATTTGTGGCGGGTTCAGGCAGTTGTCGCACACGCCGCAGCGCCGCATCGACGGTGTGTCGCCGTAGTACGCCAGTATCACGCGCCAACGGCACTGACCGCTCTGCGCGTAATCGATCATCTGTTGCAGTGTTTCCTTGTCGCGAACGCTCCTTGCTTCGAATTGTCCGGCGGCTTTCGCCACCGCTTCGTGCGCGCTATTTCGGGCACCGTCGCGTGCTCGCAGGCGATAGCGCCGCTGCCGGTCGCGCGCCGCAATCCGTGCCTCGACCAGCATGTTGAGCGCAACCTCCAGTTTGCCGCGGCCCACGTCGGGCAGCGCGTCCTTGAGTTCGACGAACGTGGCGCCCGCGCCCGCTTCTTTGCAGCGGGCTGCGAGTGTGTCGTACAGGCGCTGCGCCAGTTCGACGCTCGGATACCTGCCAGCGAGAAAGAACTGCTGGATGCGCCGGTCATTCAGATCGAATAGCAGCACGCAGTCGGCGGGTTCGCCATCGCGACCGGCGCGGCCGGTTTCCTGGTAGTAGGCATCAAGGCTGCCAGGCATCTGATAATGGACCACGAAACGGATATCGGCTTTGTCGATGCCCATGCCGAACGCGTTGGTGGCGACCATGAGCCGCGCCCCGCCCGACATGAACGCGTCCTGCGCAGCGTCCCGCGCGCTCGGAGCCAGCTTGCCATGGTAGAGCGCCACTGACTCTTGCGCATCCGCGAGCCACGCGTAAATGCCCTCGGCTTCGCGTACCGTCGCGGTGTAGATAATGCCGCTCCCCGCGTTCGACGCGATCACCTCCCGCAACTGTTCGCGCTTGGCCTGGGCGGCCCGCTCGGCGCCATCTTTACCGCCACCCACGCTGACCTGTACGACGCGATAACGCAAGTTCTCCCGCAACGTGCCCGTGCGGACGATGCGCGGGTCACGCAATCCCAACGAACGCGTGACATCGTCGAGCACAGGCTGGGTTGCAGTCGCGGTCAAAGCGAGTACCGGTGGCTGGCCGAGCGCCTTGACGGCGCCGGCGATCCCGAGAAACGCGGGCCGAAAGTCGTGGCCCCATTGCGATACGCAATGCGCTTCGTCGACTACCACCAGCCCTACGCTTTGCGCTCCGCCGGCCTGCAATACCTTCATGAACGCGGGCTGCGCGAGCCGTTCCGGCGTAACGAAAACGATGCCGCTGTTGCCATCCAGAATGCGTTGCAACGCCTCGCGTTCTTCGCGCTCGCGCAACGTGCTGTTGACCAACGTGCACTCGATGCCCGCTGCCAGCAGTTTGTCCGCCTGATCTTTCATGAGCGCGATGAGCGGCGACACGACCAGCGTCGTACCGTCGAGATGCAATGCCGGCAACTGGTAACAGAGGGATTTGCCGGCGCCTGTTGGCATCGTCGCCAGCGTATCGCGCCGTTCCAGCACGCTGCGAATGATGTCTTCCTGACCGGCGCGTAGTCGTGCAATGCCGAACATGTCACGCATCGTCTTGCGCATGCTGCGAAGCCGCTGCTCTAGCGTCATGGATGTGTTCTATTTTCCGTTAGCGTGCGCGACAGGCTGTTGCGCTCCAACATTCAAAGCGTCGCGGTCTTGTCGCCCACCGCCTTGCTACCCGCCTTATCGAGCTTGCTTTGCAACTGCGCCTTGCGTTTGGCCATCCCGTCGCCAAGCGCGCGCAAATTGCATGTCGACTTGCGCAGTTCCGGGAAGAGTTCTTTCTCTTCTTCCTCGACGTGATGGTTCACCATTTCGCTCATCACCTTGAAGGTTGCGTCGAAGCCCTTGTCGCCCACCTTCATCGTTTCGAACTTCGCGATCAGGGTCTTGACCAGAAAGTGCTCGACATACGCTTCTTCGACGTCGATCTTGTCGCTGTCCGGCAACGCCTCGTGAGCGGCCGGGTAAAGCAGCTCTTCTTCGAGCATCGTGTGAATCGACAGCTCTTCGCACGCGCGTTGAGCCAGTGCGGCCTTCGCTTCGAGGTCGTCGTCGGCGGTTTTCTCGAACGCCTTGAAAAGTTTTTCAACCGCGCGATGGTCTGCCTCGAGCATAGCCAGCGCGTCCGGCGAACCGGATCCTGCCTCTACATTGTCCTGTTTTGTCGCTTCCATGCTTGTCTCCTGGGGATGCCGTTTGGCTCCCGGACGAAATGCCGGAGCCGATTCCATATTTAGCAAGGCATATGCCTGGTGGCGGACGAAGCAGCAAGGCGCAAAGTCGCAATCGACACTTCGCCGTGAAGACGCGTTCGCTTCTACTGGACGCATTTGCAAAGCGGATGCATCCACCCGGCAGAGGACCCAGACGCTAATGTCGATCGAGCGTGTCCAGTCCCAGGTCGCGCGGCACAAGCCGCGCCGCCGCCGGCACCGGAAAGCCATTGACTGCTCCACGGCCGACCAGCCTGAAAATCATGTTCTCGAGCCGGCTTAACTCAGCTGGCTTGCGGCAAACGGCGTCAAAGCCGACCTCCTTCATTTCACGGATGTGATCGGCGGTATCGAACGCAGTAAAGGCCAGAAGAGGTATTCTCGCCGTCGCCTCGATCCGCCTGAGCGCCGCCGCGACGCCTATGCCGGATAAACCGGGCATGGCAACATCGAGAACAATGCAGTCGGGAATCCACACTTTGGCTTCTTCAACGCGTCGGAACCGTGATAGACGGTCCGAACGCTCATCCCGCCGGCCTGCAGATAAGCGCTGAGCGCGTCTGCCGATGGTCGGGAGTCGTCGACAACGAGCACGCGAACCGGCACCGCGTCTCGCAGGCGGTCGGGGCGGCTGCCGGACGGATCGTCCGGGCATTGACGGTTTTTGGGTTGGGAGTTCACGGGTTTCTCTCGCTATTGGCGTTGGCGTTGGGCATCGGCATGAGGACCGCTACCAGGTAAGCGCAACGATCGTTCCCATGCCTCTGCGCCGGGCCGCTTCGCTGCGGGCGAGTGGCGCGGGGCGGGTCAAGGCCCGCCTGCCGGCGGGCGCTGATCCGATGCTAGTGCAGGTCGCCGCGCACCTCGGCCGAAGAAACGGCGTTGCCCGAGCTATCTACGATGCCCCCCGGCTGCGCGGGGTCGACCGCCGGTTGCCCTGTCACGAACACGCTCCACTTGCCGAGCCCCTCCTGAGTGGCCGCCGTGCCGGGCGCAACGTCGGCCATGTCGGCGAACGTCGTGAGAACGCTGCCAACGTGTGTCTGCATCGCTGTGAATAGCCCGATTCCGGTCTGCACAGCGATATCTTCCACGTGCCGCCAATAAGCAAACGTCTTTTTAACGGCAGCCGGGAATTGCCGCGACTGGAGATCGATCACTGCACTGAGCGATTGTGCAGAAAGTGCAGCGTCGGCCATCGCCTGCTGCTCGGATAATGATGTTTTTACCGTCTGTATGTTGAGCTCAACAACTTTGGTGATCCCGTCGAAAACTTCGGCGTTGCAATCGAAGGCCGCGTTGACGGCAGCGTCACGTCGACGCGAGGAAAGCTGATCGGCAGTATCAAGGTACATAGAGGCTCCGCTATAGTTGGGCGTGCACAGCGCCGTAAACGGCGCCGTCTGGGCGACCCTGTCGCGCCATTCGTGCTGTGCGGATGAATTCGACATCATGCACCGTTGCCGGCATGGCTCTCCCGGCGACGGTGACTACGCTCTCAGTGCTTTTATTTCGCTACTGTTGCATCCTGTCCAGCGCCCAGGTCTGCGCCGGTGACCGGGTCGGTTTCGGTCGCGGAAGCCGTGCGCGACGCCATCGCGCCCAACACCTCGAGTTCTTTTTCCGAAACCTGAACGCTCGCGAGGCCGTCGCCGCCGTCGACTGCCGGTTGCGGCTTGTCGACGAATTCCCATCCCGGTCCATCATTCCACGGACCACGCGGCGCGTCCTCGTCATCGGACATGTTGTAGTAGACGTTGGTAAATTCGGGAACACCCGGCAATTTGCCTTGGGGGAAATTCGGCTGGATCGAATGCAAGGCTTTTTCAAATGATTTCTGATGGGCAATTTCACGGGTCATCAGAAAACCGAGGGCCTCCTTGATGCCCGGGTCATCGGTCACATTGAGCAGGCGCTCGTAGACGATCTTCGCGCGCGCTTCCGCGGCGATGTTCGATCGCAAGTCCGCGGTCGGCTCTCCGATCGTGTCGATGTAAGCGGCGGTCCAAGGCACGCCCGCGGAGTTGGTCAGCGCGGGGCCACCGCCGTACAGGAGCGCCGTGGTGTGCGAGTCATTGCCGCCGCCGGTCAGCGAACGATAAAGCGCGGCTTCCTCCTCGACGCCTTCTGCAAGCTGGCCTTTGGCGCCCTTGTTGAGCATCGCGACGATCGAACCGATGATTTCCAGGTGACTGAGTTCTTCGGTCGCGATGTCGAACAGCATGTCGCGCCGGCCGGGGTCGTCTTCGCTTACCGCCTGTGTGAAATACCTACACGCAGCCGCCAGTTCTCCCTGCGGGCCACCGAACTGCTCAAGCAGCAGATTGGCAAGACCGGGATTGGGCGCCGCTACGCGCACCGTGTACTGAAGCCGTTTATTGTGCACAAACATCGCATTTCTCCAGAAAACGATTGTGGGTTCCACCGCCGCAGTTCTTCCCGTCGTGAGCGGCAGAAGACACTCGGACAGAGGACGCCTTGGATGGAAAATCGAATGTATGGGCGATGACGAACGCGTGTGCGGAATGCCGCCGACCCTGATCTCAGAGCAACTGCTCTGGCGTGATGTGCGCGCAGGAACGCAACGGGAAACACCTGCGTCTGGGACTCCGCATGCGTCATGCCCGGGACGTCGGTCGGATCGGCGTTGGCGCAGTGCGGCCCGATTTTGGCTCTGACGCACCACGACTGGGCTGTCTGCGGGTCAACGGCCGCGTGGCCGACAGCTGTGGATTTTCCCCAATCTTTCGAAGAATACGTGCGTGGTGGACGTGGCGGTACGGCCGGTGATCAATGGCAACCTTTCCCTATCGGACGCAACGCCCAAGTACCTGCCGTCCCTGCAAGGCAGTAAATCTGGCAGCGTAAGTCTTCTTGATCTGGGCACGCACACCGCAGTTGATACAGCGTGCGAGCGCCAACAGGAACATGGCGACGCGCTGGATGCGCCGCACACGCGGGCTTCACTTCTTTGCCGTCTGCATGGTTTTTATGTCGCCGGGCGTGTCCCCGGGCTCACCGCGATTGCCAGTGAGCCGTTCGCACACGCGGACGGGGTGATGTTCTGCCGTGAACCGCCTTACATCGACGCTTCGAGCATCGCGAGATAGTCGTCGCTCGACGCCTCGACCGGATTGGTTTTATGGCTATGGTCCTTGAGCGCGCCCGCGACGATGCGTGGAAACAGCTCGCGCGTCACGCCGAGTTCGGCAAGACCGCGCGGCAGGCCAAGCGTCGCGGTCATCGTGCGGACCGCGGGCCCGACTTCGTCGCCCGAGGTCAGCCCCATCGCTTGTGCGAGGCGCTCGATTTTGCGTTCTTCCCGCATTGACGGCGCATCGCGATTGAAGGCAATCACCGCCGGCAGGAAAACCGCGTTGAGCGTCCCGTGGTGAAGGCGCGGATCGATGCCGCCGAGCGAATGACTGAGGCTGTGCACGCAACCGAGCCCCTTCTGGAACGCGAGCGCTCCCTGCATCGACGCGCTCATCATGTTCAGGCGCGCCGTGCGGTCGGACGGATCGCGGGTGGCGCGTTCGATATGCCGCCATGCGCGCCAGAGTCCGTCGAGCGCGATGCCGTCGGCGGGTGGATTGAACGCTGGCGCCATGAAGGTTTCCAGGCAATGCGCAATCGCGTCCATGCCGGTGGCCGCCGTGAGTTTGGGCGGAAGGCCGAGCGTCAACTCCGGATCGCAAATCGCCACCTTGGGCACGACATAAGGCGACAGCACGCCCACCTTGCGGCCGTCGTCGAGTATCAGGATCGCGCCGCGACCGACCTCGCTGCCGGTTCCCGCCGTGGTAGGGATCGCGATGACGGGCGCGGTCGCCGACGTGATGCGCGCCGCGCCCCCTTCCACGAGCGCGAAGCTCTGCAGCGGGCCGCTGTGCGTGGCGCACACGGCGACGCCCTTCGCCAGATCGATCGACGAGCCGCCGCCCACCGCGATCACGCCATCGCATTCGCGCGTGCGATACAGGGCGACGGCGGCGCGCACGGCCGCTTCGTTCGGGTTCGGCGGCGTGCGGTCGAACACGCTTACGGGTGTCGCGCTGGACAGCTCCGCGAGCACGGTGTCCAGAATACCGGCGGCGCGAATGCCCGCGTCCGTCACGATCAAGGGCCGCCGGATGCCTACGCGCTCACATTCAGCGGCTATGAGACGGATCGCACCGTAGTCGAACTGGATCTGCGTGATGTAGTTGATCAGGGACATGTTGATTGACAGAAAGTTATAGGGGGGCGATGCTACCGGCCGGTAAAGCGGCCGGCGCGAGTGAATCATGTTCCTTGTCTAGTATATTGACGGTCCCCGTGCCGCGATATTGACAACATTTGATAGCGCTATAACTTTTCGTCAAGCCTGATGACCCCCACGCTCAATTCGATCATGTCGCGCCTGCACGTCAAACAGCTGCGTCTGCTGATCGCGCTCGGCGAGCACAGCTCGCTGCTCGGCGCGGCAAAGCAGCTTGCATTGACGCAACCCGGCGCGAGCAAGGCCCTGCACGAGATCGAGACGACCTTTGGCACGCCGCTCTTCGTGCGCACCAATCGTGGACTCGCACCCAACCCGGTCGGGCATTGCGTGATCCGCTACGCGCGGCTGATCCATACCGACCTCGCGCACTTGCGCGAAGAGATTGTCGGCATCATGCGGGGTTATGGAGGGCGCGTATCGGTGGGCGTCATCATGGGCGCGGTGCCGCTTCTGACCGATGCGCTCGCGTCGGTGAGCGCGGAACAACCGGAGATGTCGGTCGAGATCGTCGAGGATACGAGCGCCACGTTGCTCGGCCAGATCGATGCGGGCCGGCTGGATCTGGCCATTTGCCGCACCAGCGTGAGTCAGACGCCTTATCTGTACGACAGCGTGTTCGTCCAGGACGAGACGCTCGCGGTCATCTCCAATACGGCGCATCCGCTCGCGCGCCGGCGCCGGGTGTCGCTGAAGAATCTTGCCGATTACCGCTGGGTCGTCTATCGCGCGAATATGCCGATGCGGTTGCTGCTCGAACGCGAATTCCAGGACGCGGGGCTGCGCTTTCCCACGCATCTGCTGGAGACGACTTCCGCGTTCGCCACCTTGTCACTCTTGCAGAAGAACGTGTCGCTCGTCGCGCTGGTGTCGATCGATGTCGCGCGTTTCTGTACCGAGCATGGGGTCGCGTGCACGCTGCCGCTGCAACTGTCGTCGAAAAGCGAGCCTTACGAACTGGTCACGCGACGGGATGCGCCACTCTCGCCCGGGGCACGCATGTTGATGGACGCAATTGTCGAGTGCGGGCGCAAATAGGTGTTTTCAGGCATCGTCGTCGGGATCGATGCCGATCATCCGCAGCGTGTCGCGAATCAGATCGATCTCCGCCCGCGCTCTTTCCAGCGACCCTGCCTCAAATGCCGCTGGGTCTTCGCGCCCTTGGGCTTTGCGGATCGCGTCGACCATCGCGCAAAAAGCGAAGGCTTCCAGTTCGGGTGGGAAAGCTTCGTCGGGGAAGCGGTCGTGTTGGTCAATCATCAGTGAGTAACGGCGCGGCGAGACCAATCTTTACAGGTTCGACGCCTGGCATATTGGAGGATCGCCCCTAAAACGATCCAACGCCCGTGATCCACCGCAAAAAGTTCCTCTGACTCGTTCAGTTCGCGCGTCCGTTGTCCATGGGACAACGCCTCACCCTGCTGTGGCCCGTCTCCACGAAGACTTACTTACGCCCATCGCGAGCAATCGAGAAGACCGCGCTCGCCGTGGCAACGATTTCGTCGCTCGAGGTACGAGCGTGCGCTTCGCAGAAAGCCAGCGTCCGTCCGCAACGTTGGAGACTGGCATGCGCGGCAATGCGCCCGCGCGCAGGCCTGATGTAATTGACGGTCAAACTGGCCGTTCCGAGATTTTCAACGGACCCTTCATGTCTCACCGCGAGGCCCATCGCAGTATCCAGCAAAGCGGCGAGGACGCCGCCGTGCGCATTGCCGCGCGTGTTCGAATGGCGGGGCAGCACCTCACAGGCGATAACGACTTTGCCATCGCCGTAGCTGATAAGTTCGAACCCTTGATCGAGGCAAAACTCAGACTCAATTTGCAAAGACCGGACCTCGTCCTGGTTCATTGCGCACCCTCCTGTTCAGAATTCATCGTGAGGCCAGTTATCCTGGCTCCATCCATAGCCATGGCCGCCGCACCGGATGAATTCTGCAACCGGCTATCTGGCTGACTTCAAGACCGTCCAGCCCGACTCGATGTGCTTGCGCATCGCCAGCATCGTAGCGGTGACGTCTCCTGACGCGAGCGCCTGCAGAATCTCGTCATGCTCCCTGGCCGCATCCTCGCCGCGGTTCTCGGCGGCATTGATGATATCGAACGGGTAGCGTGCCCACAGGATCTGCGTGAAATGCAAAGTCTGCGGCATGCCTGCAATGTCATACATGCGCCGATGGAAACGGTAATTCACGCCTCGTGCGGTGGCCCGGTCACCCGATTCGAACGCTTTGGAGAATTCATCGGCAAGCTGACGGAGTTCGGCGATATCCTGCGCGGTGCTTTTTTCGACCGCGCCTCGTACGAGTTGCGTTTCCAACAATAACCGTAGCGTGAGGATTTCCGAAGATGCCGACGCATCGAACGGCACGACCCGCGCACCGCGATACGAATCGGTACTGATATAGCCTTCGGCCTCGAGCAGTTTCAGCGCTTCACGCACCGGCGTGATGCTCAGATTGAGTTGCTCGGCGATCTCGGCCTGCTTCAACCGCGAGCCACGAGCGATCACGCCCGAAATGATGCGCTCGCGCAGGAAGTCTGCAACCTGATCTTCTTTGGTTCGGTATTCCATCAAATGTAACTCGGGCCGGTATGATTTCTGTTGATAGCAATATGGTCCGACCGTTCCGTGACGCGGCGCCGCTCACGCGCCGCTTCCGGCAATTCAGCCACCGGCCTGATTTTAAGCCAAACTGGCGCCCGTGAATTCGGCGATCACGCGCCGCGCGCGATCGACCACCGGTTTATCGATCATTTTCCCGTCAACTGAAGTGGCCCCGCCCTCGCTGGCGGTGAATGCAGCGACGACGCGTTCGGCCCATCGCCTTTCCTCCGGCGATGGCGCGAAGGCCGCATTGACCACGCCGACCTGGGCCGGATGAATACAAAGCTTACCGCCGAAGCCCAATTTGCGCGACGCCAGCGCGTCCAGGCGCATCCGGTCCTGGTCGGCGAAATTGACACTGACGCCGTCCACCGGCGCCGCCAGGCCCGCATGGCACGATTCCAGCACGATCTGGATGCGGACGGGCGTCAGCGCTTCGCTCTCGTCCCAGATACCGCTCTCCGCTGCGAAGTCCACGCCGCCGAACGCGATGCGCTCGAGGCCCGGCATGGCCGCCATCGAACGCAAATCGACGTAGCCCTGCACCGTCTCCAGCAACGCGACGATTCTACGTCCCGGCAGCGTCGACATGGTGCGCGCGAGAGACTCCCGGTCGGCCTTTGCAAGCATCACGCCGGCGGACGGCAAGGACTGGATCAACCGTAAATCATCCTCGAACCATTCGGTTTGCGCGGCGTTGATCCGCACGAGTGCCCGGCGACGTTCATCGAGCCAGGCCGCGACCGCATCGCGAGCCGTGGTCTTTTCAGCGGGCGCCACCGCATCTTCCAGATCCACAATCACCTCGTGCGCGCCGCTGGCCCCGGCCTTGTCGAATCGCTCCCGGCGATTGCCAGGCACGAACAGGAGACTGCGTGCTACCTGAGCCATATTTGCCTCACTCGAAAACGACGTCGACGGATGTGGTGATCTTGCAGAAGCGCTTCAATCCTTCGATCGCGTTTTCATGTTCCTGCGTCGACAACCCACAGCAGCCGTCCTCCAGCACGACCATGTCGTAGTCGCGATCGTGGCCCTCGCGCACGGTGGCCTGGACGACGGCATTGGTCGAGATGCCCGAGCAGTAAATGCGCCGCACACCGCGCGCGCGCAGAATCGCTTCGAGGTTCGTCGCGTAGAACGGACTCACGCGATGCTTGACGATGTCGAAGTCACCCTCCTGCTGGCCAAGATCGGAATGTACTTCGGTACCCCAGGTGCCCAGCCTGAAGATGCCGTTCTTGCGAGCCCCGGAGAAAATCGGCGAGTTGGGCGGGCATTCGCGATAGTCCGGCGAAAACCCGACGCGCACGAAGCCGATCGCGACGCCCGCGGCACGCGCCTTGTCGATCGCGCGGCGCGTGTTGGCGAGCACGTCGCGCGCCCTCACCTGCTCGCCATAGGCAGCCTTACCGTTGGGGCCGTCGGCATGGACGAGATCGTTTTCCATGTCCAGCACCAGATAGATTGCGTCCTTCACGAAGCTCTCCTTGTCTTATCGATTGGTGTGCGCGGCGGCGCGCTCACGAAATCACTTCCCGTGCTTCGAGATCGGCGCGCTGTGCCGAACTCAAGCCCAGCAGCTCGCCGAACACATACTCTTCGTCTTGCCCGAGGGCGGGGGTCAACGAACGAATGCCCACCTCATCGGTACCGGAAAAGCGCGCCGGCGCGCCCACCGCCGGACGGGGCGGAATCCCCTGCGCGCTGACCTCCACGACGGCGCCTCGTGCCACAAGATGAGGATCGGCGGCAATGTCCTGCATAGTCGACGACACGTGCGCGCACACCCCGGCTCGCTGCAAGTCGGCCGCCACGGCGTCGGCATCGCAGCGCGAGAGCCACGCGGTCAGCTGCTCGTCCAGTTCATCGCGATGCGCGAGGCGCGCCTGCGTCGTCGCGAATCGTGCGTCGGCGGTGGACCAGCCGGCCATCTGCGCCAGCGTGCGCCATTGCGCGTCGTCGCGGATCGCCAGCGTGAGCCAGCGGTCCGGCACAGCGCTCGCGTAGATGCCGTGTGGCGCCATGTCCAGACCGGCGTTGCCCGGGCGCACCGGCGTCATGCCCGCGCTCGCCAGCACCAGCGCGTCGCCGATCATCGCCGAGGCGACCTCGCGCGCGGCGAGATCGACGTGTTGCGCGCGGCCCGTGACGCGGCGTTGATGCAGCGCCGCCACCGTCGCGAGGGCGGCATGCAAGCCGGCCGAATGATCCATCACGTGACGCATTTCCACGGGCGGCCCGTCGCTGTAACCGCTCATCCAGCCGAGTCCGCCCCATGCGCCGAAGAGCGGCGCGTAGCCGGAAAAGTGCGAATCGGGACCGCTCTGTCCGCACGAAGACAAAGACATCATGACGATATCGTCCTTGCTTTCGCGCAAGGCTTCGAAGCCGAGCCCGAGGCGCTCCATCACACCGGGCCTGAAGCTTTCGGCGGCGATATCCGAGATCGCCACGAGACGCTTCGCCAGCGCGACCGCCTCGGGCTGCTTGAGGTTCAGCCGCACCGACAGCTTGTTCGCCGACACCTGATCGAAGGTCGCCGCGGACATCCGCCCGTAGACCGCATGCGGTTTGCGAAACGCATCCGGCCGCGTGCGGCTTTCGACCTTGATGCACTGCGCGCCGAGTTGCGAAAGCAGGTGCGTGCAGAACGGCCCCGCGGCATGGATCGTAAAGTCGGCTATGCGTATCCCGGCGAGCGGGGCGCGGGTTTGCGTCATTGCAGGGCCTCCTCAGCCAGTTCGCCCAGTGCCGGCACTCTTGCATCGCGAGGCAAGGGTGTGCAGCGAAACTGGAACGGCGCCACCAGCACGTCGAGCTGCATGCCGCTTTCCAGCGTCGTCTCGCCGAATAACCCGCGAGCGTTTTCATGCGCGCCGGCCACCACTTCGGCCGGCGTGCGGTATTTCGCGGCCGGCACACCGAGCGCCTGAGCGCGGGCCACGATTTCCTCGACCGGATGCCGCGCCATCCACGCGCGAATGTGCCCGTTGATTTCGCCGCCACGGCGGCTGCGCTCGAGCGGATCGCGCAGCGCCGCTTCGTCCGCCCACGCCGGACAGCCGAGCAACTGCACGAGCGCGTGCCATTGCCGGTCTTCCAGCGTGAGAATCTCGACGTGCCCGTCGAGCGCTTCGAACACACCGCCGTAGCGGAAACTGCGCGTCGTACGATGTTCAAGCGACCCGTCGCCGAGCCGCTGTAGCGCGAAGGCGCCGACCGCCACCGCGGCATCCTGCACCGACACGTCGACGTACTGGCCGCCTTCCAGCGGGGCGCCCCACCACGCGGTCAATGCGCACAGCGCCGCCGAGCAGCCGCCCTGATAGCCGGCGAAGTGCCCATAGATCATCAGCGGCGGCCGGTCCGGAAAGCGCTCGTTCGAGAGGCCGTTCGGCAGCAGAAAACCTTCGCCGCCGGCATGCACGAGATTGACTTCCTCGCCATCCCAATCCGCTTTCGGACCACTCGCGCCGAACGGCAGCACCGACACGTGAACAAGCGCGGAAAACCGCTTCGCGAGCTCGGCCGGGTCCAACCCCTGCGCGGCCCGCTCGCGTACCGGCGTATCGTCGAGCAGGATGTCGGCATGCTCGAGTTCGCGCTCGAGCAAGGCCCTCCCGTCGGCGGTTTCCAGGTCGCACACGAGGCTGCGCTTGCCCGCGGCAAGGTACGCAAACAGTGCGCTCTCGCCGGTCTGCTCGAGCAGCGGCGCCGCCTGGCGCAGCCGGTGCCCGCTGCCGGGCTCCAGCATCACCACGCGCGCGCCCATCGCGGCCAGCAGGCGGCCGGCATAGGCTGCCGCCACCGTGCGCGAACGCTCGACGACGCAGCACCCGGACAACGGCAGGACCGCGCCATTCGGGTTGTCGTTGAAGTGCATCTGGACTTCCTCCTCAGTGACCGGGATGCGATGCGCCGCTTAGCGAACCAGCGGCAAGTCGAGGTCCACGCCGGCGCCGTCGATGAACGCCGGCAACCGGGCGTCGCGCGACGGCAGCGCGACGGTCGCGAGACCCGGCGTCGTGACCTCGCCGCGCTGGTTCACGGCGGCCAGCTCGATGTCCACGAGCGCCACGTTGTCCTTCACGTACTTGCGCACCACCTTGCCCTTGCAGAACGTCGTGTCGCCCATGATGTTGAAACGCCGCATTTCCGTGCGCACACGCTTGATGAAGCCCGCGTCGCCCATCCAGTTGGTGACGAGCGAGCACATCCACGACGAGCGTTGCGGGCCGTAGTCATAAGTGCCGGGCACGCCCACCTCCTTGGCGACCGACTCGCGATGGTGGCCGATGCCGGTGTACTCGACGCCGCCGCCCGCTTCCGGGTTGCGGAAGAAGTGCCCCGGATGCCGGACCGCTGTTTGCAGCACCACACCATGCGTATGACCGCGACCACAGCCGACCAGGAAACCCATCGTGTCCATCAGCGACAGCGGACCGCGCGCAATGGTCGGCAGCTCTTCGCCTTCGTGCACGTCTTCCCAGTACCGCACGTTGGCGCCACGGATCCGGTTCGGCTCGTCGAGCACCATCTCGTCGATACGGTCACGCTCCTCGTCGCTGTATTCGTGCTGGACGATCTCCTTGTACTTGCCGGTTTCACGCGCCGCCTTGCGTTCGTGACGCGTACACGTGCCGAGCGCACGCGCCACCAGTTCACTGCGCTGGTTGTAATAGCACGCCTCTACGTACTGCAACACGAGGCGCCCGGAGAATTTGCTCTCTTTTTCCTCTACGCCGACCACTCGCTCGATGGCCGTGATGCGGTCGCCCGGACGCACGTGACGGAACAGTTCCCAATCGTTGCCGGCGTAAAAACCATGCACGCCCGCGAGCCCCCAACGGGTTCTGCCGAGCCAGCCGAACGCCATCGGAAACATCGGATGCGCGACCATCGACCCGTATCGCGTCTCGGCGCCGTAGCCATAGTCGCGATACAGCGGATTCAGGTCGCCGATACCGTTACACCAGTTGCGCAGCGTGTCCGGCGAGGCATCCTGAAGGTACGGACCTTCGGGCCGCAGATGGAGACCGATCATCGCTCTCGCCTCCGCGATCGCCTCGTCGGTGATGCGGCCTTCCGCCGGTGCGCTGCCTACGTCGTTCTGGGGGGTGGTAATGGTCGTATCCAATTCAATCTCCACAGTTAGGGTTCCGAAATATCGTGCCAGAATGCCTGCCATCCGAACCCCTCTTCGTCGCGAGGGGCTTGAAACCTGTCATGCCGTCAGTTGCAGTCCCGCCCGCGGCCAGCGTGCCGCAAAAAGCTGGCCGTATCCGGACAGCGTGATGAATGCCGTGCGCCGATCCGCGCCGCCGAAACAGATGTTGGTGCAGTAGCCCTCAGGCGCCTCGTGAAATTCGAGCAACTCGCCGCTCGGAGAGAACACGCTGATGCCGCCGCGCACCAGCGTCGCCACGCAGATGTTGCCGTTCTCTTCCACCGCGAGCGAATCGAAGCGCTGAAATCCCGCGAGCCCGTGTACGAGCCGTCCGCCATTCGGCGACGGCCAGGGTTCATGGCCGAGATCGCCGGGACCGAGCACCGGATAGGACCAGAGCCGGCTCGTTTCCGTCTCGCTGACGTACAGCGTGCGGCAATCGGGCGACAGCCCCACGCCATTGGGCGTGAGCACCGGATGCGCTGCGCACGTGATGTGGCTGCCGTCCATACGCGCGTAGTACACCGAACCACGCATGATCCGATCCTCGAAGGTCTTGCCGAAATCGGTAAACCAGAAGCCGCCGTCGCGATCGAACACGATGTCGTTCGGCCCATGCAAGGGGATGTCGCCGCAATGCGTGTAGAGCGTCTGGACCGCGCCCGTTTCCAGGTTCACGCGCTGGATCGCGCCGCCGCGATAATCGGCGGCCGCGCCCGTGGGACGCTTGAAACCCTCGTCCGTGCGCCAGCTGAAACCACCGTTGTTACAGATGTAGCAGTGGCCGTCGGGCCCGAGCGCCGCTCCGTTAGGGCCGCCGCCCACTTGCGCGACCACCTTCAGCTCGCCGTTCGGATAGACGCGCGTCAGGCGCCCCGCCGCGATCTCCACTACCAGCACGCTGCCGTCCGGCATTGCGATGGGGCCTTCCGGGAACTGAAGTCCGGTCGCCATCACTTCGCCCTGCAGTTTCAGGTTCATCCCTCTCTCCGTTTTCAGATAGCGCACGTTTCAGATGCGACGCAGACGCAGCTCACACGCACGGATTCGGCAATTCGTCCTGACGCGCGCCGAGGTAGGCATCGACCGCTTGCTGACGCCCCTCCCGGCTGCGCAACAACGCTTTGTCGAGTTCGCCGACGATATGCCCATGCCGCATCACCCATGCATGCGATGCGAGCCGCGCCGCCGCGTGAAAGCTCTGTTCCACGAGCAGCGCGGCGAGCTGCTGTTCCTGCTGGATGCGCGCGAGGCGTTCGTAGACGCGCGCCACGAGCAACGGCGCGAGCCCGAGCGACGGCTCGTCGAGCAACAGCAGACGCGGTCCCGACATCAAGCCCCGCCCGATCGCGAGCATCTGCTGCTCGCCGCCGCTCAGCAGACCCGCCGGCGCCTTCAGGCGGTTGGCGAGTTCCGGGAAAAACTCCAGCACCATCGCGCGGCGGCGTTCGCGAATGCGCGGATTCACAAAGTACGAGCCGAGCGTGAGGTTTTCCGTGACCGAGAGATCCGTCACGATCGCGCGGCCCTCCGGTACATAGACGATGCCTGCGCGAAATCGCGCCGCGGCGTCCAGACGCGTCACGTCGGCGCCGTCGAACAGCACCCGCCCTTGGGCCGGTTCGAGCCCGGCGATGGCCCGCAGCGTGCTCGATTTGCCCGCGCCGTTGGCGCCGAGCAGCGCACCGACGCTCGCGCCGGGCATGCCGAAGCTGACGCCGTGCACCACCGGGCCCGCGCCATAGCGCACGGTCAATCCTTCGACCGTCAGCAGGTTCGGATGCGGCTCATTCATCGTCGTCTCCGAGATAGATGCGGATCACGTCGGGGTTCGACTGGATCTGCGCCGGACTGCCCGATGCGAACAGACACCCGACGTTCAGAACATGAATGACGTCGCACACTTCCATGATCAGGTCCATGTCGTGCTCCACGACCACCAGCACGAGATGGGGCGAACGCAGCTTCATCAAGGCGTTCGAGAGGTCGCGTGTCTCCACCGAATTGAGTCCGGCAGCCGGCTCGTCGAGCAGCAGTACGCGCGGCTCGCCTGCGATCGCCCTCGCGATCTCGGCGAGCCGCAACACGCCGGGCGGCAACTGCGACGGCATCTCGCCGGCGACGTCGGCAATGCCGAGCCGCGCTAGCGCCTGGAGCGCCAATTCCCGATTGCGGGCGCGCTCCTCGCGTCCGCGCGTGAACGGCAGGAATGCGTCGAGCCAGCCCGAGGCCGATTGCCGATCGAGCCCGATCATCACGTTCTCGACGATGCTCAGCTCCGGGCATAGCGCCACATGCTGGAAGCTGCGCGAAAACCCCAACGCCGCGCGGCCGGTAGGGGGCACGCGTTCCAGATGCAGATCGCCGAACACGATGCTGCCCCGCTGTGGCGCATACAACCCCGTCAGGCAATTGAAGAAACTGGTCTTGCCCGCACCGTTCGGGCCGATCAGGCCGGTGATCTGGCCCGGCTGCAGGCGCAGGCCGATATCACGCAGCACCTGGTTGCCGCCGAACGACAGCGCCAGATCTTCGATGACGACCGGCTGGCCTTCAACCACGGGTAGCAAAGCAGCGCTCATCGGCCCCTCCCTTCGAGCCGTCCCCGCAGCGCGGCCGGCAGCGCATTCGCACCGAGCACGACAGCGAGCAGCGCGGCGCCGTACAGGACCGGCACCCAGTCGCCGGCGCCCGCCAGCAGAAGCGGCATGAGCGTGAGAAACAGTCCACCGATCAGCCCGCCCAGCAGCGACAACGAGTACATGCTGACCACCGAGCCGACCAGCAGGAAGATCGACGTCCACAACGTAAAGCTGTTCGGCGAGACCGTGGACGAACTGAACGACAGCAAGGCGCCCGCCGTCGCGGCGATCGATGCGCTCAGCGCCATGCACGACAGCCGGGCCCAACTGCGCCGCACGCCCAGCGACTCTGCCGCATAGGTCGACGTGCGGATCAGCAGCAGCGCCATCGCCTGGCGCGAGCGGCGGAAGTGCCTGAGCAACGCGACGATCGCGAACAACCCGAGCAGCGGCAGGTAATAACGCTGCAGCGGCTTGGACATGCCGGGCAGCGCATCGAGCTTCACGTACAGCCCTTCGTAGCCGCCCGACACATGGGAAAAGTGCAGCAGGATCTCCGGCAACGCGAGCGCGAGAGCCATCGTCGCGACCGCGAGCGAAATGCCGGACAGGTGCCGCGACGGAAATGCGAACAGGATGCCGAGCACTGCGCCGACCACCGCCGCCAGAGGCAAACTTGCGACGAGCGACACGCCGAGGTATTTCTCCGCGAGCGCAACCGTGTACGCACCCGCCGCGACGAATACGCCGTGACCGATCGACACCTCACCGCCAAAGCGCACGAGAAAGCTCACCGCGATGACCGCAATCGCATTGGCGAAGCACAGGCCGAGCGTATAGGTCCAGTAGCCGCCGCCGAGCAGCGGCAGACAGAGCAACGCGAGTGCGAGCACGCCGGTCAGCCCGAAGCGCGGCCGACGCACCGCCGGCACCGCGGCTGCGGGATCGCTCGCGGCCCGCCTCTTCTCGGCGACCGCGCCGGGGCGCATTGACACATCAGGCACGGGCGCCTCCCCGCGTGGCCAGCACGCCCTTCGGGAACAGATTGAGCACCAGCAGGATCAGCAACAGCATGTAGGTGTTGTTGAACTCGGCCGACACGTAGAACGACATCAGGTTCATCAGCACGCCTACGAGAATGCCGCCGACCACCGCACCCGGCAGGCTGCTGAAGCCGCCCACCACAGCGGCAGCGAACGCCTGCAACATGAACGACGCGACACTCGTCGACGACAGGAACGTGGTCGGCACGATCAGCAGCGCCGCGACCAGCCCGAGCAGCCCCGCCACCACCCACGAGAACAGATGAATGCGCTGCAGGTTGAGTCCGCATACCCGGCTTGCGAAAGGATGCGCCGACACCGCCCGGAACGCGATGCCGATCCGCGTGCGCTCGATCAGGAGATACAGCAGTCCAACGATCGCGGCGGTCACGGCCAGCACGGCGAGGTCATAGCTCGACACACGGATCGGACCGACGTGTGCTCGCCATGCAGGCAACGGCAGGTCGAGCGACACCACGTTCGAGCCGAACAGCAGTTGCGTGCCACCCTGCGCGATCAGGCCGATGCCGAGCGTCGCGATCGTGCTCGTCAGATCGGACTTGAACAGGAGCGGTCCGATCAGCGCGCAACTGAGCGTCATCACGACGATCATGATGACGAGCGTCAGCGGCACCGCGACGCCCCAGCTGAACTGCGCGAAAGTGCCCGCCGTGAAGCCGTACACGAGAAACGCCGCCAGCCCGGCGAGGTTGCCGTGCGCAAAGTTCACGACGTTCGAACTCTTATAGATCAGCACGAGCCCGATCGCGCCCAGCGCGTACAGGCACCCGCTGATCACGCCTGCCCAGATCAGCCCGAGAAAGTCCGTCATGGAATCAGTCCTTGCGAAGATTCGTCGTGGACGGCAGATCGGCATTGCCGTCGATCACCTCGATCACTGCGGGAAAATAGCGCCCGCTGTAGCCGCCTTGCGCGGCCGCGGCGTAATAACGCTGGGCGAGCTCGGTCACGCGGGCCGTCACGTCGGTCTCGGCCGCGAGTTCCAGCACGTACTGGATATCCTTGAGCACGTATTCCGGCGGGAATGATTTTTCCGGAAACTGGCGCGGCAGCATCGCCTTGCGTCCATGATTGCGCAGCACGAAGCTGTCACCGGAACCTTTGGATACTGCGTCGAGCAAAGTGGCCGGCGCCACGCCCGCGCGTTCACCCAGCACCATCATTTCGGCGAGCGCGACCGTGTTCTCGAACACGAGTGCGTTGTTGATCAGCTTGACCACCTGCCCGCAGCCCACACCGCCGCAATGCGTCACGTCGGTGCCGATGTAGTGCAGCAAGGGAGCGATGCGCGCGAACAGCGCAGCATCCGCGCCGACCATGATGCTGAGCTCGCCGCGCTGCGCGGCCTCGCGGGTACGCGCGACCGGGGCATCGGCGAAGGCAATGTCACGTGCGGCGAGCGCTTCGCCCACCTGGCGTGCACCGGCCACGGTGGTCGTGCTCAGATCGACGATCACGCGTGGATGACGCGAGCCGGCCGCGAGCCCCTGCGGGCCCAGACACACCGCCTCGACTGCCGGCGTGCCCGGCAACGACAGAAAGACGATGTCGGCTTGCGCGGCGATCTCCGCCAGCGACGCGGCGCGCCGTGCCTTCGTGCCGCCGAGGATCTGGAACGCCTGCTCATTGGCATCGAATGCAAGCACGTCGCCCGCATGCTTGAGCGCCATGTTGCGGCACATCGGACCACCCATCACGCCGAGGCCGACAAAGCCGATCACCACTTGTGTGTCTGCTGCCATTGCGCGCTCCCCGGAGATTAGTCCATCCACATGCCGCCGCTGATATCCAGCGACGTGCCCGTGATCCAGTTCGAAGCCGGCGAGCACAGAAACAACGCCGCCTGCGCGATGTCGTCGGCATTGCCGTAGCGCCCGAGCGGCACCGTCGCGTTGGCCGACGGCGCGACGTTGTCCGTCACGTTCGACCACATCGCGGTTTCCACCGGTCCCGGCGCGAGCACGTTCGCGTACACGCCGTGCGGCGCGCCGGCCTTGGCGACCCAGCGCATCATGCCGTGCACCGCCGCCTTGGCCGACACGTAGGCGGGACCGGAGGCCACTCCGCCATTCTTGGCGGCGATCGAGCCAGCCGCGAGAATCTTGCCGAAGCCGCGCTCGCACATCAGCGGGAACAGCTTGCGTGTCGGGTTGACGACGCCGCGCACGTTGACCGACATGATCGCGTCCCACTCTTCGTCGGTGCTCTCGCCCAACGGCGTGCGCGCAATGATGCCGGCGCACAGCACGAGAATGTCGATTGCGCCATGCTCGCCTAGCACGTCGTCGATCACCCGGTCGGTCTGCGCGCGCGAGGTCACGTCGTAGCGGCGATACTGGATGCCCGCGCCGATCTCGGCGTGCTCCGCGATGTCCGTCGCGATGACGCGCGCGCCCGCATCCCGGAACGTGTTCGCGATTGCGCGGCCCATGCCGCCCGCACCGCCTGTAATCAACGCGACCTGCCCTGCCAGACTCGGAGGACCGCTCAGATGCTGTGCCATGTATCACGTCTCCTTTCGTTGTATTGATCGATGCGGGTGTGTCAGTGTCATGCGAAAACTGCGGTGGCGGACATCGCGAGTTCGCCGTCGGGGCCGCGTGCCCACAGCGCGATGCTGTTGTCGTCCGCCGCGCGCCCTTCCAGCCTGAACGCCCTGCCGACGAAGAGCGGGTTCACGCCGCGAAAATCGAAGCCGGCAAGGCGTCGTCCGTTCGACTGACCGAGTGCGAACTGTTGCAGCAGGGTGGCCGTCAGCGGACCATGCACCACGAGGTCGGGATAGCCCTCTTCGTCGCGGGCATAGGACTGATCATAGTGAATGCGGTGACCGTTGAAGGTCAGCGCGGAGTAGCGGAACAGCAGCGTCGTATCCGGACGAACATCGCCCCCCCATTGCGCCACCTCGTCGAAACGCGCGGGCGCTGCCGCCGGTGCCGCGCCGGGCGCCGTCGCATCACGGTACACGATGTCCTGCTCTTCTTCGATACAGAGCCTGCCATGGCAATGAATGCTGTGGCCGACGGTGACGAACCACAGCGAGCCGCGCTTGCCCACCTTGTTTTCGATCTTGAGGATGCGACTGCGCCGCGTCGCCTGCGCGTTCACAGGTAGAGCCGCCAGATAGCGCAACCGGCTGCCCGCCCACATGCGGCGCGGCAAGTCGATCGGCGGCAGAAAACCGCCGCGTTGCGGATGACCGTCCGCGCCCAGACCGCTGCGGCGCACGGCAGGGTTGAAGAAAAGCCATTGCCAGCCCGGCGGCAGCGGCGCGCCGGATGCGGGCGCCGTGTCGAGGTCCAGCGTGGCGGCCATCGCTCGCACTGCCTGCTCCGCGATGTGCGCTTCGTGTTCTTCTTCGCGTCCGATCCAGTCTGTATAAGCGTGTGTCATCGTCACTCCGGTTAAGCGAGCTTGGCGTCGAAGACCTGCGCCGGATACGGGCGAAAACCCTGCACGAGTTTGAAGCCGCCGTCCGCGCCCGCCTGGATGATGCCTTCCTGGCGTGCACCGCGATGATCGCCGCTGCTGAAAGTCACCCCGCGCGCGCCGCCGATGTCGACGTTCTTCATCGTCTCCATCACTTCGACGAAACTCGCGCGCGTCAGCGGCTTGCCACTGGCGAGCAACATCTGGAACGACTTGACGAACAGCATGCCGTTGCTCCAGCCGTTCAAGCCGAAGACGCCCACCGGGTCGCCCGGATAGTATTTGGCGATGCTGTCCCGATAGGCTTTGATCGGCGCATCGTTGGACGTCACGGGCATCAGCCACGAAGAAAAGTACACGCCGTCCAGCAGCGGGCCGGCGAGCTTGCGCGTGGTCGGGTCCGCCGTGAAGAACGGCGCCATCCACTTCGCCTCGAAGCCGAGGCGATCGGCCGATTTCAACGCGGCGGCCAGGTTCGCGTTCGAGCCGAACAGAATCACCACATCGGCCTTTGAATTCGCGAGACGCCGGATATGCGGCGTGAAATCGGTGTTACGTACTTCGAAGGGAATCGATTCGATCGCCTGCTTGTTCGTCCCGCTCAGATATAGCTCGAAGCCGCGTTTAGCCGAGCGTCCCAATTCGTCGTTTTCCCATAGCAACGCGACGCGGCTCAGCTTCAGGCCATTGAGCGCGTAGTCCAGATTGGATGCCGCGGACCAGCCATAGTCCGGCAAAAGCGGGAACGAGAGACGCTCGGCAAAGAGTGCGCTCGAGCCGCCGATCGGACCAATCATCGGCACGCCGACTTCCTTGACATAGGGGATCACCGCCCCGGTTTGCGCGGTGCCGACCGGCGCCGCAAGCGCAAAGATCTTGTCTTCCTCCACGAGCCGCCGCGTCACCGCGACACTGCGCGACGGCTCGTAGCCGTC
This sequence comes from Paraburkholderia sp. SG-MS1, assembly GCF_012275575.1. Lineage (GTDB taxonomy): Bacteria > Pseudomonadota > Gammaproteobacteria > Burkholderiales > Burkholderiaceae > Paraburkholderia. The sequence goes on along the minus strand of NZ_NPIH01000279.1, from coordinate 22,149 downwards.
GTCGTAGGTCACGTATTTGATCTTCCAGCCGTTGAGCGCGTTGGTCTCGTCGGACCACCGGAAACAGGACTCCGCCGCATGCGTGAGGATCGCGTAAAACGGCACCGGACCGGTGATCGGCGTGAACGCGCCCACTGTCACCGTCCTGCTCGCGACGTCGATGCCGGGCGACGCCTGCTGCGCAAATCCGACGTCGGAAAAAGCCGCTGAAGTGATAGCGGCGCTCGTCAAGACGAAGGTTCTTCTGCGCATGGTCGTGTGGGGTCCGTGTCGATGAGAATGCATTCTATATTCTTTACTGGTGAACGAAAGTCAGGGTTTTCACGGTGGATATGCAGGTTTACTTAGTTTCCGCAGAATATAGAATGCATTATCTTTGTTACAAACAGGCTCAAACCTCATGACAGGTCTTCCTCTTGCCGGACTGCGCATCATCGAATTGGGCACGATGCTGGCCGCCCCTTTTGCCACTCACATCCTCGGCCAGCTCGGCGCGGAAGTGATCAAAGTCGAGTCGCCGGGCGGCGATCCAACGCGCAGCCTCGTGCGCGGCGGCCCGAGCGGCACTTTTATTGCCTACAGCCACGGCAAGAAGAGCGTATGCATCGATCTCGGCAAGCCCGAGGGCCGCGCGGCATTGCTGAAGCTGATGGCCAACGCCGATGCGCTGGTGCATAACCTCGCCCCCAAAGCCGCGCGCAAGCTCGGCGTCACGCGCGAGGATTGCGCGGCGGTGAACCCCGCGCTGCTCTACTGCCACATCCGCGGGTATGCGGCCGGACCGCAAGCGGAAGATCTGGCGTCCAATCCCGTCGCCGAGGCTTCGACGGGCGTGATGGAAGCCAACCGGATCGATGGCAGGCCGAGCCGGCTCGGGCCGTCGTACCACGACCAGTTTGCGGGCGCCTATGCAGTGATCGGCATGCTCGCGTCGTTGCTGCAGGCGAAGCACGGGGAGCGTCGCAACGACGTCGAAGTGGGGCTCTACGAGACCGGACTGCACGTGGCGTCGCGCGATCTGGTGGGTGTGCAGCTCAAGACGCAATTGCTTGGACGACCCGAGCGCGAACCGCACGGCGAGTTCAGCATGCCGGGCTACGGCGCCTATCTCACCGCCGACGAACGCTGGATCTATCTGCTCATGCTTAACGACGGGCACTGGCGGAAATTCTGTGAAGCCATGCAGTTACCGCAAGCGAACGATGAATCGCTCGCGACCCTCCGCCAGCGAAAGAAAGCACGCGAAGCGGTGGAGGCAATCGTGAAAGCAGCGGTCGGCGCTCAGCGCTTCGACGACGTGAGCGCGCGCCTGAAGGAAGCGGGCGTCGGTTGCACCGAAGTTCTACCGCTCGAACGCGTTCTCGAAGCACCGCAAGCGCATCAACCCGGCAAATTGCGCGCTGTGCGCTACCGCGAGTTCGACTTCGAAGTCCCGGAATTTCCACGGGCCGGGGCGGACAGTGACGGTCTGCGCACCCTGCCACCGCCGGAGCTTGGCGAGCACACGCTGGAGGTCTTGCAATCCGCGGGGCTCAATGCGCGTGAGTGCGACGAGCTTCTGTCTTGTGGCGCGGTCAGGACGCACGAGTCCGACGCGTTCGTCTGGGCGCCCGTGAACCGGTAACACGGCTTGCGCGAAGCGGCTGCGGGCGCTCCTCAACCGGCCACGAGCCGAGCCAATACAGGGCAGCACACGAACACAAGGAGACAAAGGATGGTCATCAACGAGACTGACACGATTGCAAAGATTCGCCGGCACATTCTGCCCTTGCTGATGCTGTGCTATTTCGCGGCTTATCTGGATCGTGTCAACCTGAGCTTCGCCGCACTGTCGATGAACGAGGAGCTCGGTTTCTCCCCTGCCGTGTTCGGCGCCGGCGCGGGTATCTTCTTCCTCGGCTACGTGCTGTTCGAAGTACCGAGCAATCTCGCGCTGCGTCGTTTCGGCGCACGCCGCTGGTTCGCGCGGATCATGCTGACCTGGGGCGTGCTGTCGTTTCTGTTCGCGTTCATTCACACCACGGGGCAATTTCTCGGCTTGCGGTTCCTGCTCGGCGTGGCCGAGGCCGGCTTTTTTCCGGGCGTCATGCTGTATCTGACGCACTGGTTTCCTTCTGCCTACCGGGCGCGCATGATCGGCGCCTTTGCCGTCGCAATCCCCGCGTCGGCGGGAATCGGCGCCCCGATCTCGGGCTGGATCCTGAATCTGCATGGCGCGGGCGGTCTGAGTGGCTGGCAGTGGCTGTTTATCATCGAGGCGATACCGTCGCTGATCCTCGGCTTCGTGGTGCTGCGCGTGCTGGCTGACAGCCCTGCGAACGCCGCGTGGCTGCACGACGACGAGCGGCGCTGGCTGAACGCGACACTGGCCGACGAGCGGCGCGCGCAAACACTATCGACAGGCCACGCGGGCGCCTGGCAGGCGTTGTGCAACCCGCGCGTGTGGCTGCTGGGATTCGTCTATTGCGGCATTGTCGCGTCAAACTATGGCGTAACCTTTTTCCTGCCGCAGATCGTGCATGCGTTCGGCGCCTCGTTCACGGCGGTCGGTCTGCTGTCGGCGCTGCCCTTCGTCGCCGCCGCGATCGGCGTGCTCTGGTGGGGCGCGCGCTCGGACCGCATGCGCGAGCGGCGCTGGCACTTGTTGATCCCCGGCATCGTGGCCGTGCTCGCGCTGAGCGTCGCCGCGCTCAGCGACAATCCACCGCTGCGCCTCGGCGCGCTGATCGCGGGCGGTTTCGGCGCGTTCGCCAATCTGCCCGTGTTCTGGACGATACCGCCGGCGATGCTGACGGAATCCGAGGCGCCCGCGGGCCTTGCCGTGGTCAGTTCTATCGGCAATGTCGCGGGCTTTGTCGCGCCATACGTGGTCGGCGTGCTCAGGCAGGCAACCGGTAACTTCGCGAGCGGCATGCTCGCGTTAGCGGCGTTTGTCGCGATCACTGTCATCACGGCGGCGATCATGCTGCGACCCGGTCGGATGGCGGGCGCAACGGTCCAAAGCCTCTTGCGCTGAACGACCGGACCATCGTGATCGCCGGCGAGAGAAACCGCTGGTGTAGTCCACAATCGAATCATATTGCCGGCCGAGCGTGACTTTACTGGAGGTCATGTCCCAACCGACGAACGCCTGTCGACCGGATAGCGCGCCACGTTGAGCGCGCCTGCCGTTGGAGATGGAAAACCATTGTCGAGGACGAAGAAGGCTTTCATACCACCGCTGAGATTTTCAGTGCCGCGCATGCCGCCAGGCGCGCCATCGTCACTCACTCCTGGGGACGCTCACCCGCTGGCTGCCTGCACACGATAGCCGTCAGCACCATTGGAATAACCGGATGAACAGCGGCCGTGCTCCCAGCGCCCGAGAGCAGACGCTTGACCGAGTCCGCCGACCCGAGCACCACCACACCGTAGACTGCGCCTGACGGAGGATTCCCGTCCCCAGCTTTGAAAAGCGGATCATCCGGCTGGTATCCGAACACGGCATGAACGCGGAGGCCAAATGCCGTCAACCCCGCTCCGTTCGTCGGGCGGAACGCGTTCACCGAGTTCGCCTCGACCCGCATGGCGGGGACCGCGATAGACTGAGTATCGACGAGACTGGTAACGAATTCGTGTGCAGTTTCTCCGCACGTCAATTGGTCGTCCAGGGCGTGGCTGAATGCCGACGCCGGCACCATCGCAACGATTGCCAACAACTTCGAGAGCGGTCGCATTGCACATTCTTCCTTGATGTGATCCTGGAAACGCTCACCGCGTTTCACCCCTGCGGACGCGAGAGCCCCAAGTTCGGGCGCTCCTTGCGCTGACGCACTCCCAAGCATCTCCCGTGCCACTCGCGCCTGTCACACCTCATATCTTAAACGGCTCCGGATGGACGCGCTTCCTTCCCGTGCCTTCCTTAGCTAACGATGCCTGCGCCAGATTGTGTTTGGGCAGAACAGCCACTTCCGGGCGGCCCGCGCACCACCGGGAGTGGTACGCCGACCCGCTGCCCGAGATGTACGCGACCGTTGATGTTGCACACGGCCGGCATACCCACCCCCGCACAAGGCACATACCAAAAGTTATCGGCCCAAAAAAATGTGAATAGCCGAAGGTTTTTTTCCCGGAAATACTGGCTTCACCTCAAGCCGATGCCGGTTCCCACACTTGTGCGGATCGCCCGTGTGCTTGCCATCAAACTGTCGTCCTCCGGGAATTCGATGAGCAACGTCACTCTACAAACCGCCGAAACGCCCGCCGCAGTCCGCCCGATTCAATCGAGTCCTCAGATACGCACGATCGCCGCCTGCTCGATCGGCAACGCGCTCGAGATGTACGACTTCACCGTCTACAGCTTTTTCGCCATGCTGATCGGCAAGCTGTTTTTCCCGGTCGATAGCGCGTACGGTTCCCTGCTGCTCGCGGTCGGAACCTTCGGCATCGGTTTCGTCATGCGCCCGCTCGGCGCGCTGGTCATCGGCAGCTTTGCCGACCGGCGCGGGCGCAAGGCGGCGATGACGCTAACGATCGCGCTCATGGTGGGCGGCACGTTGTGCATCGCCTTCGCCCCCACGTATGCAACAGCCGGAACTCTCGGCACGCTCATCATCGTATTGGGCCGCATGTTGCAGGGTTTCTCGCTGGGCGGAGAAATCGGCGCGTCGACCGCGATGTTGATGGAATCCGGCAGCTTCGGCAGCCGTGGTTTCAGAATTGGCTGGCAAGGCGCGAGCCAGGGATGTGCCGCCGTGCTCGGCGCATTGAGCGGTGCGGTGCTCTATGCGAGCCTGTCGCCCTCCGCGCTCGAGTCCTGGGGTTGGCGGATGCCGTTTCTGCTCGGCCTGCTGATCGCGCCGGTAGGCCTCTATATCCGCACTCATCTCGACGAAACGCTGGATGGCGATGCAGCGGAATCTCATCCGCTCGCGACGCTGTTCACCGAGCATGGCAGCAAGATCGTGCGGGGCGTGTTGTCTATCGTCGCCGGAACGGTCGGCATGTACCTGGTCGTGTTTTTCATGCCGACCTATCTGGTACGCGTACTGCACCTTTCCACGTCGCTGTCGTTGATGGCCGGCTGTGTATCGGGTGCAACGATGACGGTCATGTGCCTCGTATCCGGCCTGATCGCCGATCGGACCGTCTCGCGCAAACCCCTTGCACTCGCGTCCGTCGTCCTGACGACGCTGCTCATCTACCCCGCGTTCTGGGCGATGAACATGCATCCGGGCATTCCACTGGCCCTTGTGGTGGTCGCCATCGTCACGGCGGCGAGCAGCTTCGGCAGCGCACCGATGTTGCTGCTGCTCATGGAGATGTTCCCCGCCAGCGTGCGGGCAAGCGGACTCTCCGTCATCTACAGCCTCGGCGTTGCACTCTTTGGCGGGTCCGCGCAGTTCATCGTGACCTGGTTGCTCGCGAAGACGGGCAATCCGATGTCGCTCGCGCTTTACATGATCGCTTGTGGAATCGTCACCGTGTGCGCGATGTCCAGCCTCCCCGAGCCGCGCAGGCGCGCCTCATAACGAACGGCACCGTCCGCCTGTGGGCGGCCGGACGCCGAACGCCAAACCGCTATTCATCGCACTGAGTGAATCAGCATTCGCGTTCGAATAAGACGCGAGGGAGTGGCTCGTCCCGTTCACTCGCGCATTGATTAAAAACACGCACGTGGAGATCTGCAATGAAAAAAACATTAGGTGCGCTGCTCGCTTCGCTTGGCACATTAGCGTGCTCCGGCGCATTCGCCGAAGTATCGCCAGGCGCCCCAGCCGACTCAGCTGCTGTTCTGTACGCAACCGGCTCGCAGATGCAGTCAATCTTCAGATACTGGGGAGCCGGCCTGGGGCCGCAGACACTTGGCGTCGCTTCACAGCGCACCTTTGTCACGCTTTACGGGACGCTGGACATGGGCATCAACTATACGAAGGCCGGTCCATATAGCATCACGCGCGTGCAATCGGGCGGCGCACTGACATCGAAGTTCGGGTTCTACGGACAGGAATACCTGGGTAATCAATGGACCGTGTTCTTCCGGCTGGAAAACGGTTTCCTCGGCAACACCGGCGCGGTTCAGGATACGACGTCGTTTTTTAACCGCGCGTCCTATATTGGGATGCAGAATCCCATTTACGGGCAACTGACCTTAGGCCGTCAATATACGTCGGCCGGTGCTGCGGCGCTCGGCGCGGATCCGTTCCTCGCCGTCGCGCACGAATCGGTCTATACGTATTTTCTCGGCGTGACGGATCTCGGTGCCGGTGCGAACGGGGACGCGCTCGGACGTTTGCCCAACACGTTGCGCTATATCTCGCCGCGCTTCGGCCCATTTGGTTTCGACCTGAGCTACTCCCTCAAAGGCGATCAATCGATCGGGCCCGCCGTGCACCAGCGCTCGGCAATGGTCTCTTATATCGACAAACGGGCGGTGCTGTCGATCGCATTCGGGCAGAGCTGGTGCGACCCGTCGATGACCGGTAGTTGTGTCGGCGACACCAGAATGGCGCCGACGAAGCGCACCGACACCTATCTGGTCTCGCTGATGTATGACGTCGGCCCGTTCATCGCGCAGGGCGCCTATATCCGCTACGTGCCACAAACCGCCGACACGGCTATCGCGAGTCTTTATCTGCTCGGCCTGCAAAAATGGTGGGGCGTCAATTTGCTGCGAGCCTCGCTTGCGTATCGCGATACGACGAAAGCTCAAGACTACGCATACGGCTCGACCATCGGCATCGATCATTTTCTGTCGAAGCGAACGTCCGTCTACGGGCGCGCCGGCCTCATGCGTAACGGGCCGAACTCGAGCGTCACCTACAACTACGACAGCGGCTCGCCCGCACCTGCGCCCGGACGCACCGTGACGAGCGTCACGCTGGGAATCAACCATCAATTCTGAGCGGATGCGCGGCCCCGTCGCGCCTCCATTTGCGTCACCCTACTGAGGAGATAATCCATGTCGGTCGAACTGGTTCACGATTTCATCGAGAGTAGAAAAGACAGGTACATCCAGCTGTCGGACGAAATCTGGCAATACGCGGAGCTGGGCTATACGGAACAGAAATCGGCCGCCGCACATATCGCGTTTCTGAAATCGGCGGGCTTTACCGTGCGTGAGGGCGTTGCCGGCATTCCGACGGCGTTCGTCGCCGAAGCCGGCTCGGGCGGCCCGGTGATCGGCATTCTCGGCGAATTCGATGCGCTGTCCGGGCTCAGTCAGGAAAGCCTCGCGCTCAGTTGCTGCCCGTCGAACGAGATCGTCAACGGTAACGGCCATGGCTGCGGCCACCACCTGCTGGGGACGAGCGCCCATCTGGCGGCCGTCGCGGTCAAACACGCGCTGGAGCGCAGCGGCATCGAAGGCACGGTGCGCTTCTATGGTTGTCCTGCCGAAGAAGGCGGCTGGGGCAAGACCTTCATGACCCGCGCGGGCCTGTTCGACGATGTGTCCGCTGCGATCACGTGGCACCCCGGCGTCGCGAACACGATCATGAATATCGAAAGTCTCGCGGTCAAACAGGCGTATTTCCGCTTCAAGGGGGTTGCCGCGCACGCCGGCGCCTCGCCGCACCTTGGACGCAGCGCGCTCGATGCGCTCGAACTGATGAACATCGGCACGAACTTCCTGCGCGAACACATGATTCCCGATGCGCGGGTTCACTACGCGATCACCGACACGGGCGGCGTCGCGCCAAACGTCGTGCAGCCGAATGCGGCGGCGTTGTATATGATCCGCGCGCCGCGCAATCGTGATGCTCAGGATCTGTACGAGCGGGTCTGCAACATCGCGCGTGGAGCGGCGCTGATGACCGATTGCGAACTCGAGATTGAAGTCCACTCGGCCTGTTCGAACCTGATGCGCAACACGACGCTGAACGAGCTGATGCACGCGAAGCTGAAGGAGTTCGGCGCGCCGCAGTATGACAAGGCCGAACTGCAGTTCGCCGAGTCGATCCATCAAACGACGCGCCCCGACGAGATCGAAATGGCGGGACGGATGCTTGCCGCAGCGTGGCGCCAGCCGAAGGCGCTGTTCGATGGCGTCGATGCGCTCGACAACGACCGTCCGTCGAAGATGGGCGGCTCGACCGACGTCGGCGACGTGAGTTGGGTGACGCCCACGGTGCAGTGCATGACCGCGTGCTTTGCGTTCGGCACGTCGCCGCATTCGTGGCAGTGGGTCGCCCAGGGCAAGAGCGCGATCGCGCACAAGGGCATGGTGCTCGCGGCCAAGACAATGGCCGCCACGGCACTCGAGTTGTATGCGAACCCGCTGCTGCTCGCGGCAGCGCGCACGGAACTGGCGGAGCGTCTGACCGTTGAGCCGTACGTGTGCCCGATTCCGGAGGGTGTGCAGCCGCCACTGCCGAAAGCAGCGGCCTGATCCGCCGCACCGACGCGCCCGTGAGCATTTTTGTCCCGCTAAGCTATGCCCCTGCAACATGGACATGAGAACGGGGGGCACTGTGAAGTTGAGACAACTCGACGCGCTGCGTGCGGTCGCCGAGGCCGGCAGCCTGCATGAAGCCGCTCGCCGTCTGTTCCTGACGCAGCCGGCGATCAGCCGGTCCATCCGGGAGTTGGAAGTCGAACTCGGCATGCAGTTGCTGACCCGATCGGCGAATGGCGCGACCTTGACGCCATTCGCCCACCAGGTGCTAAAACGCGCCCTTGTCGTGCAACGGGAAGTTGGGCGCATCGTGGAAGACGCACAGACAGCACGGGGAGAACTCGGCGGACGGCTCACGCTCGCGGTCACGCCTCCGGCGTCGACGCGCGCGCTCGCCGATTCGTTGATCGAACTGACGGCAGCGCGCCCGGACGTGAACTTGCAGGTGATCGAATGGCGCGCCGAGAATATCGCGGACGGTTTGCGAAACGGCACGATCGATGTGGCGATCTTCACGCAATACGGCGAGCCAAAAAACGCCACGTTCGAATGGACGAAACTCTATGATCTCGACGTGCAACTGACGATCGCCGCGTCCTATCAAGGCAGCGAGACGCTGTCGATCCAACAGCTTCACGCGCTTCCATGGCTCCTGCTGGATTCCCCTCACGACGAATCCGGCTTTGTCGCGACGCTCTTCCGGGCGCACAGTATGCCAACACCGGCACGCACGACGCGCTGTTCAGCGATGAATCTCTATCTGGACCTCGCAATGCAGATGGAGGCAGTCACCATATTTACGTCGCTGGCGATGCCATTGCTGTCGCAGCGCGTGGATGACGGCATGCTCAAATTGCTGAAGCTGACAGAGCCGATGCCCAAGATCGGCATGTACCTCGCCTATTCCAGCAAGGAGCTGCTGACCGCCACCGCTCAGGATTTCATCCGGCGCCTGCGATCCAAACTGGACGGCGACGACGAGGGACGCATGCCTGCCGGCATGCGCTACAGCGATACGCGCGTTGCGCTTGGCGTTCGCTAGTGCACGTGTCGAATCATCTTCCGCGCCATGTGCGTGAGAGATGATCCGACAGTGCGGCGGCAAGTCGATGCTACATCGCGTTCGCAACAGCTTGCGCCGTTGCCGCCGACAACGTCCAACCCAGATGACCATGCCCCGTGTTGTAAAACACACCGCGCCGTTTCCCACGGCCGACCTTGGGCAGCATACTCGGAAGCATCGGCCGCAAACCAGCCCAGGGAATCACGCGCGAAGTCGATACCTCGGGAAAATATTGCCGCGTCCAGTCCACGAGCGGTGCGATGCGGTCCGAACGGATATCGCGGTTAAAGCCGTTGATTTCCGCCGTACCGGCCACGCGGAAACGATCCACGCCGAGACGGCTCGTCACGATCTTCGCACTGTCATCGAGCAGGCTGACCCACGGCGCGTGCTGCTGGCTGGTGTTGTCGTCGAGACAGACGGTGATCGAATAGCCCTTCACAGGATAGATATTCACGTGATCGCCGAGCATCGCCGCGAAGTCACGGCTTTTCACGCCGGCGCAGACGACGATGCGCTCGAACGTGAACGGCTGCCTTTCACCTTCAAGATTGACCGACAACGAAAATCGGCCTTCGGCAGGCTGTTCGATCGACGTGATCTGCGCGTCGTAGTGGAATTCGACACCATGTCGTTCGCATGCCTGAGCAAGCCCGCGCGTAAACTTGTGAATGTCGCCGGTCGAATCGGACGGCGTAAAAAAGCCGCCATAAAAGTCGCCATGCACCGTGGGTTCGATACGCTGCAATTCGCCTGCACTGACCGGGTTGCGCTCGAGACCGCCTTCGCGCAGCAGGTCGTTTACCCTGCTCGCGGCGTCGAATTCCTTGCTGGTCTTGTAGATATGCAGAATGCCGCGCCGTTCCAGATCGAAGTCGATACGTTCTTTTTCGGCGATCGAAAACAGATGCTCGCGCGCGGCCAGCGCGAGCCGCACGGTTTGGACCGTATTCGCGCGATAGTGCGGAATCTGCCGCAGGAACTCGCCCATCCACGAATATTTGTGCCACGTGGGCAGCGGATTGAGCAGCAGCGGCGCATCGCGCGTGAGCATCCAGCGCAGGCCCTTGAGCACGGTTGCCGCGCTATTCCAGACTTCCGCATTGCTCGCGGAGAGCTGGCCGCCGTTGGCGAACGAGGTCTCCATGGCCGCGTAGCGGTGGCGTTCGAACACGGTAACGTGATGGCCGCGCTGCGCGAGCGCGTAAGCAGTCGTGACGCCGGTAATGCCGGCGCCGATGATGGCGATTCGTGACATGACATGGTCCAGAGTGGTTGAGCATCGCCGATGTCGATTTCTTGGTGACTGATTCGAAATCGGCGTCGATGCCCCATCTGTCCATGTACCTGAGAGTTTCTTCCCGCGCCTGGGCAAGCAGGCGGGGAATCCCCTTCGGTGGGCGCGCGTGCGCCGCTCTCCAGATGTTCCTGCTGCGCGGTCCTTTTGCCTGAGAGTTTCCGGGGCGGTTGCTCCGTCGGCGTCGTCGCGAATCCTTGACGATCTCTCCCGCGCTGCATCGCAGAACGGCTCGACAATACCGGGCAAAAATATTTACCGCAAGTCTTTCGTGCAATGGTCGGCAGCATGGATCAATCCGTCACCGCTCATAGCGAGTGAGCAGGCGAGATCGCTCATTCACTCGCCAGTAATTCGGAAAGACCATTCGCGAGTCCGACGTTGGGCTTGATTGGCGGTTTGGCGAAACTGCCGCTCTGAGCGCGTGTCGTTGCGAGACGGGTCAATGGTCCGAAGGGGTGCGCACTGGCCGCATCACGCCGCAAACCTTCGTTGCGCTGACCTCGACCAATGCGGCGAAGCTGTACGGGCTTTACCCGCGCAAGGGCAGCATTGCGATCGGCGCGCACGCCGATCTCGTCATCTGGGACGAAAGTCGCACGTTCGTGGTGGAGAATGCCAGGCTGCACCACAACGTTGACTACACACCGTATGAAGGCATGAATCTGGGCGCCTGGCCTGCGCTTACCCTGTCGCGGGGCGACGTGGTGTGGGACGGTGAGAAGCCCTGTGGCAGGCCGGCCGCGGCGAGTTCCTGCCATGCGCACGACCCGATCCGGCCAAGCCCCGCCGCCGGGAGACCGAGCTGCCGCTGTAGCGCAGGTACTCTCGAAACTTGCCGGAGCAATTCAGCCGGCAAGCGCAGAACCGATTGCCTCGTGCGCGCAGGCAGAAGCGGCCTTGCAGGGCCGATGGCTGGCGCAGCAGCGGGATGCCACGGGCGGCCGGGCGTTACTTCGGCTGCTATGTCCGCGCCACTGTGTCGGGCGATTTTTCCGACCGTACGCTGGCGAGTGATGCGCACCTTCACACCTGCGAGGCAGGCGCCCGTGGGTCTGATCATTGTGCGCTATCGCGTCAGGAAGCAGGCAGCGCAAGGGGCTTCTTTTATCCGCCGTCATCCCGCATAGGCGGCTTTCAACGTGGCGATGTCGAGCTTCACCATTTTCAACATAGCCTCGAAAACGCGCCTCGCCTTTTCCGGATCGGGGTCGGCAATCATCCTGAGCTGATCGGTTGGCGTGAGTTGCCACGAAACGCCGAAGCGGTCTTTCAGCCAACCACATGCCTCGGGTGAACCGCCTCCCTCGAGAAGCGCATCCCAGTAACGGTCGAGTTCCTCCTGATCATCACAGTTGACCATGAGGGATACCGAGTGATTGAACGCGTCGGATCCGTCGGCGCTCATCGCGATGAAGGGCTGCCCAAAGAGAACGAACTCGACGACCTTTGTGGAGCCGCCGCCCGGCACCGGCGTGATCCGAGTAATGCGCGAGTCCGGAAAGATTGCCGCGTAGAAAGCGGCGGCCTCCTCGGCTTGCGTGGAGTACCAAAGAAAGGGAGTGATTTTTTGAATCGTCATGGCAAATCTCCTGTTAATGTCGGGCAAGGCGGAGCGCAGGCCGCTGCCACTATTGGGACGACGAAGGAAGGCCATCACAATCGACACGGCGAGAATGAAAGTTTTCACGTCGGTTCAAGAATCGGATCGAGAAGCCATTTGCGATCCTTGGCATCTGGTTGAGACAAGGCGCTGCCTTGTCCGTTACAACGCGCGTACCTAAGGCGTCTTCTCGGGATCCTGCGGAGAAGACCGCAGCGCCCCGGCGTCTCGCTTATCGGAGACCTTGGGGCGTGTTCATTGGCTTAGCTACTGTGCAATGCGTTTGAAACTGACGTAGTAATCGTCGGTGTAGTAACAGTCGCCGGTCTGCCTGCGCGGTCCACCACAGACGATGCGCCGCTGCCCGCGATCCGTCGAGCCGGGCGTGCGAACTGTGTACGTGTGGTAATAGCCGCGCTCGTGCTGCGGCAGCAACGCCGCACTGTTGCGGAACAAGACGCCGTCTTCGCCGAAAGGGTAAGGGCCGCCCGCCTTGATCAGACGCAGTGTGTCGGCTGCTTCCCCAGGCAACTGCGCCTTGGTGACGGTGGCCTGCACGCCCGATGCCGAAGAGGCCGCGCTGGCGGCCTGCCCAGGCTGAGCCGGCGCCTGGCCCGCGGATGCGCCGGCTTGCGGCGTAGCGTTTTGCGATCCTTCCTTGCCGCATGCCCCGAGGATCGCGCTCAAGGCGAGGATGCAGGAGAAAGCCCACGCTCGCTTCATGAAACGATGTCTCCGGGTTGAGCAGCATTGGAGGACCATGAACGTTCTAAGGGTATCTCCAATGGCAGAGTGAATCAATGTCCGGCCGGAAATAGAAAGTGATGGACAGCAGTTTCATTCGCTTGAGCCGATCGCGGCGCAATGGTCGCAACGATCACGGGCACGAGGGCCACGCTTTGCACACAGCGGCGCGTTCTGACTGCACTTCGAATCGACGACACCGCCCCGCCGCGCCACGAGAGTTCGTAGGTTTCAGTTGGGCAAAACGACGACACTCTCCCCAAGCTACGTGAAGACCAATTATCGGACGATTGAATCGCTTCTCGAATTGACCCGCGTCTTGCGCTTGATGGTCAGCGTCCCGATCGAGCGCGAGCGAGCCCCGTCCACACTCGGCAGATGTCTGAGGGGCGCCGCCAGGAAATGAAGTTCCAGCGGAACATCAATCAATGAGCGAAACGGGCGAAGAGCAAACCGCTTTTCGCACCGCCTGCCACGCGGCGGACACGTCGTGCGCCGTCGGCGCGAGTAGCGGCTTCAGTGCTACGCCGTCGCCGTCCATAGCCATCAGCATCGTCGTTCTCCGGGGCGAGCGGCACCGCCGCACCATGCCGGGCGCGCGAAGTTATGGGGTTTGCAATGTCCCGTCTTTCAACCTCGTCTGCGTCCACGTCGTGATGCTGTTCTCGCACGGATATTTCGCCGCCTCGGCTTCGTCGATATCCACGCCGAGTCCCGGCTTGTCGTTGGCATAGACGTAGCCGTCGCGGAACTCGGGCAGTCCCGGGAACACGTCGAGCAATGCGGCCCTCGGCCCTTTAAGATCCTGGATCACGAAGTTCGGCGGCTCGGTGCCGGACCATTCCTGCACACCGAAATTGCGCGAGGCCAGATCGATGTGGATGTTCGCAGCGTGTGCCATCGGCGACATGTCACCGGGTCCATGCCATGCGGTCCTGACGCCGAACTGCTCGGCGAAGATCTGCAGCTTTCGTCCCGCGGTGATGCCGCCGATCTGACTCAGATGCACACGCACGTAGTCGATCAGCCGTTCGGTGATCAGAAAGCGCCATTCGTGCGGATTGTTGAACAGTTCGCCCTGAGCCAGCGGCGTGGTCGTCTTCGCGCGCAATTGCCGCATCCATTCGCCCTCTTCCAGCGGGATTGCGTCTTCGAGGAAGAACAGATCGTACTGTTCCAGCTCGCAGGCGAAACGGATCGCTTCGACCGGTTTCAGACGTTCGTGCACGTCGTGACACAAGGCGACATCGAAGCCGATCTTGCTGCGAATGCCATCGAACAGCTTGAGCGTCTCGCGCATGTATTTTCTGCTGTCCAGATAGACGCCGTCGGCCGAACCCGACGGCGCGCTCGAAGGCGCCTTGCCATAACCGCCCCCGCCGTAACCGCCGCTCTGACAGCGAATGTGCGTGATGCCTTGCTCACGATACTTCTGGATGTTCTCGCAGAGTTCGTTGAGGTCGCGACCGTCGGCGTGCCGGTAAATCGGCACGCCTTCACGGCACTTACCGCCGAACAACTGATACAACGGCATATTCGCCAGCTTGCCCTTGATATCCCACAATGCCATGTCGACGCCGGAGATCGCGTTGTTCTCGATCGGCCCGTTGCGCCAGTACGCGTTCTGATGCATCAGTTGCCAGAGTTCCTCGATGGCCTCGGCGTCGCGCCCGATCAGCAGCGGCCGCAGATAGGCCTCGATCAGGCACTTCACCGCGACGTGCCGGTAAGCGAACGTCGCGCATCCGAGACCGACCAGACCCGGCTGGTTCGTCTCCACCTTCACGACGATCAGGTTGATGCCTTCCGGCGCGGTCAGGATGACCTTTACATCGGTAATCAGGGTTGCCATTTTCAGCCTGCAAAAAACGCATCAAGGAATACAAAGCGGCGCACGCGCTGCTTCACGTGCGATGCAGCGACAACGGCGCTTCATGCTTCGCGCGCTGATCGGACCGCGCGGGCACGGTGATCATCAGAATCACGGAGAGCAGCAAGCCGGCCGCCATAAAAATGTACGAAGCCGCCGGGCTGCCGGTCACGCCGTTTAAATACCCCACCACCCACGAACCGGCGAACGCACCCAACGCACCGCATGCGTTGATCAGGCCGATCGCGCCGCCCAGCACGTTGCTCGGAATCAGCTCAGGCACCAACGCGAAGAACGGGCCATACGGTGCATACATCGTGGCACCCGCGACGACCAGCAGTGCGAACGAGATCCAGAAATGCGAGCCGCCGATCAGGTACGAGGCGACGAACGCAATGGTGCCGACGAGCAGCAACGGCCACACGAACAGCTTGCGATTGCGCGTCTTGTCCGAGAGCCACGACGCGAGCAGCATCAGAATGATGGCCGCCAGATAGGGTACCGCCGCGAGCCAGCCGACCGAGACGATATCGATCGTCGACGCGGCCTTGAGAATCGACGGCAGCCACATGATGAAGCCGTACACGCCGATGCTCCATAGCGCGTGAATCGCGCAGAACTTCATGACGATAGACGAACGGAACGCCGACTTGTAGTCGCGCACCGGTGCGATATGCGCCTGCTCTGCGTTCAGACGTGCGTCGAGTTCGATCTTTTCCGCGTCGCTCATCCAGGAGGCGTCAGCCGGACGATCTTTCACGGTGAACCACCACACCACGGCCCAGAGGAGCGCCGGTGCGCCTTCGAAGACGAACATCTCGCGCCAGCCGAAGCTGCGCACCAGATAGCCTGACACCACCGACATCCACAGCACCGTCACCGGATTGCCGAGAATCAGGAATGTATTGGCGCGCGAACGCTCGCTGCGCGTGAACCAGCGGCTGATGTACATCAGCATCGACGGCATCACGGCGGCCTCCACCACGCCGAGGATGAATCGCAGCGCCATCAGCACCGGAGTATTGCTGACCATACCGGTGGCCGCTGCGCACACGCCCCACAAAATCAGGCTGAAGAAGATCAGTTTCTTGACGCTGTTGCGCTGCGCATAGATCGCCCCGGGTACCTGAAACAGGCAGTAGCCGAGAAAGAACAGCGAACCGATCAGCGACGACGTGCCGTGCGTGATGCCAAGGTCCCTGTCGATCCCGGCCGCCGCGGCAAAGCCGTAGTTCGCGCGGTCGAGATAGGCGAGGCTATAGGTGATGAAGATGATAGGCATCAAATACCACCATCGTTGGGGTGCTACGGGCTTGACGCTTTCCATGATGTCTCCGGATCGATACGACGCATGCAAGGGTTCACTGCGCAATTGACTGCGCGCGAGTGGCTTTTTTTGTTCTGCTGTGTTCGCGCGGACCTGCATTCAAAACGGTTTCAGAGCACCGCCAGCCAGCCGCCGTCCACGTAAATGATCTGGCCGTTCACATAGCTCGACGCGGGCGATGCGAGATACACCGCCGTCCCGACGAGCTCTTCCGGCTTACCCCAGCGTTGTGATGGGTTGCTGCTCTTCACCCACGCGTCGAACGCCGCGTTCTCGATCAGCGGCTTGTTCATGTCGGTCAGGATGTAGCCCGGACCGATCGCGTTCGCCTGGATGTTCGAGACCGCCCACTCGGCGCTCATCGCGCGCGTCAGCATCTTGATGCCGCCCTTCGCCGCCGTGTATGCACCGACCGTCGCCCGCGCTGCCTCGCTCGTGAGCGAACCGATGTTGATGATCTTGCCGCCCGTGCCGCGCGCGATCATGCGGCGCGCGGCCTGCTTCGCGACGATGAACGCGCTGGTCAGGTTCGTGTCGATCACGCGCTGCCAGTCGTTCAGTTCAAGCTCGACGAGCGGCTTGCGGAACTGGATGCCAGCGTTGTTCACGACGATGTCGATCTGCACGCCGTCCTTGTCCCACTGCGCGAAAGCCCCGGCGACGGCCGCTTCGTCGGTGACGTCGAAGGCACGGCCCTGCACCTCGTAGCCCGTGCTGGCAAGCTTGCTGACCGATTCGGCGACCGTGTCCGCCCGCGTGCCGTTGAGTACGACGCTGGCCCCTGCTGCCGCCAGTCCCTCGGCCAGCGCGTAGCCGATACCGCGTGCCGAACCGGTGACCAGTGCCGTGCGGCCGCTCAGATCGAATAGATGAGTCATGCTGGGTCCTCTGTGTGATCAGGAAAAAGGCGCGAGTGCGCCCATCGCGACGGTGCTGCGCGTCGCGTTTCAAATGGGTTGGATCCGCTGTAGCGAAACCGGAGTGCGTCAGGTCGGCTGGTTGTTGGCGGTGCGGTTCAGTGCGGCGCGGTCCTCGAAATCCTGCTCGGCGCGTTTGATCAATGTCAGCACTGCCTGCTCGGCGGCTTGCGGATCGCCCTGCTCGATCGCGACGCATAGCGCCTCGTGCATCGGCAGCGAACGGGCCGGGCCGCCCTCGAGTTCGGAACTGAGTTCAAAACTGGTGCGCAGGATCGCCGACAGCGCGTTCTGCATCTGCTGGACGAACTGGTTATGACAGGCCGCAAGGATGGCGCCGTGAAACGCGAGGTCGGCGGGCACATAGTCGCCGTGACCAGCGACCGCACGCTCCATCGCCTTGAAGGCGCGGCGCACGGCAAAGCGATCTTCCGGCGTCGCGCGCCTTGCGGCGAGTTTGGCCGCGTTCGGCTCGATGATCAGGCGCAACTCCATCAGATCTTCGATGAGACCCGGTTCGATTGCGCCGGCGCGCGCCCGCCACGTCATGACGTCAGGATCGAATAGCTGCCATTGCGCGCGCGGCAGTACGACGGTGCCGTAACGGCGGCGCACCTGCAGCATGCCCTTGGCCGAGAGCGACTTCATCGTCTCCCGGATGGTGATGCGGCTCACCTGCATCTGTTCCGCGAGCACCGGCTCGGCAGGCAGGATGTCGCCGGGCATGAATTTACCTGAGCAGATCTGTTCGCCTAGCTGGTTCAGGACCTGTCTGTGCAGTGTTGCCACCATTTACTCTCTAAGTCATACGTATGATGTAGAAAGATATCCGCGGCGACTCTTTTAAGCAACCAGGGTTGACCCGGCAAGCGAATGAGCGAGGTAGACGGGGAGGCTTCAAGCTGCGCCCCGATGGAGACAGGAAGTTGACGCCGACAGTCAGACCGCTTCGCTTCCGGCCATCTTCTTCATGTGCGCACGCGGCAGCGGCGGCAACGGTTCGACCTTCCCGACCACGAACAGATACGACAACGCGCCGACCACGCATAGCAAGCCCGCGACGATGAGCGGGATCACGAATGAGCCTTTCGTGAGCGCCAGCATGACGCCTGTGAACGTCGTGATAAAGATCCCTGCGAGGTTGCCTGCAAAGTTCTGGATGCCGCCAAGCGACGCAACGTGAGCCGGCGTCGGCGCGACTTCGCCGACCAGCGTCCAGACGTTCGCGCCCGCGAACGACAAGCTCGCGTAAGCCAGTGAGAACAGCGCGAGGCACGCCCAAATGCTGTCGACGTACGCCGACAGTGCGATCGAGGATGACAGCAACATGCCGAGCACGAGGCACGTCTTGCGCGCGGCCGTCGCACTCCATCCACGCTTGAACAAGCCGTCCGATACCAGCCCGCCAAGCCAGCCGCCGGGAATCGCCAGCAGCGCCGGGAGCATGCCCCAGGTCCCTAACGACGCCAGCGAGAAACCACGCGCCTGCAGCAGATAGCTCGGAAACCAGGTGATGAAAAAGTAGATCGCGAAGTTCAGGCAGAACAGGCCGATCATCATCCCCCACACCGTCCGGTAGCGAAACAGGTCGAGCCATGAGACCGAGTCGGTGGGATGGGCGGCGTCGCTAGCGGCAGGCAAACCGCGCTGCGCGAGCAAGGCATCGACCGCTTCAGGTGCGATGGCGCGGTAGCGCTCCGGATCGCGATAGATGAACCACCAGGCGGCGGCCCAGATAATTCCGAGGCCGCCCGTGATGACGAACGACCCACGCCATCCGACGACGGAAATCAACCAGGCAACCAACGGCAGGGACAGCGCCGACCCCACGCGCGAACCGCTATCGAAAATACTGCTCGCGAGGCCTCGTTCGCTTCGTGGGAACCAGTTGAAGGCCACCTTCGCAAACGATGGAATTGCCGCTGCTTCCCCGACGCCGAGCATCAGCCGCACACCCACCAACTGGGCAAGACCACGCGCCGCGCCTGTCGCGATCGTGAAGGCCGACCACCAGCCCACCGCCAGCGCGAGACTGATGCGCACGCCAACCTTGTCGATGAACCACCCGGCCGGAAGCTGCAGAAAAGCATACGTCCAGAAGAACGCGCTCAGCACGAGCCCCATGCCGACCGCGTCCAGACCCAGCTCCGCGCGAATGCTCGGCGCCGCGATCGCCAGGTTGGCCCGATCAACGAAGTTGATGACGTTGGCGAGGAAGCACATGAAAATCATGGTCCATCGGATGCGTGGCATGGAAGTCTCCGGCGTGGCTATTTTTGTTACGCCAGTTGAACCGTTCACTGGCGTCGTTGTTGAAAGACAGATGGTGGGGCTCGAGTTTCAGGACAGCTTCTCGATGGCTTCCCACAAGCCGTTGATATAAACGGCGCCCAAAGCCCGGTCGTACAAACCGTAGCCCGGCTTGCCGGTTTCGCCCCAGATCATGCGGCCATGATCTGGCCGGAAATAGCCCGTGAATCCCGTGTCGTGATAGGCCTTCACGATCGCGGCGATATCCAGCGAACCGCAACTGGAAAGATGGGCGGACTCTTCGAAATCGCCCTCGGGCGTGATCTTCACGTTGCGGATATGCGCAAAATGGATGCGCCCCATCGCACCGAATTCACGCACCAGCGCTTCCACGTTGTTTTGCGGTCCGGCGCCAAGCGAGCCCGAGCACAAGGTCAACCCGTTGGCCTCCGAGTCCACGATGCTGACGATCCGGGCAAGGTCGTCGCGGTTCTTCACAATGCGCGGCAAACCGAAAATGGGACGGGGCGGATCGTCCGGATGAATGGCCATCTTCACGCCGCTTTCCTCTGCGACAGGAATGATCGCTTTCAGGAAATACTCCAGATGCTCCCAGAGGCGGGCTTCGTCGACTTCGCGATAGTCGGCGAGCAAGGCCTTCAGTTCCTCGGGCTTGTAGCTCGAATCCCAACCCGGCAGCGCAATGCCGCGGTCCGGGTCGATCTCTTCGATTTCCTTCGTGCTGAACGCGAGGCAGGTCGAACCGTCTTCCAGGGTCTTCGACAACTCTGTGCGGGTCCAGTCGAATACCGGCATGAAGTTGTAGCAGATGACCTTGATGCCGGCGGCCCCGAGGTTGCGGATGGTCTGCTGATAGTTCGCGATGAGCCGGTCACGGCTCGGTTTGCCGAGCTTGATGTCTTCGTGCACAGGCACGGACTCGACCACTTCGAACCGGAGACCGGCCTGCTCGATCGTCGACTTCAGGGCCGCGACTTTATCCGCGGGCCACGCTTCGCCGACTGGTTCGTCGTAAATGGCGGACACGATATCGGTCATGCCGGGAATCTGGCGAATGTATTGCAGCGTGACGGGATCGGACTCGCCGTACCACCGGAAAGACATCTTCACGACTTCACTCCTTTCATTGATTGCGCGGACCTTGATGCATCGAGGACACGAACGTAGCAAGCCCCTGATGGCTGCCGAGTATGATTGGTTGACCACTTTCACACGATAGTGGTTTACCAGTGCCCTGCTCTGCCAAGCCTGTATTGTCGACACATTCAGCGGCGTGCCGCACTTCCATGGCAGGACGGAATGTGCTGGCTCGCGGAATTGGTGTACCATTTTTCGGATGAGCGCGAAGTTCGCTTTTCGATACGTCAATACACGAGCGACCCAATGACTGACCTCTCCCTCCAACCGTTCAACCAGAGACAGGAAGCCGAAGGCGCGGACCGTTCCTACCTCGGCCTCGCGAAGCAGATCCATGCGTTGATCGCGGCGGGAGACTTTGCAACGGGATCGCGGCTGCCTTCGGAGCGGACCCTGGCGGACAAATTCAACGTCAGCCGCACGCAGGTCCGCGAAGCGATCATTGCGCTGGAAGTTCACGGTGTCGTAGAAGTCCGCGGCGGATCGGGAATCTATGTGGCGACCGACCTGGGTGCGAGACCCGTGACCTTCGAGTTGCCGCGCGGGCCCGGGCCAATCGAAACGCTGCGGGCGCGGGCGTTGATCGAATCCGAGGTTGCGGCGCTCGCAGCCACCGAGCGCAAAGACAGCGACCTCGATCGGATTTTTTTCGCGCTCACTGCGATGCGCGAGAACATGCACGACAAGCAGGCCAACGATGCCGCGGACCGGCAGTTCCATCTGTGTATCGCGCAAGCCACCGGCAACTCCGTGCTATTGCACATGGTCACCGCCATGTGGGACTGCGCGCGCAGCGATCCCCTGTGGGAGAAGATCGAGGAGCACTTTCACACGACGGCTTTGCGGGAGGCGTCGCAGGAAGACCATCAGCGGATCTTCGCCGCCATCATGGCCCGTGATCCGGCTGCGGCCCGCGAGGCGATGCAAACCCATCTGGCGCGAGTGGTCAGCGAGTTTACGCAAGCCTGGCGGTGAACATACTCGTACCGCCTGGGCATGCTGCTGTGATAAGCGCAGTTTCAACGCACTACGGTCGTCGGCGAAGACCGACGACCGATCGCTCTTCGCCAATGCGCGCGATCGAGCGGCGCATGTCCGCCGATTCTCAAAAGGCATCCATCAAGTCGACCGCGACCTCGAAGATCACGTCAATGCCTGGACGTAGCGCGCTTCGTTGAGATCGGAGATCAGCGTCGGGCCCTCCGGTTGCCAGCCCAGACTCGCCCGCGTCTGCGCACTCGATGCAGGCATATCGAGCGCGGCGAACATCGCCATCCAACCGAAATGCGCCAGCGCTTCCTCGCGGGCGATCGAGACGACCGGCACATTCAGGCCGCGCCCCAGCGCCTGCGCAATCTCGCGGACACTGACGCCCTCTTCACCGACCGCGTGATAGCGCGCCCCGGCTTCACCCTTCTCGATCGCGAGCCGGTACAGCCGCACGACGTCCGAAAGATGCGCCGCCGGCCAGCGGTTTTGCCCTTCCTCGACGAATGCGCAAACGCCTTTCTCGCGCACCAGTTGGATAAGCGGCGTGATGAGACCC
>NZ_NPIH01000278.1 GCF_012275575.1 Paraburkholderia sp. SG-MS1 | reverse complement strand
TCGGTAGAGCGCCGGACTGTTAATCCGTAGGTCCCTGGTTCGAGCCCAGGTCGAGGAGCCAAAATTTTGAAAGGCCCGCCTTCGTGCGGGCCTTTTTATTTTTGTGCGCCGCGCGTTGCTGGCCCCGATCGCTGGATCGTCATCAGGGTCCGCTCGAGGCTCGCGTTTCTGGTGCCCGCTCCGTAGCGTGCTCGCGAACAACGGCGACGGCTAACACAGATCGTCTGGTTCATTGGCCCGGGTGGCCGGGGCCCTCTTCCGTGCATGCCGTTATACGATGGCGGTTTCCAGGCGCGCGCCGCGCGCCCAACTGCTCGCTTATATTCATATCGGCACACCCATGAAACCCACCTCGTTGCGCATCGCGCTCGCCGTCGCCGCAGTACTGATGCTGCCTTCGGCGCATAGCGAAGAAGTCGCCAGCGTCAATACCAACTTTCACATCACGGGTTCCGACCGCGTGGTCGTCGAGGCCTATGACGACCCGATCGTGCAAGGCGTCACCTGCTACGTGTCGCGCGCGCGGACCGGCGGCGTCAAGGGCACACTTGGCATCGCCGAAGATCCGACCGAGGCGTCGATCGCCTGCCGCCAGGTCGGCGCGCTTCATTTCACCGGACCGGTGAAGCAGCAGGCCGATGTGTTCTCCGTCAGCATGTCGCTCATCTTCAAATCGTTGCATGTGGTGCGCGTGGTCGATGCGAAGCGCAACACGCTGGTGTATCTCNCGTACAGCGATCGCGTCGTCAGCGGCAGCGCGAAAAACAGCGTGAGCGCCGTGCCGCTGCCCGCCGGGACGACGATCCCCGTCAAGTAAGCATCACGTTACCGCCACACTCGCGGGACACGTTGCGGCACGCCTCGATGCGGCAATGCCGCGGCCCGATACTCCCGCCACCGCCTGATCGTCAGACGTTGCAGCTCGAGCCAACCCGTCGAACCCGCGCGGCCGGCACATGCCAGGCCGGTGCCGCGAGCGCTCGCGACGCGCTACACTGACCGTCCTGCTGGACCCTCACCATGACCGCCGCCCATCGCTTCCAGGACTCCGCCCGCTACTGGCGCACGCCGCTTCTGCCAGGCGCGGACCTGCTCACCGCCGAATACCACGATCACGAGTTCACGCCGCATTGGCACGATGCGTACACGATTCCGGTGATCGTCGCGGGCGCGGAGGGGTATCGGTATCGCGGCGCCGATTACGTCGCCGAAGCGGGCGGCGTGCCGATCATCAATCCCGGCGAGCTCCATACGGGTTCGAAGGCGGCGGAGGCGGGCTGGCGGTACCGGGTGCTGTATGCGCCGGTGGATTTCATTCACGATCTCGCGAGCGAGCTCAGCGGCAAGCCGCAGGCGCTGCCGTTTTTTGCGCCCGGCGTGATCCGCGATCCCGATCTGGCCATGCGGCTCGCGCGCGCGCACCGTCTGCTGGAAGCGGGTAACGATGCGCTCGCCGCCGAAGCCGCGATGCTCGACGCGCTCTCCACGCTGCTGGTCCGTTACTCGCAGACGCAACCGGCGCCGTCCCCGCTCGCCACCGACGATGCGCGCGTCGCGATCATGCAAGAGCGTCTGACCGGCGATCTCCTCGAACCCGCTACGCTCGCCGACGTAGCGCGGGCTGCAGGCTTGTCGCCGTTTCACGCGGCACGCCTTTTCACGCAGGCGACCGGCATGCCGCCTCACGCCTGGCGCAACCAGGTGCGTTTGCAACGCTCGCTCGCGCCGTTACGTGCCGGCGTGTCCGTGTCGGATGTGGCTGCGGCGAGTGGCTTCACCGATCAGAGTCATTTCACGCGGCATTTCCGACGCATGTTCGGGGTGCCACCGGGGCGCTGGCAGGGAGTCTGAGCGGCGTTCGGGTGGAATGCGGCGGGGCGCGTTGTAGGAACGAGGCATGGAAGTTTGCGTGCATTCTGCTTCCACCTTTGCACTCACCTCACCGAGCTGAGCCGATCTGAGCCAGGCCCACTCCCCACTGCGCCGCAAGAACGTACAAGACTCACCCCGTCGACTCCCACTATGCTTCCCCAATCAAGGAGGCAAGATTGACCCATTCCACCCTCGGCCCGCCCACTCGCACAGGCCATTTCGAAGAACTCACCGCCGGCGCGCGCGACATCATTCCGATGATGGTCGGCGCGGCGCCGTTCGGCGTCATTTTCGGCACCCTCGTCGCATCCGGCCCGCTGCATCTGTGGCACGGCCAGTTGATGTCGCTCGTCGTGTTCGCGGGTTCGGCACAGTTCATCGCACTGGGGCTGATCGCCGGTCACGCGAGCTTCGCGGTGATCTGGGCGACCACGCTCGTCGTCAATCTGCGTCACGTGCTGTACAGCGCGACGCTCGCACCGCACGTCGCGCATCTGTCGCCGCGCTGGCGCTGCGTGCTCGGCGCGCTGCTCACCGACGAAGTTTTCGCGGTCGCCTGGGAGCACTACCGGCATCGCGAGCCCGGCACGGTCGGGCCGCACTATTTCTTCGGTGCAGGACTGGCGATGTATCTGAACTGGCAGCTCTGGACCATTGCCGGCCTGCTGTTCGGCGCGGCCTTTCCGGGCCTGCAATCGCTCGGACTCGACTTCGCGATGGTCGCGACCTTCATCGCGATCGTCGTGCCGCAGCTCGTCGCGTTGCGCTACATCGCGGCGGCGGCTACCGCGGGCACGCTGGCTTTCTTCTGGCAGGCGTGGCCATACAAGCTCGGCCTGCTCGGCGCGGTGTTTGCGGGCGTCGCGGTCGGCGTCCTGCTGTCGATGTCGCGCTCCAACCCACGCAAAACACGCAACACCCGTGGCACGCACGGCACTCGTCACACACGCGGCGCCCGCGACCCCGCGGAGGCCTCGCGATGAATTACGTCGTCCTGATCCTCGGCATGGCGGTCATCACGTGGGTGATCCGGGCCGCCGTTTTCGTCCTCGGCGACCGGCTGGTGTTCTCGCCGCTCGTGCGCACCGCGCTCGGTTTCGTGCCGGTGACGGTGCTGAC
Source organism: Paraburkholderia sp. SG-MS1 (assembly GCF_012275575.1). Taxonomy (GTDB): domain Bacteria; phylum Pseudomonadota; class Gammaproteobacteria; order Burkholderiales; family Burkholderiaceae; genus Paraburkholderia. The sequence goes on along the minus strand of NZ_NPIH01000278.1, from coordinate 13,019 downwards.
GGCGATCATCGTGCCGATGGCGGTTTCGCCGCACGGCGCGGACGCCGAACTGACCTGGCGCAATCCGCAACTGGTCGGCGCGCTGGCCGCCGTCGTCGTCAGCGCGCTTACGCGGCGGCCGCTGCTGACCATCGCAATCGGCCTGACAGTGTTCTTCGTCTGGCAAGGCGTGGTGCTGAAATAGCGCCGGGCACCCGTCATCGCGACATCGGCGTCGCCCGGGCTTGCCCCACGTGCAGGCCTGCCGGGCGACGCTTCTCTCTACCGCGTCCGACTCTCGCGCCCTCAAGTTCTCCTCCAATCCGCCGATATCAAGTCGAGGTCCGCGTATCGGGATGCGTCCCATTGATGACGCGGCAACACGCTGGTATCAACCGCGTCGGCAGCCGGCGTCGCGCCATCCGGGTCCGCCAGCGGCCGGACGATGTGACGATGCCATGCGGCAGGATCAAACGGGAAAACACATGGGTCAAATCACCCTCAAGCTCAAAGACGAGACCGTTGCGTCGCTGCGCAAGGATTTCGACGCCTTTCTGCGGGTCTCGCTGAAGCTCGACCCGCAGTTCGCGACACCGTCGTTTGAGGACTTTTTGCGCGCCAAGCTGCTCGACAACATGGTGCCCCTGACTGAACACGCGGTCCAACGGATGCTGCAGGGGGGCCAGTACGCCTGGGCCAAACGCACCTTGGACAAGGAGTTTCCCGACGTCGTCGCGATTCTGATGCGGCAGGCGGGCGAGTTCGGTTTCGGCTTTGCGGCCCGTTCGGAATGGACCCCGGAGGAGCTCGCCAAGCAATGTCGCGACTGGGCGGCGGCGATCGTCAAGGAAGCGGAAGGCGACGCGGCGCTGGTCGATCCGCTCGCCGCGCAGATCAGGAGCGCGGCGCAGGACATCCAGGCACTCGAGGAAGTCATGCAGACGCCCGCGTGGCGGCTCGTGGAATCGTTGCGCCAGCGGGTCTACGAGGCGAAGGTGGCGTGCGAAACGAGCGTGGGCAGCACCGCGCGCGAGAAGCTCGGCGAGTTGCGCGGATTGTTGCGCCTGGGGATTTCGCACGGCTCGTTCCAGAAGCAGGAAGCGCAGCAGATCATGGAATACCTGCGCCTGCTCAAGCCGGAGATTTTCGTCGAAGAGCCGTATGACGTGTTTTCTCGTCTCGCGGCATGGCTGCGCAATTTCTTCGTGCCGCCGCGTCCGGCGCCGCAACAGCAGCAACGGCAGTCGCGCTGAATTTGCACGCGGTGCGGGCTGCGCCGCGCGGCCCCCCGCACTCGCCCCGTTCTACCGCGCCGGGGCGGCCCGTTATGGCGCTCAATCCCACATCTTCCTGAGCTTCGCCCCGATCTCGATCTTCGCGCGCGCGGCCGCGGCGAGCCCGGCCGCCGTCGGTGCGCTCGGCACCGGCACGCGCGGCCACGCATACGCGTCGAACAACGGCATCAGGTGCGCGGGAATGAAGCGCGTACGCGACGCCCACACGTGGCGATCGCCCAAATGTGTCTGGTTGTGTACGTAAAAACGCTGCGGCACGACGATATGCAGGTCCTCTTTCGCTCGCGTCATCGCCACATAGAGCAGGCGCCGCTCCTCGTCGATTTCGTCCTCGCTGCCGGTGCCGAGATCGGAAGGAATGCAGCCGTCGACGCCATTCAGCACGAACACGTTGCGCCACTCCTGCCCTTTCGCCGAATGGATCGTCGACAGGATCAGGTAGTCCTCGTCGATCAGCGGCGCGCCGGATTCGTCGCTGGTGGCATCGGGCGGATCGAGCGTCAGCTCGGTCAGAAAGCGCTCGCGCGACGGGTACGTGCCCGCGATGCTTTCCATCTGCAGTACGTCCGCATGACGGATCGCGGCGTCCTCATGATTGCGTTCGAGATGCGGTTCGTACCAGCGCCGCACCATTTCGAATTCGCCGGGCCATGGTGTCTGCCGCCCATACACGCTCGACATCAGCTTGACGAACGGGTGCCAGTCCTGCTGCGCGCGGGCAGGCGCGGTGAACGCTGCCAGCGCGCTCGCAGCGGTGTCGACGGGATTGCCGCCACCCGCGCGCGCGACGATCTCGTCGAGTACCTTTGCGGCCGTGGCCGGCCCAATGCCCGGCAGCAACTGCACGACGCGAAACCCGGCGACGCGGTCGCGCGGATTCTCCGCCCAGCGCAGCACCGCGAGCACGTCCTTCACATGTACCGAATCGAGAAATTTCAGCCCCCCGAATTTGACGAACGGAATATTGCGCCGGGTGAGCTCGATCTCCAGCGCGGCGCTGTGATGGGCGGCGCGAAACAGCACCGCCTGCGACTTCAGCTTCATGCCCTGTTCGCGCGCCTCCAGCACCTGTTCGACGATGTAACGCGCCTGGTCGGTTTCATCGGCGACCGTGACGAGACGCGGGCGTTGCGCCGACGCCTTGTCGGTCCACAGGTTTTTCGTATAGCGCTCGCTGGCGAGTTCGATCACCGCATTCGACGCGGCGAGGATCGGCGCGGTCGACCGGTAGTTGCGCTCCAGCGTGATCTGGCGCGCGGGCGGATCGAACTGCGCGGGGAAATCGAGAATGTTGCGCACGGTCGCGCCGCGAAACGAGTAGATTGACTGCGCGTCGTCGCCGACCACGGTCAGGCCGCGTCCGTCGGGCTTCAGTGCGAGCAGGATCGACGCCTGCAGGCGGTTGGTGTCCTGATACTCGTCGACCAGCACGTGGTCAAAACGCGCCGACAGGTCCGCCGCGATGGCCGGCTCCGCAGCCATGTGCGACCAGTAGAGCAGCAGATCGTCGTAATCGAGCACGCTCTGCTTCTGCTTTGCGTCGACGTACGCGGCGAACAGCATGCGCAGATCGGCTTCCCACTCGCGGCACCACGGAAACGCGTTCTCCAGCACATGGCCGAGCGACGCCCCCGTATTCACGACGCGCGAATAGATGGCGAAGCAGGTGCCCTTCGCGGGAAAGCGCCGCTCCTTCGCGGACAGCCCGAGCTCGTGCCTCACCAGGTTCATCAGGTCGGCGGAGTCTTCGCGGTCGTTGATCGTAAAGGACGGCGCGAGCCCGATCAGGTCGGCGTATTCGCGCAGCAGCCGCGCGCCGACGCTATGGAACGTACCCGACCACGTGAGCCCTTGCGCAAGCGCGGCCCGGGCGCCCAGCGCCGCACCGGCGATGCGTGTGACGCGGCGGGTCATCTCGAGCGCCGCACGGCGCGAAAAGGTCAGGAGCAGGATGCGGCGCGGGTCGGCGCCCTTCACCACCATATTGGCGACGCGGTGCGCAAGCGTGTTGGTCTTGCCGGAACCGGCGCCCGCTATCACCAGCAGCGCGCCGGGCGGTGCATTGGGCGTCTCGGCGCCGTATTCGACGGCTTCGCGTTGCGCATCGTTGAGCTTCGCCAGCCAGGCGGCGGTGTCGAAAAGCGGCGTAGATTCGGCGACGGAGGGCACGGTGGATTCGGCGTTGAGCGGATTCAGGATGGCGACGCACACTGTATATCCATACAACCCTGCACGACAAGCGCCCCTTTTTTCGGCGTTGCTTGCTGTGTGCGCCTACGGGGCGAGCGCCTGCAGCAACGTGGAAACAAACGCGCTGGCGTGAACAGCGCTCGCGGTGCATTGCCAGAACAGGCTTTCCGAATGCGCAAAAAAGGCCCGTGCGTCTTCACGCAACGGGCCATTTTCTTGTAAAGGGCTGCAGCACACGGCCCGGCACGCGAAGTGCATCGAGCCTCGCCTCGCTTGTGAGGCTAAGGCTTACTGCTGCTTCTTCGCATCCTTCACATTGGCGTCGGCGTTGGCTTTGTCAGCGTCGGCCTGCGCGTCGGTTTTCTTCTTGTCAGCCTTGGCTTGTGCGACGGCCGCCTTCTTGTCAGCCTTCGACTGCTCCTTGGCGGCCTTCTTGTCCGCGTGCGTGACGGGCGCGGCGGCCGGATCGCTAGCTTGGGCAAACGCCACCGACGACAGACAACCCGCGATCAGCGCGGCATACATCCGATTTTTCGTGTACTGAGTGATCTTCATGCGATACCTCCGTAAAACGTGATACGTAAGCGCGGCGAGACAGCCAACCTCGATCCAACTTCAAGCCCCCCCCGGCCGTCCGCCGCGCTCCAGGCTTAATGCTTGACGTCGGCGCCGTCCGCCTGGGTGCCGGTTTGGCCTTCCATGTTCATCTTCATTTCATTGTTGGCGGCCTGCTTGTCCGCCTTCTGGTTGATCTTCGCGTCGCGCACCTGCTCCTTGTACTGCGCCTTGGCGGCCTTCTGCTGATCCTTCAGCTCGGTCTTCGACGCCTTCTTCGACGCGCGATACTCCGCGTTCGCCTTCGCATTGGCGTCACGCTTTTGCACCAGCGGATCGGTCGAGCCCGACGCCGTCAGACGGGTCGGTGCCGGCGTCACCGGCTGGACGCCCTGCGCGGCGGGCGCGGCGGGTGCGAGATCGGCACCCTGCGTCTGGATCTGTGCCTGGCCACTGATGCCCGCAGCCGGTTGCGCGGTCTGCGCTACCGCGGCGGTAGCAGCAAAAGCAGTGAGGGCGGTACCGATCAGGAGTGAATGAAGCTTGGTCATGGCAAAAATCCTCTCTAAGTTGTTGTGACGCGGGCGCGATGTCCGGCATTGCGCAAAGCAGGTATGTGCCGCGTGACTCGCCCGGTCTTCTTCCACTGGACGTCCAGCTAATCCAGCGAGCTTTGCTACATGACTGCACTTTACGAGTGGAATTCGCGATATACGATCGATGTTACGGAAGGTTTCACTTTTCGACACTTGCATAACAACTGCTTGCGATCGCTTGCGCGGAGCCGGCCTTCCCGTGAATTTCATCTGGAGCAAGCTTCTGCCGTATGATGCGAACCCTTTGCCCGAAGGTGCAAACGCCATGCCCAATCTCGATTTCACGCTCACCGGCGACTACGTCGAACTGCACAATCTGCTGAAGATAACCGGCCTCGCGGACAGCGGCGGCTCGGCGAAAATGATGGTTGCCGACGGCGCCGTGACCGTCGACGGCCGGCTTGAGACGCGTAAAACCTGCAAAATCCGGGCGGGCCAGGTCGTGCTGCTGGGCGACACGCGCATCGCCGTCCACGAGGCGTGACGACTCGCCTGCCCGCGCTTGAACTCGGTCCGAAGATGCGCGGTGTCACGCGCACCAAAAACGTGCTTCTTTGATCGACATCGTCGATGCAAGGCAATAAGCTGTCGATTTCGACAGACAAACCCTCGGCCGACACGACGGCTCACGCCCGCCCCGCGCTTTCCTTCGCCGACGCGTGCCGCGCTGTCGCCGGCACGCGCCGCCACCGGTGCGCGGGGCAAGCACCGCGTGCCGTCGGCGTGCGCCGTCACGCTGTCCGCCACTTCCGCCGCAAGCGCTTCATGACTCAATCCGGCTTCACCCGGGTGGCCACCCGGCCGCCGACCTTCTCCCGCCACGCGGCCGACACCGCCCGGCTCGCCGCGCCGCTCGCCATCGCGCAGCTGTCGCAGATGGCGATGAGCGTCACCGATACGATCCTGCTCGGCTCGCTCGGCCCCGATGCACTCGCCGCCGGCGGGCTCGGCGCGAACCTGTTCTTCGTCGTCGTGACCCTGCTGCAAGGGGTGCTGACCTCGGTCAGCGTGAGCGTGTCACATGCGCGCGGCGCACAGGACGACAGCCGCGTGCCGCATATCTACTGGACCGGCTTCGTGCTGTCCGTGCTGCTGTCGGTGCCGGCGTTCTTCCTGTTGTCGTTCTCGTCGCAAATCCTGCTCGCGTTCGGGGAGCCGGGGCTGCTCGCGCACAACGTCGGCGAATATGCGGCGGTGCTGCGCTGGGGCGCGCCCGCGAGCCTGATCGGCGTCGGCCTGATGCGCTCGTTCCTGCCGGCGATCGGTGCGGCACGGCGGCTCTTGTGGGTGTCGATCGCAAGCGTCGTCGTGAACGCGTTTCTGAATTACGGCCTGATCCACGGCGCCTGGGGATTGCCGCGCCTCGGCTTTCTCGGCTCGGCGGCCGCGACTTCGATCACGGTCTGGCTGACCGCGCTCGTGTTGATGGCGCTGCTGCATCTGCGGCCGCGCTTTCGCCATTTCGTCGTCGCGACGCGGCCCAATGTGCCGCTGATGGGCGAGCTGTTCGGCATCGGCTGGCCGGTGGCGATCACCTATGGCGTCGAGTCGACGCTCTTTCTCGCCACCGGGCTCATGGTCGGCCTGCTCGGCGAGTCGCAACTGGCGGCGCATCAGATCGCGCTGAACGTCGCGTCGGTGGCCTTCATGGTGCCGCTCGCGATCGGCCAGGCCGCCAACGTCCGGGTGGGCTTCTGGGACGGCGCCGGGCAACCGCTCGCCGCGCGCCACGCGGGCTTCGTCGCGCTGGCGCTCGGCGTCGGCTTCATGATGTTGTCGGGGCTTGTACTGATCGCGGCGCCGCACTGGATCGTCGGTCTCTATCTGCATCTCGACGACCCGGCCAACGCGGCGACGGTCGCGCTGGCAAGTTCGCTGCTCGGCGTGGCCGCGATCTTCCAGATCGTCGACGGCATGCAGACGGTCGGTTCCGGCTGCCTGCGCGGTCTGAAGGACACCCGCGTGCCGATGATCGCCGCGGCGTTCGGTTACTGGGTCATCGGCTTTCCGACAGGCTATACGCTGGCGTTCCACTTCGGCCTCGGCGCCCGCGGTTTGTGGTGGGGACTCGCGGCCGGCCTTGCGAGCGTCGCGGTGCTGATGACGCTGCGCTTTCACAAGCTGAGCTTGCGTCGGGTGCCGGGCGGACAGGTTACGCCGCCGGTCGGGTCGCCCTGATTCCCGCCCGAACCGCCCCGCAAACCGGCCGCTGACGGCCCGCTCGCGGCAAAAGGTAAAATAGCCGGCTCGACGCATCGGCGCGCACCCGCGCCACGCGCCAGGATTGCGCCAGCACGCCCCACAAAGGCCGGCGCCGCCCCAAGGCTCACCCGCGCCCGCCCGGCATGCCGCTTTCTCGCGGCAGACTTCCCGAACGTCCGCCGCCGCTCCCCGACGGCCCGCTCGACCGACCCTCGTTTCTCGCGATAAAACATAACCAAGGACCACCCGTCATGCTTGCCCGCGTCACCCGTTTATTTCCGCTTTGGGCCGTGCTCGTTTCAATCGCCGCGTACTTCTCGCCCGCGTCGTTCGCCGGCGTCTCGCCGCACGTCACCACGCTGCTCACGATCATCATGCTGGCCATGGGCGTCACACTGTCGGTCGCCGATTTCCAGCGCGTCTTCACGCGCCCCGCGCCCGTGATCGCCGGCATCGTCCTGCACTACCTCGTGATGCCGCTCGCCGCCTGGGTGATCGCCAAGGCGCTGCGCATGCCGCCGGACCTGACCGCCGGCATGGTGCTGGTGGGCAGCGTGGCGAGCGGCACGGCGTCGAACGTGATGATCTATCTGGCGCGCGGCGACGTCGCGCTGTCGGTGACGATCAGTGCGCTGTCGACGCTCGTTGGGGTATTCGCAACGCCGCTGCTTACGCGTCTGTATGTGGACGCATCGATCGCCGTCGACGTGCACGGCATGCTGATGAGCATCCTGCAAATCGTCGCGCTGCCGATCGTGGTCGGCCTGATCGTGAATCATCTGTTCAACAAGGCCGTGCGCAAGATCGAGCCGATTCTGCCGCTGATCTCGATGGTCGCGATCCTGCTGATCATCGGCGCGGTGGTGGGGGGCACGCAGAAGAGCATCGCGTCGGTCGGTCTCGTCGTGATGCTGGGTGTGGTGCTGCATAACGGCATCGGTCTGCTCGGCGGCTACTGGGGCGGGCGTCTGCTCGGCTTCGACGAAGCCATCTGCCGCACCCTCGCGATCGAAGTCGGCATGCAGAACTCGGGCCTCGCCGCGACGCTCGGCAAGCTGTATTTCACGCCGATCGCGGCCTTGCCGGGCGCGCTGTTTTCGGTGTGGCACAACCTGTCCGGCTCGCTGCTCGCGGGCTACTGGGCGGGGCGGCCGGCGAAAGGCTCGACGCATCCCGATGACGAGCGTGCGTTGAACGCCGGGCGCAGCTAAAGCAGCCCGGCCCACGCGCCGCGATCGCAGGTTGATAAAGCGATGGCGGCAGCGCTCGACATGAGCGCATCGACTCGACTGCGGACATTACCGGCATGCTCTGCGCGTGCCGGCAATGGCTGCAGCGCCATCCACCTCGCCGTAAAAGTCAGTCGGGACGCTCACCCGGCAGCCCCAGAGCCGCCCGCCACGATTCCCCTTAGAATGCCTTTCTCGGCAGCGTGAGCAAGCCATCCGCGCTGCCGTCACGAGAAGCTTGCAAACAAGGGGGAAGACAGCGTGCCGGGGCATCACGAACAGAATCAGAGCGCACTACAACACGAGCGCGTATTTGCCGCATCGTGGAGAAAGTCCCCCTGGGGGGCAACGAGACGTTTCTTCCTGCTGTGCTGTGCCGGCGCATTTCTGAGCGCCTGCGCGACCAGACCGCCCGCCACCGCGTTCGACCGTCCGGTCACGCACGCCCTGCCCGCCACTGAAACCACGCCGCTGCGCACCGCGCTCGCGCCGCTCGAAGCGGCGCATCCGGAGCAGTCGGGTTTCCGTGTGCTGTCGAGCGGTACCGACGCCTTGCAGATGCGCATCGCGCTCGCCCGCGCGGCGACCACAACCCTCGACATGCAGTACTACATTGCCAACGAGGACACCACCGGCAAGCTGCTGCTCGGCGCCGCACTCTACGCGGCGAATCACGGCGTGCGGGTGCGCATGCTGGTCGACGATCTGAACTTCAAGGACATCGACCGCATCATGGCGGGCCTGAATTCGCACGAGAACATCGAGATCCGCGTCTTCAATCCCTTCGGCAGTGCGCAGGAAGGCATGGTCGAACGCGCGACGAACCTGTTCACGCAGATTGGCCATTTCACGCGCCGCATGCATAACAAGGCGATGATCGCGGACAACCAGTTGGCGATCGTCGGCGGCCGCAACCTGGGCGACGAGTATTTCAGCGCGAGCGAAACACTGCAGTTCCGCGACCTCGACGTGCTCGCCGCCGGCCCCATTACCGCCGACATCTCCGCCAGTTTCGACGACTACTGGAACAGCAGCATCGCGTACCCGCTGCGCGCGCTGAACCGGCAGAAGTTCGACCCCAAGGAGCTCGACCAGACCCGCGACGACTTGCGCCAGCACTGGCGCACCAACGCCGAGCCGTACAACGCGAAGCCGCTGAACGCGACGCCGCTCGCGGCGCAGATCGCGAGCGAGCAACTCGGCCTGACGTGGGCGCGCGCCGAGTTCAAGGCGGATCGGCCGGAGAAGATCGAACATCCGTCGCCGGACTACGTCAGTCCGCCGATGCAGCGGCTCGGCGAACTGATGCGCGACGCGCGCCAGGACTTCCTCATTATTTCGCCGTACTTCGTTCCGCACGATGCCGGCATCCAGGCGGCCGGCGAGCTGACGGGGCGCGGCGTGCGCATCGCCGTGCTGACCAACTCGCTCGCCGCGACCGACGCGGTCGCGGTGCAGGCCGGCTACAGCCCGTACCGCGTGCCGCTGCTGCGGCAAGGCGTCGAGTTGTACGAATTCAAGCCGCGCCAGGAGACACCGCCCGCGGGCATCGCCGGTTCGCGTTCGCGCGCGAGCCTGCATGCGAAGACCTATGTGATCGACCGCAAGATTCTGGTGATCGGCTCGATGAATCTCGATCCCCGCTCGGCCAATCTGAACACCGAACTGGCGCTGGTGATCCACAGTCCGCCGCTCGCGGCCCAGGTCGCGCAGATCTTCGAGCACGCCACCTCGCCCGAGCAGAGCTACCGCGTCACGCTCGCCGACGACGCCCAGCTCGCCTATCTGCGCTCGATCGGCGCGCCGCTCTCGCCGCTCGTGTGGACCGACGTCGACAACGGCATGCGCCGCACCTACATTTTCGACCCGCAGGCAGGGTTATACCGGAACGCACTAACAGGTCTATTCTCCCTATTGCCCGTCAACGCAGAACTTTGAAAAGCGGAGTGGAACATGACTGAAGACGTACGAATGGAGCGCGATACGTTCGGCGAGATCGCCGTGCCGAACGCCCGTCTGTGGGGCGCGCAAACCCAGCGCTCGCTGCAGAATTTCCGTATTTCGACCGAGACGCAGTCGCCCGAGCTGATCACCGCGCTGGCCGTCATCAAGCGCGCCGCCGCCGAGGTGAACCACGGCCTCGGCGTGCTCGACGAAAGCAAGGCCAAGGCGATCATGCAGGCGGCCGACGAGATCATCGATGGCAAGCATTCCGAAGAATTTCCGCTCGCGGTCTGGCAGACCGGCTCCGGCACGCAGACCAACATGAACCTCAACGAGGTGATAGCGAACCGTGCGAGCGAGCTGCTCGGCGGCGAGCGCGGCGAAGCGCGCAAGGTACATCCGAACGACGACGTGAATCGCGGCCAGTCGTCCAACGACGTGTTTCCCACGGCGATGCACGTCGCTGCCGCGTATGCGATCGTCAAGCATCTGCTGCCGGCGCTGAAGACGCTGCGCGACACGCTCGACGGCAAGGCGAAGGCCTTCGCCGACATCGTCAAGATCGGCCGCACGCACTTGCAGGATGCCACGCCGCTCACGCTCGGCCAGGAGTTTTCGGGCTACGTCGCGCAACTCGATCATGGCATCCGTCACGTGGAAGCGACGCTGCCGCATCTGTACGAACTCGCGCAAGGCGGCACGGCGGTCGGCACGGGCCTGAACGCGCATCCGCAGTTCGCGGACAAGGTCGCGGCGGCGATCGGCAAGCTGACCGGCCTGCCGTTCGTGTCGGCGCCGAACAAGTTCGAAGTGATGGCCGCGGCCGATGCGCTGGTATTCGCGCACGGCGCGTTGAAAACCGTCGCGGCAAGCCTGAACAAGATCGCCAACGACATCCGCTGGCTCGCGAGCGGCCCGCGCTGCGGCCTCGGCGAACTGTCGATCCCCGAAAACGAACCGGGCAGCTCGATCATGCCTGGCAAGGTCAACCCGACCCAGTCCGAAGCGCTGACGATGCTCTGCTCGCAGGTGTTCGGCAACGACGTCGCGGTGAATATCGGCGGAGCGAGCGGCAACTTCGAACTGAACGTGTTCCGGCCGATGATCGCGCATAACGTGCTGCAATCGGTGCGTCTGCTCGCCGACGGCGCGCACAGTTTCAACGACAACTGCGCGGTGGGCATCGAACCGAATCGCGAGCGCATCGATACTTTGCTGAACGAATCGTTGATGCTGGTGACGGCGCTCAACCCGCACATCGGCTACGACAAGGCCGCGCAGATCGCGAAGAAGGCGCACAAGGAAGGCACCACGCTGAAGGCGTCGGCACTCGCGCTAGGCTTTGTCACGGAGCAGCAGTTCGACGAATGGGTGCGGCCGAAGGATATGGTCGGGCATCCGGCGAGGTGAAACGCGCGAGGGTTGCGCCTGCGGCGTGATGGGCTGCGCGAACGCTTCTGTCCGGGTGGCCCATGAAGGTCTGCGGCGGCCGCTTACGGCCTGCGCAGGCGTTGCGGCCCGCCCACAGCACCCTCGCGGGCGCCGCTCAAATCTTCCCCTGCGCCACTTCTTCGGGCTTCAATTCGACGATCGCGTCAAGCGCTTCCTTCACGTCCATCGCGTATTTGGCGAGACGCTTCTGTTCGTCGGTCTGCGGCACGAAAGCCGGCACCGGCACCGGATGGCCGTTCTCGTTGACGGCGACCATCACGACGAGGCAATCGGTGGTTTGCAGCAGTTCGCCACCCTTCGGGTCGCCCGCCTGCACCGAGACGTGAATGTGCATGCTGGTGCGACCCGTCGCCACGACTCGCGCGCGCAGTTCGACCAGATTGCCGACCAGGATCGGCCGGCGAAAGCGGATGTTGCCCACGCTGACCGTCACGCAATAGCGTCCCGACCACACCGCCGAGCATGCGTACGCGGTCTCGTCGATCCACTTCATCAGCGCGCCGCCGTGCACCTTGCCGCCGAAATTGACCGAGCTCGGCTCGGCGAGAAAGCGGAAAGTGGTTTCCGAACGGTCCAGCGGCGCTACGGGTGGGGTGCTCATCTTGACTCCGGTCAATCGGATGCATTGAAAGGAGGCGATTATACGAGCGCAATATTGACCGCGTGACGGGTTCGGCCGGTTACGGCGCGGTATTTTTGTCCGCAAGGCCCGCGGACGTTCGGCGAGCGTGTGGATGACGGGCGCGACGCCGCTCGCAGCCGCAGCGTGCTGGTCAGACGTCCAGCAGGCGCCTTATTTGCGAAAGGTGATCCCTTCGTCGATCGTGCCGTACATGTTGATGCTGCCGGTGCCCGCCCCCGACCCCGACCCGGCGCCGCCCTGCGCACAGGCAGTGAAGACCAGCATCGCCGCCGCGACGGCAAGAAGAGTTTTCATCACAACGTATTCCCGCAAAGACAGGCTTCGATTCTAGCCTGGCGGGCCGGCGCGGCGCCGGAACGCCGGCCGGGCCAGTTGCGAGTGCGAGCACTCAGCGCGTTTTCGTAGCTGCCGCATCCGATCGTTCACGTTAAGCTGAAACATTGAATGCCGCAGCCCGCTACAGTGAACTGCATGGCGCCTCGCGCCGCCCCTGGAGACACCCGATGCCCGCCCCGCTCATCGACGACCAGAACCATTTCCCTGGCTTAAGCCGCCTGGGCGCGCTGCTCGCCGATCCCGGCCGCGCCGCGATGCTGTGGGCGCTGATGGACGGCAGCGCCCGCCCCGCCGGCGAGCTGACGATGATCGCCGGGCTATCGCCGTCGGCGGCCAGCGCCCATCTCGCGCGCCTCGTCGACGGCGGTCTGCTCGCGCTCGAAGTGCGCGGCCGGCATCGCTATTTCCGGATCGCGTCGCCCGACATCGCCGCGTCGATCGAAGCGCTCGCCAATGTCGCACAGGTCAGCGCGCCGCAGCGGGCCGTACCGCGCCCCACGCGCACGGTGCCGCTCGACATGCGTTACGCCCGCACCTGCTACGACCATATGGCGGGCGAGTTGTCGGTGCAGGTGTTCGAGCGGCTCGTCGGGCGCGG
>NZ_NPIH01000277.1 GCF_012275575.1 Paraburkholderia sp. SG-MS1 | reverse complement strand
CCCGCCAATGTGACGTATCGACGCCACACTTTTTTTGAAAACACTCGGCAGGCACGCCGCTCTCGTCGTCAAATTCGGAGCAATTCCGCTGCGATGCGTCATCGCTTGTCACGTGACGTGTGACGCCGGCTCTGGCGCGGCGCCAGTAACGCTTTGCGTGATGCGCCAACGCAGCCGACGGGCCCCCGCGGGCGCATCGGCAGCCGGGCCTATCAGGCCGATAAGCGACAAAACTAACCAGTCCGATATACCCGCAATAACCAGCAATATTTTTGTTCATAAAAATGGTCCGCAAAGATGGTCGTCGCCCAGATTGGCTCGATGATCGAACGGACAACAATGGTTCGCGCGAGCGCCCCCTTTCGCGCGGCCCCCTTTTGACAAAGACTTGGAGAATCCATGAAAACAAGCATCAGCAGTGCGCTGAAGACCACCCTCAAGGCAACCGCGTGTGCCGCTCTGCTGGCCAGTGCATCGTCTGCTTTTGCGCAATCGAGCGTGCAGCTTTACGGCCAGGTCGACGAATGGGTCGGCTCGCAGAAATTCCCCGGGGGCAAAACCGCGGTGGTGGTGTCCGGCGGCGGCATGTCGACGTCGTACTGGGGCATGAAAGGGGCTGAGGATCTGGGCAACGGCTACAAGGCCATCTTCGCGCTGGAAGGCTTCTTCCTCGCGCAGAACGGCCAGTACGGCCGCTTCACGGGCGACACGATGTTCTCGCGCAATGCGTACGTCGGCATCGAATCGCCGTACGGTACGGTGACGGCCGGCCGCCTGACGACGCCGCTGTTCGTGTCGACGATTCTGTTCAACCCGTTCGTCGATTCGTACGTGTTCTCGCCGATGGTGTATCACACGTACCTCGGCCTCGGCACGTTCCCGACCTATGACACCGACCAGGGCGTGACCGGCGATTCGGGCTGGAGCAACGCGGTGTCGTATTCGTCGCCGAACTTCAACGGCCTGTCGGCGACGGCGATGTACGCGCTCGGCAACACGACGCAGACCGGCGCGAAGAAGTGGAGTGGCCAGGTACTGTACTTCCACGGCCCGTTCGCGGCGACCGCTGTGTACCAGTACGTGAACTTCAACAACGTCCCCGGTGACCTCGGCAGCTTCGACACCTCGGGCGTGCCCGGTCTGCGCAGCCAGAGCGTCGCGCAAGCGGGCGTGTCGTACGACCTGAAGTTCGTGAAGTTGTACGGCCAGTACATGTACACCTACAACAACCAGCAGGTCACGAGCTGGCACGTGAACACCGGACAAGGCGGCGTCACGGTGCCGTTCGGCCCAGGCTCGGTGATGGCGTCGTACGCCTACTCGCGCAACGGCGGCGGCTCCAACCAGACCCGTCAGACGGCCGCGATCGGCTATGACTATCCGCTGTCCAAGCGCACGGACGTCTATGCGGCGTACCTGTATGACCACATCACCGGCCAGTCGAGCGGCAATACCTACGGCGCAGGCTTGCGCGCGAAGTTCTGAGCGTCGGTCACTCGGTGCGCAGCCTGTGCGGCAGCCCGTCTGGTTGCCGCACCTGAGCTCGAGCTGACCGCAGTAGACCAACAACAGCAAAGCCCGCTTCCGCCCGGAAGGCGGGCTTTGCCGTTTCTGAGCTCGAGATTGCGCCGGCCGCTCACGCCAGCGCCGGACATCGAGTTGCGCAGCTTTTTCGCCCCGCCTCCCGGCCTTCGCGTCGCGCTTGTTTGCCGACCATCTTTTGATAAACGCGGCAAAATGGCGTCGATTGATTCCTGAAGCGAGCGCTTGAGATGGATACCCTCGTCAGCATGAAAGTGTTCCGCCATGTGGTCGAAGTCGGCAGCTTCGTCGGCGCAGCCGAGCGGATGGAGATGTCGGCTGCCATGGCGAGCAAGCATGTGATGCACCTTGAACAGCAACTCGGCGCGCGCCTGCTGAACCGCACCACGCGGCGCGTGGCAACGACCGAGGCGGGCCGCGAGTACTACGAGCGGCTAAGTCAGGTGCTGACCGAACTCGAAGAAGCCGAGCAGGTCGTCGGCGCGGCCAGCGTCGTGCCACAGGGGCGCTTGCGGGTGTCGTCCTTGTCGGCGTTTGGCTTGAGCCACGTGATGGCTGCGGTGGCGGACTACGCCGCGCAATATCCGCAAGTCACCGTCGACATGACCTTGTCCGACCGGGTGGTCGAACTGATCGACGAGGGGTTCGATGTCGCGATCCGGGCTTCGCCGGGCGGCATGAAGTCGTCGTCGCTGATCGCGCGGCAGATCGCGACCGCACACCTCGTGCTGTGCGCGTCACCGGTGTATCTGCGCCGGCACGGCACGCCGAAGAGCGTCGCCGATCTCGCGAACCACAACTACCTCCAGTACGCGGGCGTGTCGGCGCTTGAACTCGCGACCGGCGATGCGTCGCCGCGCGTGCGTCTGTCGGGCAATCTGATCGTCAATCATCTGGAGGCGCAGCGCGTGATCGTGCTGCAAGGCGCGGGCATCGCGATGCTCGGCACCGAGGTGATCGGCGATGATCTGGCCGCGGGACGTCTCGTGCCACTGCTCGTCGACGACGTGCCGCCGCGCGAACTGCCTATACACGTGGTCTATGCGAGCCGCCGGCATTTGTCGGCGAAGGTACGCTCGTTCGTCGACTTTCTTGCCGAGCGGTTCGCGAATGAGTCGCTATGGCCGTCGCTTGAGCAGATCAAAGCGTTGGCGGTGCGTTAGAAGGGATTGGCAGTGCGGGAGTTGGGGACGCGGCGAAACACGGCGAGCCGCTGCGCCCGCCGGACTCGAAACCGCCGTCGAAGCGGCCCAGGCGCCACGACCCGTTTCGCTATACTGATTGCCAGCACCCATACGCGTCACGATCTGGGGGAGACATGACCGATCTGTCCACGCCGCAACGTGCCGGCAGCCACCAGCTGCCCGCCGGTCGGCGCTTGCGTTTCGTCACCGCCGCTGCGTTATTCGACGGCCACGATGCGTCGATCAACATCATGCGGCGCATTCTGCAGGCGAGCGGCGTCGAGGTGATCCACCTCGGCCACAACCGCTCCGTCGATGAAGTCGCCACCGCCGCGCTGCATGAAGATGCCGACGGCGTCGCCATATCCAGCTACCAGGGTGGCCATGACGAATACTTCCGTTACCTGGCTGATCTGCTGCGCGCGCGCGGCGGCGAGCGCATCAAGGTGTTCGGCGGCGGCGGCGGGGTGATCGTCCCCGAAGAGATCGCCGAGCTCGAACGTTATGGCGTCGAGAAGATCTATTCGCCGCAGGACGGGCAGCGGCTCGGTCTGCAAGGAATGATCGACGATATGATCGCGCGCTGTGCTGAAGGCGCGCGCGCGGGTATCGTCGCAGGACAAACGCCGGTTGGCGAGTGGCTGGCCGATCTGTCCAACGCCGCAGCCACCCACACCCCCGCATCGCTTACCTTCCGCCGGCTCGCCCAACTCATCAGCGCATTCGAAGCAGGCAGCGTCGATCCAGCGAGCCGCGAACAACTGTCTGCGCTCGCGAAACCCTCGGCGACCCCCATACTCGGCATCACCGGAACGGGCGGCGCCGGCAAGTCGTCGCTTACCGACGAACTGATCCGCCGCTTCCGGCTCGACTACGGCGACGCCCTCACGATCGCCGTGCTCGCGATCGACCCGTCGCGCCGCAAGTCGGGCGGCGCGCTGCTTGGCGACCGCATCCGCATGAACGCAATCGGCGACTGGGGCGGCGGCGCGCGTGTCTACATGCGCTCGATGGCGACGCGCGAAGCGTCGAGCGAACTGTCCGACTCGCTGCCCGACGCGCTGATGCTCTGCAAGGCGGCGGGCTTCGATCTGATCGTCATCGAGACATCCGGGATCGGGCAGGGTGATGCGGCGATCGTGCCGTTCGTCGACGAATCGCTCTACGTGATGACGCCGGAGTTCGGCGCGGCGAGCCAGTTGGAGAAGATCGACATGCTCGACTTCGCCGGCTTCATCGCGATCAACAAGTTCGATCGCAGAGGCGCGGCGGACGCATTGCGGGACGTCGCGAAACAGGTGCAGCGCAATCGCGCTGACTTCGCCGCGCCGCCCGACGCGATGCCGGTGTTCGGAACGATCGCCTCGCGCTTCAACGACGACGGCGTGACCGCGTTGTACCGCCACGTCGCCGAGGCGCTGCGCCGGCACGGTTTGCGTTCGGGCGGGGGCCGTCTGGCGACGCCCGAGGGCCTGCGCTTCTCAAGCGGTCGCAATGCGATCGTGCCGCCGGCTCGTGTGCGCTATCTGGCCGATATTGCGCAGACAGTCCACGCTTACCGCGCGCGCGCCGACGCGCAAGCGCGCATCGCGCGCGAGCGTTGGCAGCTTGTCGAGGCGCGTCGGATGCTTGCGGAGGCGGGCGAAGGAGCGGGCGCTTGCCCGGACGCGGGAGCAGATGCGGCCGCAAGAGCAGAAGCCGCGACCAGCGCAGCCCCGCCCGCTAACCCGGACATCGGTACCAACGCAAAAACAAGTGCCACCGCAAACGCCACTAGCAGCGCAACCGCGCAAACCGACCCGCCGGCCACCCTAACCGCCCTCGACTCCCTGATCGCCCAGCGCAGCGCCGCCCTCGGCGAACGCGAGCGCCAACTCATCGACAGCTGGCCACAAACCGTGGCCGCTTATTCCGGCGCAGAACACATCGTGCGCATTCGCGAACGCGAAATCCACACCGCGCTCACCGTGACGACGCTCTCCGGCTCCGAAATCCGCAAAGTCGCGCTGCCGAAATTCGTCGACCACGGCGAAATTCTGCGCTGGTTGATGCTCGACAATCTGCCCGGCTATTTTCCCTTCACCGCCGGCGTGTTCCCGTTTCGCCGCGAGAACGAAGACCCGACTCGTATGTTTGCCGGCGAAGGCGATCCGCAGCGCACCAACCGCCGTTTCAAACTGCTCTCCGAAGGCATGCCGGCCAAACGTCTTTCGACCGCCTTCGATTCGGTCACGCTATACGGCGAAGAGCCGCACGAACGCCCGGACATCTACGGCAAGGTGGGCAATTCGGGCGTGTCGGTCGCAACCCTCGACGACATGCAGGCGCTGTACGACGGCTTCGACCTGTGCGCGCCGGAAACCTCGGTGTCGATGACGATCAACGGCCCCGCGCCGACCCTGCTCGCGATGTTCTTCAACGTCGCGATCGATCAGCAGATCGCGCGCATGGAGCAGCAGCAAGGCCGCCCGCTCACCGACGAGGAGCTCGCCGCGACCCGTCGCACGGCATTGGCAAACGTGCGCGGCACCGTGCAGGCCGATATCCTGAAGGAAGACCAAGGCCAGAACACCTGCATCTTCTCGACCGAGTTCAGCCTGAAAGTGATGGGCGATATTCAGGCGTATTTCGTCGAGCACGGCGTGCGTAATTTCTATTCGGTGTCGATCTCCGGCTATCACATCGCCGAGGCCGGCGCGAATCCGATTTCGCAACTCGCCTACACGCTGGCCAACGGCTTCACTTACGTCGAGGCCTATCTGGCGCGCGGCATGGCGATCGACGACTTCGCGCCGAATCTGTCGTTCTTCTTTTCGAACGGCATGGACCCCGAGTACACGGTGCTGGGCCGCGTCGCGCGCCGCATCTGGGCGATTGCGATGCGCGAGCGCTACGGCGCGAACGAACGCAGTCAGAAGCTCAAGTATCACGTGCAGACATCGGGGCGCAGCCTGCACGCGCAGGAGATCGACTTCAACGACATCCGCACCACGCTGCAGGCGCTGATCGCGATCTACGACAACTGCAACTCGCTGCACACGAATGCTTTCGACGAAGCGATCACCACGCCGACCGAAGATTCGGTGCGCCGTGCGGTGGCGATCCAGTTGATCATCAATCGCGAGTGGGGGCTCGCGAGGAACCAGAATCCGAATCAGGGCAGCTTCGTGATCGAGGAGTTGACCGATCTGGTGGAGGAGGCGGTGCTGGCCGAATTCGACCGGCTGACCGAACGCGGCGGCGTGCTCGGCGCGATGGAAACCGGCTATCAGCGCGGGCGCATCCAGGACGAGTCGATGCTGTACGAGCATCGCAAGCATGACGGGTCGTATCCGATCGTCGGCGTGAATACGTTCCTGAGCGCGCATCCCCATGAAACGCCGCAGCCGATCGTACTGGCCCGTTCCACCGATGAAGAAAAGCAGAGTCAGTTAAAGCGTCTGCACGCATTCCAGGCGCGGCATCGCGAAGCGGCGCCCGCGGCGCTCGAACGTCTGAAGCGCGCGGTGATCGATGACGAGAATGTGTTCGCCGTGCTGATCGACGCGGTGCGTGTGTGTTCGCTCGGCCAAATCACCCATGCGTTGTTCGAGGTGGGCGGGCAATATAGGCGGAATATGTAGGCGGGTGCCTGCGTCGCATACGCTGCGGCTCGGCAGTCTGAAGCGAGCCGCAGCCATGGAGCGCACCGGCGCGCTCCGCCAGGCCGTGCCTTAACGCGATGCCTGGCTCCCGATCCCCAGCCGTGCCTTCGCATCCTCATATTCACGCGACAAACGCTCCACCAGTTCGCCGACGCTCGGCACATCGTCCATCAGGCCGACGCCCTGGCCCGCGCCCCAAATGTCTTTCCACGCCTTCGCCTTGTCGCCGCCGAAGTTCATCTTGGTCTTGTCGGATTCCGGCAGCGCTTCGGGGTCGAGACCCGCGTTCACGATGCTTTCGCGAATGTAATTGCCGTGCACGCCGGTAAACAGATTCGTGTAAATGATGTCCGACGCCGTGGAGTTGACGATCGCCTGCTTGTAGCTGTCGACCGCATGCGCTTCCTTCGTCGCAATGAAACGCGTGCCCATGTAGGCGAGGTCCGCGCCCATCGCCTGCGCCGCGAGAATCGAGCCGCCGTTGGCGATCGAGCCCGACAGTACGATCGGGCCGTCGAAGATGCGCCGCACTTCGCCGACCAGCGCGAACGGCGAGGTCGTGCCCGCATGGCCGCCCGCGCCGGACGCCACCAGGATCAGACCGTCGACGCCCGCTTCCAGCGCCTTCTGCGCGTGGCGCAGATTGATCACGTCGTGCAGCACGATGCCGCCGTAGCTATGCACGGCATCGACGATTTCACGCGCGGGCGCGCGCAGGCTCGTGATGAAGATTGGCACCTTGTGCTCGACGCACACGCGCACGTCGTGTTCGAGCCGCGTATTCGACTGATGAACGATCTGATTGACGGCGATGGGCCCGATAATCGCATCGGGATGGGCCGCCTTGTAGTCGGCGAGTTGCGTCTGGATCTGCGTGAGCCATTCGTCGAGCAATTCGGACGGGCGCGCATTGAGCGCGGGGAACGAGCCGACGATGCCGGCCTTGCATTGGGCCAGCACGAGTTCGGGATAGCTGACGATGAACATCGGCGAAGCGACGACGGGCAGCGCAAGGTTTTGCAGGGCGGCGGGCAATGCCATAGTGCGAGTCTCCTGTTTCAGGCGGACCGGTGCGGCGTTGAGCGCCCGGCGTTTGATGAGTTTAGCGGCACATGGCCGGCGGTGTATCGAAGCTGACTCGCGTCACGCTGTGGTGCCAACGACATCCGCCGGGCCAGGCCGCTCGACCATTTAAGAACGATCGTTCGATTATAGGCGAAGCGCGTTGCCGCGTCCGGCGGCTTTGTCCGGAACAGTTGGAAGGAGTCTTCAGGTTTCATGTTTGGGTGGGTTATCCCACCCCGCGCGGACACATTGGGCTTCTACAATGCAGTCACTCACAAATCACAAAAGAGAGACGCCATGGCCTTCGAGAATTTCACGCCTTTTCGCGTCGCCGTGGGCGATGTCGATATTTTCGGAGTGAAGGGCGGAGCAGGGCCGCCTCTGCTGTTGTTGCACGGCCATCCGCAGTCGCATCTGATCTGGGAGCGCTGCGCCGCGCGCCTCGCCGAGCACTTCACCGTCGTCGCGACCGATCTGCGGGGCTATGGCGCATCGGGCAAACCGCTGAGCGACGCGGCGCACCTGCCGTATTCCAAACGCGCGATGGCCGCGGATCAGGTCACCGTGATGCGTCACTTCGGCTTCCAGAAATTCCTCGTCTGTGCGCACGATCGTGGCGCGCGCGTCGCGCACCGGATGGCGCTGGACCATGCCGAGGCGGTCGAGCGTCTGATGCTGCTCGACATCGCGCCGACGCTCGCGATGTACGAAGCCACCGACCGCACGTTCGCGACGCTCTATTTCCACTGGTTCTTCCTGATCCAGCCGGAGCCGTTGCCGGAAACGCTGATCGGCGCGAATCCCGTCGCTTATGTCGATGCGGTGATGGGCAGCCGTCACGCGGGCCTCGCGCCGTTCGAACCCACCGCGCTCGACGCTTATCGCGCGGCGCTCTCGCAACCAGGCGCGGTGCATGCGATGTGCGAGGACTATCGCGCGTCGGCGAGCATCGACCTCGAGCACGATCGGGCGGACATCGAGCGCGGTAACAAGATCGGCTGTCCGCTGCGCGTGTTGTGGGGCGACAAGGGCGTGATCGAGAGGTGCTTCGACGCGCTCGGCGAATGGCGTCACGTGGCGCGCGACGTGAGCGGCCGTGCGCTGTCTTGCAGACACTACATACCGGAGGAAGCGCCGGACGAACTGGTCGCCGAAATGCTGTCCTTCTTCGAAGCGGTCGAGCGGTAGTGCCAGGGCAGGCCGCACGCCTCGTTCAACCAAGCGGAGGCAGGCGGCGCGCGATCGGCGTCGACTTGACGATCGCGGTGCTGGTCTCCGCGCGCTCCGTGACTTTCGACAGAATCTCATCGAGCTGTTCGATCGAATGCAGGACCAGGCGGCAGATGAAGCAATCGTCGCCCGTCACCTTGTCGCATTCGACGAACTCCGGAATGCGCCGCAGCACCTCCTCCACCAGATGCAACTGACCTGGTAAGGGCTTCACGCGCACGATCGCCTGCAGCGTGAAGCCGAGCGCGCGGGGATCGATCTCCACCGTGAAGCGCTCGATCACGCCTTGCGCTTCGAGCCGGCGAATGCGTTCGGCCGTACTCGGTGCCGACAGTCCCACGACGCGCGCCAGTTCGCTGACCGGCTGACGCGCGTCCTGCGCGAGCGCGGCAAGGAGCGCCCGATCGGTGTCGTCGAGCGCGGCGGGCGGGGATACGACAAGGCGTTTGCTCATCATGACCTTCGATTATTAGGTGAACTCCCCGCAAGACTTAAGTTTAGCCATGTATTCGTGCGATCGGATTAATTACACTGCTCCTCATGAAAGCATCAATCCAGGGATCGAATCATGGCTTCAAACGAAATTCGCCGCGGGGCCGCGGAGATGACGATGGCGATGCTGATGTCCGGCACTATCGGCTGGCTGGTGGTGTCGTCACAGCAGAGTCCGTTCAACGTGGTGTTCTTTCGCTGCATTTTCGGCGGCGCGACGCTGGCGCTCGTGTGTGCGGTACTCGGCCTTTTCAGGCGCAAGCTGTTCTCCTGGAAAATGTTCGGCCTTGCGTTGCTCGGCGGCGCGGCCATCGTCATCAACTGGGTTTTGTTGTTCGCAGCGTATTCACGCGCGTCGATTTCGATGGCGACGGCCGTCTACAACACCCAGCCCTTCATGCTGGTCGCGCTCGGCGCGCTGGTGTTTCGCGAGCGCATCAGCGCGTCGACGCTCGCGTGGCTGGTGGTCGCGTTCATCGGCCTCGTGTTCGTCGTGAAGGTCGAGCCGGCAGTGCTGGCGGTGCCGGGCCAATACCTCGTCGGGGTCGCGTATGCGGTTGGCGCGGCGGCGATGTATGCGGTGTCGTCGATCATCACGAAACGGCTCAAGGGCACGCCGCCGCATCTGATCGCATTGATCCAGGTGTCGCTCGGCGTCGTGATGCTCGCGCCGTTCGTGCACTTCGATGCGCTGCCGACGAGCGGCGCGCAATGGCTCGAACTGGTCGTGCTCGGCGTCGTCAATACCGGCCTCATGTACGTGCTGCTGTATGGTGCGATCCAGAAGCTGCCGACGTCGATGACCGGCGCGTTGTCGTTCATCTATCCGGTCGTGGCGATCATCGTCGATCGGATCGCTTTCGGGCAAACGCTCGCATGGATTCAGGTGCTCGGCGCGGTGCTGATTCTGCTGGCGGCGGCAGGCGTCAATCTTGGCTGGCGTATCGTGCCGCAGAAGCGGCTCTCGTCGTCGACTTGATCGACATCATGCCGATGCCGGCAGTCGCAATGTTACGGATTCCGGAATAACCGCGGGAGGGGTTATTGTTCGTATGAGCGGATCAATGGCGCGAAAGCTGGGACCACATGGGCTTCATGGCCGAGGTGTAGGCGGTTTAAGAGGCAGTGTCAAACTTCTGTAGGGAAATCACCGATGCGGTCAAAAAACCGCGACGCGTATCATTCATAGCGACGCTGATCACGTCCGACAGAATTTCCGCCGCTCGCCTTGATTGTCGAGCGGCTTTCTTTTTGTGGTGACAATTTGTCTGCCGCTGCGCGTGCGGGGCGTTCCCGCACGAGCGTTTGCATCAACGCTGACGCGCGATGATGCGCCTGCCATCCGTCTCCAGCGGCCCATTCTTCGCGCCCAGTTCCGCGACGATATCCTTCACCAGCGCCGGCCACTCGCGGCGGGGCTTGAGCATCGACGCGGCGGCGCGCATCACGGCCGCGTCGTCGAGCAACTGCAGCAGGGTGTCGAAACTCATCGTGCGCACGTCGAGCAGCTTGAATACGATCAGCACCTTCAACGCGTTCCTCGCATTGCGCTCGGGATCGGCACGCAACCACGCGACGCGCGAAAATGCGCGTTCAAGCGCCTGTTCGACATTCGTGAACGGCGCGCCGTGGCCTGGGATCACGACGCGCACGTCGAGCCTCGCAATCGCGTCGAGCACGGCCTGCTCCTCGGCAAAACCGCTTTCGCCTTCGAGCTCCGGAAAGATCACCCCAAAGCCGTTCTCCCACAACGCGTCCGCGCTGATGAGGATGCGCTCGTGCGCGCAGTACAACATCAGCGAATGCGGATCGTGACCGGGCGCGCCGAGCACCTGCCAGTCGAGCGCGCCGAGCCGCAGGTGCGAGCCGGGCGCGATCGTCCCGGTGAAGGTAAAGCGTTCGCAGGTCTGGCCCGTTGCGCGAAAGGTGAGCCGCGCTTCGTCCCAGGCGCGCACGGCGTCGGCTTCGGAAGCGGGGATCAAGGTGCGGCACGGCCACGTCGCCTGCAACAGCGCATTGCCGCCGCAGTGGTCCGAATGCAGATGCGTGTTGACGATCAGATCGAGCGGCCGCGCGCCGAGCGCTTGCCGCACCAGCGCCACGGTTTGCGGCGCATGCGTCGCATAGCCCGTGTCGACCAGAGCGGCACAGGTCTCGTCGACCAGCAGCACGTTGTTCGATGACAGCCAGCCGCGTTCGAATACGCGGATTGATTCCGGCAGCGTGATCATGATGCGGGGCTCCGCGCTTGCGCGGACGCTTCGGGCTTCGGCATCACTAGAATGGTCGAGCTACCTACCAGCACGGTCTCGCCGCGCTGGTTCAACACCGTGCCTTCGAGATGCGTCAGATCGCCGTTCAGGCTCGGCTTCCAGTAAGCGTCGCGCACGCGCCACCTGATGGTCAGCGTGTCGTGCGCATGAACGGCCTTCTTCAGCTTGATATCGAATTCGAGGCCGAGCGGTTGCGCGTAGGTTGAGAAGTGCGTTGCCAGCAGCGCCATGAAATGCGCGGTCGGCTGCGTGCCCGACGCGATCAGGCCGCCGAAACGGCTTTGCGCGGCATAGGCGTCGTCGTGATGGAGGGGGTTGAGATCGTTGACGAGCGTGGCGAACGATTTCACCGAATCCGCCGACAACTGAAGCGTCGAACTGAACGTCTCGCCAATCGTGACAATGCGTGGCGCAGTGGTCATCGTTTCGCCCTGGTCTGCGCGTCGACCTGTGCTTTGGCCTCGCTTGCCATGAACTGGGCGTGACGGCCCTCGATCGCGTCCCACACCGCGCGCTTCGCGTTGTCGTCGAATAGCGACCAGCCGGCGATCTCGTCGATGGTGCGCAGGCACCCTTCGCACCAGCCGGTCGACGCGTCCATCCTGCACACGTTGATGCAGGGCGACGGCACGGTGCCGTGTTCGTCTTCGTGATCGGGGCTCGCCGTCATTGCGTCAGGCCGTCTCGCGCAGCGCTACGTCCACGACTGGTGCGCCCGTCAGCGCAACCAGTTCCTGCGCCGTCAGATTGAACACCGCATGTGGATGCCCCGCGGCGGCCCACAGGCTGTCGAGCGCGAGCAGATCGGCGTCGATCAGCGTGACCGGTTCGGTGGCGTGGCCGATCGGGCAGACGCCGCCGATCGCATACCCGGTTTTCTCGCGGACGAACTTCGCGTCCGCGCGGCCGATCTCGCCCACTTGCGCGGCCACTTTCTTTTCATCGACGCGATTCGCGCCGCTTGCGACCACCAGCACCGGGGCGTCGTCGTCGCGCCGGCGAAACAGGATCGACTTGGCGATCTGCGCGACCGAGCAGCCCAGTCCGGCGGCGGCTTCGGCGGAGGTCTTGCCGGTTTCCGGCAGCATCACGACGCGCCCGGAGTGACCGCGTTCGCGCAACAACAGCGCGACGCGGCGCGCCGAATCGGGCAGCGTGGTGAGATCGTCGGAGTCGAGGGACACTTGGTCGGTCATCGTTTCAGGTCCTATGGATGGGGTGAATGTTTCCGGCGAAGTCGCACGCCCTCACACGCAGTTAGCCGCTTCGCTGCGCGCCTTGGCGAGCAGCGCCTTGCCGGCGCGCGAAACATTGGGCTTGCCGATCGACGTCGAAATGAAATCGCCGATCGCCACGACTTGCGCAAGATCGATGCCGGTCTCGATGCCGAGGCCGTTCATCAGATACAGCACGTCTTCGGTCGCGACGTTGCCGGTCGCGCCCTTCGCGTACGGGCAGCCGCCGAGCCCTGCCACCGACGCGTGATAAATCTCGATGCCTTCCTGCAACGCCGCGTAAATATTCGCGAGCGCCTGGCCATACGTGTCGTGGAAGTGGCCCGACAGGCGCTCACGCGGAAACACACGCGTCACCGCTTCGAACACTTCGCGGGTGCGCTTCGGCGTGCCGACACCGATCGTATCGGCAATGTCGATCTCGTCGCAGCCGAGCGCCGCGAAGCGTTCGACCACGTCCACCACCGACGCGACCGGCACCTCGCCTTGATACGGACAACCGAGCGCGCACGAGACGCTGCCGCGAATCCGCACGCCATGCTCCTTCGCGGCCTGGGCGACTGGCGCGAAACGGTCGATGCTTTCCGCGATGCTGCAGTTGATGTTCTTCTGCGAGAACGCCTCGCTCGCGGCGCCGAAGATCACAATCTCGTCGGCATGCGCGGCGAGTGCGCCTTCGAAGCCGCGCAGGTTCGGCGTGAGCACCGAGTAGATCGTGCCCGCGCGGCGCTCGATACCGGCCATCACGTCGGCGCCGTCGGCCATTTGCGGCACCCATTTCGGCGACACGAACGAGGCCGCCTCGACGTTGCGAAAACCCGCCGCCGACAGGCGATTGATCAGCTCGACCTTGGTCGCGGTGGGCACGAAGTCCTTCTCGTTCTGCAGCCCGTCACGCGGACCGACTTCGACGATTTTCACTTGCTGGGGTAGGGCCATGATCCTGTCTCCTGCCGCGCGAGGCGGCGCTTCGTCAATTCAATTCGAGGGTGTCAGTATCCGCGTTCGAGATTCACTACGCCGCTCACGGTGTCGCCGCGCATGAGCGCGTCGATTTTCCGCGCGACCTGCCCGACGCTTTCCTCGCGCAGTGTCAGCGCGGACATGTGCGGCGTGATCGTGATGCGCGGTTCCTGCCAGAACGGATGCTCGGCGGGCAACGGTTCTTCGCGGAATACGTCGAGCGTGGCGGCGGCGAGCTGGCCGCTCGCGAGTGCGTCGAGCAGATCTGCTTCGACCAGATGGCCGCCGCGCGCGACGTTGATCAGATACGCCCCGCGTGCGAGTTTCGCGAAGGTTCGCGCGTTCAGCACGTCGCGTGTATCCGGCGTATGCGGCAGCAGATTCACCAGCACCTTGACGCCGTCGAGAAACGTGTCGAACTGCGCTTCGCCCGCGAACGTCGCGATGCCGTCGACCTGCCGCGCGCTGCGGCTAAAGCCGCGCACCGGCATGCCGAACGCGGCGAGCGTTTGCGCCACGTGCGCGCCGAGCACGCCGAGTCCGAGCACGCCGACCGTGAAGGTCTCGCGCGGATGCGGATCGAGGACTGCCCACCGGCGTTCGTTCTGCAGCGTTTGATATTCATCGAAGCGGCGTAGATAGCGCAGCACCGCGTGCGTCACGTACTCGGCCATTTGCGGCGCCATGCCGGTGTCTTCGAGGCGGATCAGCTGGGCACTGCGCGGCAGCGTGCCGGGATGCTCGTGTTCGAGCGCGAGGATCGCATCGACGCCCGCGCCGAGATTGAAAATGGCGCGCAGGTCATCGCGGCCGGCCAGCATCTCACGCGGCGGACGCCAGACGACCGCGAAATCGGCCGGCGCGGTGTCGCCCGCTTGCCATTCGCGCAACCCGGCTTCGGGCAGCGCGTGGGCGAAGTCCTGCAACCACGCGGCGGCATCGGCATGCGGCATGTAGAAGAGGATCTTCATACGGTCCGCCAGGCGCCTGCGTGGTCGGGTCCGGTGACGGCAAAGCCACGGTGCGACGGCTGCGGCGCTTCCGACGACGCTTGCTGCATGGGGCCTCCTCCCTTTGTGGATAGGCCTCATTCTACTTTTTCAACGCGGATCGCGCGCGTTTGCGCACGCCCGTGCTGCTTCGTTTGCGTGCGCTTGCCAGGGCGGGCCGCGTGGACGCGCACATTTGCGCCATAACCAAAGCACAAAAACTTGGTTCGCCCGCCCAGCCCCCAGCGCGACAATGACTCCCCGGATTCCCGCAGCGAGGCACACCTATGCTTTCATGCATCAGATCGCCATGGCCGCCGCGTCTCGTCACCGTGCCCGGCCTGCACGGCAGCGAGGGCGCGCACTGGCAAACATGGCTAGAGCGGCAATTCGCGCGCTCATTGCGCGTCGAGCAGGCCGACTGGGATGCGCCGGACATCTCGCTATGGTCGAAGTCGCTGCGCGATCTGCTCGCGCGAGAGCGCGGCCCGTTCGTGCTGGCCGCGCACAGCTTCGGTTGCCTCGCGGCCGCGCATGCGCTGCAGCAGGCGTCGTATGCGAACGACGTCGTCGGCGTGCTGTTCGTGGCGCCCGCGAGTCCGCAGAAGTTTGCCTTCGCGGGAGCGTTCGACGCGCGCCGTCTCGGTGTGCCGTCCATCCTGATCGGCAGCGAAACCGATCCGTGGATGCCGCTCGCCGGTGCGCGCGATCTCGCGCAGCGCTTCGGCAGCGCGTTCGTCAATCTCGGCGACGCGGGGCATATCAACACCGCCGCCGGTTTCGGACCGTGGCCGCGCGCCAAATACTTCGTCGATACGCTCGTGCATTGCGCGGCGCCGCTGCGCTTTCGCGAAGAGCGGTTCGAAGCGGCACAGCATGCGTTGGTGTGAATTAATATCGCAGTAGCCACGGCTCGCGGCGGCGCGCGAAAGCAGCGCGCCATCAGCCAGGTAAGCGATCCGTTAGAATCCCGCTTCATGCCGCACGCTCGTGTGGCCACGGAATTCATCATCGATAAGCGGGGACAAGCATGGCAGGCAAGACGGGGATATCGCGCTGGCTCGCAGCCGGCGCGACGGCGATCACGCTCGCGCTGGGTACCGCGTCGGCGGCGCATGCGGATACATCGTTGCTCAACGTGTCGTACGACGTGACACGCGAGTTGTACAAGGACATCAACGCGGGCTTCATCGCCGCATACAAGCAGAAGAGCGGCGCGACCGTGTCGATCCGCCAGTCGCATGGCGCGTCGAGCGCGCAGGCGCTGTCAGTGCTGCAAGGCTTGCAGGCCGATGTCGTGACGATGAACCAGCCCAACGACATCGATCTGCTCGCGCAGAAAGGTCAACTGGTGCCGGCCAACTGGCGCGCGCGCCTGCCGGACGACAGCGCACCGTACACCACCACGATGGTGTTCCTCGTGCGCAAGGGCAACCCCAAGCACATCAAGGACTGGGACGACCTCGCGAAGCCCGGCGTGCAGGTGGTGATCGCCAATCCGAAGACGTCGGGCAACGGGCGCTATTCGTATCTGGCCGCGTGGGGGTATCGCAAGCAGCACGGCGGCACCGATGCGCAGGCGCTCGACTTCGTGAAGGCGATCTTCAGGAACGTGCCGGTGCTCGACACGGGCGGCCGCGGTGCGACGACCACGTTCACCCAGCGCGACATCGGCGACGTACTGGTGACGTTCGAAAACGAAGTGTCGTTGATCAGCTCCGGTGTGGGCGACGGCAAGTTCGAAGCGGTGTATCCGTCGGTGAGTCTGCTCGCGGCACCGCCGGTGTCGATCGTCGACAAGGTGGTCGACAAGCGCGGCACGCGTAAAGAGGCGCAGGCGTATCTCGACTATCTGTGGTCGCCGGCGGCACAGGAGATCATTGCGCAGCATCATCTGCGTCCGCGCGACAAGAACGTGCTGGCCAAGCATGCGGCCGAGTTCAAGCCGATCAGGACGTTCACGGTGGAAGAGATGTTCGGTAGCTGGCAGAAGGCACAGCAGACCCATTTCTCAGATGGCGGGACATTCGATCAGATTATCGTCGACCGGAAGTGATTCTCTGAGTCGAAGTTAAAAAGCCGCCTGTTTCGCAACAGGCGGCTTTTTTAATGTGCGTGCGTTTCATTGCGCACGCGTCAGCTCACGCGATCAGTTCGGTGCGCTGTGCTTCTCGCAGCCATGCTCACAGCCGCTCTGATCCAGCGGCATCTGCTGCGCGGCCTCGGCGCGAATGCCCAGGCGCGCGAGCAGCTTGCGGTCGGCTTCCGCCTGCGGATTGCTCGTGGTCAGCAACTGGTCGCCGTAGAAAATCGAATTTGCGCCGGCGAGGAAGCACATTGCCTGCAGCGCCTCGTCCATCTGCTCGCGCCCGGCCGACAGACGCACCATCGCCTTCGGCATCGTGATGCGAGCAATCGCGATCGTGCGCACGAATTCGAACGGGTCGATCGCTTCGGTGCCGGTCAGCGGCGTGCCTTCCACCTGCACCAGGTTATTGATGGGCACCGACTCCGGATACGGCTCCATGTTCGCCAGTTGCGCGATCAGCCCCGCGCGTTCGCGGCGCGATTCGCCCAGACCGACGATGCCACCGCAGCACACGTTGATGCCCGCGTCGCGCACGCGTTCGAGCGTGTCGAGTCGATCCTGGTACGTGCGCGTCGAAATGATCTGGCCGTAGAACTCCGGCGACGTGTCGAGATTGTGGTTGTAGTAATCGAGGCCCGCTTCGCGCAGCGCCTGCGCCTGATGCGTTTCGAGCATGCCGAGGGTGACGCAGGTTTCGAGGCCCATCGCTTTCACGCCGCGAATCATGTCCTTGATCGGTTCGAGATGGCGGTCCTTAGGATTGCGCCACGCGGCGCCCATGCAGAAGCGCGTTGCGCCGTTCTCTTTCGCGACCTTGGCGGCGGCGAGCACTTCGTCGACCGGCATCAGCTTGTCGGCTGCGAGTCCCGTGTCGTGATGCACCGACTGCGGACAGTATGCGCAATCTTCTTCGCAGCCGCCGGTCTTGATCGACAGCAGCGTCGACAGTTGCACGGTGTTCGCGTCGAAATGCTCGCGATGCGTTTGTTGCGCGCGGAACATCAGGTCGTTGAACGGCAGTTCGTACAGCGCGACGATGTCGGCGACGCGCCAGCGCGCGACTTGCTTGCCGCCGGTCGCGGCGGCGTTGACGGTAGCGGCGGCCGTGTCGGCCTGCGTCGGAGTGATGTTCAGTTGCGTCATGGGGACGATCCTCATGGATGGATAGATGGGGTGTGGTTCAGCACTGCGCGTGGCGCAGCGTCTGCAAAAGCCGGTCGATGTCGAGTTGATCCGCCGCGCGTTCGGGCGCAGCCGGGCTCAAATGGGGCACGATGCCGAGCAACGGCGCGTCGTAAGCGCGTGCGAGATGCTCGCGGATCGACGCGATGTTTTCGTCGGGGAACGTCATGTCGGGATCGACGCGATTGGCGACCCAGCCGGCGAGCGTAAGTCCGCGCGCGGCGATCGCTTCGGCGCTCAGCAACGCATGGCTGATGCAGCCCAGACGCATGCCGACCACCAGCACGACCGGCAGCTTCAGCGCGACGGCGAGGTCGGCGGTGTCCTGAGTGGCGGTCAGCGGCACGCGAAAGCCGCCGACGCCTTCCACGACGACGATCTCCGCGCGCTGCACGGCCTGTGCATGGCACGCGACGATGTGATCGAGATCGAGCGTGACGTTTTCCAGCGCGGCCGCAATGTGCGGCGCGGCCGGTTCCTTCAGCAGATACGGCGTGCGCAGCTCGGGCGGCAGCAGCACGTTCGACGCGGCGTCGAGTTGATCCGCGTCTTCGTTATGCAGCACGCCGTTCAGTTCGAATGCGCCGGCGGCGATCGGCTTCATCGCGGCGGCTTGCAGGCCTTCGCGAACGAAGCCGCGCAACAGCGCCGACGAAACGAAGGTCTTGCCGATTTCCGTATCGGTGCCGGTGACGAAGAACGACAGTGCTGGCCCGATGGTATTCACGTCGCCGCTCATGCCGCTTGCGCTCCGAGTTGTTGCAGGCCGGCTTCGAGACGGTCGAGATCGGCATGCGAGTGCGCGGCCGACAGCGAAATGCGCAACCGCGACGTGCCGGCGGGCACGGTCGGCGGACGGATCGCTGGCACCCACAGGCCCGCGCGATCGAGCGTGGCCGCGATGTCGAGCGTGGCGTCGTTCGCACCGATGATGAGCGGCTGCACGGCCGTATGCGAATCGACCGGCAGCCACGGCGTCGCTTTGAGCATCGCGCGCGTGCGTTCGATCAGTTGCTGAAGATGCGCGCGGCGCGTCTCGCCTTCATCGCCGCCGATGATGCGCAGGCTCGCCGACACCGCATGCGCGGCAGCCGGCACCGACGCCGTCGTGAAGATGTAGGGACGCGCGCGCTGCACGAGCCATTCGATGACGGTTGCATGCGCCGTGACGAACGCGCCCGAGACACCGGCCGCCTTGCCGAGCGTGCCGATGGAAATCAGATTTGGCGAGCGCAGCGCGGCTTGTGCGATGGCGCCGCGGCCTTGCGGACCGAGCACGCCGAAGCCGTGCGCATCGTCGACGATCAACCACGCGCCGTGCTGTTCCGCGAGTTCGAGCAGGCGCGGCAAGGGTGCGATATCGCCGTCCATGCTGAACACGGTATCGGAGACGATCACCTTTACGTCCGCCTCCGACGCGTCGAGCATCGCACTCAGCGCGTCCATATCGCAGTGCGGATAGATTTGCACGTCGGCGCGTGACAGGCGCGCGCCGTCGATCAGCGACGCGTGATTCAGCGCGTCGGAGAACAGCGTCGTGCCGCGGCCCGCGAGCGCGGTGAGCGTCGCGAGATTCGCCATGTAGCCGGTGCTGAAGTAGAGCGCGCGCGGGTTATCGACGAAGCCGCCGGTGAATGCCGCGAGATCGTCTTCGAGCTGCGCATGCGCGCGCGAGTGGCCGCCGAGCAGGTGCGAGCCGCCGCTGCCCGCGCCGTAAAGACGTGCGCCTTCGGCGATTGCCTCGATCAGTTGCGGATGCGCGGCGAGGCCGAGATAGTCGTTGCTGGCGAAGCCGATCATCGCGCGGCCATCGACCGTCATGTGGGCGGCGCACGGCGTGTCGGCGGTGCGGCGTCGGCGGCGCAGACCGCGTTCGTCGAGTTCCTTGAGCCCTTCAGTGAGGGTGTCGAGCAAATGCATCAGCGGACCTCCGCGAGCGTGGCGTCGAAGGTTTCGCGTGTGCGCGAGGCGAGCAGCGCGAGTTCTTCGTCGTCGAGGATGTAAGGGGGCATCAGATACACGGTGGTCCCGATCGGGCGCAGCAGTAGTTCGCGCTGCAACGCGTTTTCGAAGAAGCGGCGCGAAAACGTTTTGGCATGCAGAGCATCGTCGATCACCGCGTCGAACGCGAAGATCGTGCCGCACTGACGCAGGTTGCGGACCTGCTCGTGTGCTGCAAGCGGTGCGAGCGCGGCCTTCAGCGTCGCGGACTTGCGTGCGTTGGCGGCGAGCACGTCGTCGCTCGCGAACAGATCGAGCGTGGCGAGCGCCGCGCGGCACGCGAGCGGATTGCCGGTGTACGAATGCGAGTGCAGGAAGCCGCGCGCGGTGTCGTCGTGATAGAAGGCCGCGAAGATTTCATCGCGCGACAGCACGATCGACAGTGGCAGGTAGCCGCCGCTGATGCCTTTGGACAGACACAAAAAGTCCGGCCAGATGCCGGCTTGCTCGCACGCGAAGAACGTGCCGGTGCGACCGCAACCGACGGCGATTTCATCGGCGATCAGATGCACGCCGTACTGATCGCAGAGCGCGCGCAGACCTGCGAGGTACGACGCGTCGTGCATCGCCATGCCGGCCGCGCATTGCACGAGCGGCTCGACGATCAGCGCGGCGATGCGGGCGGCGCGCGTTTCGAACAGCGAGCGGACGTGATCGAGCGCGCGGCGCGCGACGTCGGCGGCGCTCTCGCCGGGTTGCGCGAGGCGCGCATCGGGCGAGGCCACGACGTGCGCGTGACGGATCAACGGATCGTAGGCATCCTTGAACAGCGCGACATCGGTGACGCCGAGCGCGCCGATGGTTTCGCCGTGATAGCTGTTGGCAATGCAGACGAATTCCTGCTTGTCCGCGAAGCCTCGGTTGCGCCACGTGTGGAAGCTCATCTTCAGCGCGATCTCGACGGCGGATGCGCCATCCGACGCAAAGAACGCGTGGCCGAGCGTATTGCCGGTGAGTGCGCCGAGGCGCTCCGCGAGTTCGATGGCCGGCTCGTGCGTGCAGCCGGCGAGCATGGCGTGTTCGAGCGTATCGAGCTGGTCTTTGAGCGCGGCGTTGATGCGCGGGTTCGCGTGGCCGAACAGGTTGACCCACCAGGAGCTGATCGCGTCGAGGTAGCGATGACCGGCGCGATCGTAGAGCCACGCGCCTTGACCGCGGGCAACGGGCACGAGCGGCAGGCGCTCGTGGTGCTTCATCTGGGTGCAGGGGTGCCATACGGCACGCAGGCTGCGGGCGACCCAGTCTTCAGGGGCGACGGGCGATGCGGCTGATTTTTCCAAAACGGTACTCCGAAGTGCTTTTCTTGCGCGCTGCGCGAGGTGGCTTTCTGGGCCATTTCAGCTGTGGCGTGCGCCACTTTTTTTGGCGCTGCGCGCGGCCTTGGCGAGCGTGCGGGGTCGAGATTAGCGGTTTATTTCGTGCTGTGCACTAGCGGCACAATGGGCGCTTTTGCTTGCGGGGCCGGGGTTTGGCGCTGTTCGGTGCAGGTGGTTTGTGTTCGTCGCGGAAGGTCGCCGTTCGGCGGAGTTGGCGACGGCAAAGTAGTTGGGGGTATCGGCGGGAATCTTGGGGTTTTTGCCTGCTCGGCGCTTTGGGTGGGGTTTTTGGGTGTTGGCCTTTCCTTGATGTCACGGTGGTCTATTAGCGTTGCCCCTGTGCGGGGCGGCACTTACTTTCTTTGCCGCCGCAAAGAAAGTAAGCAAAGAAAGCGGCTTCACACCGCTAATTCTTAAGCGGGTCCCCTGGCTTGGAGGGGACAGTGGACCATCTGGAATCGGTGCCCGCGCACACTCCGCGTCAGTGACAAAGCCGTCATCCGCTCCCACTCCGCACTGTGTGCGTCGCGGATGGGTATGCGTGGGAAACCAACGGCTTTATCCGTATGCGGCGGGGCTATCAACTTCGCCTCGGCGAGGCGGCGTAAACAAAGGCGCGTTGGGGGGCGAGCGAGAAAAGCGAATGACAGCCAACTGCCACATGAAGGGTCGGCTTTCAAGGCTTCAGGAAGTACGCACGCCGGAAAAATGAGCTCACGGTTTTAGGAGGGACCGCGTCGGCGCGCGAAGCGTCGCCGGAAGAATGACTGCTTTGTCACTGAGGTTGAATGTGCGGGGGGCACGGATTCCAGATGGTCCAC
Source organism: Paraburkholderia sp. SG-MS1 (assembly GCF_012275575.1). Lineage (GTDB taxonomy): Bacteria > Pseudomonadota > Gammaproteobacteria > Burkholderiales > Burkholderiaceae > Paraburkholderia. The sequence continues at coordinate 15,096 of NZ_NPIH01000277.1, read as the reverse complement.
TGCCCCCTCCAAACCAAGGGACCCCGCTTAAGAATTAGCGGTGTGAAGCCGCTTTCTTTGCCTACTTTCTTTGCGGCATGCAAAGAAAGTAGGTGCCGCCCCGCACAGGGGCAACGCCAATAGACCACCGTGACATCAAGGAAAGGCCAACACCCGAAGAGCGCAGACAGAACCAAACGCCGAGCAGGCAAAAACCCCCTCCACCTCAATTCCGACTAGCAATAGCCCGCCGCCCATCGGCATCCCCGCCACCGGCAGAACCTTGCGCCCCGTCAGCCGTCTGCGAAGACTGAGCCCCCCAAACCACAGAGTTATCCACCGCATACAACCGGCAAGGATCCGAACTCTGCTTCTGGCAGTTGGCAACTGCCACCGACATCGGATCATCCCCGCCCTCAGCCCACGACCACGCGCCCGAATCCGATACGGCAAACGCGCGGCTAGGATACTGATGCAGGAAGTTCCGATAGCCATTGCGCCCGCCTTCATCGACGAAGGGCACGGCATCCACCGCGTCGACGGCGGCGAAGCCGCTCGGCTTCGGCGCCGACGGATCAGCCACCCGATACTGCACGCCCGTGGGCATCCCGACGCGCGCTAGGAACGCCTCGACAGCCGGCCACCATACATGCACGCCATCGCGGTCGCCAACGAGCCGATGCGCATCGTTCTTGTACTTGCCGAAATCCACCATCTTCGCGCTCGCGCCGTGCGCGCTGTACGCGGCATACATGCCGGCCACCAGCGGCGCGTTCCAGACCGAATCGTTATCGCCGTACATCCACAGCGACGGCACCGTGGTCTTCTCGCCATACGCGCCGAATGCGTGCGTCAGGTTGCTCTGCCAGTCAGTACAGGCGTCCTGCCGCAAGCCGCCCGAAAAATTGATCAGCGCCCGCACGCCCGGTGCCGCCTCGGTGCCGTAGGCCATGGTCGCGAGACCGCCGTGCGAGGTGCCCGCCACGACGATATGCGCCGCGTCCACATACGGCTGCTTCGACATGTAGTTGATCGTTGCCGCGACGTCGCCGGCCTGGCCAATGCCGTTACGTTCGACATCGCAACCATCCTGCTCGTACACGCCGTCCGAATGGCCGAAGCCCTGGCGGTTCGGCGCGACCACCACGTAGCCGCGACGCACGAACTCGCGCGCGAGCGGCAGCGGGTTGCTGCGCTCCTGCGTATGCGGATCGCCGGGAATCTTGCCGTGGTTGAACACGATCATCGGAAACGGGCCGGCGCCGTCCGGTTTGTAGATCGTCGTTTCGAGCGTGATCGTGCCGGCGGCGTCCACCGGCACGCGGATGATCTGTTCGTTCAGACGCGCGGTGGGCAGGTAGACGTCGTCGTCGAGCGCGATGCGCGGCACGTGTGCGCGTGCCAGCGGTCCCGCCTGCGCGTCGGCGTGCGGGGCTGCGTACGCCTCGCCGAGCGGATCGGCGTGCGCGACTGCGACAGCGCACGTGGCCGCTGCACAGATCACCGCACACATCGTCAGAACCTTGCTGAACACCATTGACGCACCTGCCTCGAAGACCTGCCCTGAACACCGTGATGTCCGCTTGCCGATTTAATTGCTGACGTTTTCCTTTCGCCGGCGTTTTCGACAAACAAAAACACACTCGCGTATGCAGTGCGCCAAGCGCACGCATGCCAATCGAGATCGCACGGGATGAACCCAAACGGCCGACGCGACCCCACGCGCCGATGATGAGCGCCACACCTGCTGCCCGGAGCCGCCGCCGCATCCACACTGTCTGGTATGCGGCAGGGCTTCCTGCACATTTTGCGGAGCGGGTTTGGCCGGCTCTCGCAACGTGACGTCATGAAGCTACGGCCTCATCCTGGCACGACAATTTTGTTTTGTGCAATCAAGGAGAACCCGCGCCGAAAAAATTGCCGCTCGTGTTTCGAGCTGATGTCGGCGTCGCTGAGAGGCCTCGTTCGCCGCGTGGCCAGGTAGTGGCTGGACGAGGACGGGATCGTTGCCGGATCAAGCGACAGGCGGCTCGGCACGCGGGCTGTGGTGCCGGGCCAACACGAAAAAAAGCCCTGCAATGAGGGCCTTATTTGATCGCGGCGCAATGCGCGCCGCTGCGTCGTGAAAGATCGCGAAAGGTTCGCGTGCCGCGCACTACTCGCGGACGTCGCCATCGACGTAGCGCCAGCGGCCGTCCTCGCCGCGCACGAAGCGGCTCAATTCGTGCAGCCGGTGCGCCCGGCCGCCCACCTTGTACCGCGCGACAAATTCAACGGTTGCGTGATCCGCGTCGGTTTCGGCGAAGGCCTTGATCTGCAGTCCGAGCCAACGCGGCGCGTCGGGCGCGGCGGGGTCCGCGTCGAGATCGGCGGGGCAGGTGTGCGGCGCCCAGGTGGCGCGCAGATAGTCCGTTGCGCCGACAACATACGCGCTATAACGCGAGCGCATCAGTTCGAGTGCGCGCGGCGCCGCCTCGCCGCCGTCGATGTAGCGGCCACAGCATTGCGCGAAGCGGGGTGCTTTGACGCCGCTGCGCTGTCCGGGCACGGTGCCGCTGCAGGGGCAGTCGGAGGGTCTTTGCATCGGCAATGGTCTACTCATTAAGCGTTCAGTCAAGACCGCGTGCGATCAATATTTTCTGGATGTCGCTGGTGCCTTCGTAGATCTGGCACACGCGCACGTCGCGATATATCCGCTCGACCGGGAAGTCGCTGAGATACCCGTAGCCGCCATGAATCTGCAGGGCTGCCGAACAGATCCGCTCGGCGGCTTCGGAGGCGAACAGCTTGGCCATCGCGGCTTGCGTGAGGCACGGCTGACCGGCATCTTTCAACGACGCGGCGTGCCAGATCAATTGACGCGCGGCTTCGAGTTGCGTCGCCATGTCGGCGAGACGGAACTGCACGGCCTGGTGCGAAAAGAGCGGCGCGCCGAAGCTCTCGCGTTCCCTGGCATAGCTCAAGGCGGCGTCGAACGCGGCGCGTGCCATGCCGACACTTTGTGCCGCGATACCAATGCGCCCGCCTTCGAGCCCCGACAGCGCGATCCGGTAGCCTTCGCCTTCTGCACCGATCAGATTCGCGGCGGGCACGCGGCAGTCTTCGAACACGATCTGCGCGGTATCCGACGAATGCTGGCCGAGCTTCTCTTCGACGCGCGCGACGATGTAGCCCGTCGCGCTGGTCGGCACGATGAACGCGCTGATACCGCGCTTGCCTGCCGCCTTGTCGGTCACGGCCATCACGATCGCGACGTCGCCGTTCTTGCCGCTCGTGATGAACTGTTTGACGCCGTTCAGCACGTACACGTCGCCGTCGCGGGTGGCGGTGGTGCGCAACGCGGACGCGTCGGAGCCGGCTTGCGGCTCGGTCAGGCAAAACGCGCCGAGCATCTCGCCGCGCGCCAGCGGCGTAAGCCAGTCGCGTTTCTGCGCGTCGTTGCCGTAGCTCAGCAGGATGCTGCACACCGGGCAGTTGTTCACGGAGATGGCTGTCGACGTGCCGCCGTCGCCCGCCGCGATCTCTTCGAGGATCAGCGCGAGCGCCAGCGCATCCATGCCGGCGCCGCCATACGCTTCGGGCACCAGCACGCCGTAGGCGCCGAGTTCGGCGAGCTGGCGGTGCACGTCGCGCGGAAACGTGCGCTCGCGGTCCCACGTGGCCGCATGCGGCGCGATCGCGTCGCGCACGAAGGTGCGCAGCGCGTCGCGGACCATCAGGTGATCCTGATCAAGCACCATGGCGCGGTCTCCTCACCAGTCGAGTTGCGTGCCGTCGTATTGATAGAAGCGGCCGTTGAACGCATCGCGGGCGCCCGCAGCCTGCGCGAGCACCTCACGCATGCCGGCGACGCTGCGCGCCGGGTCTATGGCGGCTTGCGCGCCGCCCATGTCGGTGCGCACCCAGCCGGGATGCAACGACACGCAGGTCGCGCGCTTTGCCTCCAGCGACGCGAGCTTCAGCGCATCGTTCAGCGCCGCCTTGCTCGTGCCATACAACCAGCCGCTCGTGCCGCTCGGCTCCGCGATGCTGCCCATCTTGCTGGAGAGGACCGCGAACACACCGCCCGCTTCTTCGACGAGCGGCAGCAGGATCGGCATCAATTGCATCGGACCGCGCACGTTGGTGTGCATCACGTGATCGAAGTCTTCGGCGGTGATCGTCTCGATGCGTTCGGTGCGCGGGCCGTACACGCCCGACACCAGAATTGCAGCATCGAGCCGTTCGCCGTCGAGCTTCCAGCCGAGCGCGGCGATCTCCTCGGGTGCGGTCACGTCCACCGCGAACGTTTGCGCGCCCAGTTCGTTCAGCGCATCGAGCGCGGCGCCGTCGCGCGCGGTAGCGAGCACGCGCCAGCCGCTATGCCGGTACTGCCGGACGAATTCCTGGCCGATGCCACGCGACGCACCGACGATCAGCACTGTCTTCATCGAACACCTCAGCTTTCAGGACGCCGCTTCGAGAGGCGGCGATTGCCACGATCCACGCGTCAAACCAGTTCGACACCCATCGCCGTCGCCTCGCCGCCGCCGATGCACAGCGTCGCGACGCCGCGCTTCAGGCCGCGCCGCTTCAGCGCGCCGATCAGCGTGACGAGAATGCGCGCGCCGGATGCGCCGATCGGATGGCCGAGCGCGCAAGCGCCGCCGTTCACGTTGACCTTATCGTGCGGCAAGCGGTGTTCCTTCATCGCGGCCATCGTCACGACGGCGAATGCTTCGTTCACCTCATAGAGATCGACTTCGTCGGCACGCCAGCTGTTCTTCTCGAACAGCTTGCGAATCGCACCGACCGGCGCGGAGGTGAACTTCGCCGGTTCCTGCGCGAACGTCGAGTGGCCGACCACGCGTGCGATCGGTTCGACGCCGAGACGCTTCGCCGTCGATTCGCGCATCATCACGAGCGCGGCGGCGCCGTCTGAAATCGACGACGAATTCGCCGCCGTCACCGTGCCGGTTTTGCTGAACGCGGGCTTGAGCGTCGCAATCTTGTCGAGGTTAGCCTTGAACGGCTGCTCGTCGTGATCGATCGTGACCTCGCCCTTGCGGCTCGCCACTTTGACCGGTGCGATTTCCCACGCAAACGAGCCGTCTTCGTTTGCGCGCTTTGCACGGTTGAGCGACTCGACCGCGAACGCGTCCTGCGCCTCACGCGTGAAGTCGAACGACGCCGCGCATTCCTCGGCGAAGGTGCCCATCAGCCGGCCTTTTTCGTACGCGTCTTCGAGACCGTCGTAGAACATGTGATCGATCACCTGGCCGTGACCCATGCGCATGCCGCCGCGCGCCTTCGGCAGCAGATACGGCGCGTTCGTCATGCTCTCCATGCCGCCCGCGACGATCACGTCGACCGAACCGGCGGCCAGCATGTCGTGCGCGAACATCGCCGCGCGCATGCCGGAGCCGCACATCTTGTTGACCGTGGTGCTGCCGGTGCTCAAAGGCAGGCCGGCGCCGAGCGCGGCTTGCCGCGCGGGCGCCTGGCCGAGGCCGGCGGGCAGCACGCAGCCCATCACCACTTCGTCGATCTGGTCGGGCTTGAGGCCCGCGCGCCGCACGGCGGCTTCGATCGCCGCCGAGCCGAGTTGCGGCGCGGTGAGCGATGCGAAGTCGCCCTGAAATGCCGCCATCGGCGTGCGCGCGGCGCTCACGATGACAACCGGATCAGCCTGCGCTTCGGTTCGCTTTTCACTCATGTCTGTCTCACTCATGTCTTAGCTCCTTGATCACACCTTCGACGATGGCCGGCAGGTCGCCGAGCTGCGCCGCGTCCGCGGCGACCATGTCGTTGTCCGCGTTGCGCGGGCCGCTCGCCGACACGGCGGCCACACACTCCTTATAGGTTGCTTCAAGTGCGGCCGCGTCGCTGATCGTCATGCCGAGGTTACGGATCTTGCCGTCATGCACGCCATACGCCCAGCCGTGCACGGTCAGTTCCTGGCCGCGCGCCCACGCATCGTTGACGATGGTGGTGCGGCACACGTTCACCACCTGTTCGATCGTATTCAGTTCTACGAGCCGCCGATGCCGCGCTTCGCCTAGCGGCCATTCTTCGATCAGCGCGGCGTGCTTCGCGCGCACGTCCTGCACGTGCGCGAGCCAGTTGTCGGCGAGACCCACGCGGCGGCCGTGCAGCGCCGCGGCGACACCGGAGCAGCCGTAGTGGCCGACCACCATGATGTGCTTGACCTTCAGCAGATCGACGGCGAACTGGATCACCGACAGGCAGTTCAGATCGGTATGCACGACCACGTTGGCGATGTTTCTGTGCACGAACACTTCGCCCGGCGGCAAGCCGATGATCTGGTTCGCCGGCACGCGCGAGTCCGAGCAGCCGATCCACAAATACTCCGGCGCCTGCTGATGCGCGAGGCGCGAGAAGAATTCCGGGTCTTCGGACAGCTTGCGGGCGACCCACGCGTCGTTGTTGTCGAACAGATGCGAGAGCGGATGGGAGGAGCTTGAAGCGTTTGTGTTCATGATGCGTCTTGGTGGTTTCTCGACCGATTGACCGGTCGAAGTCGTTACATAAAATTCGGACGATGCATTTAACGAGGCGGGCGGCGCAGGCTTCACGCCGCGCGTACGCTGCGCTCGTCGGGTGGCGCGTGCGGTGTATCCGGTGAAGCGGATGCCGATGCATCGGCAAAGCGTTCCGGATAGCGGATGCAGAAGCGCTCGTGGCTGTCGTACGGGAAAAAGTCGGGCAGTTCGCCTCTCAATAGATGATCCTTGTGCCGTTGCCATAGCGCAGGATCGAAGAAGTCCGCGTGGTGCTGCATGAAGGAGCGGCGCACGCGTGGGTCGCCGAGCAGAAATGTGCCGTACGTCTCCGGGAAAATGTCGTGTGGGCCGACCGAGTACCACGGCTCGCCCGACATTTCGTCCTCCTCGTTACGCGGCGCCGGCACCGCGCGCACGTTGCAGTCGGTCAGATATTCGATTTCGTCGTAATCGTAAAACACGACGCGGCCATGACGCGTCACGCCGAAGTTCTTGTACAGCATGTCGCCGGGGAAGATGTTCGCCTGTATCAGTTCCTTCACCGCGTTGCCGTATTCCTTGATGCCGTGCTCGACGTCGTCGTCGTTGCCGTTTTGCAGGAACAGGTTCAGCGGCACCATGCGGCGCTCGATGTACATGTGGCGGATTACGAGATTCTCGCCCTCGTATTCGAGCAGCGAGGGCACTTCCCTTTCGAGTTCGCGCACGAGCGCTTCATCGAGCCGCGCGACCGGCAACGCGACGCTCGCATATTCGAGGGTGTCGGCCATGCGGCCGAGGCGGTCGTGCCGTTTGACGAGCTGATACTTCGCCTGGATCTGCGCGCGCGTGGTGTCTTTCGGCGGCGGGAAGTTGTCCTTGATCAGCTTGAATACATACGGGAACGACGGCAGCGTGAACACCAGCATCACGAGCCCCTTGATGCCGGGCGCGATGATGAACGGATCGCTCGAATGCGACAGATGATGCAGCAGATCGCGATAGAACAGATTCTTGCCCTGCTTCTGCAAACCCACCGACGTATAGATTTCCGCCTTCGGTTTGCCCGGCATGATGGTGCCGAGAAATTCGACGTAAGCGGACGGCACTTCCATGTCGACGAGGAAATACGAATGCGAGAAGCTGAAGATGATTAGCAATTGCTCGCGCCTGAGCAGCACGGTGTCGAGCGCGAGCACGCCCGGCTTCACGTGACGCAGCGGCACGGCGAACGGCAGCAGCGCATCGCCGTTGATGATCCGTCCGACGATATACGCCGACTTGTTGCGGTAGAACAGCGACGACAGCACATGAATCTGGAAGTTCGGCGCTTCGTCGAAGACGCCAAACGCGTCGTGGATTGTCTGCATCACGCAGCCGACGTCGCGCGTCAGGTCTTCGAACGGCGGGTCGAGCTGGAAGTTCGTGACGATGCGCTCGAGCGTCGCGGCGAGTCCGTCCTTGCCGGGGTAGTACGCGCGATAGGTCGGCTTCGCCGCCGGCTCGTCGTTCTCGATGTATTCGGTCGAGATGGCGGGGCGCACGAAAATGAAGTCGTTGTTGAAATACGAGCGGTGCAGGATCTTGCAGCACACTGAATTGAAAAACGTTTCCGCGCATTCGGGCTGGCGGTGCGTGGTCAGGAGACCGATGTAGTGCAGCTTGATCTGCTGCCACACTTCGCCGTCGATGTGTTCCGCGTCGTACTCGTCTTCGAGCAGTTCGACGCATTCTTCGACGCGCTCGTCGTACGAGGTAATGCGCTCGCGCGCGAGCTTTTGCAGGCCGTGCCAGTCGCCGGTTTCGAAAAGCGTCTTCGCGTGGACCGCGGCGTCGCGAAAGATCCGGTAATGGCGGTCGAATCCTTCGAGCATCGTCTGGGCGACGTCAAAGCCGATTTGCGACGACAGCAGTTTGGGGAAGTGATTCATGTCGACCGTGCATTCGTCCCGTGTCGTGAAGACACCCGTGATTGTATCGTCCGGGTGGGCCCGCGACGCATCGCGCCGCTCGGCTCGCGCCCTGCCGCCTTGCGGGCGTTCTCGGACGTTCACCGACTTTCCGGCTATCTTCGCTCAATGCGCCGGCTTGGCATCACTAACCGGCGCAAATCCCGCTAAAAAAATGTGCTTCGTGCGGCGTTTGACTGCGTTACATTGCGTTTAGCGGCTCGTGCCGCGCCACGTCATGCCGCGTTTATGCGGGTTTAGCCTCGCGTGCGCCACCATCGAGCAACGCGCGCGCCTGGGCTTCGTATTGCGCGAGATCTTCGAGCGTCGCGTTCAGGTCTTCCAGTTGACGCTCCAATACCTCCCGATGACGCGCCACCGTGGCAAGAAACGCGTGCAATTGCGGCACGGTGTCGGTCGGCGATTCGTACACGTCCAGCAATTCGCGGATTTCCGACAGCGTGAAGCCGAGCCGCTTGCCGCGCAGCGTGAGCTTCAGGCGCGTTCTGTCGCGGCCTGAATAGACGCGCCGTAATCCACTCGACCCTTCGCGGCTCGGCGAGAGTAAACCCTGATCTTCGTAGAAGCGGATCGCGCGCGGCGTGACGTCGAATTCCCGCGCGAGCTCGGTGATCGTGTATTGCGTATTCATACGGGACATCCCGTGGCCGGGCAGAAAATCGGATTGGACGATAGAATCGACGTTTACGTTATCGTCAACCTGCGCTGAACGCAACCATTGCTGCAACCACGGCGCGAGACAGCAGGCGCGCGCCACAACCACGCCGACAGGCATCGCACACCTCGCCATGCCGGACGGCCGACGGAGGAAGACATCCCCAATGAATGCACTCGAACATCAACTCCAATACCCATTCGACGACAGCCTTCCGCAAGCCGGCCAGACGATGGAAGTCGCGCCCGGCGTGTTCTGGTTGCGCATGCCGTTGCCTTTCGCGCTCGACCACATCAACCTGTGGCTGCTGCGCGACGAGATCGACGGCAAGCAGGGCTGGACGGTGGTGGATTGCGGCATCACGTCGGACACGATCAAGCAGAACTGGGAAAGCGTGTTCGACTCGCTGCTCGACGGCCTGCCGGTGTTGCGCGTGATCGTCACGCACTGCCATCCGGACCATATCGGCCTCGCGCACTGGGTGTGCAGCGGCGGTGACAGGAAGCGCTGGGACGCACGGCTCTGGATGACGCTCGGCGAATACATGCAGGCTCGCGTGATGGCCGCAGGTGACGGTTCGAACGCAGGCGGCGAGGCGGCGGCGCGGCACTTCGCGCGCCACGGTCTGAACGATGAGGATTCGCTCGAGAAACTGCGCAATCGCAAGAGCTACTACTCGAGCCTCGTGCCGGCGATCCCGGGGCAATACAGGCGTCTGCGCGAAGCCGATGGCCTGAAGATCGGCGGCGAAACGTGGCGGGTGGTGACGGGCTTCGGCCATTCGCCGGAACACTGCGCGTTGTTTTGCGAAGAGACCGGTGTGCTGATCTCCGGCGACATGGTGCTGCCGCGCATTTCGACCAACGTGTCGGTGTTCGATATCGAGCCGGAGGGCTCGCCGCTCGCGCTGTATCTGGAGTCGCTCGGCCGGTACGAGACCATGCCTGAAGCGACGCTGGTGCTGCCGTCGCATGGCAGGCCGTTTCGCGGCGTGCGCACGCGCATCCGGCAACTGCGCGAGCATCATGATGCGCGCCTGGCCGAAGTGCGCGAAGCATGCGCTCAGAAACCGCAAAGCGCCGCCGACATCGTGCCGCTGATGTTCAAGCGCCAGCTCGACATCCATCAGATGACGTTCGCACTGGGTGAGGCGCTCGCGCATTTGCATCTGCTGTGGCTCGCGGGCGACTTGAAGCGCAGCGAGGACGCGGACGGTGTGATCCGTTTTTCGGCGTCGTGAGTGAAGAGATCGCCTTGATGTGTCGATAAAAAAAGCCCGGTTGTGCAAACCGGGCTTTTTTCTGTGTACCTTCAGGCAAGCGCGAATTACTGCACCGCGACCGTCCCAAAGTTGACCCGGCCAAACGGGCTCACGTGATAACCGCTGACGTTCGTGCGCGTGATGGCCGAGGCGGTCGGATAGCCGAGCGGAATCCAAAGCGCCTGATCGTGGATGATCTGCTGCGCCTGTTCATAGGCCTTGGTGCGCTTGGCCTGATCCGGTGTGGCCTTGCCGTCGGTGATCAGCTTGTCGAGATCCTGATCGCAGAAGCGCGCGAAGTTGATCCCCGACTTCACCGCGTTGCAACTGAACAGCGGCGTCAGATAGTTGTCCGGATCGCCGTTGTCGCCGGCCCATCCCATGAACAGCGAATCATGCTGGCCTTGCTTGGCCTGCTTGATCAGCTCGCCCCATTCGATGACCTTCACGTCCGCCTTCACGCCGATCTTCGCGAAGTCGGCCTGCAGCAATTCGGCGCCGGCCTTGGGATTGGGGTTCAGCACGCTGCCGTTCGGCCGCACCCAGATGGTCGTTTCGAAGCCGTTCGGATAGCCCGCATCGGCGAGCAACTTCTTCGCTTTCACCGGATCGTACGGCCAGCCCTTGATCGACCTGTTATAGCTCCACGTATTCGGCGGGTACGGGTTCGTGGCCGGCGTCGCGGTGTTGTCGAACACGGTCTTCAGATAGGTGCTGCGATCGAACGCCATGTTCAGCGCCGCGCGCACCTTCTGGTTGTCGAGCGGCTTCTTCTGCGTGTTCAACGCGACGAACGCGGTCATGAACGCAGGCGTTTGAACGATTGCGAGCGACTTGTCCTGTTTCGCGTCGGCGAGGTCCTGCGGCTTCGGCGACAGCGCGATCTGGCATTCACCCGCTTTCACTTTCTGTGCGCGCACGGTGGCGTCCGGCGTGATCGCGTAGATCAGGCGGTCGATCTTCGGCTTAGGCCCCCAGAAGGTCGGGTTCACGTCGTAGCGGATCACCGCGTCTTTCGTGTAGCTCTTGAGCAGGAACGGGCCGGTGCCGATCGGCTTCGCGTTCAGATCGGTCTGCTTGCCCGCCTTGAGCAACTGGTCGGCATATTCGGCCGAATAGATCGATGCGAAACCCATCGTCAGGATCGGCACGAAGGTCGCATCCGGTACGGTCAGTTCAAACTTGACGGTGTTCTCGTCGACCTTGCTGATCGACTTGATCAGCTTCGGCAAGCCCATCGACTGCGCATGCGGAAAGCCGCTCGCGCCCGCCACCTTGTGCCACGGATTGCTGTCGCTGAGCATGCGGTCGAACGTGAAGACGACATCGTCGGCGTTCAGCGCGCGGGTGGGCTTGAAGTAGTCGGTGGTCTGGAACTGCACGTTCGGGCGCAGATGGAACGTGTAGGTGAGGCCGTCGGCGCTCACGTCCCACTTCTCGGCCAGCGCCGGCACGACCTTCTTCGCGGCCTCGTCGTACGAGACCAGCGAGTTGAAGATCACGTCGGCCGACGCATTGGTCGTGACGAGCGAATTGAACTGCACCACGTCGAAGCCGTCCGGGCTCGATTCGGTACAGACGGTCAGCGGTTTGGCGAGCACGAGCGCAGGCGCCGTGAACAGTAGGGCGGCTGCGAGCAGTTTGAAGCGCATAGGTTCTCCCATAACGAGCGCAGTCAGTCGGTGCGTCTGGTTTGTGTTGTTCCGGTGACGAGGGGCGGGCGTCGACGCCGCCCTGATTGTGATACGTTTCCGGCGCTCGCGCATGGGGCGGGTGATCCTCGGTCATGCGCGCCGCGCGCCTTCGCGAAAGCTTATCGAAGGGAGATTATGGCGACAACAACATAATCCGCATATCCATATGGAGAGCGGGCGTCCGCACTCAGGGCGTTGACGCAAGCCGCTTCAGATAAGCGATGCCTTCTATCGCGCGCACGCCGTACCACGACACCATTTCGCCATCGATCAGCTCGATGCGCTTGCCCGCCAGCCGCGGATCACGCGCGAGCGCGTCGCGGTGCGTCTGCGTGAAGCGATACGGCTCGCTGGACAGCAGGATACGGTCGACATCGGCGAGCCACGGCGCGTCGTCGAAGTCGAGCACCGGATAACGCGCGGCACCCGCCGCTCCGCCGCGCACATCCGGCTGCGTGTGCCAGTTCACGATCTGCAGCATCGAGGCGATATAGGTGTCGCGCGCCACGCTCATCCACGGCTCGCGCCAGATCAGATACAGCACGTTTTGTGCGGCGAAAGCCTGCGCCGCGGCTTCGCGCAGCCGGGCTTCGAGTCTTTCGCACAGCCTTTGAGCTTCGTGCCTACGGTCGAAGATCGCGCCCAGCAGCGCGTAAAGCGAGAGATTGTCCTGCGGTGTCTGCGGATGAGTGACGACGATATGCGACACGAACGCGCGCAATTGCTCGACGGTATCGCGCTCGTTTTCGTCGATATTGACGATCAGGTGGGTAGGGCGCAGCGCGCGAATCGCGTCCGGCTTGACGGCCTTGGTGCCGCCGACTTTGCGGACCTCGCGCACCTTGTCGTGTGGATGCACGCAAAAGCCGGTACGTCCGACGATCTGCCGGTCGAGTCCAAGTGCAAAAAGCGTTTCGGTGATGCTCGGCACCAGCGAGACAATGCGCGCGTGGGCGCCCGCTGTTTCGTGCGCGACGCCGGCTGCATCGACCGCACGCGGTTGCATGATTTATTCGGCAATGACGCGCGGCTTGCGCGGCGCGCGTTCGAACGCGCGGTCATAGAGCCAGCGCGGCAGCACGTGCAGCAGCATTGCGACGATGCGCATCTGCCACGGAAACACCGCGAACGCCGTTTGCCGCTCGACCGCATGTGCGACCTTTGCGGCGAAACGGTCGGCGTCCATCAGGAAGGGCATCGTGTACGGGTTGTGCTCGGTCATCGGCGTGCGGATATAGCCCGGCGCGATGGTGACGACGCCGACACCGTGCGGCCGCATCTCGACGCGCAACGCTTCGAGATACTTGAGCGCCGCCGACTTCGACGCGCTATAGGCGCCCGAGCCCGGCAAGCCGCGCACACTGGCGACGCTGGCGATGCCGACTAGCGTGCCGCGCTTCGCGGCGACCATCGCGGCGGAGAAAGGCTCGAAGGTGGCGACCATGCCGAAGTAGTTGACGTCCATCACTTCGCGGAAGGTGCGCAGATCGCCCTGCCCGGTGACGGCGCCGCGGCTGATGCCGGCGTTGGCGATCACGATATCCGGCAAGCCGTGTTGCGCAATGAACTGCGTGGCCGCGTCGGCGAGTGCTTCGGCGTCGCGAACGTCGACGGAATAAATGGAGACGGTGTTGTGCGGATGGGACTGCTGGAACGCGGCGAGCGCGTCGCCGCGGCGGGCGACCAGGCCGAGAATCGCGCCGCGCCGCGCATAGTCGGCGGCGAGCGCGAGGCCGATGCCGCTCGAAGCGCCGGTAATGAAAACCTTCAGCGGTGAACTCATTCCGGCGCCTCGTCTTTACATCTTCCTGGCGCGGACTTGCTGCACCAGATAGTCGAGCACCTGGATCGTGCCCGGCAGGCTGTCGGTCGCGGCCGGGCCGGTTTCATACTTGCCTTGGACGGCCAGCGTCGGCACCCCGTCGATCTTGTACGTGTCGAGCATCTTCTTGTCTTTCTGCAGCGCGCTTTGCGTCGAGAACGAGTTGTACGCTTCCATGTACTTCTTCGGATCGACGCCGAGCTTCGCGAGGAATTTGCTCTGCTCTTCCGGCGTCAGCAGGTAGTTCTTGTTGACGTGGATTTCGTTGAAGATCTTCGGCGTGAGTTCGTTCACGACGCCGAGCGCGTCGAGCGCATGGAACATCTTCGAGTGCGGAATGAAGTCGTCGCGGAAGGCGACCGGCACGCGCTTGAACACGACGTCCGGACCCTGCTTCTTCACCCATGCTTCGAGGTACGGGTTGAATTCGTTGCAGTGCGGGCAGCCGTACCAGAAGAACTCGATGACTTCGATCTTGCCGGCCGGCACATCCGTAGGCTGCGGCGAAGCCAGCACGGTGTAGTCCTTGCCCGACACCGGCGCGGCCGGCGACGCCTGTGCCGAGGCGGCAATCAGACCCAGCGAAAGAAACAGAATGCTCAGCAGTTTTTTCATGTTGTGTTGACTCGAGTAGGCGGAGAAACGGTGGCGCCACGCCAATGCCCGTCACCGTTTTCAGATTCTGCAATGGACGTTGCAACTGTCCGACGAGTTGTGACACGCACGGCGCACCGATAGTTTCGGTGGCCGCGCGTGCCGACGTTTACGGTTTGTTTATTGTTTGGTGAAGCGGATTACGGCAGTGTCCACGCCCGCGTCTGACAGACGCTGACGGCTCGAATTCATGTCTTCGAACTTCGAAAACGGTCCAATGCGCACGCGATAGTACGTCACGCCACCCGCATCCCGCTGGGTCACCTTCGACTCGAAGCCCTGGAACGCCAGACGCGCGCGCTGCTGTTCGGCATCGGCTGCGGTCTTGTACGCGCCCACTTGCAGGAAGTAGCCGGTGTTCGCATCGCCCGGCGCTGGCGCCGCGCTCGCGCCCGGCTTGGCGGCGTTCGCGGTAGCCGGCGCCGAGGTGCTCTTCGGCGCGGAGCCCGCCGCGGTGGCGGCCGGCGCGCTGGAGGCTTGCGGCTTTTTCGCCGGAGCGGGCACGGCGGCCGTGCCGTTATCCTGCGAAGGCTTCGGCGCGACCGCCGTACCGTTTGCATTGCCTGCCGACGGCGGCAC
>NZ_NPIH01000276.1 GCF_012275575.1 Paraburkholderia sp. SG-MS1 | reverse complement strand
GGACGTGTCAGGAATTTCGTGTGCTGAGGTCGCTGTAAAAAGTCTCAGCTGATGGCGTTGGTGAAGCGCTCGCCGAACAGAATGGCGAACTGATTGACCGCTTGCCGCCAGGTGATAGGCGGCATCTTCCAATCCTTTTCGATGTTGCGCAAGGCCAGATACAGCAGCTTGCTGGCGGCTTCGTCGCTGGGGAAGTGGCCGCGGTTCTTGACGATCTTGCACAGTTGCATGTGCATGCTCTCGATGGCGTTGGTCGTATATATAATCCGACGCACTTCGGGCGGATAGGCGAAGAACGGGATCACCTGCTCCCATTGACGCTGCCACATCGCCGCCACGGTGGGGAATTTGCGGCCCCAGTCGCTTTGAGCGAAGGCTTCGAGCGCGGCTGCCGCCGCTTCGGCCGTGGCGGCCTGATAGATCGGCTTGAGCGCGGCAGCCAACGGCTTGCGGTCTTTCCAGCTCGCCAGATTCAGCGAATTGCGGATCAAATGCACGATGCAAGTCTGGATCTGCGCGGCCGGATAAACCGCCTCGATCGCTTCGGGAAAGCCGCGCAAGCCATCGACCACCGCAATCAGGATGTCGTGCAAACCGCGGTTCTTCAGCTCGTTGAAGACCTTTAGCCAGAACTTGGCGCCTTCGGTCTGTTCGATCCATAGGCCCAGCACTTCCTTGCGGCCATCGGCGCGGATACCCAGCGCCAGGTACACCGCCTTGTTTTTGACCGTGCCTTCGTCGCGAATCTTCAGCCGCAGAGCGTCGAAATACACGATCGGATACATCGCCTCAAGCGGTCGTTGCTGCCATTGCTCGACTTCAGCCAGCACTTCATCGGTGACGGTGGAGATCAGGTCGGGCGACACTTGCAGTCCGTACAGCTCCAGCAAGTGGCCCTGGATCTCGCGCACGCTCATACCGCGCGCGTACATGCTGATCACATGGTCGTCGAATCCCGGCAATCGACGTTGGTATTTGCCGACCAGTTGCGGCTCGAACGTCGCCTGCCTGTCACGCGGGATATCCAGATTCAACTCGCCATTGGGCGTGATGACCGTCTTCGGGCTCGTGCCGTTGCGGTGGTTGCCGGCGTTGCCCTGCTCGGCCTCAGCCGTCAGGTGATGCGTCAGTTCGGCCGCCAGCATGCGCTCGGCGAGTTGCTTCTTGAGCAGGCCGGCCAAGCCCGATTCACCGAGAATCGACTCGGCATCCTTGTTCTGCACCTGGGCCAGCAGTTGATCAATCAGTTCATCCGGAAACAGCTTCGGCGTGCTCGGTTTCTTGCTCTTCTTTGTCATGCTTGTTGTTTCGGTCATAAGGGCGTTCCTTTCGGTATCGTCTCATGACCTCGGCACAAAGAAAACTGACAGGCTCCGCAGATGGAGTGCGGTCGCAGGCCACCCGGTCGCGCCCCGCAACGCATGCCGCATCAGCGCACCTGGCGCTCACCCATCTCATCCCCGCGGCGAACTGAACGCCAGCCCGTTCGCGGCCTGTGCGCCTTCCTGAATTCGTAGTCAGAGAACTTCAGCCGCTCTGGCGCCTTCCCCTGACCTGACTCGCACCCCACCTGCTCATGAGTTAATCACCGAGCTACCCCAGTTCCCTACACCGGTGAATTCCCAGAAATCTGCCGACAAGTTTTTGCCTCGCAGTTCACCGCCTCTCAACCCGACTAAGCTCGCTTACGCACTGGCGTTTGATCAGGCACACCAGCGACGAAGCGATCGAGCCGTTCACTCGCCTCTGTGATGGCCCAAAGAGGCGCACTGTGCAGTTGTCGGTCATAATTGGTGGCTAGCAGCGCAAAAAGCGCGAACCCCGCGTCGTCCAATCGCCACTCGCCGGTCTGCTGGCCTATATCGAACACCGCCGACACAGCGCGGTCCGCCGCGCCGAGTTCCTCGTCGCTAATCGAGCCGAAGCTGGACTGCGCCAAAAAGCCGGTCAGCAGCATGACCTGTGTGAGCGTCTGCGCGTCGGATTTGCTGCCGATGCCACGGCGCAATGCGTCGAGCGCCAAGTGTACCCGCAATGCGAGGTCGTCGGCGATCGACCGAGCGATCGGTAACAGCATGGCCTTGGCATGCCGCGCGCGCGTCGCACCAGCGTTGCGGGAAAAGGGAATAGGTTGTGCCATGAAGATCCGGTGGTTGTACCTGTGCAGATGCAATAACGGCGCGGTCCGGAAAAGGTTGAGCCCTCGTTGTCGATCCCCCTGATTCCCGACCGCAAACGCCGGTTGGCAGACGCTTTCACACGAATTGCGCTCGCCCCGCCGGATCCTCCATGTATCTTCAATTGATTCAGGTGATGCATTTCGGCAGATCTCCCTGGCGCCGCGTGCTTCACCACGAGATTTTCTGCTACGAACGGCAATGGAAGAATGAGCGAAAAGTCGCTAACAGTGCCCAGTCCACGTCTGCGGAAAGCTAAACGTTTCACTCCTCCCCATTTCCATCCGGCGGTGCCACACCGCGCCCCCGCACCCGTCGACGAATCTCCGAATCCAGAATCAGACGTCCCCGCAGTTTTCCTTTCATCCGCTTCACGTAACGTGGCGCCTCGGTCATGTGGATCACCATCAACTCACGCACCTTCTCGACGTTGCGCTCACGTGCCGCTTTCGTAATCGCTTTGTGAATCTTGACGTTCGCCTGACCGAACCGTTCATGCTCGGCCTGCGGCGTGTCGTTACGAAATTCGATGAGCTGCCGGATCATTTCATTGATCAGCTCGCAACTGAAACGCAGAAACGGGTTCGGGTTAGCGGCTGCCAGAATGTCATGAAAGTTCACGTCTTCCTGACGTTGCCGCACGATGTCCTGACCGCCACGCGACGACGCGGGGCGATCGCAGCACGCAATGCTCGCTTCGAGTGCGTCGAAATCCTGCTCGGTCAGATGCGGGACGGCGCCCGCCGCGAGTTCCGGCTCCAGCAATTTGCGCACGGTGTAGATGTCATCGATCGACACGTCCTTAAAGAACAGATAGTTCTGCAACAGCTGCAGCGTGCGATCGAGCGGCACTTCCACCACCATGCCGCCGCCACTCGGGCCAGTCGTCACCTTGATCAGACCTTGCACCTCGAGTGACTTCAACGCTTCGCGAATCGTACTCTTGCTTACCGAAAAGAGTTGCTGCAACTCCACCTCGCGCGGCAGGCGATCACCCGGCTTCAGGTCTTTCTCAGTGATGAGCCGCTTGATTTCTTCCGCGACCAGATCGCCGCGCTTCTGCTGTTTGATCTCTATCGCGGCGCCAGCCTTGGTTCGGTCCGTAGCCATATTCGATTCTCCCAGTTTGTCCCGCACGATTCCCGATCGATCCGCCGGCCACGTCCCGCTCAAGAGCGACAGTGGGATACGGCCAGGAATATTGCCTTATTGACACTCGAATTTATTGTACCTACGATCAAGTCCATTCTATTTATCATGATAAATAGAACAAAGCCCAGGAGGTGGAAAACTTCAAGCGGCCAGCAAGCCCAGGCAGTCGGTCGCATCGCGTGTGCAGTTTCGTAGCCGGTCAGTGCGTGTCTCTTTCAAGGAGCGTCATTTTGAATCGCCGAAATATGTTGAAGCTGGCCGCGTTGTCGGCCGTTCCGGGGACGTTCGGCTCGCTGGTCGCGCGTAGCGCGTTCGCGCAGGCTGGCACCGTGCAGTTCGCATGTCCGGTGCCGATGTCGGGGCCGTTCGCCGCGAACGGAAAATATGCCGACCTCGGCATGAAGCTGGCCATCGAGCAATACGGCAAGGTTCTTGGTCAACCGCTCGCCTATACGGTGCTCGACACAGAGGGCAAGCCCGCTACCGCGGTGCGTCGCGTGCAGGAAATCGCGCAGCAAAAGAACGCCCGCTTCTTTGCGGGCGGTATTTTGTCCTCCGAAGCATTGGCGATGGGCAAGGAAGTACAGAAGGCCAGCGGCATTTTCATCACGACCGCGGGCGCAGACGAAATCACCGGCAAGGACTGCAATGCCGCCACGTTCCGCTGGTCGGTGCCGACTTACGGCGCGATCGAGCAGACCGTGCGGCCGCTGATCCAGACGTTACCGAAAGCAAAACGCTGGTACACCATCACGCCGCAATACGTCTTCGGCGACGGCTTGTTGGCCGCAGCCAAAGCGATCTTCAAGGAGAAGGGCATCGAGCACGTGGGCAACAGCTACCACTCGCTCAATGAGAAGGAATTCAGCGGTTATCTGACGAATGCCGTTGCCGCGAAGCCTGACGTCCTGCTGATTCTGAACTTCGGCTCGCAATCGTCCGATACGCTTCGCCAGGCCGTGAGCTTTGGCATGAAAAACAACTGCACGATCCTGATGGCATGGGCGTCCGGTCTCGAGCAATTCGAATCGCTCGGTGCGGACCTGTGCGATGGCGTCTATTTTGGCGCGCAGTATTGGCATGGCATCGATTCGCCGCTCAATCGCGATCTCGTCAAACGCGCCAATACGGCATTCAAGGCGAACCCCAACTATAGCCTCGCCGGGTCCTATATCTGCACGAAGATCCTGCTCGACGGCATCATCAAGGCGGGGACGGTCGATCCAAAGAAAGTGGTTGCCGCACTCGAAGGCATGAAATACGACGGTTTGACCGGTCCGGAAGAAGTTCGCGCGGGCGACCATCAGGTGCTGAAGAACTACTATTTGCTCAAGGGCAAGGCGAAGAGCAAGATGAAGAGCGCCGACGACTACGCGGACATCGTTAGCTCCGGGCAGTCCTTCCTTCCGCTCGACAAGACCGGCTGCAAGATGTCGTGATGCCCTCGTGCCGCACGCAAGCGCGGCACGTTCATCGCAATCGCGAGCCGGCATCGCGACACCTCTTCGCCACATCCATCAGACGGACGCCATGAACGTTTATCTTCTGCAGATCGTCAACGGCATCGGAGTGGGGATGCTGTATTTCCTGCTCGCAGTCGGTTTGTCGATCGTATTCGGGCTGCTGCGTTTCGTGAATTTCGCGCACGGCGCGTTCTATCTGCTCGGCGCGTACTTCTGCTATCAGGCGATGCAGTGGTCGATGAGTTTCTGGACGGCGCTGGTCGTCGTGCCGATTGTGGTCGGCGTGCTTGCGTGGGTCATCGAGAAACTGATTCTGCGGCACGTCTATGCGCAGCAGCACGAGTTTCACATTCTCGTAACCGTCGGCCTCGCGCTCGTCGTGCAGGAATGCGCGATCCTGATCTGGGGGCCGCTCGGCGATAACGTTGCGGTGCCCGACATACTGAACGGTGTGGTGATCTGGGGCAGCTTCGTTTATCCGAAGTACCGGCTGTTCGTGATTGGCTTTACTGCCGTGCTGGCCGCGCTCTTATGGTGGGTGCTGGAAGGTACGCGACTCGGCAGCGCGGTGCGTGCCGGCAGCGAATCGACCGAGATGGTGTCGCTGCTCGGCATCAACGTATTGCGCGTTTTTAGTCTCGTGTTCGCGCTCGGCGCGGCAACCGCGGCACTGGCGGGCGTGCTGGCCGCCCCGATTCGTGGCGTCGATCCGTTCATGGGCATCGAAGCGCTCAGCGTTGCATTCGTCGTGGTCGTGGTGGGCGGCATGGGTAATTTTCTCGGTGCGCTCGTCGGCGGTTTGCTGGTGGGGATCGTGCAAAGCGTGATGAGCACCTTATGGCCCGAAGGTGCGCGGCTGATGATCTACGTCGCGATGGCCGCGGTTCTACTGCTGCGCCCGAACGGTTTGCTGGGGAGGGCGGCATGATCGATTCATCGAAGCCCGCCGTGCAAAGCATTCACTCTTCATCGACGCCACGGGGCTCGAAGCACACGCTGCATCGCTACCGTTTCCTTCTGCTTGCGCTGCTGGTCGTGTGCGTCTTGCCACTCACACTGCGCTCCGGCTCGCTCGCCACGGAAGTGCTGGTGTTTGCGCTCGCCGCACTGGGCTGCAATCTGCTGCTCGGTCACACAGGCTTGCTTTCGTTCGGGCAAGGTATCTTCTTCGGACTCGGCAGCTATTGCGCGGGACTGGTGCTCACCAAAGCCGCGTTGCCGGTGTCCGTTGCGCTGCTCGCGTCGGCTGTGATCGGCGCCGCGGCAGCCGCCATGGTCGGCTGGTTTTCGATTCGCCAGCGCGGCACGTACTTCGTGATGTTGACGCTCGCGTTCGGCCAGCTCTTCTATTTCCTGGCCTATACCACGCCCGATCTGACCGGCGGCGACAATGGCCTGCTCGACATTCCGCGCCCTGCGCTGAGCCTGCTTGGCAAAGCGCTCGTCCCGTTGACGTCGCCGTGGCAATACTACGGCTTCGTTGCAGTGCTCTTTCTCGTGGTGTTCTGGCTGTTGATGCGCGTATCGCATTCGGTATTCGGCCGCACGTTGCTCGCGATTCGCGACAACGAGGCGCGCGCGGCGGCAGTAGGCTACGACGTCAAGCGCTTCAAGCTGATGGCGTTCGTGATTTCAGGTGCGGTTACCGGACTCGCGGGGGCGCTTCATGCGCTGATGACCGGCATCGCGCCGCTCTCGAACATCGACTATCACACGAGCGAGATGATCCTCGTGATGACGGTGATCGGCGGCACCGGCAATCTGTTTGCATCCGTCCTGGGCGCGGCGTTCTACGTGCTGTTCGCCGACTGGCTTTCGACGCTGTGGCCGCGCTGGCTGTTGCTGCTCGGCATCGTACTGATCGCGGTCAGCCTGTTCATGCAGCGTGGACTCTGGGGGCTGGGCGAGCGCATCTGGCACGCACTGCGCGGCAAGCCATCCTCCGGCGCGGACAATGATGCGCACGACACTGGCGACGGCGCGAACAAGGAGGCCGCATGAGCGAAGCCATTCTGCGAGCGAACGGCATAGTAAAGCGCTATGGCAAATTCACCGCGCTCTTAGATGTGAATCTGAGCGTCATGCCGCGCACCGTGCATTCTGTGATCGGTCCAAACGGCGCGGGCAAGACCACGCTCTTTCACGTACTGACCGGCACGCTTCCCATCACCGAAGGCAAGATCGTCTTTGACGGCCACGACGTCACGCGTGAACCCGATCATAAGCGCGTGCGCCGCGGCGTCGCGCGATCATTCCAGGTGACGAGCCTGTTTGCCAATCTGAGCGTACGCGAGAACCTGCGCCTCGCCGCGCAAGGCGTCGATGCGGTGCGCGCGCTGAATGCGTGGACGCCGCCGCACGGTGCGCTCGCGCATGCGGACACCGTCGACAGTGTGCTCGAAAGGCTCGCATTGCAGCGTCTGAGCGAAGTCCCGGCGGCCGCGTTGTCGCATGGTCAGCAGAGGCGGCTCGAAGTCGGCATGGCGCTCGCGGCGCGGCCCAAGGCGATCTTTCTGGACGAACCGACCTCGGGCATGGGCATCGACGATCTCGACGACATGAAGCAACTGATTCGCGGCCTGCGCGACGATTACACGGTCGTGCTGATCGAACACAACATGGGCATCGTGATGGACATCTCCGACACGATTACCGTGATGCAGCAAGGCCGCGTGCTGGTTGAAGGGCGGCCGGACGACATTCGCGGCGACGAGCGCGTGCGCAGCGCGTATCTTGGCAATATGATCACCGGAGGCCGCGCATGATTCTCGACGTGCAGCAGATTCACGGCTTCTATGGCAAGAGCCACATTCTGCAAGGCGTGTCCTTGCAGATCGGCGATGGTGAAACGGTCACGCTGCTGGGTCGCAACGGCGCGGGCAAATCCACCACGCTCAAGGCGATTGCCGGCGTCGTCGCGCCACGACGCGGCGAGGTGACGTTCAACGGCGCCCGGATCGACGGCATGCCACCGCACAAGATCGCCTCGCGCGGCGTGTGCTTCGTGCCCGAGCATCGCGGCATCTTCCGTCTGCTCACGGTCGAAGAGAACTTGCGGCTCGGCGCACGCAAGGATTCGCCGTGGCAGCTGGACGACATCTATCGCATCTTTCCGCGCCTGAAGGAACGCCGCACGAACGGAGGCGCACAACTGTCCGGCGGTGAACAGCAGATGCTCGCGATTGGCCGCGCGCTGATGAATCACCCGCGTCTGCTGATGCTCGACGAGCCGGTGGAGGGACTGGCGCCGGTGATCGTCGAAGAAATCGTCGCGCAGCTCAAGCTGATCCGCGAAGCGGGCGTGGCCATTCTTCTGGTCGAGCAGAACCTCGAAGTCTGCACGCAGCTCGCGGATCGCCACTACATCATCGAACAGGGCGTGATCGTCTATTCGGGCGGCAACGCGTCATTCTCCGCGGACGAGTCGATCAAGGACCGTTATCTCGGCGTGGGCGTCGTTTGACGCTGGCGCTGTCTTCAATACGAGGAAGCATCGATGCAAGCTCATGAATCAACAACCGTTGCGACGCCTGCCGATTTGCGAGTCGATGGTGCGCGTCTGTGGGACAGTCTCATGCAACTCGCGCAAATCGGCGCCACCGAGAAAGGCGGCGTGTGCCGGCTCGCGTTGACGGAGCTGGATCGCCAGGGGCGCGAGCTTTTTATCGCGTGGGCGAAAGAGATCGGCTGCACTGTGCGGATCGATGCGATCGGCAATATCTTCGCGCGCCGCGCGGGTTTGCGCGAGGACCTGCCGCCGGTGATGACCGGCAGCCACATCGACACGCAACCGACGGGCGGCAAATTCGACGGCAATTACGGCGTACTTGCGGGTCTCGAAGTGCTGCGCACGCTGGCCGAGGCCAACGTGCAAACGCTTGCGCCGCTGGAAGTCGCGGTGTGGACCAACGAGGAGGGCTCGCGCTTCGTGCCGGTGATGATGGGCTCGGGCGTATTTGCCGGCGCGTTCACGCTGGAACATGCGCTTGAGCAACGCGATCGCGAGGGCGTGTCGGTGCGCGACGCGCTGGCGGCGATCGGCTATGCCGGTGAGGACGGGAAACCACATACCGTCGGCGCGTATTTCGAAGCGCATATCGAACAGGGGCCGGTGCTCGAAGCGCACGATAAAACCATCGGTGTCGTGCAGGGCGCGCTCGGTCAACGCTGGTACGACGTGACGGTGCAGGGCATGGAAGCGCACGCGGGGCCGACACCGATGGAGCTGCGCCGCGACGCGCTGCTCGCCGCGGCCGATCTGATTCACGCGGTCAACCGCATCGCGCTCGATCACGCGCCCCACGGCCGTGGCACGGTGGGCTGGCTTGACGTGCATCCGAACTCACGCAACGTCATTCCGGGCCGCGTGACGCTCACGGTCGATCTGCGTGCGGCCGACGACGCGACGCTCACCGCGATGGACACCGCCTTGCGCGCCGCATGCTCGACGGCGGGCGAACGAGCGGGCATCGCTATCGACGTCGAACAGGTCGTGTATTTCCCGCCGCAGCCGTTCGCGGCGAACCTGGTTGCCGCGGTGAAGCAGGGCGCCGACGCGCTCGGCTTTTCGTCGATGGATGTGATCAGCGGCGCGGGTCACGATGCCGTCTATCTGGCGCGCGTTGCGCCCGCCGCGATGATTTTCGTGCCATGCAAGGACGGCATCAGTCACAACGAAATCGAAGACGCGCGCGCCGATCATCTCGAAGCCGGCTGCAACGTGCTGTTGCAGGCGATGCTGGATGCCGCATGGAAGCTCGGGAGCGCAAACGCATGAAGATCCTCATCGCGCGGATGAATCACGAGACCAATACGTTCTCGCCGGTGGCGACGCCGCTCGCCGCATTCGGCCGCAACGGCCCGAGCTATGGTCAGGACGCGTTCAACGACAACAAGGGCATGCAGACCGCAATGGCCGCGTTCATCGACGCCGCCGGGCGCGAGCGTGCGGAGATCGTCACGCCGATATCCGCTTCGGCGAATCCGAGCGGACCGGTCGAGGCCGCCGCTTACGATGCGATCTGCGACGCGATCGTCGCGGCGGCGGCCGGCTGCGACGCGGTGATGCTCGATCTGCACGGCGCCATGGTCGCCGAGAATTCGAACGACGGCGAAGGCGATCTGCTCGAACGCGTGCGCGCCTTGCTGCCCAATGCGCCGATCGCGGTCGCACTCGATCTGCACGGCAACGTCACGCAGAAAATGATCGACAACGCGGATGTGATCGTCAGCTTCAAGACCTATCCGCACGTCGATATGTACGAGACAGGCGCGCACGCGGCGCGCCTGATGTTCGATCTCGTGCATGGCAAGACGAAGCCGGTGATTGCATGGCGTCAGCCGCCGCTGCTCACGCACACGCTGCGCAGCGCGAGCGCCGAAGGCGCGATGAAACGCGCGGTGGATGCCGCGCGTGCGGCTGAGGCCGACGGCATGCTGGCGGTGTCGGTGTTGTCCGGCTTTTCGCTGGCCGATATCGCCGCGCCCTGCATCAGCGTCGTCGTGGTAGGGGACGGCGCGCTTGATGAGGCCGAAGCGGTGGCGGAGCGCATCGCGCGGCAGATCTGGGACGAGCGCGAAGATTTCGTCTATCGCAGCGCGCCACTGGCGGAGTCGGTCGCGCAAGCGGCCTCGCTCGCGCAGGGCGCCGACAAACCCGTGCTGTTGCTCGATCACGGCGACAACTGCATGTCGGGCGGCACGTGCGACACGATGGATCTGCTCGAAGAAGCGTTGAAGCAGAAGCTCGAAGGCATCGTCAGCGGGCCGTTGTGCGATCCGCAAGCGGTCGCTGCGTTGATGTCGGCGGGTGTCGGCAGTACGGTGACCGTGACGATCGGCAATAAGGTTGCGAGCGACGCGTTGACGCCGCGCCCGCCGCTTGCCGTGACCGGCGTGGTACGTGCTCTGACCGACGGCGAATACGTGATCAGTGGTCCGACATACACCGGGCAGCGTGCTTTCATGGGACGTGCCGCGGTACTCGACACCGGCACCGTGAAACTCGTGATGACCGAGCGCACGCACGAACCATGGGACCTGGGCGTGTTCGAGAGCGTCGGTATCGATCCGCGGCGCGCGCGTTTTCTGCTGCTCAAATCGCGCATGTACTGCCGGCCTGTTTTCGTGCCGATCGCCGCGGCGCTGGTGGAGTGCGATAGCCGCGGCGTCACGAGTTCCGACTACGGGCTGTTTGCCTTCGAGCACGTGAAGCAGCCGGTTTATCCGCTGGATACGGCCACCGAATGGGCGCCTGCGAATTGAACGGTACCTCCGCGTGGTCGAAATAACGATAGGGGCTTGTGCTGTTCGCGCGGACTCACTATAATTCGCGCTCTCTAAAGGCTCGTAGCTCAGTTGGTTAGAGCACCACCTTGACATGGTGGGGGTCGTTGGTTCGAATCCAATCGAGCCTACCAACGCATCAGTGACGTAGACGAAAGCGGTTCCGCTTTCGTCTACGGTGCTGTCAGTTTCTTTCTTCTGCATTGCTCCCATTCGTTTTGCCGCCTGACTCCGTCACGAGTGCTATTGCGCGTTCACGGCCTCCGCATTGCGTCGTCTTTGCCAATGCGCGGTACAGTTGAGGCTTCCCCTTCCCGTTTTCGCAACTGAATAAACTGCCGTCAGTGCATCACGCGGTGCCGGCAGATTGAAAGGAAGCCGACGCAATGAAGAAGCTCATCAATGACGTCTGCGCCGTTGTCCCCGACATGCTCGACGGACTCGCGGCGCTCAATCCCAATCTCTCGCTATTGCAAGGCAGCACGATCGTCGTGCGCGCCGATGCCGAGGCCGTCGCCGCGCGCAGCGAGGTCGCGCTGATCTCGGGCGGCGGCTCCGGCCACGAGCCCGCGCACGGCGGCTATGTGGGCCACGGCATGCTGAGCGCCGCGGTGGCGGGCGAAGTGTTCACGTCGCCGTCCACGGATGCCGTGCTCGACGCGATACGCGCGGTGGCCGGCCCAGCCGGTGTGCTGCTGATCGTGAAAAACTACACGGGCGACCGCTTCAACTTCGGCCTCGCCGCGGAGATTGCGCGCGCGGAAGGCATCCCGACCGAGATGGTGATCGTCGCCGACGACGTCGCGCTGACGGCGAGCGGCGACCATGCGGGTCGTCGCGGGCTCGCGGGGACCGTGCTGGTTCACAAGATCGCAGGCGCGGCAGCGGCAGCGGGCCGTCCGTTGGCCGAGGTCGCGCGGATCGCGCGCGAGGTGGCCGGCTCGCTCGGCACGATGGGCGTCGCGCTCACGCCGTGCACGGTGCCCGCAGCGGGCAAGCCGGGGTTCGAACTGGCCGATGGCGAAATCGAATGGGGTCTCGGCATTCACGGCGAACCCGGAGTGGAACGCGGTGCGATGGAGCCGGCCGAGGCGATCGTCGCGAGACTGCTGGCGAAAATCACCAACGATCTCGCGCTGCAGACCGGCGAGCGCGTGGCGCTGCTGGTGAACAACCTCGGCGGCACGCCCTCGAGCGAATTGAACGTCGTGGCGGGGTCCGCGCTGCGCAATCTGGCGCAGTGCGGCATCAAGGTGGAACGCGCGTGGGCCGGCACGTTCCTGAGCGCGCTGGAAATGGCGGGCGTTTCATTGACGCTGCTGCGCGTGGACGACGAGCGGCTCGGCTGGCTCGACGCCGTGGCGCACACGAGTGCATGGCCCGCATTGAACGGCCGCGTCGCACAGGTGTCGGTGCGGCCCGCGCCGCAGACACCGAAGCGCGCGAGCGGCGCAACGCTCGCGAGTGATGCGACGCTGCGTCGTGTGATCGAAGCGGTGTGCGCGTGCCTGTTGAAAGCTGAGCCGACGCTGACCGAGATGGATCAACGCGTCGGCGACGGCGATCTCGGCATCAGTCTGTCGCGCGGCGCGCGCGCCGTGCTGCAGGAGCTCGACACCTATCCCGCCGAGGCGACGCCAGGCGCCGTGTTGCGCAGCATGGCCGCAACGCTGCGCCGCGTGGTCGGCGGCACGTCGGGGCCGCTGTACGCGGTGATGCTGTTGCGTGCGGCTGCTGCGCTCGAACAGTCGGACGGCGCGACGGCGATGCAATGGGCGGCGGCATTCCGCAACGGCGTCGAGGGATTGATGGAGTTGGGCGGGGCCAGGCCAGGTGATCGCACGATGGTCGATGCACTGAAGCCGGCCGCCGACGCGTTGCAGTCCGCGCTCGCAGGGTCGATCGAGATCGGTGCAGCGCTACAGGCCGCAGCCGATGCGGCCGCCGACGGTACCGCGCAAACGGCGTCGATGCATCCACGGCGCGGACGTTCGAGTTATGTCGGCGACCGCGCGCTCGGTCACGTGGACCCCGGCGCGCATGCGGTGGCGTTGTGGCTGGCTGCGATTCGGGACGCGTGGCTGAAGTGAGCAGCATTGCACGAGTGCGTGCCCGAAAAGAAAACGGCTAACAAAACCGGCACTGTTAGCCGTTCCATCACACAGCCGACATCGAGTCAGCTACAAACAGCACTCGCCGTCGAAGTAAGCCTTGCGCCAACGCGTGATCGTCACACGCTCGAACAGGCCGACTGCAGAAAACGGATCGGCCGCAATAAACTGTTCGGCTTTCTCGCGCGTGTCCAGATCGACGACATATAACCCGCCGCCCGCGCCGCTGCCGTCGTCGTTCAGCTTCGCGCCGCACGCGAGCAGCAGCGCCTTGTTCTTCTCGAGAAACGCGAGGTGGGTATCGCGCTCACGCGCGCGGACTTCGGCATGGCCGGGCTTGTCGAATGTTTCGATGATGTAGGGCATCGGCTCTCCGCTTCAGTTGGGCGCAATCGCGGACGGATGCTGCGCAAGCGGCGTCACGTTCACGCTCATGTACGGATAGAGCGGCAACGAACTGAGCAGCGTATGCAGCTCGTCATTCGACTCGACGTCGAACACGCTGTAATTCGCGTACTGTCCCGCCACTCGCCACAGATGACGCCATTTGCCCTCGTGCTGCAACTTCTGCGAGAACGCCTTTTCCTCGGCCTTCAGACGATCGGTCAACGCGCGGTCGGCGTCGGCGGGAATCTGAACCTGCATATGAACCAGATATAGCATTCGAAACCTCTCTCCATCGATGAGGCCGCGCACGTTGCGGCCGGATTCTTGCTCAACCCCAGGCGAGAATCGCCACCGTGTACACGATGCCGATCCAGAACATCATGATGACCGTATAGCCCATGATGTCCTTCAGTTTCAGCTTCGACAGCGCGAGCGCCGGCAGAATCCAGAACGGCTGGATCAGATCGTTCCATGCGTTGCCGAGCATGACGGCGGTCGCCGTGTGTCCCACCGACGCACCGATCGACTTGGCCGCCTCGATCATGAACGGCCCCTGAATCACCCAGTGCCCGCCGCCCGAGGGCGCGAAGAAGTTGATGAAGAACGAACTGACCAGACCCCAGAACGGCAGCGTGGCGGGCGTGGCGATGTTCACGAAGAAATGCGAGAACGTGTTGACGAGACCCGACGACGCCATGATCGCCATGATCCCCGCATAGAACGGGTATTGCAGAATGATGCCGCTGATCGTGCGAATGCCTTCGTTCAGCTTCTCCACATAGCGAATCGGCGTGCCGAGCAGGATGATGCCGAGAAACAGAATGATGAAGTTGATCAGGTTCAGATCCATCGAACCGCCGCCGTGGAAATACAGCACCACGTAAATCACGCCGATTGCGCCGATCAGAAAGCTCAGCAGGCGGCTGTTGTTCAGGCGGTTGGCAATCGTATTGCTTTCGTCGATATCGAGCGTGGGCGTCGCGGCCTTCGGGGTTTCATACAGTGCCGGGTCGATTTCCGTGACCGGCTGGCCCGGCTTCGGATGCAGCCACGCGTTGAGCAGCGGCAGCGTAATGATGACGACGAGACTCGTGAGCAGCATGGTCGGCGAGAAGATCGTTTCCGCGAGCGGAATCACGCCCATCTGCGCTTCCATCGGATGCCCCTTGGTGGAGATCAGCACCGGAATGCTCGCCGACAGACCCAGACCGTACATCGTGAAGCCGCTATACGCGGACGCGATGATCAGCGGGTAGTGCACGCCCTTGATGCTCATCGCGAGCTTGCGCGCGACGATGCCGCCGATCACGAGACCAAAGCCCCAGTTCAGATAGCTGCCGATGCCGCCGACCAGCGTCGCGACGATCACCGCCATACGTGGGTCATGAACCCGCGCGACGAGCCGGTCGAGGAAGCGTTCGGTCAGCGGCGCGGTGGCGAGCACATAGCCCATCGCGAGAATCACCGCCATCTGCGTGGTGAACGCGAGCAGTGCCCAGAAGCCCTTGCCCCAACTCAGGGTGAGCGCGGTGACCGCCTGGCCCTGAACCAGCACGGCGAGAAGCATCGTGAGTAGCGTGAGGCCGATGGCGAACACGAACGGGTCGGGCAAATACTTGCGCATCAGCTCGGTGAAGAAGGCGGTGATTTTCTGCATGGGACTGTCTCTAGCTTTGGTCGAATAGTAGTTATCGGGTCATGCGGAGATTACGGCGGGATATAACGGCCGCGGGCTATGAATCGTTCGATACGGATTCCTTGCGATACTGGGCCAGCTTCATCAGCTCGCGATCGCGCCATGCGACGCGCGCTTCCCACTGGTCGAGCGGTAACGCGCTGCGGCGCGCGGCGGCCACATCCGCGACGAGTTCAGGCGTCCACGGATCGTGCTGCCCGCGCTCGGCCCCCATGCGCGCATACGAGGGGCCCATCTTCTGCGCGTGCGAGGCGATGCCGCCGCGCGTGTTCAGGTCGGCGGTTTCGAACGGACCGATTACCGACCAGCGCAAACCCAGCGCTTCCCGCACGACGGTGTCGATGTCGTTTACCGACGCGACGCCGTCGCGCACGAGGCAATACGCTTCGCGCAAGAGCGCGCCCTGCAGCCGGTTGAAGACGAAGCCTTCCACTTCCTTCGCGACGCGCACCGGTTTGAGGCCGGCGTCGGTGAACAGATCGATGGCGCGTGTGACGGCGGCGTCGTCGGTGAACGGCGCGGGCACGATTTCGACGACCGGAATCAGATAGGGCGGATTGCCCGGATGCGCGACGAGGCAGCGACCGCGGCCCGGCAACGTCGCGTCGATAAAGCGCGACGCTGCCAGAAACGACGAGGCGCTCGCGAGAATCGCATGCGCGGGCGCGGCGCGATCGAGCTGCGTGAATAGTTCGCGCTTGATCTCCTCACGCTCGGGCGCGCATTCCTGCACGAGGTCGGCATGTGCTGCTGCGGCGTCGAGCGTCGCGACGATCTCGACGCGAGCGGCGACCACATTCGCCGCTTCATCGAGCAGGCCGAAGCGCGTCAACTCTTCGAGTCGTTGCAGGATTTCCGCCGGCGCAAGTTCGCGCCGCTGCGCTGCCGGATCGAACAGACACACCCGCCAACCGGCACGCGCGAACACCACCGCGAATGCGATGCCGATGCTGCCGCCGCCGACAATGCCCGCCCGCCGCGTCTCATGAGCGCACATGCTCAGACTCCCGCGACGCCGACGGTCATGCCGCCGCACACGTACAGCACCTGACCCGTGACGAAACCGCTGCGCGCGTCGAGCAGATACGACGCGGCATGCGCGACGTCGTCTGGCGTGCCGACGCGCTTGACCGGCACGCTGTCGATGATCGCGCGGGTGCGCGGCGCATCCGGCGGATTCGCGCGGTCGAACAGTTCGGTGCGGATCGGACCGGGGCCGATCGCGTTCGCGGTCACGCCGAACGCGCCGAGTTCGAGCGCCCACACACGCGTCATGCCGAGCAAGGCGGCTTTCGTCGCCGAATAGGCGGTGCGCAATTCCTTGCCGAGCGCCGCGCGCGACGACATGTTGACGATACGTCCAAAGCCCGCGGCCTTCATGCCGGGCAACAGCGCCTGCATGCATTGCAGCGAGCAACGCACGTTGAGCGCCCACGCGCGTTCGAGTTCTTCGAGCGATTGCTCTTCGGCATTCGCAGGCACCACGATGCCGACGTTATTGACGAGCCGGGTGATCGGCCCGCCCGCGAGCGCCCGTTCGAGCGCGCTTGCCGTCGCCTGCGGGTCCGACAGATCGGCGATCAATCCGTCGCCCACGCGGTCGATCACGACCACGTCATAACCATCCGCCTCGCAGCGTGCGGCACATGCCGCCCCGATGCCGGCGGCGCCGCCGGTAATCAACACTCGTTCTTTGGCCATGTTTCAGATTCAAAAGGAAAGAGGAAAAGCTCACACGGTCGCGATCGGCGTGACGGGCGAACCCATCGCGCCCGGCAGGCGCAACGGCGGCGCGGTCAGCATGAAATGCGAGCGGCCGTTCGCGCGCAGCCATGCGGCGAGATCGCGCAAGTACCAGAGTTCGCCGAGCGGCAAACCGAGTTTGAACAGGCAGTGGTGATGCAGCGGCATCAGCGGATGTTCGCCCGGCGTGGCAGGTGCGCGTGCCGGATAGCGTTCGACCGCATAGTTGTCGGCGGCGAGCGCGGCAATGCCCGAGTCGGTGAGCCATTGCAGCAGGCGTTCGTCGCGGCCGTCGAGCGCACAGCAGTGACTGTCGAGCACGCTTTCGTCAGGATGACGATTCATTTCCAGAACCATCTCCGCGAAACCGGTGCGCAGCACGAGCATGTCGCCGCGTTCGATCTGCACGCCGTCGGCGTCGATCGCGAACATCAGGTCGTCGTAGCCGACCGTGCGATGCTCGCGTGCGTAGTGCGCGACCAGGTCGACCAGCACGCCGCGGCCCTGCATGCCTTTGACCGCCAGATTTTCGATGCCGAGCACGTCGGCGTGACTGTGTTCGCCGCCGCATGCGTGCGGCGCGAAGCCGTCATCGGCGCGATACTCGATCGGTCCGACGACATCGGCCTGCGCGCGATAACCGTTGTAGTAGACGCTCTCGGGCACGCCGTCGCCGTCCGCGTCGAAGCGCGCGCCCACATGCGCGAGCGAATCCCATTGCGTCGAATATTGCAGGCTCAACAGCACCTGGTCGTCGCTGACGACGTCGGTGGCGCCGGGTTCGTTGCGCGCGAACGGGAAGTTCACGTAGGGCAGGCCGTCCCTGACCGTGGGCCGCAACACGGGCGGGTGGCGGCGCACGTTCAGTTTGTTGTCGCCGGGAAAGTCGAGCGGCAACGACAGACAGAAGCTCAGGCCCGCGCGGATTTCACGCGCGCCC
The DNA here is from genome assembly GCF_012275575.1 of Paraburkholderia sp. SG-MS1. GTDB lineage: Bacteria > Pseudomonadota > Gammaproteobacteria > Burkholderiales > Burkholderiaceae > Paraburkholderia. The sequence goes on along the minus strand of NZ_NPIH01000276.1, from coordinate 114,786 downwards.
CTCAGTACCTGTTCCGTGCCGATCAGATTCGGCCTGCCGAGTTGGTCGTCGGCTCCGAAGTCACCCCAGTTCGAGCCTTCCGGCCTGTTCTTCCAGCGCATTGCAAATCCTTCTGAGCTGGCCTGCGCACTGCACCATCCGGATACCGAACGAAGCGTGGCGGCGCGCCGTCACGCCAGGAGTTCTGGCGGGATCTGGCCGTAAATGTCGAGCAGCGCTTCGATCGCGCGCTGTTCGTTTTTGAGCAGTCGTGCTTTCGGACCGCCGATCACGAGCGCAAACGCTTCGCCGTGGATCAGGAAGCCGCGTGCGAGACCGGCGACGTCTTCGACGTTTTCGCCGGTCGAGCGATGCCAGCCGTTCGTCACGCCTTGCTCGACTTCGGCTTCGAGTGTCTTGCGGACGATCACCGAGCCGTCGGTCGATGCGGTCAACGGCTCGCAACTGTCGAGCAGCTTGCGGCGTGCCTCCACCGACAGCGCCCCGAGCAGCGCCTTGCCCGCCGCACTCGCATGCACGTACATGAAGCCGCCGGGCTCGTCGCTGTAGCGAATCTTCTGGCGCGACTCCATCACCTCGAGATAGACGACGCGGTTGCCGGCCAGCGTGGCGAGCGCCGCGGTCTCGCCGGTGGCGTCGCGCAGCGAACTGAGCAGCGGCTGGAACAGCAGCGTCAGCGGGTCTTCGCTGCAGATGTCGCGGGCGACGTGCAGCAGCCGCTGGGTCGGGTAATAGCCGGCTTTCACGCCCGGTGCGTACAGGTAGCCCTTGGCCACCATGGTTTGCAAAAGCGCGTGGCAACTCGACAGCGGGATCTCGGTTCGACGCGCAATCTCGCTGTAGATCATGGGTTGCCGCACTTCGGCAAAAAGGTTTATCACGTCGAAGACGCGTACTGCTGTTTTCACATCCATGACAACATTATCGACATTTCGATAACGCGATGGCAATAGGGACACGGGTATACACCTAGTCGCTTGCCGCGTTGTCGGGAGTTGTCGCAGGGTAATCCCTTGATTGACGCATATCGCCGACGATCCTTATAGTCCGGCTCCTGTTCGTTAACGGAAATAAAGTTCGTAAATCGAACAAACAGCGCGGATCGAATGTGAGGTTCGTCCGCTGCATTCGCGACTCAACATGGAGACGTACCCCGATGGCGCTCACGCTCGAAACGCAACACCGGAATGCCCGCAAGGCGGGTATCGCATCATTCGTCGGGACGACGATCGAGTGGTATGACTTTTACGCGTACAGCACGGCGGCGGCACTCGTGCTCGGCAAGATCTTCTTTCCGACCACTTCGGCCCTGGCCGGCACGCTCGCCGCGTTCGCAACCTTCTGGGTGGGCTTTCTGGCGCGGCCGATCGGCGGGATCATCTTCGGCCACCTCGGCGACAGAGTGGGGCGCAAGAAAACGCTGATCATCACGTTGATGCTGATGGGCTGCTGCACGACCGGCATGGGTCTTTTGCCGACCTACAACCAGATCGGTTTGCTTGCTCCCGCGTTGCTGATTCTGCTGCGTCTGATGCAGGGCATCGCGATGGGCGGCGAGTGGGGCGGCGCGGTGGTGCTGTCGTCCGAACATGCGCCGAAGGGCAAGGAAATTCTCTATTCGGCCTTCGCACAGCAAGGTTCGCCCGCTGGCAATCTGCTCGCAACCGTGGCGTTCCTGCTGACCTCGATGCTGCCCGATCACCAGTTCATGACGTGGGGCTGGCGCGTGCCGTTCCTGTTCTCCGCGCTGCTGGTGGTGGTCGGGATGTTCATCCGGATGAGCGTCGACGAATCGCCGGCGATGCAGCAATTGAAGGACCGCAAGAAGGTCGCGAAGCTGCCGATCGCCGACGTGCTGCGCGACCATAAGGGGCTGGTCGCGATGGGCGTGGGCGCGTGCGTGATCGGCTTGTCGGCGACCTACTTCAAGACGACGTTCGCATTGTCGTGGGCCGTGACGAGCATCGGCTTCGACCGCACGCAATTTCTCACGGTGATCACCGGGGCGATCGTCGTGCAGCTCATCGTGCAACCGTTCGGCGCCTTGCTGGCGACGAAAATGGACCTGAAAAAAGCAGTGATTTACATGCTAGTGCCGGAAATCATCGCGCTGCCGCTGATGTTTTCGCTGATTGCAACCGGCTCGACGAAGCTCGCGATGCTGGGCATGGCGCTCGCGTCGATTCCGCATTCGCTGTACTACGCAGCGATGGCCGGTATTCTGGCGAAGTCGTTTCCGGTGCAGGTGCGTTATACGGGTATTTCGCTTTCCTATCAAATCTGCGGCATGGTGTTCGCCGGTACGACGCCGATTCTCGGGCAATATTTGCTCGGCGCGACCGGCTCGATTCTGTCGGTGGTCGCACTCGGCGTATTGCACGTGTTGATTACGCTGTTCTGCGCACTGGGGCTGATCACGCGGATGCGCCAGGAAGGCGCGCGGGATGCGGCGCGCGAAGCGATGCTGGCGCAGAGCTGAGCGTCTGCGCCGAAACGGGAAGGGGGGCGCTGGAAAGGGGACGAGCCGCTACGCGGCGACCCGCGTCCAGTTCGACTGGAACGTGGGTCGCTGTCAGGGGCGCAGCAGATCGAAGCCGGCTAGCGCAACGACGCCGCTGATCGCGATCAGTGCCACCGAGTGCTGTCCGACATACAGCAGGCCGGCAGCCGACCAGCTTGTCAGCGTGAATGCGGCGATTCGTTTCATACGCTGGCGATGGAGATACAGTAACGAGACGGAAATTCAGAAGCCCAAAGCAATCGCAAGCAAGCCGCTCACCACGCCGCATGCGACCACGGCCACGGCCACCACGGTCAGCACGCGCCGCGGGAACGAGCGGCCCAGCATGGCCATCGACGGGACACTGATCAGCGGCAGCGTCAACAGCAATGCGCCGGCCGGACCCGCGGCCATGCCGAATGAAAGCATCGCCTGGATGATCGGCACTTCGCCGGCAGTCGGAATCACGAACAAGGTGCCGGCGATCGACAACGCGACGATCCACAGCAGGCTGTTGTCAATGTGCGGACCGATGTGCGGAAACAGCCACGCGCGCGCCGCGCCGAGAATCAGCACCAGCACGATGTATTCGGGCACGAGGCGCAGCGTCATGCTGGCGAGGATTTTTATCCAGCGGGTGAAGGCGGTGCCGGGGTCGTCGGCGGTGATCAGTTGCGAGAGCGCTTCACGCGACGCTTCGGCTTCCTTCGGCGTGACCATGCGGTTCACCAAGTAGCCGAGGCCGAACACCATTACGATGGCGAGCGCGAGCCGCAAGCCCATCCACTGCCATCCGAGCACGAAGCCCATGAAGATCAGCGTGGCCGGATTCAGCGCGGTATTGCCGAGCCAGAACGCGATTGCCGCGCCCGGCGCCGCCTGGCGCGCGCGCAAACCGGCAACGACCGGGGCCGCGCAGCAGGTGCACATCATCCCCGGCAACGACATCAGGCCGCCCTTCACCACACTGCTGAAATCGGTGCGGCCGAGCGCGCGCGCGACCCATTGCGGCGGAATCAGCGCCTGCACCGCCGAGCCGAGCAGCAGGCCGAGCACCATTGCTTGCCAGATGGCCTTGCCGTACGCGAACGCGTAATCGATCGCGGCTTGCCACGATGCGTCCGGCGCGCTCGCCGAGGTGCCCATGAGGATCGATTTGCCGATCGAGTGCTGGCTCGCGGCGACGAATGCGCGGTTGTAGTACGGGAACCACTTCACGTAGAAGAGGCCGACGACGGCGATCAGCAGGAAGACGATCCAGCCGAGCGCGATACGAGGTTGTCTAAGGGTTGATTGCATGAGTGGTCTCAGCGTGGTTTTTTGATCAGATCACAGAGGCAAGGGCGCGGCTGTCGAGCCGCGCCAATAACGCTTTCGCCTGGTCGACGACGTCGGCGTCGTTGGGGCGGAAAGTCAATGGCAAAGCGTGCGGCAACTGGACGAAATGCTGATGGCTGCTGCGCGCGTACGCCGGATCGTAATGCCGCTCGATCAGTTCGTGCGCGAGTTCGGCGCGCTGATCGGCGTCGACGAGCTGCTGCCAGCCCGTTACCCGTTCACGGCTATGCAAACCGATCAGCCGTTCCAATTGCCCTTTCAGCGCCTCGGGGTCGTCGAACAGACGGGCGTAATCGTGCAGCAGGAACTCGGCGCGATCTTCGCGGCTCGACAGCACCTCGACGCACGCACCCCCGTGAAATGTTTCCAGCAGCGCGAGCGGCAAGGCGACCGAACCGATGCGCCGGCTTTCCGCTTCGACGAACACCGGCCGCCCCGGATCGAACTCGCGCAGCGCGCTCACGAGCAGCGTATCGAAACGCTTCTGCGACGGCTGCGGCACACCCGCCCATGCGCCGAGCAGCGAGCCGCGATGCGCGGCCAGCGCTTCGAGGTCGAGCGTCTGCGCGCCCGCCTGGTTCAGCGCCGCGAGCAGGCGCGTCTTGCCGCTGCCGGTCGGACCGACCAGCGCGATGTAGGAGAAGGTTTTCGGCAGGGTGTCGAGCGTGTCGAGCGTGAAGCGCCGATAGCGCTTGTAGCCGCCGTCCAGTTGGCGCGCGGGCCAGCCGATCATGTTGAAGAGCGTCGTGACCGAACCCGAGCGCTTGCCGCCGCGCCAGCAATAGATGAGCGGCCGCCAGTTGCGCGGCCGGTCGGCGAAGGTCGTTTCCAGGTGATGGGCGATGTTGCGTGCGACCAGGGCCGCGCCGATGCGCGTGCCTTCGAACGGCGACACCTGCTTGTACGTCGTGCCCACCAGTACCCGCTCTTCGTTGCTCAGCACAGGGGCGTTGAGCGCGCCCGGAATGTGGTCTTCCGCGAACTCGAGAGGCGTGCGCACATCGATGATTTCATCGAAATCACCTGCTTTTTCGAGGCTGACGAGAAGGTTTTTCAAGGGGTACGGACGAAACGGGACGGCGAAAGGGTGAAATTATCGCATGCGCCGCCAGGGCGGGCCGGCGTATGCGCAAAGCTGTTGGCGTGCGGGGCGCTTCGCGTGGGGTCTCGTGCCCGCCTATGGCGTGCGCCGGGTGCGTGGAGCACGTGCGCCACACGAGTTCGCTAAACAGCGCCCCAAACGTTTCAAACGACTTCGACGCGTCTTTCTCCACCCACCATTTCGCCGATCACACGCGCGTCGCCGAAACCGTCGGCATGGAACAGCGCGAGCACTTCGTCGGCCGATTCCGGTGCGCACGAGACCAGCAGGCCCCCCGAGGTTTGCGGGTCGGTCAGCAGTGCACGGGCCGCCGGCGGCAATGTGGCGGGCAAGACGATGTCTTTGCCGTAGGCGTCCCAGTTGCGCCCCGAGGCGCCGGTAACGATGCCTGCCTGCGCGAGGCTTACCACCTCCGGCAGCCAGGGGAGATCGGCATAACGCACGCGGGCGGTGAGATTCGAGCCGCGCGCCAGCTCCAGCGTGTGCCCGAGTAGGCCGAATCCGGTGATGTCCGTGAGCGCATGCACGCCATCCAGCCGCGCTAGTTCCGCGCCCGGACGATTGAGCCTGGTCGTTGCGCCGATCATCGCGGCGTAGCCGGCGGCGTCGAGCCGGTCTTTCTTCAGCGCCGCCGACAGGATGCCGACGCCGAGCGGCTTGCCGAGAATCAGCACGTCGCCCGCCTGAGCGCCTGCGTTGCGCTTGACGCGCTTCGGATCGACCACGCCGATCGCGACGAGGCCGTAGATCGGCTCGACCGAATCGATCGAATGGCCGCCCGCGAGCGGAATGCCGGCTTCGGCGCAGACGGACTCGCCACCCTTCAGCACGGCCGCGATCACGGCGGGGGGCAGCACGTTGATCGGCATGCCGACGATGGCGAGCGCCATGAGCGGCTTGCCGCCCATCGCGTAGACGTCGGATAGCGCGTTGGTGGCGGCGATGCGGCCGAAGTCGAACGGGTCGTCGACGATCGGCATGAAGAAGTCGGTGGTGGCGACGATCGCCTGCTCGTCGTTGAGCTTGTAGACAGCGGCGTCGTCGGCGGTGTCGTTGCCGACCAGCAGGTCGGGGAAAAACGGCAGCGGCGCGCTGCGCTTGAGCAGATCGGCGAGTAGGCCGGGCGCAATTTTGCAGCCGCAGCCGCCACCGTGCGACAGGCTGGTGAGACGGGGCGATGGGCTGGTTTGGGCGTGGGTGTCGGTCATGTTGGCGCGAGTGTCGGGCTGCGGATGCCCGCAATTATGCGGGTTGTTCGGCCGCGGCGCTGCCCGGCGTGCCTCACGCCTGTGGTGACTCGAGCCGCACGGCGCGGCCAGGCGCCGCGAGCGACGCGTTATCGCCAAGGCGCGTTATCTCAAAGAAGCGGGGCCCAAGCGAGGGAAGCGGCAAAATACGTTCCGAGACGGTGCGACAAATTGACCCGATTGTCATTTATTGCTGCCCGCACCGGTGCCGTACAAGCCGTTATTAAAACCTCCCGCACCGTGGGCGTTGTGATCCTGACCCGTTTTGCCGCGCGAGGCGGCCGACCCGCCGTCCTTCGCCTGCGGTTTGTGCGACTCGTGGACAACCGAGGCCGCCGGATCGGGCGTCGTCCCCATGGCGGACGTGCGATTTTCTTGCTGCTCCGAGCCACCATTCTGTGGAATTTGAGCGCTGCCGTCGGGACTTGCGACGAGCATCACCGCGCCCAGCACGAGTGATGCCACCCGCGCCGACGCGAAGGCTCGCGCGGGAATGTGAACAGTGTCCAGGCGGACATGGAACCGTGAGCGGCGAGTCATAGGAGCGCCTTTTACCGAAGTCAAGGTTGGAGTGGCTCAATCCATGCAGCACGAATGATGCCCGCAAGTGGTCAAAACCGGCTATAAAAGTTCATATTTGCCCTGGTGGTCAAGCGTGTCAGTCTGGCTGCACGACGTCATATCGCACCCTATAATCCTCTCAGTATCCCGAAAGAGCCGAGGCCATTAAATGACCCATCTGTCCCGGCGACAATTCCTGAAGGTCTCCGCCACCACGCTAGCCGGATCGAGTCTCGCCCTGATGGGCTTCTCGCCGGCACCCGCGCTAGCGGAAGTCCGCCAGTACAAATTGTCGCGCACAACCGAAACCCGCAACACCTGCCCGTACTGCTCGGTAGGCTGCGGCATCCTGATGTACGGACTGGGCGACAACGCCAAGAATGCAAAGTCCAGCATCATCCACATCGAAGGCGATCCCGATCATCCGGTCAATCGAGGCACGCTGTGTCCGAAGGGCGCGAGCCTGATCGACTTCATTCATAGTGAAAGCCGTCTGAAGTATCCCGAGTACCGCGCGGCCGGCTCCAATGAATGGAAGCGTATTTCGTGGGAAGACGCGCTCGACCGCATCGCCAGGCTGATGAAGGAAGATCGCGACGCCAACTTCGTCGAGACGACCGAAGACGGCAAGAAGGTCAACCGCTGGCTGACCACCGGCATGTTGGCCGCATCCGCCGGCAGCAATGAAGTAGGTTATTTGACGCACAAGACTATCCGTAGTCTTGGCATGCTCGCATTCGACAATCAAGCACGTGTCTGACACGGCCCGACGGTGGCAGGTCTTGCCCCGACGTTTGGCCGTGGAGCGATGACGAACCATTGGGTCGACATCAAGAACGCGGATGTGATTCTCGTGATGGGCGGCAATGCGGCCGAGGCGCACCCGTGCGGTTTCAAGTGGGTGACGGAAGCCAAGGCGCATCGCAAGGCGAAATTGATCGTGGTCGACCCGCGCTTTACGCGCACGGCGTCGGTGGCGGACTATTACGCGCAGATCCGGACCGGCTCGGACATCGTATTCCTGGGCGGCGTGATCAACTATCTGCTCACCAACGACAAGATCCAGCATGAGTACGTGAAAAACTACACGGACATGTCGTTCATCGTTCGTGAGGATTTCTCGTTTACCGACGGTCTGTATTCCGGCTACAACGCCGAGAAGCGCAGCTACGACAAGAGTTCGTGGGACTACGAGCGCGGCGACGACGGCTTCGCCAAGGTCGATCCGACGTTGCAGAACCCGCGTTGCGTCTATCAGCTGCTGAAGCAGCACTACTCGCGCTACACGCCCGAGCAGGTCGAGAAAATCTGCGGCACGCCGAAGGAGAAGTTCCTGCACGTGTGCGAAATGCTGGCATCGACGGCGGTCCCTGGACGCGCCGGCACGGTGCTGTACGCGCTCGGCTGGACGCATCACTCGGTCGGCTCGCAGATCATCCGGACCGGCGCGATGGTGCAACTGTTGCTCGGCAACATCGGCATTGCGGGCGGCGGCATGAATGCGCTGCGCGGTCACTCCAACATTCAGGGCTTGACCGACCTCGGCCTGATGTCGAACCTGCTGCCCGGCTACATGACGTTGCCGATGGAAGCGGAGCAGGACTTCGACGCGTACATCACGAAGCGCGCGTCGCAGCCGCTGCGGCCGAACCAGTTGAGCTACTGGCGCAACTATCGCGCGTTTCATGTGAGCTTCATGAAGTCGTGGTGGGGCGATAACGCGACGGCCGAGAACAACTTCGGCTTCGACTATCTGCCCAAGCTCGACAAGTCGTACGACATGCTGCAGGTCTTCGAGCTGATGAATCAAGGCAAGATGACCGGCTACATCGCGCAGGGCTTCAACCCCCTCGCCGCGGCGCCGAACAAGGCGAAGATCGGTGCGAGTCTGGCCAAGCTGAAGTGGCTCGTCATCATGGACCCGCTCGCCACCGAGACTTCCGAGTTCTGGAAGAACTTCGGGGAATTCAACGACGTCGATACGGCGTCGATCCAGACCGAGGTATTCCGTCTGCCGACCACCTGTTTCGCGGAAGAGCGCGGCTCGCTGGTCAGCTCGAGCCGTGTGCTGCAGTGGCACTGGCAAGGCGCAGAAGGCCCCGGCGAATCGAAGAGCGATCTCGAGATCATGTCGGGGCTGTGGCTGCGCATCCGCGACGCCTATCGCAAGGACGGCGGCAAGTATCCCGATCCGATCCTCAATATGAGCTGGCCGTACTCCAATCCGGAAAGCCCCACGCCCGAAGAGGTCGCGATGGAGTTCAACGGTAAGGCGCTCGCCGACGTCACCGATCCGACGGATAAAACCAAGGTGCTCGCGAAGAAGGGCGAGCAGCTGGCGAGCTTCGCGCAGTTGCGCGACGACGGCAGTACCGCGAGCGGTTGCTGGATCTTCTGCGGATCGTGGACTCAGGCGGGCAACCAGATGGGCCGCCGCGACAACTCCGACCCCACTGGCATCGGCAATACGCTGAACTGGGCGTGGGCGTGGCCCGCGAACCGGCGGATTCTGTACAACCGTGCGTCGTGCGACGTGAGCGGCAAGCCGTTCGATCCGAAGCGCAAGCTGATTGCCTGGAACGGCAAGACGTGGTCGGGTGCCGACATTCCGGACTTCAAGGTCGACGAGCCGCCTGAAAACGGCATGAATCCGTTCATCATGAATCCGGAGGGTGTCGCGCGCTTCTTTTCGCGTGACGGGCTGGTCGAAGGGCCGTTCCCCGAGCACTATGAGCCGTTCGAAACGCCGCTCGGCTACAACCCGCTGCATCCGCAGAACAAGGCGGTCGTCAGCAATCCGGCGGCGCGCGTGTTCCCGGACGACCGGGCGGCATTCGGCACCCACGAAAACTTCCCGCATACGGCGACCACCTATCGTCTGACCGAGCATTTCCACTACTGGACCAAGCACGCGCACCTGAATGCGATTGTTCAGCCGCAGCAGTTCGTGGAGATCGGCGAGGATCTGGCGAAGGAAGTCGGCGTGGTGGCAGGCGATCGCATCAAGGTGTCGTCCAATCGCGGCCACGTGTTCGCAGTCGCGCTCGTCACCAAGCGGATCAAAACGCTGACGATCGAAGGCAAGAAAGTCCAGACCGTCGGATTGCCGTTGCACTGGGGCTTCAAGGGCCTCACGCAACCGGGTTATCTCGTCAATACGCTGACGCCTTCCGTGGGCGATGGGAATTCGCAAACACCGGAATTCAAGTCGTTCCTCGTCAAGGTCGAAAAGGCATAAGGAAAAGAGATGGCACTGCAATCACTGGATATCAGACGTATCTCCGCCACGACCGTGCCTGCGCCGCAAGCGCGTGAGCCGGTCACGGGTACCGTCGCCAAGCTCATCGACGTGTCGAAGTGCATTGGCTGCAAGGCGTGTCAGACCGCCTGCATGGAATGGAACGATCTGCGCGACGAAGTCGGCGTGAACGTCGGCGTCTACGACAACCCCGCCGATCTGACCGAGCACTCGTGGACCGTCATGCGGTTCTCCGAGTACGAGAATGAGCAAGGCGATCTGGAGTGGCTGATCCGCAAGGACGGCTGCATGCACTGCGAGGATCCGGGCTGCCTGAAAGCCTGTCCGGCGCCTGGCGCGATCGTGCAGTACACGAACGGCATCGTGGATTTCCACGAGGAAAACTGCATCGGCTGTGGCTATTGCATCGCCGGCTGCCCGTTCAACGTACCGCGCATTTCGAAGAAGGACCACCGTGCATACAAGTGCACGCTGTGTTCGGATCGCGTGGCGGTCGGCCAGGAGCCGGCTTGCGTGAAGACCTGTCCGACCGGTGCAATCATGTTCGGCACCAAGGAGGACATGCACCAGCAGGCCGCGGACCGGATTGTGGATCTGAAGGAGCGGGGTTTCCAGAACGCCGGTCTGTACGATCCCGCCGGAGTGGGCGGCACGCACGTGATGTACGTGCTGCACCATGCCGACCGGCCGGGTCTGTATCACGGTCTGCCGGACACTCCGAAGATCAGCGTGATGGTCTCGCTGTGGAAGGGTCTGGCCAAGCCGCTGGCGCTGGCGGGTATTGCGTTCGCAGCCGTGGCCGGGTTCTTCCATTACACGCGCGTCGGTCCGAACGAGGTGACGGCGGAAGACGAAGCCGTTGCACAACGCGAAGCCGACGAAGCACGCCGTTCGAGGGAGGCATCCAATGAAGCACCCTGAGCATACCGGGCTGAAGGACGTGAAGGGCAATAGCCTGATCGTGCGCTATACGCCGAACGAGCGCACGAATCACTGGATCACCGCGATCACGTTCGTGTTGCTGGCGCTCTCCGGCCTCGCCATGTTTCATCCGGCGATGTCGTGGCTCTATGCGATCTTCGGCGGCGGGCAATGGACGCGGATCCTGCATCCGTTCGTCGGCTGCGTGATGTTCGTGTCGTTCCTGATTCTTGCGTTGCGCTTCTGGCATCACAATTATCTCGACCAGGCCGACATCCAGTGGATGAAACAGATCGACGACGTGCTCAACAATCGCGAGGAAAAGCTCCCTGCGATCGGCAAGTACAACGCCGGTCAGAAGCTGCTGTTCTTCACGATGGTGGTGTGTCTCGTGTTGTTGCTCGCGAGCGGCATCGTGATCTGGCGGCGCTACTTCTCGTTCTATTTCCCGATCGGGGTCATCCGGCTCGCGGCGCTGGTGCATGCGGCCACGGCGTTCGTGCTGATCGTCGGCATCGTCGTGCATATTTATGCGGCGTTGTGGGTGAAGGGTTCGATCGGCGCGATGACGCGCGGCACGGTCACGTACGGCTGGGCACGCAAGCATCATCCGAACTGGTTCAAGGAAATCATCGGCAAATAAGGTAGCGCGTTTCAGCGCCCTGCACACCGAGCCGCCGCCTTTGTTCGACGAAGCGCGGCGGCTCTTCAGTTTTTAGAGGTCGATATAGTGGTTCAACGCATTCTTGAAGCGGGCGACATCGAGGCGCTCGATCACACGGCGATTCCGCGCGTCCGCATGCCGGAACGCCTCGCGGTGTTCGCGCCGCGCGCCGTGCGCCTGCGCCAGCTCGCGGGTCTCAACAATCCGATCGCCGGTTACCTGCGCCTGATGGCCGTGCTGGCCGACGCGCAGCAGGCGGTGATCGCGGGCTTCAAGGCGCAGCCGCCGAGCCCCGAACTGATCGCAAGCGCGCAGCAACACTCGATGCCGCTGATTCCGGCGCTCTCCGGCGCTCGCGATCCCGCGTGGCGCAAGGTACTGAGCCAGTTGCTCGACAAGCTCGAAGCCGCCGGTCCGCTCACGCCGCCGCTCGTGGAATTGATCGCGCGCTTGCGCACGCTCGACTCGGCCACGCTCGACGCCCAGGCGGACGCGATCTTCGCGCAGCGCTTCGACGAAGTCGATCCGGCTAGCGCGCCGTTCATCATGGCCGCGCTGCAGGTGGTCTGGACCGATCTCGCCGCTGACATCGACAAGCGTGCAGTGCCGTACATCGAAACGCTCGGGCTGTGTCCCGTGTGCGGCTCGCATCCCGTGGCGAGCATCGTGCGGGTGGGGGGCGCATATGACAATTACCGCTACCTGCAATGCGGCTTGTGCTCGACCGAGTGGCACATGGTGCGCTCGAAATGCTCGAACTGCGATTCCACCAAAGGCATTGCCTATCACGCGGTCGGCTCGCCGGACGCTGACGAAGCGACGCGGGAAGCCGAATCGAAAAACGCCGTATTGAAGGCGGAGTCGTGCGACGAATGCCATACTTACCGGAAGATCGGCATTCAGTCGAAGGACTACGATTTCGAGCCGTTCGCGGACGATCTCGCCAGCCTCACGCTGGATCTGCTGATGGGGGCGGAGGGTTACCGGCGGGCGTCGCCGCATCCGTGGCTGTGGCCGGAGCAGGCTGACGACGCGGAAGAGCCCGCCGGCGAGTCCGGGTCCGACTAGAATCAGCCGGACACCACTTCAAAGGGATTGCTTCGTGAGCGATGTGAGCGGCTCGGCATTGCGCGCGCTGATGGCGCGTGTGCCGTCGGTGGAGAAGGTCATGGCGTCGGCGGAATTCGCGGCGCTGATCGGCGACTATGGTCGTACGCAGGTGCTGGGCGCGGTGCGCGCTGCACTCGACGCGTGGCGCGCCAGCGCGCAGGCGGGCGATGCATCCGTCAGCGCGCTCGACATCGCCCGCCTGCACGCCGCGGTCGAAGCCGCGCTGCGCGAGCGCAACGCGTCGCGCTTGCGCAGCGTGTTCAATCTGACCGGCACGGTGCTGCACACCAACCTCGGCCGCGCGCTGTTGCCCGACGAGGCAGTGCAGGCCGTGATGAAGGCGCTCACGCAGCCCGCCAACCTCGAGTTCGATCTCGCCACCGGCAAGCGCGGCGATCGCGACGACCTCATCGACGAACTCATCTGCGAACTGACCGGCGCCGAAGCGTCCACCGTGGTCAACAACAATGCCGCCGCGGTGCTGCTGACCCTGTCTGCGCTGGCGTCGAAGAAAGAAGTGGTCGTGTCGCGCGGTGAGCTGGTGGAGATTGGCGGCGCGTTTCGCATTCCTGACATCATGAGCCGCGCGGGCGCCAGACTGCGCGAGGTCGGCACGACCAATCGCACGCATCTGAAGGACTACGCCGAAGCCATCGGTCCGCAAACCGCGCTGCTGATGAAGGTCCACGCGAGCAACTATGCGATCACCGGCTTCACCAGGGAAGCCGGCCTCGATGAAATCGCGCCGCTTGCGCATGAGCGCGGCCTCGCGGTCGCCGTGGACCTCGGCAGCGGCACGCTGGTCGATCTGAGCCAATGGGGCTTGCCGCGCGAGCCGACCGTACGCGAAACCGTCGAAGCCGGCGCGGACCTCGTCACGTTCAGTGGCGACAAGCTGCTTGGCGGCCCGCAAGCGGGCTTGATCGTGGGCCGGCGCGATCTGATCGCGAAGATCAAGAAGCATCCGCTCAAGCGCGCGCTGCGTGTCGGCAAGCTGACGCTCGCGGCGCTGGAGCCGGTGCTGCAGTTGTATCGCACGCCGGAAAAACTCGTGGAGAGGCTCACCACGCTGCGCCTGCTCACGCGTGGCGCCGACCACATCCGGCTCGCCGCCGAGCGCGTGCAGCCGGCTTTGCAGCGCGCGCTCGGCGAGCGCTATGCGGTGGTCGCGGAGCCGATGTTCAGTCAGATCGGCAGCGGCGCGTTGCCGGTCGACGTGCTGCCGAGCTACGGCCTCGTCGTCAGGATGGCCGACGGCAAACGCGGCGGACGTCATCTGCTCGCGGTGGAAAAGCTGCTGCGCGAGATGGCGCGACCGGTGATCGGCCGGATCGCGGACGATGCGCTGCGTCTCGATCTGCGCTGCCTCGAAGCCGCCGATGAAGCGCAACTGATCGCGCAGTTGACCGAACAACTGAAGGGCGCGAAGGCATGATCGTCGGCACGGCGGGACACATCGACCACGGCAAGACGAGCCTGGTGAAGGCGTTGTCGGGCGTCGATACGGACCGGCTGAAGGAAGAAAAGGCGCGCGGCATTTCGATCGAACTGGGTTACGCGTACGTGCCGCTCGAGAACGGCGACGTGCTCGGCCTGATCGACGTGCCCGGCCACGAAAAGCTCGTGCATACGATGACCGCGGGCGCGAGCGGCATCGATTTCGCGCTCCTCGTGATTGCCGCCGACGACGGTGTGATGCCGCAAACGCGCGAGCATCTGGCGATCGTGGAACTGCTCGGCATTCAGCGCGGCGCGATTGCGTTGACCAAGGTGGATCGCGTGGATACGCAGCGGCTGCGGGAAGTGCGCGATGAGCTCGCCGCGTTTGTGAGCGGCGGCGTGCTGAAGGATGCGCCCGTGTTCGAGACCTGCGCGACGCGCGCTGATGATCCCGGCGTGGCCGCGTTGAAAGCGCATCTGCACGCGGCCGCCGAGGCGTGGCATATGAAGCGCGCCGACGGCCTGTTCCGGCTCGCCGTCGATCGGGTCTTCACACTCGCGGGGCAAGGCACCATCGTCACCGGGACCGTGGTCGCCGGCAGCGTGACGGTCGGCGGGACGATGCTGCTGGCGCCGAAGAATCAGGCGGTGCGGGTGCGCAGCATTCATGCGCAGAATCGGCCGGCCGAGACCGGGCGTGCCGGCGAGCGCTGTGCATTGAATCTGGCGGGCATCGAAAAAAGTGCGATCGATCGCGGCGACTGGATCGTGGATCCGCGTCTGTCGCAAGCGTCGGAGCGGCTCGACGTGATGCTGACGCTGCTCGCCGATGCGCCGCTGACGCTCGAGCATTGGGCGCCGCTGCATGTGCATCTGGGCACACAGCATCAGGTAGCGCATGTCGCATTGCTCGAAGGTGAAACACTCGGCGCCGGTCAGCGCGCTCGTGTGCAACTCGTGTTCGAGCGGCCGGTGTGCGCGGTGGCGGGTGACCGATTCGTCGTGCGCAATGCGCAGGCCGATCGAACCGTAGGCGGTGGGCATGTGCTCGATGCATTCGCGCCGTCGCGCAAACGGCGCTCGGCCGAGCGGCTCGCGTGGCTCGATGCGATCCAGACGATGCTCGACACCGGCACGCTCGACGCGATGTTCGCGAGAGCGCCGCACGGTTTGTCGCGCGCGTTGCTGGAAAGGCTAACGGGCATGCCGGCGGCTGCGCTCGCGTTGCCGTCGGGCACTCGCGTGGTCGAATTGCCTCGCCACGATGCGTTGCTGGTTGCCGATGTTGCGTGGCAGGCGTTAGACCACCGGCTGATATCGACGCTGACGCAATATCACGAGCGCTCGCCGGACGAACTGGGCCCGGACGTGTCGCGCTTGCGGCGAATCGCAGCACCTTTGGTGGACGATGCGCTGTGGCGCGCGCTGGTCGATGAAGCGGCGGCGCGCGGTGCGGTGGTCAAGCGCGGGCCATGGCTGCATTTGCCTCACCACACCGTGACGCTCGACGACGCCGATCGGGCGCTCGCGGCAGCGCTGCTGCCGGCCGTCAAGGCGGGGCGCTTCGACCCGCCGTGGGTGCGTGATCTGGCGAGCGCGCATGGTGTGCCCGAGGAGCGTGTGCGTCAATTGATGCGCAAACTCGCGCGCCAGGGCGAGCTTTTTCAGGTC
This sequence comes from Paraburkholderia sp. SG-MS1, assembly GCF_012275575.1. GTDB lineage: Bacteria > Pseudomonadota > Gammaproteobacteria > Burkholderiales > Burkholderiaceae > Paraburkholderia. Next base: position 98,973 of record NZ_NPIH01000276.1, on the reverse strand, counting down.
GTGCGTGATCTCTTTTATCACCCGGAGATGATCCGCGAACTGGCTGCCATCGCGGCGACCGAAGCACAGAAAAACGCGGGCACGGTAGGGGCCGCGCCTTTTCGTGATGCCACCGGATTGGGACGCAAGCGCGCGATCCAGCTTTTGGAATTCTTCGACCGGGTTGGGTATACTCGCTTCCACCGTGGCCTGCACCTGATGCGCACGGATAGTCGTTGGCTCGATCTGCTGATCGAATAACGCGTAGTTCAATCACCGAAGGAAGGCATTCGTATCCGGTGGTGCGGCTGGGCTTCAAACCCAGTTGAGGACGTCAGACGTTCTCAGGTCGGTTCGACTCCGGCTGCCTTCCGCCACACAGGCTTTCCGGGCTATTCCAACCTCTTCTGTAGAGGTAACCATAAAACTTCCGCTTGGAAGTTAATTGGTTTAAAAATCACCTGCCCGATTTACCTTTTTTACCGTTCCCGATGACCCTAAGCTATGACAGCCGATAGTGCGTAGCCCAGAACTTGGCCGTTGGTTTGCTCGACGTTCAGCCAGCATGTTGACCTTTAACTCGTTGTCCCGTCGGGTGGCAGCGCCGCCGCGCGCAACGCACGGACTTGCGGACGGTGGGCGCGGGTCTGGCCGGCACCGTCTTAGCCAGCGCATCCGGTTCGTTTTATGCCGCGTCCGGGCCACCTTCCTCGGCGCGCCCGGCGGCGTCAATCGTGAAAGCGTCGAGCAAGCGCAGCGTTGCTTTGAGATCGCTGCGCGACATGCCCTTGAGCGCCCGCGCGCGCAGGGCGACGAGCTCTTCTTCCATTTTTGCGGTTGCAGGCGCGTCGACAATTATTCACTGCCGCGGCCGAACTCCGAACGAATCGCGACGCCGGGTGCAACCTCCAGCAGATTGACTTCGCTGCGCTGAAAACAGGTGGTGCCGGTCGTTCGACGTTGTGATGTCAGAACGGCGCGCATGTCGGCGTGATTTTCCATCCAATGGCGCCCCGCGTGCCAAGTGGCCGCATCTGGCCAGGCAAAGAAATATGCCATCTTTTGCATCGCCGGTCCCGAGGCCATATCAAACAGGCCGAGAACTTGCGCTCCTGCTTCGCGAAGCAAGGGCAAGTATGTGTCTCGCAGGAACGCGTTGGCGACAGAATTTTGTCCGGGCGCGATCTCCTGCATGACCAACTCGTGCAACCCTGCTACCGTCGATGCGGGTCTCGTTGGGGCGCCCCACAATGCATTTGGCTTGAGGAAGAGCAAATCATGTCGCTCCACCATTTCATGCCCCGCGTTGGTCGCGGCGCGAATTCTCCACCATTCATCGTCCTGGTAGAAGCTCGCCCAGGTTTCCTCGCGATGGGCGTAGTCGCGATAAGCCATCATGTAGACGAAGCGAGGGGCATTTGGTCCGGCCAACGCGGTCCATCGTCCAACACAGTTCACCCCATGACGCTGGAACAGCGGCGGGAGATGTTGGGCGAATCGATCGTTCACGTCGGCCATTCGGCCGGGCGCGACGGAGTATAGGCGGAGTTCATAGATCATGGTGACAATGATCGGGTCGGAAATAGGTGTTGTCTGCCCCCCCCAAGGGGGACATTCATTTCTCACGGGGGTGTCCCTCCGGGGAGGCACTGGCGGCACAGGTACTGTCCGGCAACATCGCTTACATCGTGCAGGTGCCTTCCTGAAACTTATGCTCACTGTTACCGCACGCACCGGAAGAAATGAAGGCAGCGCTAGATTACTCCTGGGACGGGCAATGCGCGCCGGTCGATACCCGTTGGCACGACTGGCCAATAGACTTAGACGATACGTCGAGGTCCGACTCTGTGCCGCGATCGCGGCACTGACACAGGTGGAGTCAGGTAGCCGCGCGATTTGTTCGAAGGGGCCGGCGCCATGCCGGTCGCCATCACTCACATGGGGCGACGCAGTGGAGGCAAAACCAGAATTCTTGCCGACCCCGCTCAACGCCCGAGTCAGGGGTCTATGCGCGTGTCGTGTGAACCGATTTTACGAGGTGCTGTTAGCGCATATACATGCCGCCGTTGATATCAATGGTTGCGCCGCTCACGAAGGCAGCGTCGGACGAGACGAGATAGCAAACCGCCTCGGCGATCTCATCGGGATCACTGATTCGATCTACCGGTATCGACGCTACGCCCATATATTTGAGTGCCACTTCCTGCCGACACTGCTTCCTGAAGCATTGGCCTGTTGATGGGGCCGGGCGCGATGGTAGTGACTTTGATTTCCATCGGCGGGCGGGAGTCGGGATGGGCGGCGGCTTCTGCAAGAGGGCGACCGACATCCAGATCTGCAATGGCTACCGCGATGCCATCCCGACCCGGTCGTTGGGCGCTAGCAAGCCCAAGCCGCTGGTCTAACCCGTGAAGGGTGCTGAGCAATTGTTGCCATTTCATCAGCTCGTCGCGATCTTTCGCGCACACCGCGACACCGGTGAATATTTGATGCGCCGCATGTGACGGCACTACCGGGGCCGATTGCCCGGCGCGTCGAAAAAGCAAGCGTGGATCCGCCAGTCATGCGGAAGAAAATATTGAAATGAGGTAACCGCTCACCTGGAGGACATACGACCATCGAATACGGCAGGCGTGGCCCCATATGAGCATGATACGGGGGTAGAAGTCAGCGGTAGCAGCAACGACTGGAGGTTGCCCGGGAGTGAGGGTTAGGGGAGGCAATCGTTGGTCGGTGAGTCTCAGTGGTGAGTTCCATCCGGTTATGTGGTCCTGCGCTGTAGCGCTGCTTACATTCAAACCAACTGTGCGTGGGCCGCTCATGCAGGTCTGTCTCTATCGGAGAATGCCTGGACGACTTCGGCGGCCGTATCGAAGAACCAAACCTGCAGTCCGACCGAGGGCGCCGTCAAGGCAGTCAGGGACGCACGCGTACTGGTGTCCCTGTCGTGGGGGACAGCCATATGAAGCGGAGTTGCCTACCATGGACACACCCTCACGAAAGGTTCATTCAAATGGCTACCGAGACACTTGCAACTGATCAGACGTCCCCCGACTCACCGCGCCCGCGCAATCCGGGGCTGACACCGCAGATGCTGAATCATGCAGCCTACGTCACTCACGACGTGGCGGCAACGGCCGACTTCTACACCCGGATCATGGGCATGGAGTTGGCCAGTACGGTGTTTGACGAACGCATTCCCTCGACCGGCGATGATATTCCGTATTTCCACATTTTTTTCCGTATGGCCGATGGGTCGACCATCGCATTCTTTGAGGCGCCGGGCATTCCTGAGCCATCCAAGTCGAGCCATCTGGCCTATGACATCTTCAATCACATTGCGCTACAGGCCAGAGACCGCGAAGAGGTGTTGGCGTGGTACGAGTGGCTTAAGGTGAATGGCGTGCCGGTCATTGGTCCGACCGATCATAAAGGACTGATTCTGAGCATCTATTTTCACGACCCCAGCGGACATCGTCTGGAGATCACGACGCCGCTGGACAAACAGTGGAATCGTCACACTGAGCAAGGCTACCAGGATCTGGCGCAATGGGTGAGTTGCAAGGATGCCGCACAGAGAGAAGGTCGCGATGTGCCAACGGCCCTGCGTGAGCTGATTCGGGAAACACGCCAGCGCTATACCCGGTAAAAGTGCTAGCAAACCGGCTTTACTGTAATTGATGTGGGATTCAGATCATGAATAGTTCTAATCTTATTGAAGTGGTGATCGCCTCGGTGAGGCGGGAGACGGCGGATATCTCGGTGTTTGAGTTGCGCCGCGCCGATGGCGGAACGCTGCCGGGCTTCACTGCCGGCGCGCACATTGACGTGCATCTGCCCAACGGAATGGTGCGCAGCTATTCCCTCTGCAATCCGCAGGCAGAGCGTGACCGGTATGTGATCGGCGTGGCAAACAGTCAGAATGGGCGGGGCGGCTCGAGCTACATGCACGCCACGCTGGCGGTCGGCGACAAGTTGAATATCGGTTCACCGCACAACAACTTTCCGTTGGACGAGGATGCGTCGCATACCGTGCTGATTGCCGGGGGAATTGGCATTACGCCGATCCTCTGCATGGCAGAGCGCCTCGAGTCCCTAGGGCGCTCATGGGAGATGGTGTACTGCGCGCGCACACGTCAACACGCGGCGTTCATCGAGCATCTCTCGGACGAAGCGTACGCGAATAAGATCAGGTTCGTATTCGATGGCGAACCGGGCGCGCAGATGTTAGATATCAGCTCGCTTGCGCAAAGCGTGCCGGCGTCGACGCACCTGTACTGCTGCGGTCCGCAGCCGATGCTGGATGCTTTCGAGGCCGCGACGGTGGGTCGCCCGGACGGTACGGTTCACCTGGAATACTTCTCGGCTAAGGAGGCGCCGGCCAACGAGGGGGGGTTCACGGTGAAGCTGGCCCGAAGCATGAAAGAGTTTCAGATCAAGCCGGGAGAGACGATTCTGGATACCTTGCTGGAAAAGAAGGTCCAGGTGTCGTATTCGTGTCTCGAAGGGACCTGCGGAGAGTGCGTGACGCGCGTGCTGGAAGGGACGCCCGATCATCGCGACGTGTATCTGTCCAAAGACGAGCATGAGGCCAATGACCAGATGACCATCTGCTGCTCCGGATCCAGAAGTACCGTACTCGTGCTTGATCTGTGAGCTGTGGCTGGCTGGTCGTCAGGCTGTAAGGAGGGACATCTGTATTAGAGACTAACTAAAAAACGCAGAGCAAGGAGACGTCGTGGAGAAATCGCAGTCTGCAGCATCGAAACTGAGTCCGGCACAACTAGTTGCAATCTCGGTGGGAAATGCGTTCGAGTGGTATGACTTTGTGGTCTATGCCTATGTTGCAGCGGAGCTAAGCGGAGCCTTCTTCCCAGGCAATGATTCTGGCGTCCATCTGTTACAGGCCTTCGCCGTATTTGCAGTAGCGTACTTTTTCCGCCCCCTCGGCGGCATTCTTTTCGGGCACATTGGCGATCGTTGGGGGCGCAAGCGCATACTCACTGTGATTGTGACACTGACTGGTGTGTCAAGCGCTGCGATTGGAATATTGCCTACCTATAGTCAGGTAGGGATTCTCGCGCCGATTCTGCTTCTGACTTTGCGCATCGTGCAGGGGATCGCTGCCGGCGGCGAATATGGTGGGGCGGCGGCCTATCTTGCCGAGTCGACGCCCGCGCACGAACGCGGTCGCTATATAAGCATCGTGCCGCAGACATCGTATGTCGGATTGCTCTTTGCCTCGCTTCTCCTTAGCGGCTTGCGAGCCGGTTTAGGCAACTCAGCATTCCACGCATGGGGATGGCGCGTGCCTTTTCTGGTTGCACTACCCACGGCATTTATTGCGCTGTGGATGCGGTCGAAGTTGAATGAGTCGACCCAATTCCAACGACTGCGGGATGCAGATGCATTAGAGCACAATCCGCTCTCGAGCAGTCTTCAGCAGGACTGGCGCATTATCTTGCAGGTAATTGGACTAATGGCCTGCTTGTCCGTTGGGACATATGTAATTATGGTGTACCTGCAAACATACCTCTATCGGGTTGGAAGGCTGGACGCCATTTCGGCTCAGTGGGTGATGTCTGCCGTGCTTCTCGCAGCCATCGTCGTGCTCCCGTATGCCGGGCGTTTATCCGACAATTTTGGGCGGCGGCCCACGATGTTTGCCAGCCTTCTGCTCCTGATGATCGTACCTGTTCCAGCCTTCATGATCCTGTCGGCGAGTAATGTCGTACTTTCGCTGATCACGTCCATCACTCTTGCTGCTATCTTCGCCGCGTATCAGGTCGCCTCCCTGACTGCTATGACTGAGGTATTTAACACTGCGCGTCGGCTTAGTGGTTTCAATATCGGGTATAACGTCGCAATTGCGGTTTTTGCAGGACCCACTCCGTATGTTGCTATGTTTCTGATTGAGTCGACGGGGGTAAAGATAGCGCCTGCATACCTCGTTGTTGGGTCGGCGGTTGCTTCAATCCTCACGGCACTGACACTTAAGGAAAGTGCCCCCCTTTTAGTGGAGGTAAGGCGATATCGCGTGAGAGAAAAGGAAAAGCCGACGGCCGTTTAGAGCGAAGGCCGGGCAGCTAACCACACAGCATCGATCTAGAATAAGAAGTGTAGGGTGAAACTACGCCGCCTATTTTCGCTGGCGGTGGTTCGAGAGACGCCCGGCGGGGCGTGCCGCGATGCTGCCACGTGCATAGGGCGTCGAGCAGCGCAGCTTTCCACGCTGCACGGTCCCAGCGGTGCAGCGCTTCCATTCTGGTCATGCCCTTCGGACGAAGTATGTCGCTAGATCGCATACATTGGCATCGGGCCGAGCTGCGACTCCATCGCCGAATAGCGTGTGCCGTCGCAACGGCGTTCAAAGCCCAATACGATTGCAACCTGCACCCGCAACGCGAAAAGTGCGCCTCAAATCGCCCGCGGAACCCGTCAGGAACGGTTGGGGAAGCGGGCCGACTGTACTGCGGAAGCGCATCAAACCACCCGTAGTCGGCACGGCCCTGTAACGTCTCAAGATTGTGCCGAAGTAGTTTGCGGGAGTATGAATCAGCGACTCATATACACAGTTACCGCATGTGCGCTCGCGAAACATAGTTGCGACCAAAGTGCAATTGAACTCGGTCACCTTTGACAGGGACTGACCGATCTTTTTGAATTTGGTTAACTTCATAGAGAGGATGATTTTCCCATCTTCGCTTTCGAGTTCGTCGCTGGTAATAGGAGTGCTACACATGGTTTTTCTTCACGCTCTGATCAAACTTCACCCGGGAAAGCTGCAAGCTTTCAAGAATCGGCTCGCGGTCATGGCTCCCCTCCAGGCCAGGCACGGATGGAAGTTGATCGGGTGCTTCTCGAGTATTTCAGGCGACCTCAATACTGTTATTGACCTTTGGGAGTTGCCGAACCCAAATGCACTGCAGGCCGCGCTCGCCGATCCGGCATTCGCTGAGCATTCTACCGACAAGTGGGAGATAGTTGCCCATGAGACGCTTACCCTTTTTGAGCAGGTACCCGTAGTAACGGCATGAGCTCCCATGCTACCGGCGATCAACGCGCTTAGGTGGGTGACTGTCTAATCTGAATACTATGAGAGACGCAAGATGAAAACGCCAGAATGTCCGATTCAAAACTTCCCGATCTTCCCGCCCGCACGCGATCCGGAGCACCCTTTAGATCCTCCGCCGGCTCTATTGAAGATGCGTGCAGAAGGCGGCGTCGCGCGCATCAAGCAGTGGGATGGTGTGGATGCATGGGTATTCACAGAATACGAAACAGTACGCACCGCGCTCAATGACAATCGATTGAGCGCAGATCCGACTCGCCCCGGCTATCCTGAGAAAAGTGCTGCGTATAAGCAATCCATCGGCAAGGACCGGAATCTGCGCACGATGGATGGTGCAGAGCACGCAGTGCAAAAGAAGATGCTGTTGCGCGACTTCTCAACTAAACGAGTTGAAGAAATGCGCCCGGCGATCAAGCAGAAGATTGAATCTCTAATCGACAACATTATCGCCAACGGACCAACCTTTGATCTGGTTAAAGATTTTGCACTTCCCATTCCCACGATGGTCATCTGCGAAATGCTAGGAGTTCCGTTTGGCGACCGTGAGTACTTCAGCGAAAAAAGCAACGTTTGCACTTCCACTACCGCGTCTTCAGAAGAGGCCGCGAGTGCTGCGAAAGAGCTCTACGACTACATGGAACACCTGATCGATATCAAGCAAGCGAGGCCCGATAACGATCTAGTCAGCCGGTTAGTCGAAGAGCAGCTTAAGCCGGGCCTGCTGTCGCGGAAGGAAGTGATCGAGATGGCACGCTTCATTCTGATCGCGGGTCATGAAACGACCGCGAACATGATCGCGTTGAGCACGATCGCGCTATTGCATCATCCAGACCAAGCCGAATTGTTGCGAACTAACCGGGATGCAGCTTTCGTAACTAACGCGGTAGACGAATTGCTCCGATACCTGTCGGTCACGCACACTGGCCGTCGCCGTGTAGCCGTCGAGGATATGGAGATCGCCGGCCAGCAGATCAAGGCTGGCGAAGGCGTCATCTTATTGAACAGCGTTGGCGATCGCGACGAGTCAATTTTCCCCAATGCCGATCGCCTTGACCTCACCCGAAAAAATGCACGGAACCACATGGCCTTCGGTGGCGGTATCCATCGATGTACTGGCGCTGCGTTGAGCAAATGCGAGCTGGAACTGGTGCATGATTCGATCTGGAAGCGGCTGCCCAATCTTGCGCTCGGCGTCCCTGCATCCGAGATTCCGTACTACGATAGCGGTTCGGTGTACGGCGTGCGCTCGGTCCCGCTAATTTGGGGGCGATAAATTCGTTTGAGGCATCGGAAACACTCACCGGAAAGACGCCTTGACGCCGGACACGACCTTCCAGATTAAACACAATGGGTATATATCGCCATTGAGGACACGTCTGTCGTCATGGAGACCTATGGATTCTCCGGGAGGCAGGGCGCCGTCGATCTGGGGGATCCTGCTACGGCCCAAGGGCATAGACTCGCGGAAACTTCTGATTTACATGCGTCCCACATCGACGGTACAGCTCTTAACCATTCCGGGTGGAACAGTGCAGTGGGGCGCATACGCGCTTTGTGCGGCAAGCCGTTGCGTAAAATATGACACGGTCTTGATAATGGAAAAAGCCGCCCTCGATTCGAGCGCACCCGTGCGTTACGCCAGAAAAAACCTTGGCTGCGGCGAAATGATTTTCTCCGCTGGAAGGCATCTCTCATAGATAAGCGAAATGTAGATCAGCCAAAGCGCCGCAATACTGGTGAGATCGAGCGCGGTTTTGTCGTTGACCCAATACTAGCCGACCTACGCTTCTTGGATCGGACATGAAAATCGGTTAATACATTGCTGGCTTGGGGGCCATAGCCTCATCGACATCCGATGATAGCTCAGGCAGCGGCACCAAGCCGTGGGTTAGCCCATGCACTCCAATTTGCAAGATACCAGCGGAGCAACTCCCGTTCGCAGCCGATACCTAGCCGCTGGTATGCACGCTTTCTGTAGGTCTTGACGCTCTCTTCTCCAATGCCAAGATCAAGAGAGATGCCCAGCGACGACACGCCATAGAGGACGCGTGCACAAACCTCTGATTCACGCCGCGGCAGATTGCTTCGTGCAATCAGGCAACGCTCGATCTCGGAAAGACTGCTCAGCGCAGTTGATACACCAGACCTTGACGCTGACATGGTCACGTGCTTGATCAAGCTCGAAACGAGAATATTGGAAACTGCTGCGAGCTGTTGAACAGCGTCGTCACTAAAAGACTGATTGGGGTCCGTGCAGACAACACTGACGCCTATAATCGAATTTTCAAGACGTCGGCACAAGAGTATCCGATCACGCACGCGGGGAAATATGTAAGCTTTGATCTCGTCGTACGACCGGTCGTTGATATCGGCATGGATCAGGCCCGCGCCTGCGCCGCTCAACCTGCCACGCACCGCCGAGATGGCTGGATCTTTGCGCCACAACCCTTCCTTGAAATAACGAGAAGCGTACGTGATCGCCGACTCACTTTTCTGAAGACTCTCTATCAACAACGAATGGATGCTGTCATTTTCGAACTGAAATCCCGCGCAGTGATCAGCACCGCTGATCGAATTTAACAAACTCAACAGCGTCGAGGCAAACTGTTCGCTTCCAATGCTGTCAATTACTTTGGCAAGCACCTCAGGTCGTCCAAGGCTGCCGCCGTCGCATTCGCGGAAAAGCACTTCCATCTTTGTCTCCTATCGCCATCTGAACCGCGACGCTAGCAAACAAGCAGCGGCAGTTCGTGACGTTATCTTCCGGCCCACTTCCAGTGGTCCTACCAAGGTAGGACCCTGCGCCTTTACTCCGAAGCTTCGCTGAGGCCAGTCCAAACAACTTTCATCGCATTCTTAAATAACGCCTGCTTGATAGCATCATCGTCATTCCACCGCAAAAAAGTCACTAGGCCTTCGAAACTGCATTGCAGTAGTGCACCGCGTAAAGACCGTTCTTCTAGCGTCAAGGCGGGATTAATTTCCCCCACGAGACTTGCGAACATCGTTCTGTACTCTCTGCGTAATCGAATAACCAGATCCTTCGCAAACGGTTCACGCAGTGCTAAGACCCAACTCTCAAAAATTGCTACCGGAAGACCTGGCTTTACCAATTCCCTGAAGGCGTCTTCCGCGATATCTTCTAGTCGCCGCTTGGGCGTGACTTTGCGGTTCTCTGCAAGCTCGCGAAAGCGCTCGAGATATCGCCTCGAGATCTCTTCGATCGTGCAGCGCAGCAGTTCATCCCGGTTGGGAAAGTAATGTTGCAGTGTGCTTAAACGTATGCCTGCTTCGCTCGCTACGCGGTTAATCGCATAGCCCGCATAGCCGACGTCCACCAACACATTGATAGACACCTCAATGATTTCGGGGATTCGACTTTCCCGACTGCCCCGTTTTCGCGACGTAACCGCTGGCTGTAACGGCGCACGAATCGATTCCGACTTGAGTTCAAAATGTTTCATTTTGCTTTCACCGTTGGTTCCGTCGTACGCCGAACCCGGCTCCGTTGATTACGCCGGCCTTCCCATAATGCCGGGACAATGCGGCACCGGCGTTTGTCATTATCCCTGTGTCCATAAGATCAACAATAGGTAGAACAACCAATAGTGTCAATCGTGGAATCGAAGAAAACGTCCACCAAGCGCCCGGTTGCGGCTGAGTGTTAGGCGGCTGACGACGTTATCCGCGAATACTTGTTTACCCGAACGCTTACCTACACGGCTTGAATTTATAGGTTGCGCTACCTATACTCAAGTCATGCATCGTCCGTCGGGCCGCGGTATCTGATTCACGGGAATCTGTCATGTCTACGCACCCTAAGTCGTTACGCCAGCTTGTTGACAAGTGGTTTGTTATTACGCCGCCAGTCAGAGGGCATGTAATCGAATTCGGGCGCACCAGTCGGGAGCAATGGCGCTTCGTCCGAATCGGCGTGTCGCGATCCGATGCTTTGCCTAGCATCGTGTTTTTTCGTCACTACGATGGGTCATGGAACGTCTTCCCACCGTCAAGCTCCGCAACCAGTGTTTTGTCTTGGTCGTAACGTTCATCTGCCGGCCAGCCAAGTCACAATTTCAGTGCTTGAACGCTACACAGGGGCTCAAACACACAATGAACTCGCAATCGATACCAAAAGACTGCGGAGACAAATGTATCGGTGCGTGCAGCCGTTGCTTGCCGAAGTATGGGTTGTTGAACTGGCAAGCACTTAAAGCTGCGGCGCTTACGGTCGCTCTTGCCTACGCCGCGCTCAGCTGAGCGCGGCGGCCACCAAAGATCATCCCCGTTTGACTCCGCCCGCTTCCGCGGTTGCCCGCGCGTACTTCGCTGGCGGAACACGTACGGCGTACCTCCTTGATCATCTTGATCAGCGCACTGAATACGTTCTTACCTTCACGCTTAGCCTTTTCCTTGCACTCGAGCCATTGCGCCAGGTCGGCGTAGCCTTTTTCGGTGTGTCGGTTCCAGTCCTTGTCCAGTGCGGTCGTAATTTCGAGGCGAACACCGGCTGGGCAATGGAGGTAGATTGGCAAGATCAGTCCCTTCTGATTGATTGGGCCAATTACGTTGATGTCGTAGATGTAGGTCCAGGAAATGGTCGTCCCTCGCATTCATGCAGCGCAATTACTCGCGGCGATACTGACTGGCTAAGCAGTAAGAAAGCTGTCCCCTTGGGGGGGGGCTGCATTTCGCCACCTACGAATTTAATCTTATAGGAACGAGAGGTTTTCACGACCTCCCCCCAACCCCCACGGAAAAAGACGATGAGCGCGGACAGAACCTTCGAGATCGATACCCAGTGGCTGCACATCCAATATAGGGATACTTCCACCTTCACCGAAACGTACGGGTTCTCAGGAAACCAAGGAGCGGTAAATCTCGAAGGTATTTTGATGCGGCCCAAGGGCGAGGCCTCCAAAACGCTTTTGATCTACATGCACCCCACATCGACGCTGCAGCTCCTCCCAGTTCCGCGTGCTGCGGTGCAACGTGGTGCACATGTGCTTTGTGCAGCCAGTCGTTATGTTAAAAACGATGCTGCTCTGATTATGGAAAAAGTCGTCCTTGATCTGGGTGCATACGTTCGTCATGCGAAGGAGGTCTTGGGATACGAGAAAATAGTACTTGCGGGCTGGAGTGGTGGGGGCTCATTGGCCCTCTTCTACCAAGCAGAGGCTGAAGATCCTTCGGTCACGCAAACGCCGGCAGGAGATCCAGTGGATTTGAAAAACGCTAACCTTCTTCCGGCAGACGCAGTTATCTTCCAGGCCGCTCACATTTCTCGAGCCCAACTTCTTCTCGATATGCTGGACCCATCGGTTGAAGACGAGACGAACCCGGATAGCCGAGACATAAATTTCGATATCTATGATCCTCGTAATCCCAACCAGCCGAGGTATTCGCCCGATTTCATTTCTGCGTACCGAAATGCTCAACTGAGGCGCATGCACCGAATTACATCGCGCGTTAAAGACACGCTCCAGGAACTGAAACGCCGTAACACCGGCGAAATTGAGCGTGGTTTTGTCGTGCATCGCACGTTGGCGGACCCGCGCTTCCTGGATCCGACGCTCGACCCTAACGACCGGAAGCCGCGCTGGTGCTATCTTGGGAACCCAGAAACGGTGAACACTGGTCCCGTTGGACTCGCGCGATTCTGCACGCTACGATCGTGGCTCTCGCAATGGTCGATTGAAGATTCACGTGCGGATGGGGTCAGTTGCGCTGCCCGAATATCTGCTCCGTTGCTGGTCATCGAGAACACCGCAGACGACGCGGTACCTAAGCCGCACACTCAGATGGTGTTTAATGCTGCTGCTAGTCCGGATAAAACAATGCGTGTCGTAGAAGGCGCAACCCATTACTACGCTGGGCAACCCGAGTTGCTAAGTCAGGCAAACCAGCTAATTCGCAATTGGTTAGCTGAACGTCATCTGATTGAATAGATAGACTAGGTTTGGCTGAACAGAAAATGCATATGCGTACTACGCGCGACTTAAACTAATCAGCCTTGATGAAATTGTCAACGCCGACTGAGCTCTGACCGGCGAACGTCGAGCCGCCGAAGTAAATCTACCCCGAGGTCCTTGTGTTGCGCAGCCCCTTTCGCGGCTGTGCGTGTCGCCGCTTGGCCGATCTTTCGCTTGTCCGTGAGCCGGTAGCTTTTGCCGCTGATTTGAACAATGTGAGCGTGGTGCAGCAGCCGGTCGAGAGAGGTGGCCGCGTTTGTTCGGACAGTCCTCTGAGATTTTTAAGTGGGACGTCCACGCCCATGCGCTTCATGAACGTGCGCACGCGGCGGCGGCCGACCTCGTGGGCTTCCCGGCGCAGCAGGCGCGCCAGCGTCCGTGATCGCTTTGCGCTCAGCGATCCCGCTTTGGTGAGCGTGCCGCTTAAAAAATGATCTTCCAGGCTGAGTTGGCGGATCTTCGCATGCAAGGTCTTCACGTCCACCGGTGGTTCGCTCGACACCGGGCCGGCCGCGCGGAACAAGTCGGCCGCGCGCTCCTGCAATTGCCGTTTCCATTCCTTGATCTGGTTCGGGTGCACATCGAATTGCTGCACCAGTTCGGCCAGCGTGCGCTCGCCCTTGTCAGCCGCCAGGGCCACTTTCGCTTTGAGCGCCGTTGAGTGCGTGCGTCGCGTTCGTTTCGTCATTTGCCCGGTTCCTTCGCCAGCATTATCGCTGGCTCAGGCCCCGGATATTCCACTTACCACCTGCCTGATTTTGCGCGTTCGCCTCTCTGTCCCAGCGGAAAACTGAGGCGAGGATCGGTGTCTTCCCACCAAAAAGAATGACCAATCTCGGAATGCCGGTGTCCTCGAGGAGTCTGAAACGTTTGGACCACCGGCGCGTGTTAGATAAAATTCTCTTCGTTCTACAATGCCCATCTGTGCACGGCTCGGTGCCTATGGGGTTCGCCGTTTCTTCACCCGAGTGGAATTCGCACCGCCAGATCACCGATCCTCCGACGCATTCAGAATTTGTGCCTGAGGCCGATCCGAAGAGCTAGTTGGTTATGGGTGTTCGACGGTGTGTTCGTGAAAACGAACGCCACAGCCGGTTGGCCTGTCGAGTCTGTCCCAGCTGCTTTCATAAACGAGCCCGTAACATAAATGTCACTTCGCTTTGAAAGGAAGTAGTCAGCGCCTAGACTGAACAGTTGATATCGGGCCCTTGGCTTTCCGTCCACACTCCCTCCTGTCAGGAAATCATATGCGGCGCTAAGACTGACAGAAGGCGTAACAGTATAGACTCCATATACTGCATAGTTATTGAAAGTCGCAGTGCCTCGATAACTTAGGGGATTGGTCATGGACAACGTGCCAGACGCGGGATTGTTTAAGTCTTTAAAGCCGATGTTCGAATAGTTAATGCATAAAAGTGCACTGCCGAACGCATATTGAGCGGCGGCGTCAACGGCTTGAAATGTCGTTGCGGATGCGAAACCGCCAATTATGGGGTTTCCTTGCACGCCCGTGAAAGCGGTTAGGTTATTCGCGGTCGGCGAACTATTCGTCATGTTGCCGTAAAGAGACTGATTCGGATTGTCAGCTCGCAGGTAGCCAACAGCCAGATCGACTGAGCTTATGCTATAAGATGCGCCAACTGAGTAGATGCTGTTTCGCTTGAAGTGCCCTGCTACGCCACCGAGAGCGTACATTCCGATCACTTGAAAACCGTCATACCGGTTGCTGGTGAACTTTATGGCATTGTTGATACGATATGTCCCGTTAGCGTTAGCAATGTCTCCGGGGTGAAGAGCGAATCCTCCGTGGGCAAAATCGCCTCCGAGGGGAGCGATCACATCGTAGGTTGCATCGTACTGCCGCCCTAGAGTGATACGACCAATGGGAGTTGAAATACCGACAAAAGCCTGTCTTCCAAACATCGTGCCACCTTGTTGAAGTCGGCCGTTTGTTACGTCGAAACCACGCTCAATCTTGAAAATCGCTTTATAGCCGCCGCCAAGATCTTCGGCGCCGGTGAGACCCCAACGCGAGCCTTGCAACACGCTACTGCTCATTGTGTACGCGTGGCCGCCATCGCGCCCCCGAGGTGAGCCCGGCGAAGTAAACTGGGCGTTGCTAACGTAATTGACGCCCAGATCAAGGATTCCGTACAAGGTGACACTGCTTTGAGCGTAAGCAGAGGTGATGGGTGCAATGGCAATCGCCACGCTTAAGGCCAGCGGTCGTTTCATCTTCGTCTCCGTGTGCCGGTCGAACCGGCGATTTTGTTGTAAATGGAAGAGCTATTCGTTAAAGGCCTACCAGGTGTGCACGTGCCAAGACCACGGTGGCCACTCATTCGGCAAACGTATGGGTACGTTGCAACGGCGCGCGTACTAGCGGTTCCAACCGCAGATCGGCCGCATGTCGTATCAGATATGCCGCATCGAAACTTGACACGGCTGCCGCAGTGGCTCCATATGTATAAGGTTCAGCCGTCGAAGGACGGAAGCTTCGTAAGATGGAATTTCGGCGCTCCGCAGCAAAGCGGAGAGCCAACATTCGCTCATCTGTCGTTGACTCCCGGGAGGCAGGTAAATTGTGGGTCGGAAGGCGCCCGGCTATTATTTCGGTTTATTGAATAGGATGCTTCGTTGCACTGCGCAGGCACTTCCGCGCGTTAGTTCGGGTCGTCAACATTCTGTGGCGAAGGTAACGGGCGCCGCACAGATCGGTTTCACGTCTTCCGAAAGTCTCACTTGTCATAGGATCGCAACCTTGGGATCGATAGTTTGCCGACGACACGCACAAACTAATTTAGTTGGCGTTAAGTTGCTGTCCCTCTGTGTGGGGACGCGGCTCGCCACCGTGCAAGGAACTGCGTCGCATTGGACCCGGAGCGGTGACCAGGACGGTTTGGAGATATCGCCCTAACGCGCAGCGGCTGCGTCACCTCACGCCAGTCTCAAATATCGAAAGATCGCCCGTGCGCTTGAGGCCTCGCTGACCACCGTCGGCAATACGTTTGTCGCATGCAACGCGATGGACTCAGTTACCAATTGGCTACGCCGCTCTGGCCGGCGAACTCGAAGCGGTGCTGTGCCTGCCGGCACCGGGGCGAGACGCTACGCCCCAAACCCGCTTGGCCCACTGTGCGGCGCGAGTTGTCGCACAGGAGTGTTATGCTCAACATGCTCGTGGAACGAGCTGGCGGCCGAACATCGCAACGGCTGCGGCACACGTTGTTCTGCGCCCTCGACAACGGGCGTGCGAGTGCATTGCCTCTGACTTTGCACTAGGGGCGCGCGCCCGGAGAGAAGCCGTTGGTCGACTACTCCCTCGACAGGGTCGCCGTCACCGACGCGCAGAGCGGCGAGATCCGCGATCCGAACTGCTTGTTGTTGTTCTCGGAGCATCGGATTACGAATACGCCAAAGCGAGTTGGACGCAGGAGTTGCCTGACCGGATACGCTCGCATGTGCGCAGGTTCGAATTCATCGGCGGATGTACCGAAAGCGTCGTACCGGACAAACGGGAGCGGGGCGTCCACAAACCGAGCTTCTAACGAACTCATCGTAAATCGCGTCTACGGCGCGATGGCTTCGCTTTTTCCGTAAGAGTCGTTCCGAATCATAGTAAAAAAACCGAAGGACAGGGCCAAGGTCTAACAGGGAGTGCTCCTGGCGCAGCGATGGATTCTCGCCGGTTGCAAGCAACGCTTCTTCGGTCTTGCCGAAGCGGACTTGGCGATCGGCGCGCTGTTCGTGGGCCCGAACGCCAAGGCATCCAAGGAACCGTGCGGTTCCCGGCGAACTGCCTTCGAAGAACATATGCCGGCCGATCATCAGGCCTTCATCGGTTGGGGCTTGCAGCGTCAGCGGAGCGAGGCCGCCACGATTGGCCCGCGCACAGACGTCAGCATCCGTAGCAAGCCGATCGTACCTTCCTGGGCTTCTTGCGACTGGCCAAAGACTACGGCAACAGCGACTGGAAGCCGCCTGCAACAGCGCCATCGACCTGAAGCAGTCGAGTCGCCGGGGGCGCGCACGTCTTGCAAATCCGCCGGCATCGGTGCGGGACGGTGTTGCTCGTGTTGGATACGCGTTCTTTCGGCGCCCGGATAAGTGCATGTGCGCGCTGTAGGTGCCTGAAAGTACCGGCAGTGGCATAGGCAAGGGGGGCCGTCGTCTAGTGTATGCGGCCCTCGGTTGCTTGCGAAAGCTTGTCCCCCGTCAAGGGGATGGACTAGTCAGTGTGAACGGTCGACAGTAGGGTCTACTTCTTCCCCTCCCAAACGTTATGCCGACGATTGATCAACTCTCAAATGGGCTTAAGACGTGTCCGGTGCTGGACATCGATCCGTTCTCCGACGAGGTCCTCGCCGACCCGTACCCATTTTTTGAAATGCTGCGGGAAGTTGGCCCCGTGGCTTACATCAAGCCTCATGGCTACTATGCGGTCGGTCGCTACGAGGAAGTAGGCATTGTCGCGACGGACCATACCCGTTTTACGGTAGAAGGCGGAATCGGCCTAAGCGATATACGCAAGCCTGGTGCTTGGCGTGCGAAAAGCCCCATCTCTGAAATCGATCCCCCCGAGCACACGAGCGTAAGGGCGGCGCTGCAGAAAGTGCTTTCGCCGGTGGTCATCAGGCAGTGGCGTGATGAGTTCGAGATGCATGCGGATCAAGTGGCGGAACGCGTGCTTGACCAGCGTGATGTTGACGGTGTGCGGGACGTCGTTGAGGCATTTGTCCTTGGTGTCTTTCCCCGTCTGCTGGGCATCGATATACCACCGGAGAGATTGGTCATTACCGGCGAACTCAACTTCAATCAGCTAGGTCCTAACAACGAGCGGTTGCAGCGTGCACTCGCACGCGCGGAGCCCATACTTGATTGGTACGCTGCGCAATTGCAGCGCGACAAGATGAGCCCGGGCGGATTCGGCGCACGCATATACCAAGCCGAGGATGAAGGCGACTTTGAGAAGGGGACGGCGGCGGCTCATGTACGCTCCTTTTTCCGGGCAGGCGTGGACACGACGATGGCAGGGATCGGATTCGCATTTCATCAGCTTGCTCGGAACCCTGATCAATTCAATCTCGTTGCGGCTGATCCGTCGATTGTGCGCTACGCGTTCGAAGAGGCCATCAGGCACGAGTCTCCGGCCCAATTGATTTTTCGCACAACCGTCGGCGCGGTCGAACTCAGCGGCTACAGCCTTGAGGCGGACACGAAGGTCGGATATTACGCGGGCGCTGCCAATCGCGATCCGCGCAAATGGAATGACCCAGACAAGTTCGATGTCAAGCGAGCGGTGATGGGACAGCACCGTGCGTTCGGCGTAGGGGCCCACATGTGCATTGGACAGATGATTGCACGAATGGAGGCCGAAGCGATCATCGGGGCCATCGTGCGCCGTACAAAACGCCTTGAAATCACGGGCGACATCACCTACCGGCTGGTAAATACGTTGCGAACGCTGGACACCCTCCCTCTGCGCATCACTCCCGCGTGAGCATCGGGCTAAGTCGTTGTTGGCCGGCGTGGGGAAGCGCCTTGCCGGAATTCATAAGGATTGGTACAAAAATGAATGTCGAGAACTATCACTGGCTGGGCTTGCAGGATCGCGTATGCGTAGTGACCGGAGCCGCGGGCGCCATTGGCTTTGAGATTGGGAGGCAACTGGCGTTAGCTGGCGCCAAGGTCGCGCTGCTAGATCGCGACGGGCGCGGCACGGCGGCTATGGTGCAAGCACTGGCCGATTTGGACTTGAAGGCGCAAGGATTCCAGTGCGATGTGACGAATGCCACGGATGTGCGGTCGACCGCCGACATCATCGCTGACCGACTGGGTCCATGCGAGGTTCTAGTGAACAATGCTGCAACTATTTACCCCGACTCACTAATGGATGTGCAACTGGATCGCTGGAACCAGTTGATGGCCGTGAACGTCACTGGTTACCTGCTATGTGCCCAGGCCTTTGGACGGCATATGATCCAGGTGGGCTGTGGAAGTATGGTGCATATCGGATCGTTGTCGGGCCACGAGCCGCAGCCATACAGTGGAGCTTACAGCGTTAGCAAAGCGGGCGTGGCGATGCTGTCTCGATTGCTGGCGGCAGAGTTAGGCGGACACCAGATCCGTAGCAATCTGGTCTGCCCGGCAATGGTTCGGACTCCGATGACGGAGTCTATTTACTTGGATCCCGCAGTGTGCCAACGCCGTGAGGAAATCGTACCCGCGCACCGAATCAGCACTCCCCTGGATATCGCCGAAGCGGTTTTGTTCTTTGCGAGCCAACGTTCCGGCTACATCAGCGGCCAGGATATTCTTGTGGACGGTGGGCTGAGTCAGGCTTGGTTGAGCCTCATTCCTCGCCCAGGGTTCGAGAAAAAAGACGTCGCTTAAAATGGCTCTGTCGCGTTAAGACGATCTGCTGTCGTAGCGCCGGGAAAACGAAAAACTTGATCGACGATGACGAGTCTGATGCGGGTATGGACAAGGTGCTCAAACGGCTGCACATCTCCACTGGATGTGATGATGAATTGTGTGCGCTGGCGCATGGCCGATCCGCTGAACCTGCGTCATCCGAAGGATGATGGCCGAGTGGGACGTTTCGGTCGATCATTCGACCGTGCATCGCCGCGCCATCAAACTTCTGCCCGCGCTGGAAAAGACGCTTCGGCGACACAAACGCGCAGTCGCTAGAAACTGGCGAATGGACGAAACCTACGCCAAGGTCAACGGTTAATGGAAGAACTTGTACCGGGCTGTTGACAAAGTGGGCGATACGGTTGCGAGCCAAGCGGCACGAGGTGGCCGCCCGGCGTTTTTCGAGAAGGCCATCGATCGAAACGGCGTCCCGGAGACGGTGACGATCAGCAAAAACGGCGCCAATCTCGCGCGCTGCATGCGATCAGTGCCGGACGAGAAAGGTCAATCAAGATTCATCAGACCAAGTATATGACCAACGTCGTCAAGCAGAACCATCGGGCTATCAAGCGTCGCATTCGTCCCACGCTGGGATTCAAGAATTTTCGTTGCGACCGCATATTGCTCGGTGGCATCGAAGTCATGCACATGACCATAAAAGGGCGGATGAGGTGCCGCCATAGCAACGCGCGGTCTGCAACTCGGCAATTCTAAGCGTTGGCTGCATAAGCAACACGTAAGACATCGCCTCTGTTTCGCCCCACCAACTTGCTGCGAAAAAACCATTAAAAAGGCGTCTGAAGGTAGCCTCATTCGCTGGACAGTATTAGTGGACATCGAGACGCTCATGTCGTACTGAGCGTCTAATCAATGACTATGCCATCTCCACATTATTGCAGGACTGACGCTTTGATGGAGAAAGCTGCATGTTCTGCGTCACCTGTCCCCTGCCTAGGGGACTGCGACGCAAACGTCAAATTCGTACGATACAGCTACCTCTTGGCGCTCACTCTATCGATGTAGCGGCACCCAAGACAACCATAGGCTGCGCTTCACCGTGTCGCGCAAAAGCAGCCTGATCGACACACCGCGAGCAGGGGTCAATGGCTCAACTGCAACGTGGATCAATAGGCCCCGGGTATCACTGAACCGGGCAGCTTAAACTGACCTAGGAATACAGATGTTTGATCTTGACGGTAAAGTGGCGCTGATTACCGGGGGTGCCAAGGGGCAAGGTGCAGCCGAAGCACGCTTATTTTCGGAGCACGGAGCTCGGGTGATGATCGCTGATGTGCGTGAAGACGAGGCTCGCGTCGTGGCCGGCCAGATCAGTAATTGCGATTACGTGCGGCTGGATGTCGGCGATGAGGCGGGTTGGAAAGCAGCAGTTGAAAAGACGCTGGGGCGCTTCGGCCGGCTCGACGTTCTAGTGAACAACGCCGCGATCAGTCATTTTTCACCGATCGAAGAAACGAGCTTGGCGGATTTTGATCGTGTCATGCGTATCAACCTCGGAGGGATCTTTCTAGGGATGAGAACGGTGCTCCCCGCGTTGAGGGCCCATGGTGGATCGATCATCAATATTTCGTCAATTGCTGCACTGACAGGGCGCGCACGCCTGTCAGCCTATGCGTCAAGCAAGTGGGCCGTGCGCGGCCTGAGTCGGTCTGCTGCGCTCGAGTTCGCGCCCCATAAAATCCGGGTCAATTCGATCATTCCGGGCGTTATCGATACGCCTATGACACGGGAGGCCTACGGTTCAGAGAAGCTGCAGCTTCGCGGGGAGGCGTTGCCCATGGGGCGTGTCGGCCTACCCCAGGACATCGCAAACTTAGCCCTTTTTCTCGCTTCTGATGAGAGTTCCTTTTGCACAGGCGGCGAATACCTGTGCGATGGCGGCGAGACCGCCGGCATTGCGTGAATCACCGCTAGGTGCTCGATGTCATGGTTATCTTTGCCGTCATCGTGTAACGGGGCGGGCGGGAAAAGGTCGGGTGCGTTCCAGCTCGAATCGTCTTGAGCTCCAGCAATAATTTTTCGACATGTCCAGCGAGCCGAGTGCAGTCAAGCATATCAAGCAAAAGCATCGGTTGATCCAAAAGGCGCTGCAACTTTTATCTCAGGCGTCAGAGGATGCCAGTTCGCCGGAGGCACGACCCGATTTCCAGGTGCTCCGTGAGCGTCTCCTGCAGTTGAAAGACATGCTGAGGCGCGAACACTATGCCACCCGAAACGGGATAGTGTCTTTATTGATCGCCCACCGGTGTCCTGCGATGCAGCCGGTGCTAGACCGGTTGCGGCGTGAACATAACCAAGGCGTATTGTTGGTGCGCGCGCTCATAGACGCACTCGAGGTTTGTGAGTCGACGGGTATGCGGCACGGTTCGAGCTTCGATGCCGCAATAAAGAGCTGCCGAGAAATTCACCACGGTCGCATCCAGGTCGAACAGAGCTATGTACTGCCGGTGGCGATGGACTATTTATCGAAAGCCGATTGGCTTGCCATTGACCTGTCACTCTCCGTCCGATCTTACTCGGGCGAGTAGGGCCTTGATACCGCCACTCGTAGCCTAGGCTAAGGTGCTCAAGAGTATCAACAAATCGACGGATGCAAGCAGTATCAATCGAACGGAGTATCAGGTGACCTAATGCCTGAAAGCGGAGGAGCGTTTCCTGCAGGCCAGATCAGCACCCTCAGGAAAACTTTCAAACCGCTGGGCCTGACCAGCCGAGTCCGATGCGGAGCACGATGAGCGGCCCAGAGCCGACTCCTCACCCGATCCGCAGAGATAGAACAATAGCGAATCAAGGAGGAGAAACATGAGCGATTACCAGCAGAAGGTTTCGGAGAGATCAAAGGATAAGGTGTTCCGCCGTCTTATTCCTTTCCTTATGGCCTTGATGTTTGTCGCCTACCTTGATCGAATCAGCATCTCGTATGCGGGGCCGAATGGGATGAGCGCGGACCTCGGCCTGTCCGCTAAGCTGTTCGGAACCGCGGCAGGAATCTTCTTCCTCGGCTATATTCTCTTTGAGATCCCGAGCCAGGCCATGCTGCTCAAGTTTGGCGCCCGTCGTTGGATCGCGCGAATCATGGCGACGTGGGGAGTCGTCCAAGCGCTGATGGCGTTCGCGCCAAACGCCGATACCCTCATCGGGTTGCGTTTTCTGCTTGGCGTGGCGGAAGCCGGATTCGCTCCGGCGATTATCGCCTATCTTGCGCTATGGGTGCCCGCAAGGAACCGCGGTGCAGCTATCACGCTATTCCTCGCGTCTACACCGATTGCGAGCATACTGGGAGCCCCGGTGGCTCAGATCCTGGTCTCAACGGGAACCGGTTCTCTTGCGGGGTGGCGTGTGTTGTTTTTCGTTACGGGCATGCTCGCCGTTGTGTGCGCAATCCTCGTTCTTAAACGACTACCCGATCATCCACGTGACGCCCGCTGGCTAACTTCGGATGAGAAGAAACACTTGATTGAAGAGAGCGATGTGGAGCGGCAAGGCCACCGGTCCAGTGGCCATCGGTTCACCGATGCGTTAAAGGATTATCGAGCTTGGGTACTGGGCCTCGGCTACTTCGGCCTCGCGTACAGCGCGTACGCACTCACGTTTTTCCTGCCGTCCCTGGTCAAGGCATTTCAATCCTCATTCGGAATAGGATTTGCTCCCGGCACCGTGATCGCCCTCAACGCAACCCCCTTCGTCGTATCCCTCGTCTCTATGCTGGCGATAGCTCATTTCGCCGACAAATTCCAAAAAACCGGACTGTTCATTATGCTGGCCGCTGCTATCGGAAGTGCCGGAAGTCTGATCTCGGCGTTCGCGCAAGGCCCCCTTACGACCATGGTAGGCATGTGCTTCATCGCGACCGGCTTCATGTCGGCCATGCCGCTTTATTTCAATCTTCTTCCCAGATTCTTCAATGGGGCCGCGGCGGCGGCCGGCATAGCGCTGGTCAACTCCGTTGGTCTGGTCGGGGGCTTTTCTGGTCCGATCGCGACCGGCTGGATTATTGATGCAACTGGGAGCTACCGCCTCTGCTGGTTCGTGACCGCCGCTATCTTCCTACTCTCCGGCTTTATCGCGCTGCTTAGCGACCGCTTCAGCGACCCGCACGCGACTAGAGGGCCGGCAGTCGTAAGGATCGATCCTGTCAAAGCACCTCCGACAAGCTGACGGGTGGTCTTCGACCAGGTCGCTGCACACGAAATCCTCGGCTAAGCGGCTTCCGTCTACACATGGACTTCTTGCGCTGAACCAGCGGGAGCTTCGATCCAAGCCGCCTGGTGGGCAAACAGACGAACCATAGACGCCACTTATATGTCCGCCGAAATGAGAGCGTTCGGATAGGGAGAGCTAAGAAGACAGTGGCACACCATACCGCGACGTACGGTGTTTACGCCGACCGAAAATTCAGCCACAGGGGGCCATATGGACCGTTTGCGCGATGTTTGGCTCGTTGGCGCTCACCTTCGGTGCCCTGGCTGCGCTGCGCCTTCTCGCTACCTGACAGGAAAACTCATGAAAAGACTGATTGCTATACGCGTGTGCGGCGTATTGGCCAACCCGACGGTGGCGAAGGCCGATGAGGCAATGTCAAGTTGAGCCGGGTGCCGGTTAAGATGGGGCATGAAAAAGAACACGCACCAAACGCGAACAGCCACTGGCGCGTTTTGCTGGCTAGAAGCCGCTGCCAACCGCGCTCCCCGATGTCTTCCGTTGCTCGTAGCGTGGTCCTCAGTCAACGTGACGCTTACATCCGGTATCAACAAGGCACGCTACTCGGGACAGTTCCCTGACTGGCAAGAAGCTGAGGGCAAAGGCGACCGACACGGCGGTGCATTTGTTCTATCAGCACGAAACTCGTCGCCACTCATCCCCGGTGGGGCGCAAATGGGCGCTCGCTCGACCGTCCACGATCTTCAGGCGCCGGCCGCGCAGGCGTGGCTCGAAGATGTCATCAAGGTATCTGGCGCAGTATCCAGCTCTGATTTCGGTTTTTTACTCCGTTGATAAGATCTATCGCCAAGTAGGTGGCCGTTCAAAAATCCAAGGTTCGATTTTGCGGCGGTGTTCCTCATAATCGCGTATTGCTTCAGCATTTCGCAAGGTCAAGGCTATGTCGTCGGCGCCGTCTAGAAGACACTGCTTCCTGTAGGGGTCCAGCTCAAAGTGGATGATCTGGCCGTCGGGACACGCTAACGATTGCGAAAGTAAGTCGATATCGATCGCGTATCCTGGCCTAACTGATACAGCAGCGAACAGCCTGTCGACCAGCGTAGCATCTAGCGTAATCGGCAACATGCCATTTTTATAGCAGTTGCCCATGAAAATATCCGCAAAGCTGGGCGCTATGAGGGCTCGGATACCCCAATCGCGGAGAGCCCATGCAGCGTGCTCCCGACTGGAACCGCAGCCGAAGTTCTCGCGCGTTAGCAAGACGTTGGCCCCTTGGTAGCGAGGCTCATTGAGCGCGAAGTCAGCGTTCTTTGGTCGTCCCGTAACGTCTTGACCGGGTTCTCCACGATCCCGATAGCGCCACTCGTCGAATAGGTTTGGACCGAACCCTGTTCGACGAATCGACTTCATGAACTGCTTCGGAATAATGGCGTCAGTATCGACGTTGGCGCGATCTATAGGAACGACCAAACCATGGATGGCAGTGAACTTTTCCATCAAAACGCCCCTTCCGTCAGGTCCACGAAGTGACCGGCAACTGCTGCCGCTGCTGCCATGGCAGGACTCATAAGATGGCTGCGTCCCCCAGCTCCCTGCCGCCCTTCGAAATTACGGTTGGAGGTAGATGCACATCGCTCACCAGGGCCAAGCCTGTCGCCATTCATGCCGAGACACATGGAACACCCAGCCTCACGCCATTCAAATCCCGCATCGATGAAGATTTGATGCAACCCTTCTTCCTCTGCCTGAGCCTTGACCAGTCCGGAACCTGGGACTGCAAGCGCAAGCTTGATGTTCGGAGCAATCCGCCGTCCTTTCAGCTGGGCAGCTGCGGAACGTAAGTCCTCAATTCGAGAATTAGTGCAGGAACCAATAAACACCTTGTCCGGGCGCAGACTGACGAGTGGGGTGCCAGGAACTAGCCCCATGTATGCGAGCGCCTGCTCCATGGCGCGCCGGCGTACGGGAGCCTCTTCACGAGCGGGATCCGGAACTGAGGCGCTAACGGGTGCCACCATCTCAGGTGAGGTTCCCCACGTGACCATCGGCCGAATCAAGCTGGCGTCAAACTGCAATTGACAGTCAAAGACGGCACCGCTGTCACTGACCAGCGTTCTCCAGTAGGCCACCGCATCGTCCCATTGGGCACCGGAAGGAACAAACGGCCTGCCCTCCAGGTAGTCGATGGTAGTCTGGTCCACTCCTATCAAACCGACTCTTCCGCCGGCCTCGATGGCCATGTTGCAAAGAGTCATGCGGCCCTCCATGGACAAGGCCTGAATGGTTGTGCCTGCGAATTCGATGGCGTAGCCCGTAGCACCTGCTGTCCCCAGAGAACCGATAATATGCAAGATCAAGTCCTTGGCCGTCACGCTAGGGTGCAACTGCCCGTCTACGCGGATCAACATCGACTTCATCCGATGCATCGACAGGCATTGCGTGGCAAGAACATGCTCGACTTCGGAGGTGCCCACACCGAAAGCCAAAGCGCCAAATGCGCCATGAGTGCTGGTATGAGAGTCTCCCGCCACCACAGTCATACCTGGTAGCGTTGCGCCTTGCTCAGGGCCGATCACGTGAATGATGCCTTGACGGCGATCATTCAACTTGAACTGAAGAATCTCAAAATCCTCGCAATTGCGTCCCAGTTGGTCAATTTGCTCTCGGGAAAGAGGATCGGTCACCCCTCTATCACGAGATGTCGTCGGTACATTGTGATCTGCGGTCGCCAGAACCGTCTCTGATCGCCACGGCTTTCGATCGAATAGACGCAGTCCTTCAAATGCCTGTGGGCTTGTGACCTCGTAGACGAGATGTCTGTCGACATAAATCAGAGATTGGCCGTCTGACGTCTGCTGCACGAGGTGACTGCGCCAAAGTTTTTCGACGAGTGTCAGTGGAGTCATGTTTGGGCCTCCGGGGCTATACAAGCAGGGTCGGTCGCGCGGAGGCTGTCCCCCCAAAGCGCAACTGCGGCTCACGGTTCATCACACCGGGGGGCACCTCGTAACGACGTGTCGAAGGGCCTGCTTTCATGACTTGGCCGGGCACTTCATGTCCCACTAGTTGTGCCAACCCGTTCGCCAACGATAACAATGCCGTGAGATCGACGCGTGTGTCATAGCCCATAGATTGAA
Organism: Paraburkholderia sp. SG-MS1; assembly: GCF_012275575.1. Lineage (GTDB taxonomy): Bacteria > Pseudomonadota > Gammaproteobacteria > Burkholderiales > Burkholderiaceae > Paraburkholderia. The sequence goes on along the minus strand of NZ_NPIH01000276.1, from coordinate 72,217 downwards.
GCATGTGCACCAGATCTTCTGTACAAACATTGCCGCTGGCGCCTGGCGCGAACGGGCAGCCACCCAATCCACCCAGAGCGGAGTCAAACCGCACGATTCCAACCTCAAGCGCAGCTAGAACGTTGGGCAGTCCCATAGCTCGTGTGTTGTGAAAGTGAGCTGTCAATCCGAGGGCTGGCCATCGCTGACGCACTGCACCACATAGGCGGGATACTTGTACTGGATGAGCCATGCCTGTCGTGTCGCACAGGGTTATCCGGTCGATCCCCATATCTACAACACGATCTACGAGATCCAACACCACATCGTCAGGCAAATCGCCTTCAAAGGGGCAACCGAAGGCCGTGGACAGCGATGCATTGATGTGAGCACGGCCTTGGGTAAGCCGCACTATCTCCGCAAACTGTGCCAGCGACTGTTCGGGCTGGAGGCGCAGATTAGCCAGATTGTGAGTTGCACTCGCCGACATCACCAAGTTCAGCTCGTCCACATCACAGCTTAGTGCACGCTCGGCGCCGCGGACGTTGGGCACTAGAGCGGCGTATTCGACCCCCGGCACGCGTTCGATTTGCTGCATGACGGCTTCTGCGTCGGCCAATGCCGGAATGGCCTTGGGAGAGGTGAACGACGTTACCTCGATCTTGGTAAGACCGGATCGACTGAGTGAATTGATCAGCGACACCTTGTCTGTGGTGGGAATGAATGTCGGCTCGATTTGGAACCCATCTCGAACCGACACCTCTTGAATGTACACGCGTCGCCCGTTTGCGATTGTCATGGCCGCCATTTCCCTAGACCACACCATTTGCTCGTAGACGCTTGATCTCTTCCGCACCGATTCCGATCGACGTTAGTATTTCGTCGGTGTTAGCTCCAAGATCTGGGCCTATCCATTGAGTACGCCCGGGCGTACTGCTTAGCTTCGGCACGATTCCTGGTAGCTTGATTGGCTGACCATCTGGCAACTGATGAGTCTGAATCATTTCTCGAGCGGCGTAATGCGGGTCTTCAGCAATGTCAGCAGCCGAGTAGACGCGGCCACAGGGAACATCTGCGGTCTCCAGTATCGACAAGACTTCATTGAGCGATCGCTCGATGGTCCATTGCGAAATTGCTGAATCCAATTTGTCATTGTGTTTCACGCGCCCATCATTTCGAGCGAGCTCTGAATCTTCGGCCAGATCTTGCCGTCCCAACGCGTTCATCAGACGCTTGAAGATAGCATCGCCGTTCCCAGCAATCACGACGTATTGTCCATCCGCGCACCGGTAGGTGTTAGACGGCGAGATGCCCGGCAGAGCGGAGCCCGTACGCTCCCGCACGTGACCGAAGGCGGCATACTCAGGGATCAGGCTCTCCATCGTAGCGAAAACCGCCTCGTAAAGCGCCACGTCGATGAACTGCCCAACGTCGTGATTAACCTTCACGTGATGCATCGCCAACAGTGCGCCGATTGCGCCATATAAGGAAGCGAGCGTGTCTCCGAGACTGACGCCCGCGCGCACCGGCGGACGATCCGGGAATCCTGTCACATGCCGCAGCCCCCCCATGCACTCCGCGATGGCAGCAAATCCAGGGCGCTGGCTGTACGGCCCGGACTGTCCGTATCCTGAAATTCGCACCATCACGAGTTTCGGGTTAAGCGCAGAGAGATGTGCCCAGCCCAGGCCCCACTTTTCAAGCGTGCCGGGGCGAAAATTCTCGATCACGATATCGACATCCTGCGCGATCCGGCGCACGATCTCTTGCGCTTCTTCCTTCTTTAGATCGAGAGTGAGGGACTTCTTGTTGCGACTTTGTGTGTACCACCAAAGCGACGTACCATCGTGCAACTTGCGCCACTTTCGCAAAGGATCGCCATGTTGCGGCGGTTCCACCTTGATAACCTCGGCTCCGAACTGGGCGAGTAGCGCACTTGCGTAAGGCCCCGCTATCAAGGAACCTAGCTCAAGGACGCGCACCCCCTTCAGGGGCATCCCTTTAACATCGTTAGATTGGCTCATCGTAACCATCGCTTATGATCGATCGAGGCGGACAGGATTTTCACCTCAGGTGGCAACCATATTGCAATGGATGTCAAGGATTGTCCGCCCCCTCCCAAGGGGACAATCGGCCCCATGAAATTGCTGTGTTCATGGAGCGCGGGCAAAATCAGCAGACTCATTATTCGAGCACGTCGCCCTGCGGACCAGAGGCTCCACGGAGAACATGATAGACATGAGAGAAGCGAGTCGCTTTCTTACCGTCGGATGCTGGACTGACGTAGTTTGAAAGCGCGTGCTCAAGGCGGTGTTCTAGAGGCGCGAAGCAGAGGTGCTGCACGCGGCACATCTACCATCTAAATCCCGAAGGTCTCAAGATTGTTGCGGTTGCGCTCTGGACCGACAAAACGCGAAACGAAGGCCTTCAGCCGATTTCAAGGGCTTGTGAAGAACCTGCACTAATTGTGCGCCAGTCGGAGGGGCCGGAAAGAGAAAATCGCTTGGCTATGCCGCCTGATTATCATCGCGGTAGGCGAATAATTTCGACGTCTTGCCAATCCCTGGATTGAAGCAGTTGCATGGGTCCAGTTGCTTGTAGAACGCGCGCAGCTGCGGCTTTGCATCATAGAGGTGTCCCACATTGTGCTCGGCGGGATACTCCGCGCCGCGTTTATCGAGCAAATCAAGCATTCGGTGCTCCAATTCGACACAGTCATGTCCTTTATGCACAACATAATCCTGGTGGAATACATGGCATAGGAAATGCCCATAATAGAGCTTTAGTGCGATCGATCGCTCGATGTCGGCTGGCAATTGTTCGAACCACTCTCGCTCATTCCGCTTGAGCGCGATGTCCAACGCCACGATACCTGCGACGTTCTTATGGTGGACATCCCTGTACCGTACCGCCGCGCTTGCCGCTACGAACCGGTGCAAAAAGGCTTTCCTTCCTTCGTCTTCACTGCATTCAAAAAAGCTGCCGGACGATTCTGCGAATTGTCGTGATAGAAACTCGCGCGCTTCGGGGACCCCCTCCGCGGAAATTTTAAGCATCAGGTGGTGCTCGTAACGGCGCCGATACTCCAAAAGCCGGCCGGGCAGATGGCTTGGACACCAGCGGCTAATCGACTGGAGCAAGCGATCGGTGAGGTTCTTCGGAAAAAAAGGAAGTTGCTCAAGCAAGCTGTCGCATCGGTTCTTCAATGCGAAGAACGTTGGGAGCCGGTCAGTGCCAAAATTATCAATAAGCAGGAACATATCTTTTCCATACTTCTCGGCGACGTCGAAGGCATGGCGATGCATGTATTCGCCCGCAATCGGAAGTTCAGAAAACTTGCTTAAGGCGTGCCTGCGAATTTCAGCGAGCTCAGCCGGGCGATTTGTTCCTATGTAAAAGACTTTGGCCCCTTCGGCCGCAGGAAATGTGTCCAACCGAACTCCGAACACCATGACCTTTCCCGCCGAGCCCGATGCCTCGAACAATCTCGTTGGATCTGCGTTATACCGTGCCGGGGAATCCGCATCAACTTCCCGTACGTGACTGGCATAGTTGTGATCTGAGCCTGCGCCGACGCTGGCTTCCAGATCGCACTCAGAAAATGCACCGGCTTCAAGGCGCGTAAGAATCTTTTCCGGTGAGTCGCCCAGGTCGACGCCAAGATGGTTGAATAGGCGGGGCATTCCTTCCGAGTCGATTGCTGCGAATACGGCCATTTCGGTGTATGCGGGCCCACGACGTACCAGCGACCCTCCCGAGTTATTGCAGATTCCGCCAATGACCGACGCACCTATGCACGACGAGCCAATGACTGAGTGCGGCTCGCGATTCAAGGGCTTGAGTGCGCGCTCGAGTTGGTGGAGCGTTGTGCCGCCGAGGCAGATTACCTGACGGCCGCTATCGACAAGGTGAATCTTCCTGATCCGCCTCGTGCTCACGATAACGATGTCGCGATCGTAGTCATCACCATCCGGCGTGGATCCGCCGGTCAGCCCGGTGTTGGATGCCTGTGTGATTACGGTAGCGCGAGCGGCGGCGCATTCAACAAGCACTCGCCATTGTTCAAGAAGCGAGCCCGGACACACGACTGCACGCACATTGCCCCCGCCGAACCGGAATCCAGTGCGGTATCGACGGGTCGCACGATCGCCGACCAAAACGTGCCTGCGCTTGACTATACGAACGAGTGCGGATACAAGCTGCCGTGGCTTGTCATGATAAGAGGCACCACGGGGGATGTCTGAATGGGTCGAAACAGGTGGTGACATAGTTGGGTGGGACAGTTATTCAACCGCCAACGGCGGGTCAAGAAATTCAGTTAAGGAACGGTCGAACTCAACCATCAACTTCAGGGCAGGGGCAAACTTCACTTCGTTCAAACACGCGTCAAGCAGTCGTTGAATGCTGACACTCGCTACCTGTCGAATGGACGCGATTATCTTCTGCGGCGAACCAGCCGGGCGCATCGTGACTCGAGATGGCAGCGAGGAATGCAACGCGCTCATCGCCATTTAATTGGCCAATGGCGATCATCGATAATGGTGTGTCGTTCCAGCACGGTACGCCAGCTACTAAATTCAACATACGTATTCTCCTCCAAACAACCAGCCGAACTGGCGGATCACAACCGAATGGGTTGTGCCGCCGTTCGTACGTCCAGAAATACTGAGTCCATTGGCGATACCCGGAATGTATGGCCGCGACTGCGGCTGACTTAGGGCACTCGTGCCAACTTATTTACTAATCGCTATTTAGCAATCGCGGCCTAGTCCACACGTTCTAACTCCGTCCGATAGGACTGTCCCCGCTCACGGTAGTCTCTCGCGTTTGCGGATAGTTGCGCAATAACGTCGTCGGTGAGCTCACGAGACACCCTGGCTGGAGTGCCGATAATCAAGCTTCGCTCGGGGAACGATTTTCCCTCGCTCAGCAACGCCCCCGCCCCAACTAAACAGTTTCGACCGACCCTCGCGCCGTTCAAGATAACCGCCTGAATTCCGATCAGACAATTTTCTCCAATCGTGCAACCGTGTAGCATCGCCTGGTGGCCGATCGATACTCCTTGTCCGATGGTTACTGGAAAGCCGGGGTCCGCGTGAATGATCGCGCCGTCTTGAACGTTGACATCGCGCCGGATCACGATCTTTTCGTTGTCGCCCCGAATCACAGCTCCAGGCCAGACCGACACGCCTTCCTCGAGTTCAACGTCACCGATGATTACCGCATGTTCGGACACGTAGGCACTGGGATGAACTATGGGCTGTCGCGATCGGATTCGATAATTTGCCATGTTAAGCGCGCGCTCCGTGATCGATGCAACGCGTTTCCCATTCTTGTGCAAGCTGCGCTAGAACGTCCTTCTTGGTGATCTTTCCGTATGCGGACTTCGGCAACGCATCCCAGAACACGACATGCCGCGGCCATTTATAGCGCGCAAGTTTGCCGTCCAGGTGCTGGATCAACTCGTCCGGCGTTACTTCAGATTCCGGCTTGCGAACGATGACGGCGACTCCAAGCTCACCCCATTTGGGATCGGGCATTCCGAGAACCGCTACCTCATGCACACCTTCGTGAGTCAGCAGCGCTTCTTCGACCTCGCGCGGATAGACGTTCGAACCACCCGATATATACATGTCGGATGATCGGCCGGTAATGTACAGAAAGCCTTCTCTATCAAGGTGGCCGAGGTCACCGGTATGGAACCACCCGTGCTTGAACGCCTTGGCGTTTGCTTCCGGATTGTTATCGTAGCCGAGCATGACAGCGGGGCCTCGAACGCAAATTTCACCGGTTTCGTGAGCCTGAAGTCGCTTGCCATCGTCGTCGAATATCGCCAGTTCAATTCCGGTCCGAGGATAGCCGCAGGTGCCGACGCGGCAGTTCGGCGCTTCGTCGTCCTCCTCATGCATTGACGGCGGCAGAACCGTAATGTTGCCGGTGACTTCGCCCAGACCATAGTATTGGACCAGCACTCGACCGAGCTTGCGTAATGCTTGCTTCTGGTCCGTGCGATACATCGGCGCACCCGCATAGATGACGAACTTAAGGGAACTGTGGTCGTAGCGATCTACCGCGTCATGCTCAGTCAGCATCTTCACGATGGTCGGTACAGTGAACATGTTGTCGACCCGGTGCTTCTCGACCAATGTCCAGATTTCTTCCGGGTCCATTTTTTCCGAGCCCGGCAGAACGCTAGCGGCGCCCCTGGCCGTGTTCACGATCGCGTGGATGCCGGCGCCGTGCGAAAGGGGCGCAACGACGAGCGAGCGTGACCGATAGTCGATGCCGGGCATCAAGTCGGCAAGGTGGTTCGTGACAACGAATGCCATCTGCCCGTGTGTGAGCGTTCCGGCTTTTGGGTACCCGGTGGTACCGGAGGTATAAAAGAACCACAACGGATCGTCCCGGTCGACCTCCTCGGATTCGAACGGAGCCGTCCCAGCGCTGGCGAGCTCCTCGTATCCGAGTTCACCATTCCGCGGTTCGCCCAATGCAACAACCATTTCCAGGGCCGCGGACGCGTCCCGCACAACGTCGACGTAGTGCTCGAAGCCATAGTCATAGATCATGACCCTCGCGCCGCTGGACTTTCCAAGATACGCTGCCTCGGGCGGCGCCACGCGGAAATTCGTCGGCACCCACACAGCTCCCAGTTTGAAAGCCACGTAGGCGCTCTCGAACAAGGGGAGATTATTGCGTGAGTGCACGAGTATTTTGTCACCCTTTTTGACCCCACGCTCGCGCAGCGCTGTGCATACTGCATCGACCCGACGGTTGATTTCGGCCCAGGTGTGAGTCTTCGCAGGTGTAATAAAGCCCGGCTCTTCGGGATGCCGGCGAGCGACTTGCGTGAGCAAGTTTCCGAGGTTCATGACGGTGGTTAGCATTGCAAATTTCCTGTTCAAAAACACGATTCGTTCACGAGCGCCGCTCGAGGATGCTCAGATAGTTCGTAACCGCTGCTCCCCCCATGTTGAAGACGCCCGCAAGGGTTGCGTTTGGAATCTGCATATCGGCCGCTTCGCCCGCAAGCTGCATTGCCGCCATGACGTGCATCGAGACGCCCGTGGCGCCGATGGGGTGGCCTTTCGACTTCAGGCCGCCTGAGGGATTGACCGGCAGACGACCCTCTTTTGCTGTGACACCATCCAGGATCACCCGCGCTCCTTGGCCCGGTTCGGCCAATCCCATCGCTTCGTACTCGAGGAGTTCCGCAATCGTAAAGCAATCGTGCGTCTCGACGAGCGACAGGTCGTCCAAGGTAAGTCTTGCTTCGTCAAGACCTTTTCGCCATGCGTGACGTGCACCGCTAAACTCAGTGCGGTCGCGCCGGGACAGTGGAAGGAAGTCACTGACTTGGACGGACGCCCGGAAAGCAATGGCACGTGGGGCGGAGCCAGCAACGTCAGGAGATGCAATGACCAAAGCGGCCGCACCGTCCGAAATCAGCGAACAGTCGGTGCGTTTCAGCGGACCAGCAACGAAGGGATTTTTTTCCGACGGCGTGCGGCAGAAATCGAAGCCAAAATCCCGGCGCATATGCGCGTACGGATTGGATACGCCGTTGTGATGATTCTTCGCGGCAATCGCTGCGAGCGCGTCGGACTGATCGCCATAACGCTCGAAATATGCCTGCGCAATCGTTCCGAAAATTCCGGCAAAGCCGCCCGGCACGCCTGCCTCTTCCTTTGCGTAAGAGCATTTCTGCAGCACGTCACCGACTTCCTTCGTGGGAAGGCTTGTCATTTTCTCGAATCCGATTACGAGGGCGTATCTCGAGCGCCCCGAGCGAACCGCGTCAAGCGCAGAATAAACCGCCGCTGATCCGGTAGCACACGCGTTTTCACATCGAACTGTAGACGCGTAGCGCAATTCTGGAATTGAGTTCAACACGAGCGCCGACGGAAAGTCTTGATACACGAACCCGGCGTTGAACGTAGCGACGTGGACCGAATCGATTTCTTCTGGGCGGAGTGCCGCGTGCTCCAGTGCCGCTTTTGCCGATAATTCAATCATCTGCTCCGGTTCGAGCGTGTCGAGTTTGCCGAACGGAAGATGACTCCAGCCGATGATGGAAGGTTGCATGGTAAGGACCTGTCTAATATGAAAATTCACTCAAGCACCCGGGAGGGTGATGCCCGGAAAGGTTTTGATTACCGCTGTGTCGTCTTCGTTACCGAAGCCCGCAGCGGATGCTGTTGCAAACATTTGATATGCAGTTGACGCCAGTGGTAATGGGAAGTTGCTTGCCCGCGCAGCTTCCAGCACCAGTCCGAGGTCTTTGACAAAAATGTCGAGCGCGGTTTGCGCTGGTGTGTATCGCCCTTGCAGAATGTGCGGGACGCGATCGGCGAACGCCCACGAGTTCCCTGCGCTGCGGACGATGACGTCATAGAGTAGCTCCAGGTCGACGCCTTCACGCAGACCCAAGGCCATCGCCTCCGCTGCGGCCGCAATCTGGACTCCCACCAGAAGCTGGTTGATTACTTTGATCTTTGACCCGAGGCCGTGTTGTGCACCCAGTCGATACACCTTCGACGAAATGGCATCCAGCACGTCGTTACAAGCTTCGTATGCTGCCTCGGGGCCTGAAGTCAGAAGCGTCAGCGTGCCTTCGTTCGCGCCGATTACACCGCCGGACATAGGCGAGTCAATGAGGCCGACACCGCTTTTGGCGAGTCGCTTGCCTAGTTCAATAGCGTAGGCCGGTGCCACGGTGGCCGCGCCAACGACGACGCTGCCGGGACGGAGTTGCGGTGCGGCACCGTCGTCACCGAACAGCACCATGTCTGTCTGTGCGGCGTTCACGACAAGAATGATGACCACCTGGCACTGGGCGGCAAGGGCCGCTGGAGTATCGCAAACCTGCCCTCCAATGTTCGCAAAGGCTGCGACCGACTCCTTGCGTACATCGCAGCCAAAGACTTCGAAGCCAGCGTTGATAAGATTTTTGGCCACACCGTGGCCCATGGCTCCCAATCCTATTACTCCAACCGCTCTACGCATTTACTTCCTCCTTCAGCGCCGCGAGTATCTTTCGTGAAGTTGCGGGTTGACCAGGTCGTCCGTAACCTCAAGTCCTACGGACTGCCGTAGCGCGCCGTTGCCAGCATGTGAAAGCGCACACCGGTCGCGGGGCTCTTTTCGATGAGCCAATGAATGAGACACGGTCCAAGAAAGCAATCGCGAACAAATTCGATCACGGGAATGCCGGCGGTGACACCACACACCTCCCCAACGGAACACCTCCATGAGAAGCGAGTACCGATATCGGTAGGCCGGCTACAAAATCACGACGGTCTTGCTTCGGCACGTCCCCACGCAAGCGTGGGACGTTGGCTCAAGGCCAGCGAAATGAGCCGCCATACCACATTGTTGTAGGTGCCGGATTCATCGGTTTCATTCATTGCGATTTCAGACCACGCAATACTCTTGCGGCTAGACATGTCTCCCACTAGGGCGTTGCGGCGCAGCAGATGTGGCAACCTACCCCTCAATATGTTCCATATAATGGACCAAAAATCTGATCTCTCAACGAGACGTGTTCATAGTAGTTAGGGAGATCAGTGGAACAAAGACATTTTTCGCGAATGTCGGGTTAACTATGGTGCTATAATATGGACCATATGGGAGGGCATATGGCTGAGCCAGTGATTGGCGCGCAGGCGGTTTCTCGCGCGTTGCGCGTTTTGCGAGCTGTGGCGAGAACCCGAGCTACGGGCATCAACCTCGCGCAGCTCGTGCGAGATACGGAGCTGAACAAGCCGACCGCTCATCGATTGGTATTGGCGCTAATAGCTGAAGGGATGGTGGAGCAGGACCCGCGTTCGTTGCGGTACTTTGTAGGGCGAGAGTGCTACGTCCTCGGCGGCATCGCGAATGAGCGGTTTGGCTTGGGACGAGAGGCGGCAGATGCCGTCGCACGACTTGCTCGCACCTCAGGCGACTCCGCATTCTTCTCAATTCGCAGTGATGTGTTCGCAGTTTGTGTGCTGCGGGAAGACGGTGATTTTCCTTTGAAAACGCATGTGCTACAGCCCGGCACGCGACATCCGCTGGGAGTCGGCGCCGGCAGTCTTGCCATGCTCGCGGCAATGGAAAACCATGAAGTTGAGCGCTGCCTGCAGGAAAACGAGGCGCTTCTCAAAAGGAACTACCCGAGGTTCTCGTTGCCTCTTTTGCGGCGGGAGGTGAGTCTTACGCGCGAGAGAGGCTTTTCGGTCAACGAAGGCCTTGTGGTTAGCGGGTCTTGGGGAGTCGCTGTCGCGGTGCGCTCGCCGACGGGGGAGGTGGTGGGCTCACTTAGCATTGCAGCGGTCGAGTCGCGGCTTCCGAAGGAGCGTCAGCTAGAGCTTGGAAATCATCTTCTGGCTGAGGCCACGCGTGTCGAGATGCATTTAGCGCGTGCAGCTGCCATGCGGCCCGAACCAAAAGCAAAGCGGACAAGCCGCAGCGTGTGACTTTCAAGTCCGGTGCACGAGATGTGGGGTGGCCAGCAAGAGGGCAGTCGGACGCAAGCGCCCCCTTGTCCTCGTGAGGACTTACAACTACAGTGGGATAGTCTTGAGCGCGAGATTGCTGGGGCGGCAGATGCGATTTAACGCACACCTGCATTATTAGTATGCGTGATTGCAAAGTATTTCGGATTAAAACGTGGTTCGTAGTTCTGCGTAAGCGTGATATGCATAAACGCAAGAAGCAATGCCTGAAAAATTTGCCACACCTAACATGCATCGGCCTCGTCAGCGGCTTTCGCGCGAATCATGGTCTTAGCATTTACTGGCTGAAGGATCGATTTTGCGAGGGGCGAATCATCGTATCGCTAGTGATCAATGCTCCAATTTGTATCCGGAGGCCGGCTCGCCGCACCGTAGCTCCTCTCTACGCATGTTGTATGGAGTGACAGCGCCGCGAGACGGTCGCGGTGAGGAATTCAGGCGGTCGATGACGCTTGCGGCTAGCGTTGAAACGATCAGCTGATGAAAAAACAGCGTCGAGCTAGCCCACTTCGGGCTGAGATGCGTAATGTGGGCCTTTCGGCGTCCGGATCGCCTTGTCTAAAGGAAGTCGGCTCGTCTCATTCAGGTGCACATTTCGCTTAACTTAAATAACTGACATTATATCTGTCTATTTATGGACACCTTGGATTGCATGCAGCTGTTCATTCGGGTCGTAGAGAGTGGAAGCTTTACTAAAGCGGCGGAGCGCGCCTCGATTACCGTTCCACAGGTATCGCGGGCAATCGGCGAATTGGAGTCGCGATTGCGCACGCGGCTTTTGAACCGAACAACACGCCGCATTTCGTTGACCGAAGCAGGGCAACGCTACTTCGAACGCGCGGTCTCGATTCTGTCATATGTCGAAGAGGCAGAAGCGGAGGCCGCCGACGCCCGAATAAAACCTTGGGGTAAGTTACGGATTCACGCGACATTGAGCTTCGGCCAGCATTATATGCCACCGCTTATCGCCGAGTATCACCAGAGGTTTCCGGATGTCTCGACGGAACTCGTCCTTGCGCAACGAACTCCCAACTTCGTCGAAGAAGGCTATGACATCTCGGTAGCCGTCACGCGGCAATTGCCCGATTCGTCAATGATCGCCAATCGCATCGGCACTACCCATATCATTCTCTGTGCTTCGCCCGACTACCTCGATCGTCGCGGAACAGTTCGCAGGGTCGAGGACCTACGGGAACATACGTGCCTGCATTTGACGTTGCCCGACCTTCCGGCTAGCCAATGGCCGCTGGAAGGACCTGATGGCGTTGTTGTTCACGAGTTCGAACGGACTCCGTTCGAGGTCAATGCAGCGGAAGCGCTCGAAGGCGCGGTCGCCGCCGGCATGGGCATTGGCCCACTCCCGGTCGCAGTTGCATTGCCTGGTCTGCGTGCAGGAAATCTCAGGCAGGTTCTGCCTGACTACCGCTTGTCAGGCAATCATATCTATGCGATTTTTGCATCGAGGCAGTATGTTGACGCGAAGATTCGGACGCTCGTCGAGCTCCTTAAAGAAGCGGTCCCGCTTGCGTTGAAGAAGCATGATCTTGAGGTCAGAGTGCTGAGCGAGAGGCTCGACGTAAATCGATAAGTACCGGTGTACGATCGCGCCAAAATCGAATGCGAGGCTGACCGTAGGTCGTCAATTCGCAGCGATTTTACATGACACGAATTTACTTCACACAGGTAAATGCATGATTTCGATTGATTAAATATAAAGATATTTTTTAGGTTATACACAGCTGAGCGCAATCCCGATCTGCCGTCGATGTTCAACACCTGCTGAGACAGGGCCAACTCAACGCGACGCTTTCCCATCCGCTTTCCTGCCCAAGCGTCAGTAGCCATCAAAACGCGACTGATTTGGCAGCTCAAACCAGATCATTGCGCGGAATAGGTGCTCAACAGTCCGCACAGCTGAGCCGAAATCGGGCCGCACCGTGGCCTTTGCTGGTGAATTCCCTTGATACATCAAGTAAGCGGTCGAAATGTACCGTCTGTTCGCGAAAGCGCGGCACAGGCAGTCTGATTCCCATTAGATGTGTAATGGGAATCAGATCGATGAAGTCAGTAGTGCATGGAAGACAACCGGGATGAGGAGCTGCACGAAGGAGTTTCGGGAAGCGGTTGCTGCCGAAGCGAACGATCCGAATCGTTCGATTGCCGAAGTGGCTCGTGCGCATGGCTTGAACGCCAATATGGTCGCCCAGTGACGGAGAAGCTTACCGGAGGCGCAACATGCAACGTCGATACCAAACGTCGCGCTGCTGGTGTTAATCGGCTTGTAATTACCCACATCCCCATCGAAAAACCCGGTACCCTGGAATATGTCGGGTACACGGGCAAAGCGACAATGCGAACCGGGTACAAGGGAAACGGATTGCAGAATTCGCTGACCCAATGCGGCATCCTGATGCATTCCAGCCTGGCGGTAACCACCGAAGGTTTGCCTCTGGGTCTGAGCGCCATAAAATTCTGGACACGGAGCAAGTTCAAAGGCTGTACGGCGCTCAAGCGTCACGTCAACCCTACGCGCGTACCGATTGCGGAAAAGGAAAGCTACCGCTGGCTCGAGAATATGCGCGAGTCGAGCGCGCTGCTGGGGGAGCCCGGGCGCTGTATCCATGTAGGTGATCGGGAAAGCGACATCTACGAACTGTTCTGCACGGCGCACGATCTCGGCACACACTTCCTTGTTCGCACATGTGTAGATCGCCTGGCTGGAGATGGTCAGCATACGATCGACGGCGAGATGCGTAACGGAAGGGTCAAGGGCCTGCATCGCGTTGAGCTTCGCGACGCGAAGGGCGCGCGACTGGTGGTCGACCTGGAGCTTCGCTATCAGCGCATGACGGTGCTGCCGCCCATCGCAAGCAGAATCGTTATCCGGCGCTGCAGCTCTCAGTCATTCATGCTCGGGAGCGTAACGCTCCTGCCAAACGCGCCCCGATAGAATGGAAGCTGATTACGGATTTGCCAGTCAGCTCGCGTGCACAGGCCGTAGAAAAGCTCGACTGGTATGCCATGCGCTGGAAGATCGAGACGTTCCACAAGATCCTGAAGTCGGGATGCAAGGCCGAAGACGCCCGGCTACGTACGGCAGACTGGCTGGCCAACCTCATCTCCGTACTCTGCATCCTATCTGGCACGTGCCAGCGATCCTCCGCCTGGCAACACGGTGATGTGGCGACGTATGCGACGGCTGACGGACATTCAACTCGGTTACGAACTCGCAATGAAAAGAAGTGGGTAATTACAAGGTTAATCGGGCGCTTACTGCATCAACGTCGCCAGTCGCGGATGATCTCGGCGTCGCGTCATTGCCTTGGCTGCCCGTGCTGGGATGGCTAAAGCTTCGGCGATGCCGATCAGCAATCAAGAAATGAATAGGACTTGTAACGCAACAAGGGTCGACGTGATTATTTTGGTATTTGACAAAGTCATTCATCAAAAACGGCAACGATCTTACAAGACCGCAGGCTTACACTTCGATGACCAGTGGCCCGTCCGGCCAATCCGCGGACGGAGCATCTTAATTGAACCGGAGGTCAAGATCATGAAGTCGCTCGTTTCTGTCGCCGCTCTAGCCGCTGCATTCGCCGTCCCCGCTCCTTCGAGCGCTCAAGTCGAAGTTCCGTTGAGCCGCGGGGATGTCCGCGCTCAGCTTGTGCAATTCGAGAAAGCAGGGTACAAACCGAATATGAGCGATCCGTACTACCCGTCGACCGTGTTGGCTGCACAAGCGCGGGTCACTGCGGAAGCGTTGCCGCAAGCACCAACGCAGACGAGCGACTACGGCTCGGTCGCGGATGGTACGTCCCAGATGGGTGGAATCCATCCGCGCCGCTAAACGCTCACGTGAATCAGTTAATGGGACGAGCCGGCGGCCGTCACCGGTTAATAACATGAAAGTGCCGCTACTCCGGTGGAAAATCTGAGTCGCAACTGCTATGAACCGCACCGAATTTTGTGGAGGCTCCAACTCTTGAGACAATGGAGCCGTGAACAAGAAGGTAACCAGGTTTTCCCCAGAAGTTCGCGAGCGTGCGCTACGTCTGGTGCGAGCAGCGTAGCGAACATCCGTCAATGTGGGCAGCGGTCGAGACGATTGCACCGATGATCGGCTGCACGCCGCGGACGCTGCACGATTGGGTCAAGCGCGATCAGGTTGATGCCGGAGAGCGCGATGGCGTGACCACAGACAAGCGCGAGCGCGTCAAGGCCCTGGAGCGCGAGGTCAAGGAGCTGCGTCGTGCCCACGAAATCCTCAAGGTCGCGAGCGCGTTTTTCGCCGAGGCGGAGCTCGACCGCCGTTTGAAATCCTGAAGGCCTTCGTTGACCAGCATCGCGATACCTTTGGGGGCGAGCCGATCTGCAAGGTCTTGCAGATTGCCCCGTCGGGTTACCGACGCCATGCGGCGCAGCTCCGAGATCCATCAACGCGCTGTGCCCGCGCGAAACGCGACGAAACTCTGGAACCGGAGATCCGGCGTGTCTGGCAGGCCAACATGCACTATGGCGACCTAACGTCCAGAGGTTTCCGTTGAGCCCGGAGTCCGTCGGCTATGATGCGGCTCCCGTCGGCATGAGCCCCTTGTGCGCAGATGAGCTAACGCCTAGAGCATCAGGCCATGCTCTGGCGAGCAACTCATCCCGGAAGGCGGCGGTGACGTCCGTAGAATTCTTGGGCGCGGACTTCAATGCTGCTCCTGAATTTCGGTCGGACACATCGCTTCATTGTAGACCGCGGTTACCTGCACCGATGGTACGCGGCCGGGGGCAACATAGAGAACAGTGAATGCCCAGAAGTGTCCTCCGGGCTCGCAGCACTTTTTTCATAAAGCGGTAGGCGCCGAGCGTTGCCTGAACAGCTTCGTCTGGACAGTTATCCCGGCACCCGATGACGAAGCTTGCACGGTGCGCTTATCAATTACATGTTGTTGTCCGGTCGGCCTGCCGGTAATCGCGGAGTTCTTGCGCACTTATCCAGACATCCGCGTGCGCGTCCAGCTAACGGATAGAAACGTCAGCCTGCTCGAGGAACACGTCGATATCGCGTTGCGAACCGGTGAGCTTCCAGACAGCAACATGGTCGGCCTGCGGGTCGGGCAGGTGCGCCAGGTGCTGTGCGCAAGCCCTGAGTATCTGGACAGCCGCAGCACGCCGGCCACGCCGCTGACCTCACCTTGCACCACTGCGTTGGATATGAAGGATTAAGCGCCGGCACTAGCTGGAACTTCCGCCATAACGGGGAAGTGCAAAGCATGGCGGTGCGATGGCGACTTATGGTCAACTCCATCGAGGCCGCCGTCGTGGCTGCCGAACACGGCGCCGGCATCGCGCGCGTGCTTTCGTATCAGATTGACCGCCAGCTGGAAGCGCGATCTCTCGTTACAGTGCTCGATCAATATGAGCCAGGAAACTCCCCGGTCACCCTCATCTATCCTGGGCAGCGTCAGGTGCCGGTTAAGTTGCGGGCGTTCCTTGAGTTCGCGGCGCCTAGATTGAAGGCGCGGCTCACAGGATAAGGGTGGCTGATGGGCGGCAGCGGGCGCGCAATGCAGCAAGGTTCCGCAGTCGGAACCGAGGAACATGGCAGATAAGACCGGCTCACGAGCCACTCACGCATAAGCCAACCATCGCGTTCAAAGGTGGCCGACTGCCGCGCGCCGATGCGACCGCGCTTCAGAGCGGGTTTTCCGGAATTCACGTGGGGTCTTGCCCAGCTTCGCCTTGAATGTTTGGCTGAAGTGAGGGAGGCTCCTAAAGCCCCACGAAAACGCGATGTCGCCAATTGCTCTTGCCGGCTGCCCGGGATCGCTCAGGTCGCGCGCGCACTTGTCGAGCCGCCTGCCCCAGCTGAATCGCTCCACGGACTCGCCTTGCCCAGCAAAGATGGCACTCAGACAGCGACGTGAGATGCCAAGTTGCTCTGCAACGCTCAATGGGGGTCAGCGATGGATCTCGAAGTCTCGCCTCGATGAACGCCCGTCCCCGGTTGGCCAACATCACCCTTCCGGCAGTGGGCTGCGTCGCAACCTCGACGTTGTCTAAGGAAGACAGGAACGCCATGGCGGCCATTTCGGTGGCTTGATCGGTCAGCCGTTGGGCCACGTCATCGGCTAGCATGCCAAGACTCCTGGACAATGAATTGCACAAAGTCCCACGTCAGTTTGCAAACCGTATTGCTCGTAGGGACGACCGTTCCGGCGAACCGCTCGACGGCGCCAACCTGTTTGCGCACAAGCGCTCGAGGCACTTGCAGGACAAGCTGCGACATCGGCTCGGGGAAATCTGCATGGAAGGTTCTCGAGGTGTCCAGCAGCGTCATGTCGCCCGGCTTCAGAAGCCCTTGCCGACCGTCCTGCTCGACCCGCGCCTCACCATCTGTCTGCAGGACGATGAAGACTCGCTCTTCTCCGGATTGCGCGAGACGAGTTCGCCCTCGCGCGATTGCATGCAAAGACGCCTTGATATGAACGAAACTGACTACATTGCTCGGCTGTACCACCACTGTGCCTGAGAAGGCGTCGCCCGCCGTGCTATAGCATTCGAGGTGAGTCAGGAGCATCCCTACCTGAGCTTTCCAGTACGCAAGCCTTTCGCCGGGTGGAACGGACTCTGTCGAAATGATCGTGGGACATGCATTCATCGGTTTTACCTCGTTTTGCGCAACCGCGGCGGACCCGCGCAACGCGGGGCTTGAGTCCGCATTCGCACGCGAGGAAGGCCGGCCTGCGTAGGCGCAGTGGCACAGGCACTGCAACGCTTACCGATTGACACTGTAGTCAGCTATTTGTGAAAAGTCGTTACCGAAAGAATGTCTTGCTCAACAAATTTAACGAAAAGAATCCGAGGCATCGCTGCTGCGCAGGAACAAAAAGTTGATGACGCTTCTGTTACTTTCGCCGCCAAGGTGATACCGGCAGTGCGGCTCAACCCGGGTCGGGTCCCGCGGAGCGGTACGACACGACGCATAAGCGCGGTTTGGCGGGCATCCCATCCTGACGACCAGAGCGTCGGCACCATTCGCCCGTTGCGCAGGAGGGTGACGCGTCCTGCCGGGGTCTGGCACATCCTCATCGGCCAGGGCGCGATAAGTATCGGTTATCACGATTAAAAAATACCATTTCGCGATTATTTATGGGGAGGAATACTGGCTTCACTGGAAAGCAGCATAGCGCAACGCAAACGAACCGACCAATTGAACGTGGAATGTGATATGGATAACGGAGTATTTACCCGCGCAGAAAGTCTTAACTCTGCACAAGAAGCGCGAAATAATGACATACGCACAATTGCTGCCTGTTCGATCGGCAACGCGCTTGAGGTCTACGATTTCACCGTATATAGCTTCTTTGCCGTACTGATCGGCAAGCTTTTCTTCCCTTCGTCGAACGCATATGGTTCGCTGATGCTAGCAGTTGCGACATTCGGGATCGGCTTCATCCTGCGGCCCCTAGGGGCTTTCGTCATCGGAAGTTATGCGGATCGCCGAGGCAGGAAACGCGCCATGACATTAACCATTAGCGTGATGGTCGCCGGTACGCTCTGTATCGCATGTGCGCCGACCTATGAGTCCGTGGGTATCGCTGGGCCGCTTATCGTCTTGGCAGGGCGAATGCTACAAGGCTTCTCGCTCGGAGGAGAAATTGGCCCGTCAACGTCGTTACTCATGGAAGCGGGCGAAGTGCAAAGCCGGGGTTTCCGTATAAGTTGGCAAGCAGCCAGCCAAGGGATGGCAGCGCTGCTCGGCGCATTGAGCGGCGCCGTGTTGTATGCCACGTTGTCACCTGACTCGATCGAAGCATGGGGCTGGCGCATCCCGTTCCTGCTTGGACTTTTGATCGCGCCCGTCGGGCTGTATATCAGGTCCCAGCTGGACGAAACCCATAACCCTGAGCGATACGACTTAAGTCCGATTCGCACGCTCTTCAGTCAGCATTTCGGAAGCTTGATAAAGGGCGTGCTCGCCATTACTGCAGGGACCGTCGGCACATACGTCGTCGTATTTTTCATGCCGACCTACATGATCCGCGTACTTCACATGCCACCGTCGCTTTCTCTTTTATCGGGCTGCGTTTCCGGAGCGACCATGCTGATTGTCTCGTTGATTGCCGGACGCCTCACGGACCGTCTGGTCCTAAGAAAACCGCTGATACAGACAGCGCTGGTCCTCACAGCGGCGGCAACGTATCCCGCGTACGAACTTGTAAATCACAGCCCCAGCTTGTTCCTTGTCCTTGCCATGACGTCATTATTGACGGCATTGCTCTACGTGGTAGCGATTCCGGTCCTCGTCCTTCTGACAGAGATCTTGCCGAGTTCCGTGAGGGCGTCCGGCTTGTCAATTATGTGCAGCATAGCGGTCATGGCGTTTGGAGGATCGGCCCAGTACGTGGTCACCTGGCTCCTGGCGAAAACGGGTAATCCAATGGCTCCCGCTTTCTATCTGATCGCTTCATGCGTGGTCGCTTTTATTGCAGTTTCCACTATTCGCGAAAGCAAGCATTACAGACCGGCGTGAAGTCAGTCAGCTTATGCAAGGTATCGAACCATGAAGCTCAATCAACTACGCGCTCTGGTTGCCATCTCGGAAACAGGAAGTTTTCACGAGGCCGCGCGCAACCTGCATCTTACGCAGCCTGCATTGAGCAAAACTATTAAAGAACTGGAAGCGTCGCTTGATGCCAAGCTGCTAGAACGATTCAGCACCGGCACCCGGCTCACCCCGTACGGCCAGCGGCTTGTCTCCCATGCGCGTTTCATCTTGCAGTGCGTAAAGAAAGCCGGTAACGACATCGCGCTGATGAAAGGCATGGGCGGCGGCCAGGTGACCGTCGGCATCACCCCTCTGGCAGGAGCGTTGTCGCCGATGATCGCCGCGATTGAACACTTTCAACACGATCACCCGGATGTTGAGCTCCGTCTTCTGGAAATGCGCCCGCTACCGCTAGTAGAGCAGCTTCGACAAGGCTTGATCGATTTCGCGGTCACTACGCAATGGAACTCGCAGGACAGGTTTTTTCATTCGACTGAGTTGTGCCGACGCTCGAGCGTGGTCGCAGCGCGCAAGGATCACATTTTACGAGGAGCAGGCTCGTTGAGGGCTTTACAGAGGGCAGAGTGGATGACTATCGATCCTTTAGGCGATCGAACGTCTCCTTTTCATCGGCTGTTTTCGGACAATGGTCTCGACATGCCGACACGGGTGACGGAATGCTCATCCGTTTTACTGGCGCTGGAACTCTGCTCAAGATCAGATCAACTGATCGTTCTGTCCAGTGAGTCACTGAGCAGCACATTGGTGACGGAGCGGCTAATTTTCGTGAACGTTAGCGAGGCTGTCCCGGATCAGTCGATTTGCCTGCTACAACATCGGCAGCAGATTCTAACCGGCGCGGCTCAGCAATTCCATAGCGAATTGCTGAGCAGATTTGGGGAAAACATTTAACTAAATGCGAAACCAACAAACTTTATAGTCGAAATTTATTTCGCGACATTGTACGGAGATCACGATGAAGTTGATAAAAATAGTACTACTAAGTGTTTGGGCGATGGTATCCGGTACCGTTGCCGGTGCGCAAGAGTCCCAGATGCAGGATGTTTTCGGCGCGATATCGCACGGTGCGGGCCCGGCAGCATTCGGTGTTGTTTCCGGGAGCAGCTTGATGTCAATCTATGGGACCGTCGATGCCGGCGTCAATTACACGCGCTCTGGCGGTCAGGGGACATTGCGCTTGCAAAGCGGCGATGACTTTACGTCTAAATTCGGTTTTTACGGACAGGAAGATCTCGGCGCGCGATGGACTTCGTTTTTTAGGTTGGAATCCGGATTCTATTCAAATAGCGGCGCGCTGCAGAGTTCGTCGACTCTTTTCAATCGCGCGGCAATCTTGGGACTGCAAAACCCGCAATATGGCCAGATAATGCTAGGGAGGCAATACACCTCGCTCGCGCTGGCTGCTCTTATGGCCGACCCTTTTCTAGGCGTTGCTCACGATTCTGTCTTTTCATACATGATCGGAGTTTCAGATCTGGGAACTGGCGCGAGCAACGATACAATGGCGCGGCTCAATAATACCATTCGCTATTCATCGCCCCGATTCGCAAAATACTTCGTTTTCGACGCTAGCTATTCACTTAAGTCGGATCAGACAGTCGGACCGGCGACTGAAGCGAGAACGGGAACGCTCAGCTACAACGACGGAGCAACTTTTGTTGAAGGTGCCTTCGGACAGAACTGGTGCGATCCCAGCGTGTCGGGAAGCTGTACCGGTTCCAGTGGTATTGCCCCGTCCAAACGTACTGACACGTACATGATCAATGTGATCCGGGATTTTGGTCCGTTCATCGGCAGTGCGGCATATATCCGGTTCGTTCCGCAAAACGATGGAACGGCCATTGCCAATCTCTACATGCTTTCGGTTCAGAAGATGCGAGGCAATGACCTATTCAGGGCGTTGATTGCTTATCGCAGGACAAGTGTGGACGGAGACTGGTCCTACGGGACCACACTAGGCATCAATCATTTTCTTTCAAAGAGAACATCCGTGTACGCGCGGGCCGGCTTCCTGCATAACGGCCCGCATTCTAGCTTGACTTACAACTATGACAATGGGGTACCGGTTGCGGCAGTCGGGGAAACCATCATGAGCGTAACGCTTGGCATGATTCACAACTTTTAGCGTGCGCAAGCACCATCTCTCAAGGAGATTATGATATGGATATCAATGTAGTAGATCGATTCATCGAAGCAAAGAGCGCGCTGTTCTCAAGTCTGGCCGACGAGATCTGGCAATTCGCAGAGACCGGCTATCAGGAACGTAATTCGGTACGCAAGCATATCGACCAGCTGAAGGCGGCAGGATTCAATGTACAGGAAGGTGTGGCCGGAATACCCACTGCTTTTATCGCTGAAGCGGGCAGTGGCGGTCCGGTGATTGGTATTCTCGGAGAATACGACGCACTATCGGGACTTAGCCAGAAAAGCATGTCGCTTCGATGCGAGCCCTCGGCCGAAATCGCGAACGGTAACGGGCACGGATGTGGACATCATCTTCTTGGGACTAGTGCACATCTTGCCGCTTTGGCCGTGAAATCTTTCCTCGAAGAACGCGAACTACAAGGCACCGTCCGATTCTACGGTTGTCCCGCCGAAGAGGGCGGATGGGGTAAGGCGTTCATGGCGCGTGCCGGTCTTTTTAATGACTTAAGCGCAGCTCTTACCTGGCACCCATGGATGGTTAATACGATATGGAATATGGAAACTCTTGCCGTCAAGCAAGTGTATTTCAGATTTTCCGGGATATCGGCTCATGCCGGCGATTCACCACACCTCGGCAGAAGTGCGCTGGATGCCTTGGAACTGTTGAATATCGGTATCAACTTTCTTCGGGAACATATGCTCCCGAGCGCTCGCATACACTATGCCATTACCAATGCAGGCGGAATTGCGCCCAATGTGGTGCAAGCTAACGCAGAGGGACTCTACATGATTCGTGCGCCAAAGAATCAGGATGTGGAATCTATCTATGCGCGGGTATGCGACATAGCACGTGGAGCAGCGCTTATGTCCGGATGCGGGCTAGAGATCAAAATCCACTCAGGCTGCTCGAACCTGGTTCTGAATAACGTTTTGAATCAGGTCATGCACGACAACTTGAGCCGTTTTGGGGCACCTTCGTATGACGAAGAAGAGCGAGGGTTCGCCGAGTCCATGCATCGAACCACTCGGCCGGAAGAGATCGAGATGGCGGGGAGAACGCTACAAGGTGCCTGGAAAGACCCAAAGCCGCTGTTCGACGGCATAGATGCACTGGACGTGAAGCGGCCTGGACAGCTTCACGGATCAACGGATGTCGGAGACGTAAGCTGGATTACTCCCACTGCCCAATGTTTCATCGCCTGCTATGCCTTTGGCACGTCGCCTCACTCCTGGCAGTGGGTCGCTCAAGGGAAGAGTTCGATTGCACACAAGGGCATGTTGTTGGCAGCCAAAACCATCGCTGCCTCTGCGCTCGAACTGTTCGTAAACCCGGGCCTGCTCGATCAGGCGAGGCAAGAATTGGACCAACGGCTTAGGGGTCATGCATACGTATGCCCGATTCCGGATGAAGTAAGCCCACCCATTCCGGAACAGGTGGTCGAAACGTAAGGTATCGACTAGAGATCGTGCCCTGCACAATTTGAGAGCGAGTGTCTGACCTAACTCACGGCTCTGACGCCGGTGGGCCGCTTTTCACAGCAGCTTCGCCCACTGACTCTCGCCAGCCCCGCTCGTTCGGAGTTCTGATGCGACACTTGGGGCCGTTGGGCCAGTGTCGTGTCTGTCATTATCCTACTTACGTCGCTCGGACGGTTCCGGGCGCTTACGTTCAGAGTCTCTATGACCAGTTTTGCTGAAACGCGGCGCTTCGCGCGCATTGATCGACTTCCGCCCTATGTTTTCAATACCACGGCCGAGCTGAAGATGGCGGCACGTCGACGTGGAGAAGACATCGTTGATATGAGCATGGGTAATCCGGGCGGCGCCACGCCACCACATATCGTCGCCAAGCTGAACGAAGCTGCTTCGCGTCCGGACACTCACGGATACTCGGTTTCGAAAGGGATACCGAGGCTACGTCGGGCAATCGCAAATTGGTACGCTGACCGCTACGACGTAGCGATCGATCCAGACGATGAAGCGATTGTAACGATCGGGTCCAAGGAAGGACTGGCGCATCTGATGCTAGCGGTACTGGACCGCGGCGACACCGTGCTGGTCCCTGACCCCAGCTATCCGATTCATATTTACGGTGCCGTCATAGCAGGCGCCGACATTCGGTCGATACCATTGATGGCGGAAAGCGATTTCCTTGAAGAAATTGAGAAAGCGATTCGCGGGAGCTACCCCAAGCCCAAAATGATTGTGCTGGGTTTTCCGTCAAACCCCACTGCTCAATGCGTTGAACTCGATTTCTTTGAACGTTTGGTGGCCCTCGCGCGCAAATATGAGATTTTCATCGTCCACGATCTCGCATACGCTGACATCGTGTTCGATGGCTGGAAAGCACCCTCTATCATGCAAGTCAAGGGCGCGAAAGACGTAGCAGTTGAGTTTTTCACGCTTTCAAAAAGCTACAACATGGCTGGCTGGCGAATTGGGTTTATGGTGGGGAATCGCGATCTTGTGTCAGCACTCGCGCGGATAAAAAGTTACCACGACTATGGTACGTTTACTCCCTTACAGATAGCCGCCATAACAGCTTTGGAGGGAGAGCAGCAGTGTGTTCGAGACATTGCCGCAGTCTATCAGCGACGTCGCGACGTCCTCGTAAATGGCTTGCTCGACGCCGGATGGCAGGTCGATCGCCCCAAGGCGTCGATGTACGTCTGGGCACGCATACCACAAGACTACCGACCTATGGGTTCGCTCGGCTTTAGCCGCTATCTCCTCGAGACAGCCAAAGTCTGTGTCTCTCCGGGCATTGGCTTCGGTGACCACGGTGACGAATATGTGCGTTTCGCGTTAATCGAGAACGAATCTCGGATCCGGCAGGCAATTCGTGGAATCAGGATCATGCTTCACGGCGACGCCCGGGGTGCGTCGCGAACCGGCTTACAACGTGGTTGAGGCACGCCGCGGAAGCCGGTGTGAAGTAAAGGCGGAAGCGCGTATGACGAGTAAAGTGGGGTATTCGGCGAAGTCGAAGACGGATTTTGGCAGTCCGAACGAGCTTGTCAGAGGCGCAGTCGTCAAAGGTAGCGGCGAGCGCATCATTAACCGGCCGATGAACCCCGGCGCCATTCGGATCGTTTCCACGGAATTCCCGGAAATCCGCTAGGTGTTGCTGGTTCTCGCGTTCGAGCCGTACGATGAGGTCGACTCGGTTGAGTTCTTCTTTGGGGACCGTAGAGCGAAGTAAAGTTGTCACTGGCGAGCGCCCGCCAGGACAGAGCATGCGCCTCGGGGTAACACATTTACTTCGTTTCGCAGCGACGTAAATTCGTCACTTCGCATCAGTGCGCATTAAATTTGCCACTTCGCGTTCGTCCTAAACGATGAATTCCTCACGCAGGTGGGCGAACATGGTCGACGTTTTGCGAAGCTTCGGGCCGCTAGCCTGCTGCGTCCTCGGGGCGCATCCCGTTACGACGTCTTTAGTCCGAAACTAGGGCGCCGCCTAACGTTATACCGGCGCAGCGCCTTCGAAGCATGGCGCGGAACTCAGCGGCCTGACCGCGTCCCGTATCCGTTTCTATGAAGCGAGCGGCGTGATCAAGGCGGTCGAGCGGACGGCGACCGGCTATCGCGACTACCCTGCGGAAGCGTTGACGATACTCGAGATCATCGCCAGTGCCCAGCGCGCGGGCTTCTCTCTTGAACAGATCCGGCATCTGCTGCCGACGGGTCAGGGCCCTTGGCAGCATGACGAACTGATCAAAGCCCTCAAGCATAAAGTGACCGAAATAGAAGAGATGCAGGAGCGCCTGAATCAGAACAGGGCGCAGCTACTCGTAGCCATTGAGAGCATCGAAAACAGACCAGCAAATCTGGATTGCTCAGACAGAAAGAAGTGGGTTCTGAGTCGTCTCCGCGAACACGGGGTTGTGCCGGAACGGAAGAAAGGCTCGCGCTGATCTACGGGCGTGACGTTCCACCGCCTGATGATGTCAGGCTTTCGCGAGCTCGGGATGAATTGGCTGCGCTGAGATGCTTGACCTTGAAGTTGAGTTGAATCTTAGAGTGTGTCCTGCAAGAGGCGATCCGTTTGTTACGAGCGCCTGCAGTTCAACCATCTAGAAAGGTCAACGGATATGGACAGGCGGTTCACACAGGTCGAGTTTGGATCACACAAGGTTGACGTTATCGAGGGCGGATACTACGACCGTTTCCGCATGAATCCGAACCTCGACGAGGTGGCGCGGGACCCCGCCGTCGGGAACATCGATTTTTTTCGCAGAATACCGAAGCATCAGGTCGAGTCACGGGTCGGTCCGATATGGGCGCCGAATTTTTACTATCGCACCAGCAGTGTTCAGGTTTTGATGCTAGCTCCGCTGGAGCGGTTGCGCTCTGCGCTGCCGGCGCCTCTTGAGCCGTTGCGTGCACTGCCTGGCTACGGGCTAGTGGCGCTGACTTTCTTTTCGTACGCCGTCTGCGATAACGATCCTTACGACGAGGTCTCGGTTGCAGTCGTTGTCCGCCGGCCGGGCGCGCGCGGGTCTCATCTGATCGAACTGCTCGACTCAATGCGGCGTCGAAGCTTTTTCGCGCACGTCCTTGCGCTCCCGGTCTCCACCGAAATAGCGAGAGTGCGTGGGGTGTATGGCTATCAGTTACCCAAATGGCTCGCGGAAATCAAGGTTGATCTCGGTGCGGCCGTCAAGGCCGGTATATCGTCCCTCGACGGAAAGCCGGATCTGGTGCTGAGTGCGCCGCTGCCCGTCCTGCGCAGCGCTGCGCCGCAATCTCACATGGGAACGTCGACAATGGTGCACGTTATCGACGGTGAATGGCATCAGACTTCGGTCCAGACCAACACGTTATCGTTCGCTCAACGCATTCTTCCGCGGAACGTAAAACTGGTGCGTAGCGGCGGCCCGTTGAGCCAGCTTCTCGAGGGACTGGGCGTCTCGACAATTGTGCGCTTCGACGTGGTCAAGGACGCGCAAGTGGTTCTGAATCTGCCCGCGCGTCTGAGGACCTTTGATTAAGCTGGAGGCAATATGCAGGGCTGTGGAGATCCGCAGCGAACGTCACGCAGGAGCGGATTCCGAAATGACGGTGGAGTATCGAGTCTATGAAGATCGGTGAACTCTCGGAGCGCACCGGACTGGCCCCGTCACGCATCCGCTTCTACGAGCGCATTGGGCTGCTGAAGACCGTCGAACGCGAGCCCAACGGGTATCGGACCTATCCAGCCGAGGCCCTGCTGGTGCTCGATCTGGTTGCGACTGCGCAGAAGGCCGGCTTCAGTCTCGATGAAATTGGCGTGCTGCTGCCGCCCGATCCGACGCAGTGGCAACACGGCAAGTTACTCGAAACGCTCCGCCTCAAGGTGCAGGACATCGAAGCGTTGGAAACACGACTGGCGCAGAGCAAAACGCATCTCGTCTCACTGATCGCGGAGATCGAGGCCAAGCCAGCAGAGATCGATTGCACGACTAACGCGACGAGAGTGCTGTCGCGAATGCGCCGGGGCGAAATGACAAGCCCCGCCCTTGCGTCCGGCGATGTCAAGGCACTCGGGAAGGCGAACCGCCGGTGACCGGTGAGGCCCCCGCCAGGTCAGCGTCGCCCCGACTCATCTTCCAGCATATTCTCCCGGCTGATGGTCGCTCACTAGACATCGAAAGGCCTTGACCTTGAACTTGACTTCAAGGTTATTGTTCAACTAATCGGGAGTGTCGTTGGCATGGGCATGTTTCTGACTGCAGCAACGCCGCAGCCCGTCTGCGATGTCCGCACGGGAACAATGACAGGATGTTCAACATGACAAAACGCATACTGCACATCGTCAGCAACGTCGCCAATTATGCCGACGAGACCGAGCCTACTGGTTTGTGGCTGTCGGAGCTGACGCATGCGTGGCACATCTTCGCCGAAAAGGGATACCAGCAGCAGCTCGTCAGCCCGAAGGGCGGCGTCTCGCCGCTCGAGCCGCGCTCCCTTAAGTGGCCCCTTGCCGATGGTTCAGTGAAGGAATGGCTTAACGACAGGAGCCGCCAGGCGATGCTTTCGGCAACCACCCGTGCCGACCAGATCGATGCGGCGGACTTCGATGCGATTTATTTCACAGGCGGTCACGCCGTCATGTGGGACTTTCCGGACGACGAGCCTCTGCAGCGAATCACGCGCGACATCTACGAGCGTGGCGGAATCGTCTCGTCCGTTTGTCACGGCTATTGCGGTCTGCTGAACACCAGGCTTTCGAACGGCGCGCTGCTGGTCGCCGGACGCCGGCTTACAGGCTATTCCTGGATCGAGGAAGTACTCGCAGGGGTTGCCAGCAAGGTGCCTTACAACGCTGAGCAGGAGATGGTCCGCCGCGGCGCATTGTACGAGAAGGCGTTGTTGCCGTTCGTCACAAAAGTGGTCACCGATGGCCGTCTGGTGACCGGTCAGAATCCGCAATCAGCCAAGGCGACGGCAAGCCAGGTTTCAGCACTTCTCGATAACTGAATCCTTCTCCCAGGAGTTGATAGTGTCCACTTTGAATGGCATCAGAAGTCATGACTTCGACCGCTATTTAGAACCCGTTCACGGCGCCGACGCGCAGGCGCTGCTGGACCTTCAGCGTGCCGCCTTTCTGAAGGAAGCGCGCCCGGACCATGACCAGCGCAAGGCGCGCCTTGCGCTGCTGCGTGCGGCCGTACTTGCCTACCGCAGTGAAGTGGAGGAAGCGATCAGCGCCGATTTCGGGCATCGCTCGCGACACGAGACGGGCATCATGGAACTCGTCGGCGTCATCCAGGCCATTGATTATCTGACGCGTAACCTGCGTCGCTTCATGAGACGCGAACGCCGGCATGTCGGTTTTATCTATCGCTCAGGTCGGGCGTATGTCGAGTACCAGCCCAAGGGCGTCGTCGGTGTGATGGCACCGTGGAATTACCCCTTTTCCCTGACGTTCATTCCGCTCGCTACCGCCCTTGCTGCGGGCAACCGCGTGATGCTGAAACCCTCGGAACTGACACCTCGCACCAGCGACCTGATCCGTCGCATGCTCGCCGATAGTTTTCCGCCTGAAGAAGTGGCGGTTGTGATCGGCGGCCCGGATGTCGGCGCGGCGTTCAGCGCTCTGGCCTTCGACCACCTGTTTTTCACTGGCAGCACCCAGGTTGGGCGTAAGGTCATGAAGGCGGCAAGCGAGAACCTCGTACCCGTAACCCTTGAACTCGGCGGCAAAAGCCCGGTGGTCGTGGCGCGCGGCCATGTCGACGATCGGACCATGAGCAGTATCGTCTTCGGAAAGCTCGCCAACGCTGGGCAGATGTGCGTCGCGCCTGATTACGCTTTGATCCATGAGCACGACAGAGAG
Organism: Paraburkholderia sp. SG-MS1; assembly: GCF_012275575.1. Classification (GTDB taxonomy): domain Bacteria; phylum Pseudomonadota; class Gammaproteobacteria; order Burkholderiales; family Burkholderiaceae; genus Paraburkholderia. The sequence goes on along the minus strand of NZ_NPIH01000276.1, from coordinate 43,713 downwards.
GAATTTGTGACGCAGTACAAGGCAACGGTGGCTCGCTTCTATCCCGACGGGCCCGCCTCCGAGGACTACACGTCGATTGTCAGTGACAGACACTATGACCGCCTGACACTTCTTGTCGAAGATGCCCGGCACAAGGGTGCGAACGTGATCGCAGCCGGCCTCAAACCGGAGCGCGCCACAGGAAAGCCGCGCACGTTCCCTCCTACGCTGATTGTTGGAGCACGCGACGACATGATGGTGATGCGGGAGGAAATTTTCGGCCCGATATTGCCTGTGCGCACCTACCGAACCATGGACGAGGCTATCGATTATGTGAACAGGCGGCCGCGCCCGTTAGCGCTTTACTACTTTGGTGCCAGGGACGCAGAATGTGAAGGTCTGCTTGAGCGCACCACATCGGGCAATGTTGGTATTAACAACACTATCATGCATGTCGCGCAGGACGATCTGCCGTTCGGGGGCGTTGGGTCGAGCGGGATGGGGGCTTACCACGGCCTGGAGGGCTTTCGCGCAATGAGCCACGCGAAGGGGGTGTTCATCCAGGGACGATGGAGCTTCGCAAGACTGCTGCATGCACCGTTCGGTAGGCTGGCAAATCTGGCTCTTTCTGCGACGTTGGGGAAGGCGCATGCGCGCGCTACTGACTATTCGTCGAAGGCGAGCTTATGAGGATGGAAAGACCCAGCGGTCCGCAAGTGCACGTCACGCGCCGCTTCGCCGCAAACATAAGCTTTTGAAGCTAGGCCAAATGCAGTCCGCGCATCGGCGCGATGTCGTAAAGGCTGCGCTCGCAATGTTCTTCAAGTGAATGTCCGCTTGGCCTATCGCAAGGGTCGTTGGCGCTTCGCCGTCATGACAGTCTCCTCTGGGTCGAGTGGACCCGGTCGATGACAGCGTGAGCTGACATTCGTGGCCGCGCAACTGTGAATGGCCGAAGATAGACCTGAAGCTGCTTTAGGAACGGCGACACCTGACCGTCAGCTATGGCCGATATTGAGATGCTCGGCTTGGACGTTCTTGCCTGGTAGCGGTCACAGACGCTCGCGGGGCCAATCGCAACGATGGTTGACGACCTTTCGCGACGATGGAAGATTTATGGTTGAAACTTGTCGATCCCGGAAGTTATTTGAGTAACAGACCAAGCGCCTAGGCTCCGTTTTGACCTCGGAATACGGCCAAAACGGAAGTTATTTGGGTGAATTTCCGGAAGCCAATTGGGTTCTTCCACATCTTCCATAAGCGTCCACTAGATCGCTGATTTTAAAGCGGTTTATGGGTAACGACGTGCTTGCGGCTACCGGTGGTATCCCGCACATTTCCCCACGAAGTATGGGTAGCAATGTAGGTTTGTGGGTAGGGAGGGCAATATGGCTGAACGACAGTTGCATCGACGCAGCGCTTGGCGGGTCGCAAAAGAAGTGATGCCGGGTCATTAGGCGGATGGCGGTGGCCTCTACATGCAGATCGCGGACAAGCGGTGCGCGTTCATCGGTGTTCCGGTTCAACTGAACGGTCGCATGCGGAGATGGGACTCGGTCCCTTTCGCGAGTTTCGCTGGGCGAGGCGCGGAAACTGGCCGTCGGGTACCGCGATAGGGTGAGGGACCTGATCGATCCCATTCTCGCGCGGCGTGAGCAACAGCGAAGACAACTACTCGACATATCGCCCGATGCCAACGTGACGTTTCGTGAAGCAACTGAAGCGTTTATCCGCGCACGAACCCCAGCGGCGAAATCGCAAGCATGCCCAGCAGCGGGGGAACACGCTCAAAATGTACGCGTATCCGGTAATCGGGAACGTCCGGGTGCGCGACATTGACACCGCGATGATCGTGCGGATCCTTCAGCCGGTCTGGACGAAAAAGGCGGAGACCGCGCGCCGGGTACCGCCACCTCATTAGGTTGATAGGTTATTGGGATAAGCCTCTATGCTGCAATCAGACTGCAGTTCAAAGCGTTCTGGTGCAGTTCGAACTTGGTGCTCCGCCATTCGACTCCATCGCTGACGAAACCTCCCGGCCAGCGATAAAAGATTCTGCGGCTCACACCGAAGCTTTCAGTTGAGCTCGCTCCAGTTCTCCTCCATCTGTGTGCCCATCGCCCCAACACGGCGTGGAGCGACCCTACCTAATTAAGGACTACGAATATGATTCCAAGCTTTCATCCAGTGCGTCGTCATCGGGAAATCGCCGCAGGAGTCCGCGCAGAGCCACGACGTGTGGACTCCGCCTCCGGATTAGGAATCAAGACGCTCAGCGAATTGCTTGATTCATCCAAGAAGGTTCGCTATCCAGACGCGCCGTTTTTCAGTTATCCGGGTATGCTAGCTGGGGAGTTAGAGCATCCTGACGTCTCTCCTTTCACTGTCTCTGGAAAGCCTTTTTGGGCTGATGCCGGCACCGCGCCTCGTGTCGCAATCGTCGGTGGTGGCATGTCGGGTCTTTTGTGCGCATGGCAGCTCAAAAAGCTGGGCGCGTCCGTGGATATATACGAAGCCTCGGCTATGCCTAACGGTAACCCATCGGCGCCCCAAGGTGCTGGTCGTCTGCGGCCAGCGAACGTTCTTCCGAACAGTGCAAACACGCGCTCGGAGCTCGGCTGTATGCGTTTCCCCGACACCTCCTATTTGTTCTGGCATTACCTGCGATTGATGGTGTACAAAGGTTCCGGCTCCGATGGCTTAGCCAAAGAATTCACAGAGTTTCCGAATCCCGGCAAGATTCCGACATATCTTGCAGGAGAAAAAACCTTGTCTCCTCTCTGGGGCGCTGGTGGCATTGATGATCTCTACAATGGCGAGAGTAGTGGCGATCTAAACTATCACGATATCCAAAATCGGCACATCGAAGCTTTCCTGAACGTACGAGCGAGCAACAACCTCACGCTGAATGAAGTCATCGGGATTATGATCGGCGGCGTGAACGATCCGGTTCAACTAGGACGAGTCAGGGACTTCTGGAAGGAAATATCACTTAGGTACAATACCGTAAAGTATAGAGAATTCATCGAAGCTAACGGCCTCGGAGCCGATCTTGATGTGATCGGCTATCTAGGGGTAGGTACAGGGGGGTTCGCCCCCTTGTTCGAGACCTCCGTACTGGAGGTCATGCGACTCTTCGTCTGGAACTACGAATCCGAGTATGCGGTACCCGATCTTTACTTGTATCCATTCGAGCTGAAAAACAAACTTGAAAAGCTCGGTGTGAAGCTCTTTTACACGACGACGGTGCGGCATGTGTCCTACAACCCGAACCCGCTCGTGAAAAAGTACAGTATTGGAATTGGGAGTGCGGAAAGTTTTAGCTACGACTACGTCGTATGTGCCATGTCACACAAGGCCGCGTACAAGCTTCTCAGCGAGGGTAGACCGACCGAGCAAGGTGTCGTGATGCCGTATTCCAGAGTGCAGTATCCCACCGCCACCAGTCGCTTTCGTGACGACATCGAAAAGCAGCAGGGAATGTCATCGGTCAAGATCTTTCAGACCATGGGCGGCCCCGCGGCAGGAAGCACCTTTGGTCCCTTCAGTTCCGTCAACCCCACAAATGGCGTGGGCTATGGTCGAGGCATAAGGGTCGTTTTTGGCAAGTATGGTGATGCCCCTCTTGGAGTCACGTACATTTTGCCCTATATCAGCCAAGTGTTCCAAACCTCGCGGGCTGCCGTGGGTCTCCAGTACTCTTGGGGTAACGATTCCGTCAGGCTTATCAACGACGTGGCTGAGGCTGACGCCAATGTGAGGAGCGCACTGGATGAACATGGGGTTTTCGTCGCCCGCAGGCCCAATTCGGAATTCGTTAAACGCGTGGTGAGCGGAGTCTCGACTCGGGTTCAATCCAAGACACTGGTAAATAACGTAGACAATGGGAAAACGCATCCGGAATATTTTGCGCCGGACCGTGCGGGTGGAGCGAACCCCGGAGAGGAGGGCTACTTTGCCATCGTTAATTGGGACCAGGTGCCACAAGTGCACATGGGGTTTAAGCTGGATGCGCCGGGGATCGGTCGGGATAGCATTTATCACTTCCGGTTCACATCAGACGTACCTGCCGGCAGTTTGCTTCCTGGGGCATGGGATAATGAAAAAGGCGTGGATCGAAGCGTCAAAAATCTCTACTTCTGTGGCTGCTCGTTCAGCCAATACGGCGGCTGGGTCGAGGGTGCATTCCAGTCAGCCCTGAATGCTACAGCCGGCATTGTCTACGCTGCTGCCAAAGACCTGAACCGGCTGGGTGACCTGTCTTCCCACGCTAAGCAATTGATCACGGGCGAGCACACTTTGGTAGCTTAACTACGGCGCTTTATAATATGCTGTGAACCAGATTTAGTCTGGTTCACAGCGCTTTAACGAGCCTGTCAGATTGCGAAATATGGAAGAGATGATGGCTGAGTGCGGCATCGATGTCGGGGTAGTGACCACATAGCCGACAAAAGAGTTAATGTCGCGATAAGGAAGATGGGACGAGCAAACTCCCGCAATGAAGAGGACTAGGTATATTGCGGGGGAGTAGAATCGTTCAGCGGCACTCGCAGCGACGCCATCGTCACGCATCTGCCCCTTGCGAAGCATGTGCATGATATCTATGCCAGGCAGGATGATGCGGGCACAACGAAAATCCTTGAAGCCCCTCATCGGTTTGATGATGCGTTTGACGGCGCGGTGGTCCTGCTCAGCGATGTTGTCCAGGTACTTGACCTGCCGGATCGTGATGGGCGTTTCCCGTTCCGCGGTGATGGCGTGCAGGGCGGCCAGATTCGCGCCGCTCTTGTCCACGGTTATGGTCTGCGGCTCGCCGTTCTGATCGATCGGCTTCTCGAAGTAGCGACGCGCAGCCGCCTTGTCGCGATGGGCTCGCAGCAGGAAGTCAACCGTATTGCCTCCCTTGTCGACGGCGCAGTACAAATACTTCCATTGGCACTTGACCTTGACGTAGGTCTCATCGACGCGCCAGCTCCTGCCCACCGGACGTTTGCGTTTGCGAAATGCCTTTTCAAACATCGGCAGCAGTTTGATGACCCAGCGGTGCACGCTCGAATGATCCATCTCGACTCCCCGCTCCTGCATCATTTCCTCGAGATTTCGCAAGCTCAGCGAGTACGCCGCATACCAGCGCACGCATAGCAGGATCACGTCCAGCGGGTAGCGCAGCCGCTTCAGGACCTTGCCAATGCCAGCGGGCAGCGTGCGCGGCGTCTTTGTCTTTGCCATCATGCTCGTCATGCGTTTCGGCCTGGCATATTCTACTTGACCGCGTTAGGGCGACAGAGCCTTTGCCGGAGCGTTTGCGCCTGATGCGCTAGCAAGTGCTTTCCGTTTCGGTTCCAACACGACTCGAGCTATATCGAGGTACCCTCATAGTTTTGCCAGCCAGCAGCAGAAGATTCGGCGTACCGGACAATTCGCCCTACGACAATGCCGCGCCGAGCGGATGGTGTTCTCTCTCATCAGCGCATCCTGCTTGCCTTGCGTACATTAGAGAAAGAGAACTACATCGTTGCGCGGCCGGTCTTCGAAACCGCCTTGGTGTCAATACACGCACGCGAGCCAGCCCCGGTCTGTCGGGCAGACGGAACCTGAGAGCGATAGGTGAATGTTGGGATGGGTGGCGCTCGGAACGAGATGAGCTGATGCTCATGGGTCTCCGATTATTCTGGTTCTTTTTATAGATATTTCAGACTGAAAGGTCCAGTACTTCCGCCGTACGGCCTATCATCTCGGCTGATTTTCTCAGACTACCGTCCGAATCCTACTAGTCAATCGGAGCCCAGTAGACTCAACACGGTTCTCACACCGTTAAAGTGTTCGCCGGGTTGTCCAGGTACTTCTAAAATTGATCCTCGAAATGGAAAAATGCGCGCCCATAAATGCGCGCCCGTAAGCCCTTGTCCAAAATCCGTTGCTGGCGAGGCGCTCGAACCGTTCCGCGATCAGGTCGTGATCGCGACCAAATTCGGCTTCGAAGGCGGTGACGTTCAGAAGGGCGTCAATAAATAGCACGCGGGACAATATGCGCGCGGTCACCGAGGCCGCACTCAAGCGGCTGCGCACGGATTGCATTGATCTGCTCGATCAACATAGGATCGATCCTGATGTGCCGACGGAAGACGTCGCCGGCGCGGTCAAAGATCTGATTCAGCAGGGCAAGGTCAACCATTTCGGCATGTCCGAAGCGGGTGTCGAGTCGAGCCGCCGTGCGACCGTGGGCAGGACCGGCCGCGATCCCGGAAGATATTTGGTTTGAATTTCCGGAAGTTGATCGAGCTCCTCTACGCAAGTGCCTTCTTCCCCTCGGTCAGCTCCGCCAATGTCGTCGCGTGAAGGGGCAAGAGATGCGCCGGTCGTAGCCTTACGCCTCTATTAGGCATGCAACGATCAGCGCCACAGATAGTCGGTTATCTCTACATACCCGTCTGCACCGACATCAATCGCAACAAGAGAGCCTCATCTGGCGGAAAACGCAGCTGTGCTGACAGGTTGCCTTTGCGAAGCATCTGCTAAGCTGAATCGACAGACTTCGAAATGGTGGTTCAGGAACCATTTCTGCCATCGCACTCGACCGGTCGGTTCTCGAAGTCATCGCAATGAGGCATGTATGCCATTTCGATCAGGACAACCATCCAATATCGATGCCAAAAGCAAGTGCCGGTGCGCGCGTTGCAACTGGATTTTGGTCGGCGTGTCGGTGGTGGAATTTATCGCGTCGTCCACTTCAATGGCAGGCGGCGTGTTACCTCAGGGCGGAAGATACGTTAGCGGGCAGGGCTCGATCACAGCCAGCGGCAACGGCGTCGTCGTCACACAGCCTGGCTCGACGCGCGGCGTGATCGAATGGGACAGTTTTTCGATCGGCAAACGCGACACGGTCACTTTCGACAACGGTCGGGGCGGGACGCTCAACCGCGTATCGGGTGGCTCGCCGTCTGCGATTCTCGGCAAGCTGAGTGCGACCGGCGACGTGTTTCTGATCAATCCGCAAGGCATCGTAATAGGACGTTCCGGCGTGATCGCGACCGGCGGACGCTTCCTTGCTTCAACACTTAACCTCTGTGACGACGCCTTCATGAAGGGCGACGCGCTCACGCTATCGGGAAAATCGGATGCACGGGTGGTTAATCTCGGCGAAATAAATTCGAATGGAGGAGACGTATTCCTGATTGCGCGAAAGGCCGTTGTCAACCACGGTACGGTTACCGCGCCGAACGGCACTGTCGAATTGGCCGTTGGCGAGCAGGTGCTATTGCAATATGCAAACGGCGCCCGGCAGGTATTCGTGCAGACCGGCAGCAAGGGTACGATCTTCGACAAGGGCTCGCTGGAGGCGGCGCAGATCAGCCTTCAGGCCGCGGACGGCAACATCTACGCGCTAGCCGGTGGTGGCGCACGGCTGCGCGCCAACGGCACAGCCAACCGGGACGGACATGTATGGCTGGTGGCTGACGGCGGGCAGGTCGTACAACGTGGCGCGATCAAGGCGGCCAATGGCGACGGCAACGGTGGCACCGTCGACGTTCAGGCGGATCAGCTAACGTTCGGCAAAGATGCACAGGTGCGGGCCGGTCAGTGGAACATATCCACACCCGCCTGGACCATCGACGCTTCCGCAGCGAATTCATTGCGGCGCAGCCTGAACGCAGGCACTTCGGTAAACGTAACGACGACGGGTGCTAAAGGGACTACTGGCGATCTCGTCATCGGCTCCAGCCTGGGCTGGAATGGGTCCGCCGCACTCACCCTCGCGGCTTATCACAACCTCTCGATTGCTTCGGGCATTGCCCTCGGGAACAAGGGCACGGGCAATCTGACCCTGCGCGCAGATGCGACGAGCATCGATAACGGCGGCAGCGTGGCAAACCATGGCACGATCGACTGGTCCGCGAGCACGGGTCTCGTGAGTGCGTTGTACGACATGAATGGCAGCTACAGTCCGGGCACGATTCTTACCAACGCCGCCTGGACTGCCGCGCCGTACAGTGGTCTGCTCACGCAGGTGAGCGCCTACAGGCTAGTCAATTCACTGACTGATCTGCTCGACGTGCCGTTGGATCTCTCCGGTGTCTATGCACTTGGCAAGGACCTCAACCTGGGCGGCGCGAACCCGAATGTTTATAGTCCCGGCACGCCTGTTTCGATTGGAAGCGGCACGATTGCTTTTACCGGCCAGTTCGACGGCATGGGACATGTGATTAGCGGGGTGACACCGGGCGTCGTGATCTCCGAGTACGGCTACTCCACCGCCGGGCTGTTCGGCGTAATCGGAAAGCAGGGCGTAGTGCGCAATCTCGGCGTGACCAACGTCGAGGTCGACGACAGTGGTGATGGCGTCTTCGGCATTGTCGCCGGCGTGAATCACGGTTTGATCACCTACACCTATGCGAGTGGCAGCATTGGCGGCGGCGGCATAATCGCGAATCCTTCCATCGGTGGACTGGTCGGGGACAACGAGGGGACCGTCACGCGATCGTGGAGTACCGCGGCGGTCGGCAGCACTGGCGTCGCGGGAGGACTGGTCGGGTTGAACGGGGGGCTGATCAGCCAGTCTTACGCGACCGGCAGCACGGCCGGATCCGCGCATGGCGTCCCGGGAGGACTAGTGGGTGTCAACGATGGCGTGATCTCGCAGTCTTACGCCACCGGAGCCGTGTCTTCCTACCCAACGTCTTGTTCGTTCTGCATGATCGGCGGGGCGGGGTTGGTCAATGAGAACTACGGGCAGGGCATCATTGAGCAGTCGTTCGCAACCGGCCGGGTCACACAGTACAATTTTGGAACCGTTCCGATAGGCATCGCGTACTCTGCAGGCGGCACCATTAAGAACAATGTCTACTGGGACAAGGAAACCACCGGTGCGACGAAAGGCGGCGGCGCACTCCCGGCCAGCAATGGCCTCACCACCGCGCAGATGAGCAATCCGGCCAGCTTCGATACGTCCTGGGACTTCAGCGCAACCGGTGCGTGGGCAATGCCGGCCGGCGCGACACATCCGGTCTTGCGTTGGCAACTGACGCATTGAATGAATTGACGTGGGCGTGATCTTGAAGTTGGTCAGTAAGTCAGAAGCCGACCAATTCCGGCCACTCGACGTCGAGACTCGGACTGCTGCCAGACAGATGCTCGCAATGTTAGCCGGGGCCGTCGCTGGCGGCCGCCAAAAGCGGGACGACCAGATCGCTGATCGGCGTCGCGATGCCGCGAGATCGACCACATCGCTGCACGACGCCGTTCCGGCTTTCCCATTCGAGGGGACGGCCGGCCTGTCGGTCTGCGAGGATGGACGTACCCATGTCGGCTGGGGCGCCATGAAATCCATCGACTATCTCTTGCGGCACTTCATCGCCCAGTGTTGCGCCCTCCGCGCGGGCAACCTCAAGACATTCCCGAAGGTAGGCCAGAGACAGCGCGGTGATGTCGGTTCGGGAGAACATGCCGGCACGGCGACCTGCCAGAACCATTAAACCGGCGACCGCATTCTGTAGAAGCTTTCGCCAGGCGACGGACGTGAAGTCCGCCGCAACGTCGACCGAACACCGGCTGCCGCTCAAGGCCGTGAGCACCATGCTGGCGCCCGTTGTATCCGGCAGGGTGAGGCGCGCCTTGCCGCGTAGCCAAACCGAGGCGTCGGGCTCACGTTGAGCGGGAAACCACACCACCGAGGGCAGCACGGGTCCGCCCCCCAGGTACGGCGCGAAGAGCGCCTGCTGCTCGACGCCGTTTTGCAGCACGCAGACAACCGTCTTCGCATTGCACAATGCAGACAGCCACGGTGCCGCCGTCTCCACCTGTGTTGACTTGACCGCGACGAAAACCAGATCGAACGTGGTTTTGGTCTCAGTCGGATCCGTCCGCACCGGTCCCGGCACAACGACGCGACCGCCGTCGAAACGCAGTTCAAGTTGCTCCAACGCCGAGCGCCCGCAAATCGTCGGCGTGCGCCCGACCTCATGAAGCGCGGCCGCAATGGTCGTGCCGATCGCCCCCGGGCCAATGAGGGCGATGGTTGGGCTTTCAGACATTGTCATGATCATCCTGTTCTGATTGACATTTGCGGGCCTGACAACCGTGCGGCTCAGGTGAGCCGTCGTCATTGAATAAGCCCGCACAATAGGCGATTGATTGTAGGTTACCCAGTCCGGGTAGCAATCTGATCAATCGCCAATCTAACTCAGTAGTGTCGAATGAGGCGGTCAATTCCGCAAAGGTGGAGGGCCGCTTTTGATAACCTCGAATGACCGGAACGGGTCGTTCTGGTGCGCTCGCGCTGTTATCCCCGGCTTGGCTCTTTCGGACCATCGGGCGGCGTAACGCCAGCCAGCGCGGCCCTTGTCGGCCCCGCGACGCCCCCCAGAGCATCGGCGGTCCCGACGACGCATTATGGTGTGCGCGTGCCTCAAAGGCTTCGAACTCTTCGCGGCAAGCAACAGCCGATCAGCAAGCCACGACAGCGGTTCAGGCGCACGACTTAAGAATTCACCGCATTGACCGTTAAAGCGTTGGTGCCGATAAGTGTCCTTCGGCGGAGGATACAGGTCCCCCATAGAATTCGGATGTACCCGCATCACACAACATGGAGAAAAAATTGAGATGTTTGCAAAAGCGGCTGATGTCGCATTCCGTCTATGCTGCGCTACTACTGTTATGCACTTCGGTGTCGGCAGAACCACGCTCGATTGATGCTCGGCAACTCGATCTAGCTGGCGTCAAAAGCGGCATGGACTACAACGAGGCTCTAACTGCCGCCTCCAACTATCTGCACGCGCCGAAGGACAAGTTCAAGCCGGAGCAATTCCCAGCCGTCAACGTCGTGATCGGAAAAAAAGAGCCCGGCTGGTTTACTTACGACAGCAACGGGGCGAAGCTGACGGTCTACTTCGAAGGCCGAGTTCCGATTGACAAGGCGCGACCTCTGGTGGTCTGGCTTGTTCGGTACGAAGTGCCGTGGTCCCAAGACAACGCGGCAGCTATGGGGAAGGCGGCCATGCAAAAATATGGCACAGCGTCGAACGCCCCGAATACATTGCCGATGCAGTGGTGCGATAATCCGAGCCCAAACATTGGCTTGGGTTGCCCGAAAGATACAAGTCACGCGTATCTTGAACTGAACCAGACGGCTTTGGTGCTGACTGATCCGTCGTGGCAACAAGCGCGGTTCAGGTTCGTGGATGCCCAAAAAAAGGTTACGCCGGGTTTCTGACCTTGGCTTATTCGACCTTTCGCCGGTAGGGAGCACCGCTCGGTCAAGGTGCCCAATACAAAGTCCAATAAAGATATACGGCAGACCTTAGTACTGATGCGGGTTTGCTTTTCGGCCGGGACGATGGCGCCGCCCGCGTGCGGTGAGACGTTCGCGCGCGGTCTATCGCACGTCTGGGTCAGCTTGGCGTCGGGCGGCGTCGGGCGGCGTCGCGCGAGCCAGCGCGGCCTCGCCCGCCGCACAACGTGCTCCAGTATCCGGCGGCCAGCATCGTGCCGCGCCGTTCAGGCCATCCTGACAATCACGGTCAGCAATTCCGCCATGCGCTCTTCATCCGCGCCTCCAGCCGATGCTTTCCCTTGGCCACGGAGCGCGTAGACCATTCGGACGGGTCCAGACGCCACGCTTCAAGGGCGCATCGCGGCCGATACTGTTTGCAAGGACTTCCCCGGAGAGTCAAGATCGGGGGAAGTCCTTGCAAACAGAATTGACCACAAGCAGTCGTTCTTACCGAGCGATAGCGGCCTTCCGAACGTCTTTGTCCGCTCGAAAGCGGACCGACGCACTGCGTGCCGGGCGCTCGACGATCCCGCCGACCAGGAAGCAGTGATCAATCGGAAGATCCGCCGATAGCTCTGCAGCATCGCTAGTTCAATTCCGAGCCCAGCAAAATAGCTGCGGTCAGAAAAGATATGACGTCCTCGTCTCAGGACGCGTCAGGCGGCGAGTGAGCGGCCAACTGGGCGGTCGTTACGGAAAAGGGCGAATAGCCGCGCTTCATCCCTTCTGTTCTCATCGCCGGCCTGGATAAGCACACGAAGGCATCGTGTTGGTGCCGCTGATCGAAGAACCGAGCTTCAATACCCCTGCGCTCGATCGACACAAGGCGGGATCTGCCCGCTATCGCGATAGCGCCGGATATTGCTCCCGACCATTACCGACGCACTTTCGCGATCCGTCGGCGCGGAGATGTGAGGCAAGACGGTGACGCGCGGGTCCTCCCAATGCCAACTGTCGGTGGGCAAGGGTTCGGTCGCGAACACGTCGAGCACCGCATTGCAAAGCGCGCCGCTCGCGAGCGCGCTTTGCAATGCGGCGTCGCCGACGATTGATCCACGCGCGAAATTGAGATACCCACGCCGCCGCCCGCACCTGAAAAGGACGGCTCCGCACGGCGTCCGTGCGCCGAAAGACAATTCCACACAGACACAGCAACCTGGTGCGGTGCTGCTCAACGCCGCGATGCGACTTGGAGGACGGTTGATTCAGCAGCGACGCCGCTTCGCACGTATCACGTGCCGCGGGCGAACACCGTCATTCGTTCAACAATCCATTCCAGCAGTTGCTCCGCTGCAACCGAAAGCGGTCTGCGCGCTTTGACGAGCACACTAGCTTTGGCGGTCTCGAAGATCGGGTGTGAGATCGGCAACGCCACCAGTTCTCCCGCATCGATTTCCCGATAAACAGAAAACGCGCTGATCAGCGTTGCCCCATTGCCCCGCGTCACGAACTGGCGTAACACCTGAAGCGAGTTTGTCAAGAGAGTGGGACGGATGTCGAGGTTTTCCGCGTAGGCGAGCATGTCAACGATCTGACCCAGACCGAACGCCGGCGGCATCAATGCAAGCGGACAGGCAAGCATCTCGTCGACGGTGACCGGGCCGCCCCGGACCGCAAGTGGATGCCGCGCATTGACGAGCAGCACCACCGGCATTGGCGACGTCGCCCGGTATTCGACTTCGGGATGCGTTGGCGGGTTGTACGCAAGGCCGATATGCGCGCGGCTCTCGATGATTTCCTCGAGGACGTTGTTGACCGGCATTACGTCCACCACGACGTCGAGCTTCGGATACTGCGTACAGAATTCCTGCAGCACTTCTTCCATCAAGCCGTCGATATAGCCTTCGCTGATGGCGAGCCGGATATGCCCACGTTGCAACCCACGCAACGCCTGCAGGCGATCTTCCAGTTGCTCCTGCTGCGATTGGCATCCGCGCCAGTACTCCAGCACATGGGCCGCCGCTTCGGTTGGCCGCACGCCGCGCGCCCGCCGCTCGAAGAGTGTCGCGCCCACATCTTCTTCCAGGAGGCGGATCTGCCGCGTGATCACGGAAGCCGCCGTGTTCAGACTGTCGGCGGCGGCGCGTATCGAGCCGTGCGTAAGCACTTCGTGGAAATACCGCAGGCGTCGCTGATTGAGTTCTCGCATCGGTCAAATTTGATGAGTGTTGCCTGATCGGCAACGATAGCAAACTTCAGTTGCTCTTGCTCGCTGGTTTTTGGCTGTCGAACATTGATTCACCCCACGTACCACGGAGAAGACCCTTGTCCGCCATTTCTTCCACGCTCGTCGCCGAGCGGCATGCGAACCTCTATCGCAAGCTCAACTGGCGCCTGTTGCCGTTCCTGCTGCTGTGCTACACGTTCGCGTACCTGGACCGCGTCAATATCGGTTTTGCCAAACTGCAGATGCAAGCCGATCTGGGCTTCTCCGACGCCGTCTACGGCCTCGGCGCGGGCATCTTTTTCCTTGGCTACGTGCTGTTCGAGATACCGAGCAATCTGCTGCTGCCCCGGATCGGGGCGCGCAAGACCATCAGCCGCATCATGGTGCTGTGGGGCATCACGTCGGCGGCAATGCTGTTTGTGCGCAACGAGCCCATGTTCTATGTGATGCGCTTTCTGCTCGGCGTGTTCGAAGCCGGTTTCGCACCGGGCATGATTTTCTATCTCACGTACTGGTACGGCCGCGCGCGAATGGCGCAGGTGATGGCGATTGTCATGCTCGCCGGACCGATCGGCGGCATGTTCGGGGGCCCGCTCTCGAGCTGGGTTATGACTTCGTTTTCCGGGGCTCACGGTCTCGACGGCTGGCAGTGGATGTTTCTCATCGAAGGCCTACCGTGTGTGATTCTGGGTGTGCTCGCGCTGTTCGTCCTGGACGACCGTCCCGCCGACGCAAGCTGGCTTAGCGACGACGAAAAGCACCTGCTTGCCTCCGAACTCGACACATCGGGCTCGCATCATTCGTTTGCGCAGGTTGCGAAGGACCCGCGCGTCTATCTGATGGCGGTGCCTTACTTCTGCTTTATCTGCGGCATCTACGCGGTGAGCTTCTGGCTACCCTCCATCATCAAGGCGGCGGGCGTGAAGGACACGATGCAGATAGGTCTTTATTCCGCCATCCCCTATCTCGCCTCGGCCATTGCAATGACGCTGATAGGCCGCAGCTCGGACAGGCGTGGCGAGCGCCGCTATCACAGCGCGATCCCGGCGCTCATCGGCTCGGCGACACTCGCGCTTGCAACGTTCTTCGGCGATCAACTCTCCATTGCGCTCACTTGCATCACGATCGCCACGGCGATGATGTGGGTCGCCTACACAGTGTTCTGGGCGATGCCCTCCGAGTATCTCAAGGGTGATGCGGCATCGGGCGGCATCGCGCTCATTAACACGCTCGGGCTGATCGGTGGCTTTCTCAGTCCGACGATCATCGGCTGGGCGCAGACGGCGACCGGCAGCCTGCATGCCGGCTTATATGTGATGGTCGCGCTTCTCGCAATCGGCGCCTTCGTGCTCATCGCGATGCGTCCTGCGCGGGGCAGCTAACTCCCGATTCATGCGCGAGTCGCGTTCAAACCACGGAAAATGAGGTTTCACTTGTCCATCATTCTGATTGCAGGCTTCCAGCACGAAACCAATACGTTCGCGCCGTCGCAAGCCACCTATGAAAATTTCCAGCGCGGTGAAGGTTTTCCGCTCATGTCGCGCAGCAGCGACGTGCTCGCCCTGCGCGAGGTGAACATTCCTGCAGGCGGCTTTATCCGTGCGGCCGAAGCGCAAGGGCATGTTCTCGTGCCGGTCATCTGGGCGGGGGCGAGCCCCTCCGCGCACGTCACGCGCGACGCGTTCGAACGCATCGCCGGAGAGATCGTCGACGCGGCACGGTCGCACGTCTTCGACGCGGTGTATCTGGACCTTCACGGCGCGATGGTTGCCGAGCACGTCGACGACGGCGAGGGTGAATTGCTGGCACGCGTGCGCGAAGCCGTCGGCGCGGGCGTGCCCATCGTCGCTTCGCTCGATCTGCATGCGAACGTCACGGAAGGCATGCTGCGCGATGCAGATGCACTGGTCGCCTATCGCACCTATCCGCACGTCGATATGGCCGAAACGGGCGCGCGCGCCTTCGCGGTGCTCGAACGGCTGCTGGCAGGAGAGCGCCTGCAGCATGCGGCGCGGCGGCTGCCGTTCCTGATTCCGATCAACGGCATGTGCACGATGCTGGAGCCCTCGCGCGGCATGTACGCGAGCGTCGCGGCGCTCGAACGGGGCGATGTCGTATCGGTGTCGTTCGCACCCGGCTTTCCAGCAGCGGACTTTCCGGAATGTGGGCCGATGATCTGGGCCTACAGCAATGGACCGGAGGCCGCGCAAGCAGTGGTCGATCAGCTCTATCACCGCATGATCGACGACGAAGCCGCGTGGCGCGTGCCCTTTCTTTCCCCCGATGAGGCCGTGTGCGAAGCGATGCGGCTGTCCGCCGATGCACGCCGTCCGGTGGTCATCGCCGATACGCAGGACAACCCGGGCGCGGGCGGCGACGCCAACACGATGGAGATGCTGCACGCGCTTGTGCGCAATGGCGCGAAGGGCGCGGCCATCGGCCTGATCTACGATCCCGCCGTGGCGCTCGCCGCGCATCGCGCGGGGGTGGGCGCGCGGCTCGAATTGTCGTTGGGAGGGCAGTCGGGTGTGCCGGGCGACCGGCCATTCGACGGTGCTTTCGAGGTCGTTGCGTTGTCTGACGGACGGCTGCGCTATGACGGCCCGATGATGAACGGGATGCAGGCCGAACTCGGCCCCGTGGCATGTCTGCGCGTCGATGACGTGCTGATCGCGGTAAGTTCGAGCAAAGCGCAGATGCTCGACCGCAACCTGTATCGCGTGGCCGGCATCCAGCCGGAGGACATGAAGATTCTCGTCAACAAGAGTTCGGTGCATTTCCGTGCGGATTTCGAGCCGATTGCCGAGGCGATTCTCGTGGCAAAAGCGCCCGGCCCGATGACGGCGGATCCCGCCGATCTGCCGTGGACGCGGCTCGCGCCCGGGATCCGGATGAGCCCGGGTGGAAAAGCCTTTGCGGGTTAGCGAAGCGCGGGCACAACTACGCGTGTCGATGTTCGCTCGCCCATGCATTGCACGACGAACTGTCTCGGCGCACGCTCGCCGCCGGAACTGAGTGAGGTTTTATCAGGCTACCGCCCGGGGGGCCTCCCTAATGCTGATCAAGAAGCTGCGTCAATGCCTCGCGGGCGCGTGCACAGAAAAGCTCCACGATGCCCGAGGGCGACTGTGTCGCGGCATGCACGAGGTAGATCTGGTCGCGAATCTCCGGTTGAAAGGGCCGCACGGTGACGCGCGCTTTCGCATATGCAGCCGTGACCGGATCGATCAGCGCAACGCCAGCGCCATTGGCCACGAGCGCCACGATCGTCTGCGACAACTGCGCCTCGATGGTCATCTGACGCTGCACGCCATGCTCCACGAACAGGCGGTCGATCGCAGCGCGCGCATCGAACGAACGCGGAAAGGAAACGAAGGGCTCGCTCTGCAAATCGCTCGGCTTTAGCACGCGCTTTCTTGCAAGGCGGTGCGTGAGCGGCAAGATGCAGCGCATCGACGCATCCGTTAGCCGCTCGGAGCGCACGGCAGGATGCGGAATCGCTTCCGCGATAAAGCCTGCGTCGCATTGTCCCGACGCCACCATGTCGACGACCGTGTTCGCGCTATGCGTGAGCAACGTCACGTCGATGCCCGGATGCGACTGAACGAACTGCGCGACGACGGCAGGCAGCAGTTCGAGCGCAATGGCAGGCGACCCTGCCACGCGCAGCGAACCGCGACGCATCGCGCGTATTTGTTGCGCGGCGTGACCGATGCGATCCAGACCGACAAACGCGCGCTCCACTTCCTCGTATAACACGCGTGCTTCGGCAGTCGGCACAAGCCGTCCTTGCTGCCGCTCGAAGAGCGCGAATCCCACGCTGTCCTCGAAATCCGCGATCAACCGGCTCACGGCCGGCTGTGACACATGCAGCGACTGGGCGGCACGCGTCACCGTGTATCGCTGCATCAGCGCGCGGAACGCTTCCACTTGCCGGATCTTGAGATCGTTCGAGGCCATAATATTTGCTTATGGATAATAAAAGAAAAGGCATTTGACGCCGCATTTTGCCAGTTGGATGCTACGCCGGACAGCATTTTTCAGAGATTCACGCCGTGACTGATATCCATAACATGAGAGCGAACGCGTACGACGTCGTCGTTGCAGGCGGCGGTCTCGTCGGCATGGCGATCGCCTATGGGCTTGCGCGTCAGCGCCTGCGCGTGGCCGTGTGCGACGGCGACGACAACGCTTATCGGGCGGCGCGCGGCAATTTCGGCCTGGTGTGGGTGCAGGGTAAGGGCGGGCGCTGCTTGGCCTACGCGCAGTGGTCGCTGGGTTCGTCGGAGCGCTGGTCGGCGTTCGCGGCGCAACTGTTGCGTGAGACGGGCGTCGACGTTGGTTTCGAGCGGCCCGGCGGCATCGAGCTGTGCGAGACGCACGGTGAACTCGACAAGGGGCGGACCTTGCTCGAATCGTTGCGCCAGCAGGACGCAGGGCTCGACTACGAAGTGCTCGATCCGGCCGCATTGCGCAAGCGCATCCCGGCGGCATCGCCGGAACTGGCGGGCGCGCTCTATTCACGCAACGACGGCCACGCCAGTCCGTTGTACACGCTGCGCGCATTGCAGCGGGCATTCGTGGCGCTCGGCGGCGCATATCGGCCGAATGAGGAAGTGCGCGAGGTGCTGCCGCGCGCGGGCCGCTTCGATGTGATCACGGCGGCGGGCACGCTCGCGGCCGGGCGCGTCGTGCTCGCGGCGGGACTTGGCAATGCGCGGCTTGCACCGATGGTCGGCCTTGACGCGCCAATCTCGCCGTTGCGCGGACAGATCATGGTGACCGAGCGCCTTGCACCGTTTATTGCCTATCCGACGCTGGTCGTGCGGCAGACGCGCGAAGGCTCGGTGATGCTGGGAGATTCCGCCGAAGACGTCGGTTTCGACGACGGGACCACGCGCGGAGTGATGGCTGATATCGCGCGGCGCGCGCAGACCGCTTTTCCGCTGCTCGCGCATGCCCGCATCGTGCGGGCGTGGGGCGCGCTGCGCATCATGACGCCGGATGGTCTGCCCGTCTACGAGGAATCCGCATCGTGTCCGGGCGCCTTCATCGCGATCTGTCATAGCGGCGTGACGCTCGCCGCCGCGCATGCCGATACCCTCGCACCGTGGATCGCGGGCGGCGCGCGTCCGGGCATCGTCGAGCCGTTCGTGACGGCGCGCTTTCAACCTGCATCCATTGCGGTGAGGACGAGTCATGTTTGAATGCTTGCCGCTGACGTCCGACGCGACCGTCGGCATCGATATCGACGGTAACGCCTTGCGAGTGCCCGCCCACTTCACGGTTGCTGCGGCCTTGCTCGCGAGCGGGAAGGTGATGTGCCGTTCGTCGGCAGTCAGCGGTGCGCCGCGCGGGCCGTTTTGCATGATGGGCGTGTGTTTCGAGTGTCTCGTCGAGGTCGACGGCGTACCGAACGTGCAGGCCTGCATGACGCGCGTCGCCGAGGGCATGCGCGTGCGCGCGATGCAAGGCAAGGCAAGGCGAGGATCGCATGACGGAGATGCGATGCGATCTACTGATCGTGGGCGCGGGCCCGGCGGGGATGACGGCGGCCTGTGAAGCGCGCGAGCGCGGCCTTTCGGTGATCGTCGCCGATGATGGTCATGCGCTGGGCGGACAGATCTACCGCGATGCGGCGAGCTCGCCGCTCAGAAGCACTGTGGCGCTCGGCAAGGACTATGCGGCGGGACGTCCGCTCATCGAGCGCTTTCGCAGGTGTGGCGCACAGTATCTGCCGCAGACCCTGGTCTGGCAGATCGCGCACGAGCCGCAGGCGGGCAGCACTGAAGTGGTCGCGATGCTGACGCGCGGCAATCCGGTGGACACGGTCAAAGCGCGCGGCGCGTCCGGCGACGCCGGGACGCTGGCCGTTCATGCGCGCGCCGTGCTGATGGCGACAGGCGCCCAGGAACGACCGTGGCCGGTTCGCGGCTGGACGCTGCCGGGCGTGATGGGCGTGGGCGCGGCGCAGTCCGTATTGAAGTCAGCGGGTCTCGTACCGCCCGAAGAGACTGTGCTGGTCGGCAGCGGGCCGCTCTTGTGGCTGTTCGCTTCGCAACTGCTGGACGTGGGCCGGCGCATCGAGGCCATCGTCGATACGACGCCGTCGCGCGCGTACGTCGACGCGTTGCGCCATGTGCCGCGCGCGCTGCGGGCGGCCGATTATCTGCTCAAAGGGTGGCGCATGCTGCGCGCCGTGCGCCGCGCGGGCATCGCCATTCATCGGCATGCGCGGGACGTGGAAATCGTCGGCGATATGGAGGCGCGCGCCGTCCGCTTCGTCGACGGTGCAGGCAACGCGCAGCGCATCGACGCGTCGCTCGTGCTGCTGCATCAGGGCGTGATTCCTTCGTCGAACCTGGCGCGCGCGACCGGTTGCGCACACGAATGGGATACGGGCGCGGCTTGCTGGCGGCCGTGCACGGACGCATGGGGACGCAGCAGCGTCGCGCAGGTGTGGATCGCCGGCGATGGCGCGGCCATCGCCGGCGCGCAGGCGGCGGCCTCGGCGTCCACGCTCGCCGCGCTCGATATCGCCGCGCAACTCGGCGCGCTCGATGCGCGAGCGCGAGACCGCGCAAGCCGCGCACCGCGTGCCGCATTGAACCGGCATCTGGCCGTGCGCCCGCTGCTGGACGCGCTCTATACACCTGCGCCCGCGTTCCGTCTGCCCGCCGACGAGGTCATCGTGTGCCGCTGCGAGGAAGTGACCGCGGGCGAAATCCGCCGCATTGCCGCGCAAGGCTGCATGGGGCCGAACCAGATGAAGGCGTTCTCGCGTTGCGGCATGGGGCCGTGCCAGGGCCGCTGGTGCGGCACGACGGTGGGCGAGGTGATCGCGAGCACCCAGGCGAGAGACATCGCCGACGTCGGGTATTACCGCATACGCGCGCCCGTCAAACCGGTGACGCTCGCGCAACTGGCGCAGGCGCTGCCCGCCGGCGACGATGTCGCGCGAGGCGAGTTTCCAAGTTGAAGCGCGCTGTTTTCCGGCCATGCGTACGCGCTGTTTTCCGTTGACCTCAACCCTTGAACCCCTGGTTAGGAGTGGCTTATGAAACGTAGCTTGAAAGTGGCGGTGGCAGCCGTGTCGATGGCGCTTGCGTGCGCAGCATCGGCGAAAGAATGGCAGACGATACGCGTGGGCATCGATCCGACCTATCCTCCGTTCGAATCGCTGTCGACGAGCGGCGCCGTGGTCGGCTTCGACGTCGATCTCGGCAACGCGTTGTGCGCGAAGCTGAAGGCGAAATGCGTGTGGGTGCAAAGCAGCTTCGATGGTCTGATTCCGGGCCTTCAGGCACGCAAATTCGATGTGATCCTGTCGTCCATGGCCGCGACGCCGAAACGCCGCGAGCAGATCGATTTCACCAATCGCCTGTATCGCAACCAGACGCGCCTGATCGCGCGCGAAGGTTCGGGCCTGCTGCCCGATGCCGCGAAGCTCGCGCACAAGCGTGTCGCCGTTCAGCAGGGCACGGTGCAGGAAACGTATGCACGCGAGAAGTGGGCGGCGGCAGGCGTCGAGGTGGTGCCGTACCAGAACTACGATCAGGCCTACGCGGACCTTGGCGCGGGCCGCGTCGACGCGGTGCTCATGGACGCGGTGCAAGGCAAGCTCGGTTTTCTCGATACGCCGAGCGGCAAGGGATTCGCTTTCGCGGGGGACGTCGTCTACGACCCGAAGATCATGGGCGACGGCGATGCCGCCGGCATGCGCAAATCCGACAGCGATTTGCGCGACGCACTGAATGTGGCCATCGCGGAAATGTTGCGCGACGGCACGTACCGGAAGATCGAGCGGAAGTACTTTCCATTCGATATGTACGGCAAATAAGCTCCGAACCGGGACGCGGGTAGAACCCGCACCGATGCCAGCGACGCGGCGCCATCATTGCGTCGATTCATGGCAACCCGGTGTTTCGCGGCGAAGATGAAAATCGTTTAGCGGGCCTCCCTTCGTTGCCGAAAGGGACGACATAGATAAAGTCAGTCTGCCGGCTGCGTGGCGAGGATCGGAAGGTGAAAGCCGCAGCAGCCAGTGCGATCCGGCATTGAACAATTGGCCGCGCTGCGCGCTATCGAAGTCACGAGAGCCCAAGCTATTTGCTCTGCCCGATCAACTTTCGCGCAATCGCCTCCGCGCGCGTTATGTCATTCGTCAGGCGACGGTGCCGCGCTCGCACTTGCCTGCGCGGTGGCGCTGGTACCCGGCGATCCGTCGCGTTGATGCGTATCGACCGACACTGTCATTGATAGGCCGACCCGCAACGGATGCGCGACCAGCTCCTCGGGATCCAGAAAAATGATGACCGGCACGCGCTGAACGACCTTGATCCAGTTGCCGGCCGCGTTCTGCGGCGGCAACATGGAAAATGCGCTGCCCGTTCCCGGCGACAGTCCGCCAACCCGGCCGTGAAATACCACGTTCGATCCATAGAGATCGGCGACCGCGGAAACCGGCTGACCGATACGCAGGTTGCGGACTTGTCCTTCCTTGAAGTTGGCCTCGATCCACAACTGCATGACCGGCACGATCGTCATCAGCTGTGCGCCGGCCGCAAACCGGCTGGCGGATCTGCACAGAACGCTGCGCAACGGCGCCTTCGACCGGCGCGACTAACGTCGTTCGCGCGGTCCTGACATAGGCAAGCTTCAGTTGCTGTACCGCCTGCATCACGGCCGGATCGTCTTCGATGTGGCGCGAGCCGCTCGCAAGCTGATTGCGGGCCGATGCAAGATTGGCCCGAGCAACTTTCCCCGATTTCTGGGCCCGCGCACACTCTTCCGCGGAGACCACCTCCACCGTTGCGCCCGAGCGCGCTTTCAACGCCTGTTCAGCCAGCGCGAGCTCCGCGACGCGCGAGTCGACGGCAGCCCGGTACATCGCGTTGGAGAATCTGGCGCTGCGCGCCTGCCTCACCGCGCGGATCAACTGTCCCTCCGCCTCTTGCAGCGCAATGCGCGGCTCGGTGTCATCGAGCCGGACGAGCGGTTGACCGGCCTTGACGTATTGCGTATTGATACTCCAATCGAGATTAGTGGGGTGCACTGAAGATCGCAGCACCGGCCAGCGCTATGCGAAAGACACGTCGGTGCAGCTGACCGGCTTGCGGGGGAGGGCCATCGGGACGGCGTCCGAACGTCGGCTCGCGCCGATCGTGCGAGACGCCCGGCATCGACAATCGCAAGGGCGACAGGCGGCGCAATGTTCGTCGCTCTTACTTAAGCGATGCCACCGCACGCGCCTGACATTCCGTCGCCTGATCAGGCAACCGTTGGAATGGGCGTGAACGTGCATGGACAATTGACGCTACCACGCCGATCATAGTCCTTGACGGCAAAGCAGAGTTCTAACGATGACGGACGATCTGACGACATGGCTGGTGCAGATTGGCCTCGGTGGTCACGCCACGAAGTTTGCATCGCAAGGGATCGACTGGGATGTGCTCGGCGACCTGTCCGAGGGCGATTTAAAGGAGCTCGGCCTGACGCTCGGCGACCGCAAGCGGCTCGCGAAAGGGCTTGCGGCACTGACTGAATCCCACGCGCCATCGCTCGACCGCGCGAAGGAACGAGCAGACCTGCCCTCGCCGCCTGCGTTCGGAGCCGTCGAGGCCGAGAGGCGGCAACTCACTGTGATGTTCGTCGACCTAATCGATTCGACAGCTCTCGCGGAGCGATTCGATCCCGAGGACATGCGACGCCTGCTAGGCATCTATCATCAAGTCTGTGCAAGCGCGATCGAAGCTCATGAAGGTCACATCGCGCTTTACATCGGTGACGGACTGCTCGTTTACTTCGGCTACCCGACTGCGCACGAAGACGATGCCGTGCGCGCGGTACTCTCCGCTCTCGCTGTCGTTTCGGCGCTTCGAGAGGCCAACAATCGCATCGAAGTCGAGCACGGCGTCCGCCTGCAGATGCGAATCGGGATCGAGACGGGACTTGTCGTCGCCGGCGCGATTGGCGCTGGATCGACGCGCGACCAGCAGGCGATCGTCGGAGAGGCGCCAATCGTCGCCGCAAGGCTGCAGTCGGTCGCTCCGCCCGATGCGATCGTCGTGGGCCCGGCCACCCAGCGGCTGATCGAAGGATCGTTCCGGCTCGAAGACCTCGGTTGGCAAGAACTGAAAGGGATCGCTGGTCCGGTTCGAGTCCAACGCGTGCTGGCGCAAACGGATGCGATCAACCGCTTCGAAATCAGGACGGTCGACGGCATCACGCCGCTCATCGGACGAGCCGCGGAACTCGACATGATCCGGCAACGCTGGAGGCAGAGCGTCGACGGCGAAATGCGCTGCGTCGTGCTGACCGGCGAGCCGGGTATCGGAAAATCCCGCGTGCTGCGGGCATTCGGCGACGGCATCAGTGGTGACAACCATGCGGTCATTTCGCTCCACTGTTCCCCGTACTATTGCAACAGCCCTTTCTGGCCAGTCTTGCGCTGGCTGCGGCGCGCCTTTGGCCTCGGTCCCGACGGGCCCGATTCGTCGGATCTGGAACGGCTGGAGGCCGGAATTGCATTACTCCGACTAAATGCCGAGGAGACGCTTCTCGTGCTGACGACTTTGCTCGGAATTCCGGCGGGCGGGCGCCATCCGGCAATCGATGCCTCGTCCCCGTCCTTTAAACGGCGGACGCTCGACGTGCTCGTTGCCATCATCGAGCAGTCGACGCGAGTTCAGCCGGTGCTCGTCATCGTCGAGGACGCGCACTGGATCGATCCGTCATCCCTCGAGTTCGTTCGGCTGGTGCTCGAGCGGCTCGTGGCCGCTTCACTGCTGCTATTGCTCACGGCGCGGCCCGAGTTCGAACCGGGATGGAGTTATCCTCATCTCGTACAGGTCAACCTCGATCGGCTCTCGCGCCGCGATTGCATCGCGATGATCGACAGGCTGACCAATGGAAAGCAGCTGCCGCCTTTCGTACTCGATCAGATCGTCTCCAAAACGGACGGCGTGCCGCTCTTCGTCGAGGAGCTGACGAAGACCGTTCTGCAAGGCGAATTGTTGCAGGATGCCGGCACGAGCTACGAGTTGAAAGGGATGCCGCAGACGATTGCGATCCCCGACACGCTACAGGGCTCGCTACTATCGCGGCTCGACCGGCTCGAGCCAGCCGTGAAGGAAACCGCCCAGATCGCGGCCACGGTGGGACGGGAGTTCGGCCGGAAGCTGCTTGGCCTGATTGCGTCCAGGTCGGAGAACGATCTGCAGGAAACGCTAGACCGCCTGATCGCAGCCGAAATCATCCTTCCCGCTTCGGGTAGACCGGCGGACGGAGACGTATATCTGTTCCGGCACGCGCTGATCCAGGAGATCGCCTACCAATCCCTGCTGCTTTCGCGCCGCCGCCAATACCACGCGCTGATCGCGACTGCTCTGGAGGGCCATTATCCGGAAATCGTCAGTCGGCAACCCGAATTGATCGCTCAGAACTTCGCTGCGGCGGACCTGCCGGATCGCGCAATCGGCTACTGGCAGCGTGCCGGGGAACAGGCGCTTGCGGGCGCAGCCTACGACGAGGCTATCGCTCACGCGCAGCGCGGGATTGAATTGATACGCCGATGTTCCTACAGTGATCAGGATCGGGCAGCCCACCTGGTGCCTCTGCTGCTGACAAGAGGCGGAGCGGAGCTCCGGTTGGCCCGCCGCGAGGCGATAGCGACCTTCCGGCAGGCCGCGCAAATCGCCAGGGAGCAGAACTTGCCGTCGTTTCTCGTGCAGGCGGCGTTGGGGTTCGACACCGCCGAGACGTTCCTCGAAGGCTCCGGCAAAGCATCGCTTTCCTTGCTGCAAGAGGCGCTCGGCTTGATCGGCACCGAGGAGTCCGTCGAGCGCTGCCGCCTGTTGAGCCGGCTGGTCCGCACCGTTCACATGACCGGTGCAGTCGAACAAGCCGACGAACTGGTTCTGGAGGCTGTCGCTCTGGCCCGACGCCTCAACGATCTGCCGAGCCTGTTCGATGCATTGGCGTGCGACATGATGCATATCGGGGCTCGCCCTTTGCGGGCGGACAAGTTCCCGGAACGTGCAAACGCGTTACAGGAGTTGAGCCAGATTGCGGAAGATCTCGGTGATACACACACCATAGGTCACGCATGCGCTCGATGTCTCGCCGGCTACCTGGAGATCGGCGCGGTGGAACGCTTCGAGAGCAGCCTGGAAAGATATCGGCAGATTGCCACCAGTGGGCAGCATTTCGTCGACAAATGGTGTCTGACAGGTGCGCAGGCGATGCAGGCCATACTCGTTGGGGACTTCGTCGAGGCGGAACACAAGGCACGCGCGTCGTTGCAAATGGCGCAGAGCGTCGACGCGAAACTCGCAACGGGCGTCTACGGCATGCAGATGTTTTCGATACGTCGCGAACAAGGCCGGCTCGCCGAGGTAGCGCCGCTCTTCAAGCGGTTCGTCGACGAGCATTCAGAAGACGCTGCCTGGCGTCCCGGGCTCATGTTGATCTGTAGCGATCTCGGCTTCGAAGCTCAGGCGCGCGACAATCTCGATCGGCTTGCGGAATCGGGATCCAGCATCCCTGTAGACAGCAAGCGGCTCGTCACGTTGACGTATCTGGCGGAAGTCGCTGCGCGGCTCGGGGACGTCGGGCACGCGGAACAGATTTATGCCCTTCTCCTGCCGTTCCGGGACCAGGTGGTCACCGTTCCTGTTTTTACGCTGTGCTGCGGATCGGCGGCGCGGCATCTCGGCATGCTCGCGGGCGCTCTTGGCGATTGGTCCGCTGCCGAAGAGCACTTTGAGTACGCGCTGTGCATGGATGAGCACTTGCGAGCGTGGCCCTGGCTGGCGCATAGCCGGCACGAATTCGCGCTGATGCTGGCAGCGCGCAGTCGGATCGAGGATAGAACACGGGCGCAAGACCTGCTCGCCGCGGCGGCCACCGCGGCAAGCGAACTAAAGATGTATGCCCTCGTTGAGCGCATCCGTGGCGCTCGGACAAGCACAGGGCTCAGAAACTAGTACACGGCTGCAGATTGCGAGGCGCAGCGATGCAGCCACTACTCAAGGAGGATCCGATGCCACGTTTTATAATTGAACGAAATTTTGCGGAACAGCTGGAGGTCACCGGCGCAAGTGCGGCTGCCGTGAAACTGATCAACGACGAGGAGGGCGTCGAGTGGCTCATTTCGTTTCTCAGTGCGGACAAGAAGAAGACTTATTGCCTGTATGAGGCGCCCAACGCTGAAGCCATCCGCGCTGCGGCACGCCGCGCGAACCTGCCCGCCGACGTGATCATCGAGGTGAGCGACTTGCGGCCAGAAATGTTCAATTAGGGGAGGGGCCCGAACGGCACCGTTGTATCGCGAGGACGATGCAACGACACGAGCGCCCTCGCGTTATCGCGCAACGGGAACACCGCTGGACCGAATGACTCGGGCCATAACGAGACAGTCGGGACAATTTGCCTTAAGGCCCGATACCGCCAGGACGGCGGGGTTGTTCGCTGAATGCGCACACCATGAGCGGGGCTTTGCTCCTGTCATTCGCAGTTGAGCGAACCGCGGCGATGGAATGCACCGGGCAACGCCGCCGCTACCAGGCAAGCGCGGCGTCTACCGCAGGCAGATAGCTGTTGGATCCCGCTTGCACGAGGTCGGCGCGTACACGCTCGAGCTCGCGCCGTGTTCCTTCGCCCGAATGGTCGTGCTTCGCACGAGCGAGGGCGCGCCCGCGCCTCACAAACAGTTCCGCCCAAGGCAGCGGCTCGACGCGGGTATAGTCCTCGAGGGCAGTGGCGTAGTGCAGTACGCCGGCAGCGTCGCCAGCGGACAACATCGCTTCGATCGCATCGCGGTAGAACCACAGATGATTGTGCCCGACCGCGCCGCGCCGCAACATGTCCGCACCGTCGGCGAGCAGACGTGTGCGCTCATCGTCGTCCTCGACCGCACGGCTTAGTGCGCTCACGGCCTTGGGGGCGCTGAACTGCGTTCCCACCTCGCAGCAAATTGCCAGCGCTTCGCGCAGCAATTCGGCGGCCTCTCGGCGATGCCCACTGTCTAACAGTCCGCGCGCTCGCATTTCCATGTTCTGTGCTTCGAAGCGGCGAGCGCCTAGTTGACGGATGATCTGCATCTCGCGCTCGAGATGAGCGAGAGTAGCCGGCACGTCACCCATTTCGTAGCAGGTAAACACGCCCAACGTTTCGCACAGCATCTGCGCACGCGGCTGGCTGACCAGCGCCGCCGCGCGTGCGGCGGCGCTTACGTCCTCGCGCGCCGCGCGTGCCTCGTTGAGGAAGATCCGGCTGAAGCCGGTCATCGAACGATTGGCGACCTCGATGCGGCCGAAACCGTGTTCACGGCTCAACGCGACGCACAGGCTAAAGTGCTCGAAGGCGGTGCGCATGCGCCCTTGCGCGTAGGCAGCATCGGCGAGGCCGCCGAGTGCGCGCGCCTCCGCTTCGGGTAGGCCGAGCCGCCGTGCGTAGGCGAGCCCGCGCTCGTGCTCGGTGCGGCAATCCTCGATCCTGCCAAGCGGAAAGAGGATGTTGCCGCGCAAGTGATGCAGGCGTGCGAGTTCGGGCACCGTGCCCAGACGCTCCGCCACTTGCTGAGCGGCGTCCAGCAGGGGGAGGGCTTCGGCGAGGCCTTCGCTGACCCGCAGACCTTCGGCGAGCCCAAGTTGGGACTGACAGAGCTCCGCTTCATTCGGCGCGGTGGCCACGGCCGCACGGTACGTCGCGATCGACCCGGCGATGTCGCCGAGGTCTCGTTGGAGTTCGCCTTTGAAGCAGGTCAGCGCGTAGCGATCCGTTTCCCTTTGTGCGATTTGCAGACCTCGCTCGACTAGCCGGAATGCCGCCTCGGTGAAGTAGGCCGCGCGTTGCGTGTGCGCGGCGTCGAGGTAGGCGAGCGGCGCGCGCTCGTCCTCGGCGCGATCGAGATGCTGGGCGCGCAACACCGGGTCGGTCGCTGCAAACCAGTCGGCCGCGAGGCGGTGCAACTCGCGTCGGCGTGCCCGCAGCAGCGTCGAGTAGGCGCTCTCCTGAATGAGCGCGTGGGCAAACAGGAAATCTTCGCCTTCCGGCAAGACGAGCGCGTTTCGGACGAGCCCGTGACACACGTAGTCCGGTGTATCGATCAGCCGCCGCAGCAAGGCGAGGCCAAAGCGCTGTCCGATGACTGCGGCGGCCTGGAACGCCTCGCGATCGCGCGTAGTCAGCCGGTCCATGCGCGCCAGCACGAGGCTCTGGATGGTGGCGGGGACCGCTTCCTCGCTGCCTTCCTCGGCGTTATGCAGGAGTTGTTCGAGGAACAGCGGATTGCCGCCGGCTCTCTCGACGCAGGCCCGCGCGACCCGCTCGCTTGCATCGATGAAGCTGCCGGCAAGGTTCAGCGCCTCGTCGTTGCGCAGCGGGCCAAGGTCGATCGTGGCAAAGGGCGTGCCGCGGCAACTGGCTCGCCATGCCGCGTCGAGCGGATCGCCGTCCACGCGCGAAGTCATCACGAGCAGGCCCGGACCGTTCGCGATCGCCGAAGCGAAGGCGGCCAGGTAACCGAGCACCTGCGGGTCGGCCCAATGCAGGTCTTCCACGGCAATCAGGGTGGGCCCTTGCCGGCAGGCATCCTCTGTGATCGCTGCCGCGACCGTGCACTTGCCGCGCATGCGCGCAGCATTGTCCATCGCATCATAAAGCGTGCGCCATTCACCGGTTTGCGCGAGATCGAGGATGTCGTGGAGAAACATAAGCTGCTCGGGGCCGACGGCCCCGGACGCAGCAACCCGTTCGGCGGTGGCGCGCCGCTCATCGACGCGGGCCGCCGGCGCGAGGCCCACCAGGCTGCCGACAATGGTGCGGATCGGATCCTGGCCTTTCCCCACGCCGAAATCGAGCACGAGGCCGCGGTGGGCAGCAAAGCCGAGCGTTTCGACGAAGCGGCGCATTTCGTCGACGAGCCGCGTCTTGCCGATGCCCGCCTCGCCGCGGACATAGACGACGTGGCCGGCCCGCTGCTCGAGGCACGCGCGGGCGAGGCCCTTGAACTGCTCGAGTTCAGCCTTGCGGCCGACAAAAACACTTCGGCTTGCGATGACGCTTTCACCGGTAAGACAGCGCAGACGCCACACCTGCACTGGCGAATCGATTCCTTTGAAGCGCATCGCGCCGCCGGCGTCGCTTGTCACGCATTGACCGAGTGCGCGATGCGCGCCATCGGAGAGCAGTGTTTCTCCGGGGCCTGCGGCGGCAACTAGCCGGGCCGCCAGGTTCACGGACTCGCCGAGCACGGTGTAGTCCTGAACGTCCGCGCGCTCGAACGGACCCGCGACTACCTCGCCGCTGGCAATGCCCACATGCGCCTTCAGCGGAAGCGACACTTGCTCGGCCAGTCCGTTAAGCGCCTCATGAATTTCCAACGCGGCACGGGCCGCGCGAAGCGGATCGGTGTCGTGCGCGCGCGGTGCGCCGAAGATGGCCATCACGGCATCGCCGATGTGCTTGTCGATCGTACCCCCGTAGCCGAGCACGATCCCATCGACGAGCGCGGTGTAACGACCGGTCAACTCGCGCAACTCTTCAGGATCGAGTGTTTGCGACAGCGCGGTGAAACCACACAGATCGGCGAAGAGAATGGTGACTTGCCGACGCTCGCTCGCGGGCGCATTCACGGCGGGCGGCGCTGCGCACCTGGCGTCTCGCCGATCGGCAATTGCCGCGAGCAGGCGTTTGCGGTGGCCGAGCGAGAGGACGCCGAGTTCTTTGAGGTCCGCGTCGTCGAGTTGTTCCAGCATGGTGAGATCGATATCGTTCCCGGCAAACGCGGGTGCGTATTGTTCAAGTCCCAATGCATGCAGCCACTGATCGATATCCATCGCCGCCGCCAATTCGATGCGTTTGAATTTACTTCGCGCCGCTCATTGCGCCGCTCATTGCCGCGCAGGTTAGCGAACCTTATGCCCGGACGAGGCCGTGTTGGACCCACGAAACATACGAATCGACGCACCGTCCGTTGCCGGCCTGCGACGGGTGCAACAGTCACATACTCGTGTTGAAAGTACTCCCGATCAGAACACAGTGTACGTCCAGCGCGAAGGAGACGGATACCGTGCATGAGCGAGGCGGAGGGTGCAGATTCCGCCCTGCGTTTGACACTGGTTGAGGCCACGACGGATACTGCACGACGAGTCGGGCACGTTGTCGCGCGAAGAGGCGAACACAACATGCGGTCCTTCGTCATGCGAAACGATAGGTGACGTTCGAACACGGCACAGCCGCGGCGCGCCGCGCGAACCGCACAGTCCAGGCGAGACTGGATCCGCTCTAACGGGGAAATACTGTGAAGCCAGCTATGTCAGGTTCCTCACCCGGTTCCCGCTTCGGGCTACGCATCCGGGCCTTGGCCGGAGATCTGGCGGCGGGCACGGTGTCGATGCTGGTCATGCTCTGCTATGCAATGAGTCTCGGCACCATGATCTTTAGCGCGGATCTCGCCCGTTACGCCGGGCTTGGGGTGCCCACCGCCCTCATCAGTTGCGTGGTGACCGCACTCGTGATCGCCTTGATGAGTTCGATGCGCATGAACATCGCCGGACCCGACGGCAACGCGACAGCGTTTCTTGCCGGTGTGGCGGCCGGCGTCGCGAGCAGCGTGCGGGCTGACGGCGGAACACCGCAAACAATCCTGCTGACGGTGCTGATCGCCATCGCGTTGTGTTCGGTGGTGACGGGCATCATTCTGTATGCGCTCGGGTCGTCCAGGCGCGGCCGTTCGCTGCAATTCCTGCCTTACCCCGTCGTAGGCGGCTTCCTTGCCGGGACTGGCTACCTCCTGCTGGCCGGCGCGTGTCGGGTAGTGACCGGTGAGCCCTTGAACTGGCACTCCTTGGCGCTGGTGATGCACCTGAGCTGGCTGGTCTGGACACCGGCTTTACTCGTGTGCGCGTCAGCCACGCTTCTGTCGCGCACCTGGAAGCACGCTGCGGCACTGCCCATCACGCTTGCACTCGGCGTCGCCCTGTTTTACGTGCTCCTCTTTGCCGCCGGCCTGTCGATCGACGACGCGCGCGACACGCAATTGCTGCTTCCGCGCGTGGCGCCGGACGCCATGCGAATTCCCGAGTTGCATTTGCCGGCATCGCTCGTGCACGGCGGGGTCGACTGGCCGGCAATCGGTGCGCACTTGCCGGAGACCCTCGCCGTGACGTCGATCTCGGCGATCTCGATCCTGATGAATTCGACTGCGATAGGCGCAGCCACGGGTGAAGATATCGATCTGAACCGCGAGATGCGTGCGGCCGGCATCGCCAACATCGCGAGCGGGATGTTAGGCGGAATGGTCGGCTACCAGTCGTTCAATCGATCAATGCTCAATGCACGCGCTGGCGCGACAAGTCGTCTGGCCGGCGTCTTCGCTGCCCTTGCCTGCCTGTTCGTGCTGGTCGTCTCACCGGACCTGGTGGCGCTATTTCCCGTACCGGTGCTGGTCGGGCTGCAGCTATTCATGGGAGTGCGTCTGTTGATCCAGTGGCTAGTCAGCGCTTTTCGCAAGCTCAACTGGCATGAGTACCTGCTTATACCGCTGATTCTGGGCGCGATTGCGTTCTATGGCGTCGTCACTGGGGTGGTGGCCGGAGTAATCGCCGCATGTGTGATGTTCGCGTTGCTGTACGGCCGCGTCAGCTGCGTTCGTATGGAGTTCGACGGCAGCACGCGCACATCGACTGTCGAACGCAGTATCGAGGCCACCGAACGGCTTTACGAACTCGGTGCACAGGTCTGCGGAACGTGTCTGCAGGGATTTCTTTTCTTTGGTACGGCCAATTCGATCTTGCAGCGCGTGCGGGAACGGTTGGTCACGCGCGGGCCGGGGTCCGTTCGCTTCGTCGTGCTCGACTTCGCGTCGACTAACGGCATGGACGCATCGGTATCGGTTAGCTTCGTCAAGCTCTGGCAGTTGTGCGCAACGACTGATGCGGACCTGGTGCTGACGGGGTTGCCGATACGCTCGCGTGAACTACTCATGAAGACCGGTACGCTGAATCTCCGGATCCACGAGTTCCCTACGCTGGATGCGGGATTGGAATGGATCGAAGATACGCTTCTCGCCTCGGATTCGCGCGCGTTGCCTCGCGCCGAAGAGGATTTCCACATGATGCTCGCGCCGCATTTCACGTCACCCGCGCTCGCAAGGCTGCTGACCCTCCTGGAAGCGCGTGAGCTTGGCGCGGGCCAGCCGGTTTTCCGTCGCGGCGAGCCGGGGGACGCCATGTACTTTGTCGAGAGCGGCCGTGTCACCGTCTCACTGCCGCTTGCCGATGGGCGCAGTCTCAGGTTGCGCTCGTTCGGGCCGGGTACGATCGTCGGCGAGATGGCGGTGTACACGCAGCAGGCGCGCAGCGCGGATGTGCTCGCAGAGGGTCCCGCACGCGTCCTGCGTTTGACGCTCGAGTCGTTGCAGGCGCTCGAACGCGACGACCCTGTGACCCTGCAGCAAATTAATCGCTTTGTCGTCAAGGTGATGGCGTCCCGTCTGGCTGTCGCAGACGAGGCCTTGCGCGCCGCTCACTCCGTCCCCAGCGGGTAGGGTACGGGGCGCCATGAAAAATCGGGCCCGGTACGTCACGAAAATCTGGTGGCGTCGCCGAGTGGCCAGGTGCTTCGAAGTGTCAGAATAACTAAAAACAAAGTAGCCGCGATCGATCAGAGGTCTTCAGTCGGATTTCACGACCACGCGCAGGGCGAGCGCCACCTGCAGGCAAGCGAGCAGATCGTGACGTGCATCTAATCGCCCACCAGACTTACCGAATGAGTCAGCCCGCCGGTTCCGCCGCAAGCGCAATCCGCGCCTTCGATTCGGGACTGCCGTCCACATAATATTTATCCGCCCAATGCCGGTCCGGCTCAAGCGCGAGCGTTACCTTGGGAGTCTTTTTCACGGCCGCCTTGATCGCCAGGGCGCGGGCACGGTAATGCTCGTACAGCCGCAGGAACTCGGCCAGATAAATTGCCGCAACGCGACGGTCCCTGATTTCAAGCAGGTTCTCGTCGTTCTTATGCTCGGAGTTGTTGCTCATGTTGGCTGAACCGGTGTACACGATCGGGTTCTCTCCTTCCGCGTCGATCACCAGAAACTTGTGGTGAATGATGACCGGCGGATACGGCGGACGCTTTTCGCCCGGAAAGAGTTGCATCTCGACGTCGAAGCCTTCCGGCACCGTCGCGGTGGAAAAGTACTCGCCGTCCACCACATCCCGGTTGTGCTGGTTGCGGTGATAGAGCGCGATGCTGGTCAATTCGGTCGCATTCAGTTGCTCGCCGTTCTCTTCCTTTTCTTCGGCGGTGGTCGCCGCGTGCGCCGAGATCGCGTTGACGAGGCCGAACATCATCAGGCCCTTGTCGCCTGCTGCAAAACAGGCGTCGCGCAAGGGCGCGTCGGTCGGCGAGAACAGACAGAAAAGTACCGAATGCTCGGCCTTGCCGATTGCCTCGACGATAGTGTCGATCTGCGTGCGCTGCGCCGCGGGCTCAGGCGAAAACGAGGCCCGCACCGATGCGCTGCCCACTTTGACCGTGTCGCTCCAGCCATGCGAGAGTTGCGCGGTCGCGGCGAGCGTCGGGTCCGACGAAATCGCAGCGGCACGGTCGCTGTACAACTGCGCAAGTTCAGGCGAATCGAGTACATGCAGAAGGTTGGCCTGCTCCGTCAGACCTTCGGTGGTGAAATTGGCCGAACCGGTGAGCAGACGGGTGGGTTTGCCTTTATCGGCTGACTTCGCATTTGGCGCGTCAGTAACGATGAACTTGTCGTGCATGATGTTCGTCGCCTTGCGCGGATGAAAATCGACGATCCCGCCGAGTTCGTCGACCGCTGGCTGGTTCGGCGACGGCGTTGCCGGATGACTTCGGGTGGCCGCGCCGGTGTGGGCGTCGTACACCACCGCTGTCGCGTGCGGCGCTTGAGCCTGCGCGAATTTCTTCAACGCGGGGATCACCCACAGCGTATCGGTGAGATGGTAGACCGCCGACACGGCGCGCGTCGCACCGTCGAACACCGCGGCAAAACTGCTCTCCAGATCGTTCGCCAACCAGCGGCGCAGTTCAAGCGCTTTCGCGGCGGGCGGCGCTTGCGCCGGATCGAGACCCATCGCCTTCACCTTGCGCGAGAACGCCTGAGAACTGACCACCGCCCGGTTGAACCATGTGCCGATACCGTCCTCGATATGCTGGGGCAGGGTGATCTTTGTCTGCGCCTGTTGCGCGTCCAGCAAATCCGGCGCCTTCGTGCTGCCCACCACCGGATACGCCGTGTAGGTGAACGTCTGCCCGCGGTCCGCCTCGTCGATGCGGGCATCCCACCACATAAATTTCTGAATCGGCGCGGCGTTCGACGGCGCATCCGGCTGACCAGCCTGGACCGGGCCATCGAAAGTCAGGCGATTGGGCAGCCAGCTTTCCGGCGCGCGGGTTTTGCCATCCGCCGACCAGAAACCCGGTTCTCGCTTTATCGCGAAACCCAGAAAGTCCGCACGGGTTTTTCCTTCGTCCCAATTGAAAGCCAACAAAACCAGCGTCGGCGATAGATACGCACGAATTTCGATAGCCATCGTTGCCCCTTTAATTTCACATGATGGCCATGCTATGGGGCTTTTGTGACAGAAGGCGAGTCATCCGCGATGTTGTGAAGCAAGTGATCCGCGCATCGCGGGAAGGCATTATTGGCTAACTAAATTGCATCAAAAAGTATATTGAATTGACCGACGTTAATTGAACGGCTAAGTTTTCATTTTATGAATTGGCTTGATTGACGTGGCTGTAGCTCTATACGAAGAAAAACGACCGCTCACGGTCGAGCTCGACGGCAATTTTTATAACGGTTCGTACCGCGTGCTGGACGGCACGGTCATCGTGTACTTCGGCCTGGACATCCGTACGGCGCATTGCGGCATGGACCGCCCCGAAACCGTCGCCCGATGGTTGCTGCTCGACGTCTGCAGAAAAGCGGAAGCTAAAAAGCGCAAGGCCGCCAGCACACTACGGCGACCAGGTCTCGCATCACGATAACGCGCATAGCGCCCGCCTCGGCATTTGCTCACGGGCCACCCGTCAGGAAGAGCCGCGTCGTCGCACGTTGCACCAGCAGGGCCACATTGCCATGCGGCTCGCAAATCGGCCCAGCCATCTGCGCGAGCTTCGTCATGGGCTTGCGGTTGACCGCCAGCACGATATCGCCAGGCTTCAACCGGTACTTCTCGATGAATGATGGATACGTTGGCAACACAAGGCACGTTAGCCGCAAAGATCGGCTTGACCGCCGAGAAAATTTTGCGAAGCCTGAATTCTCAGGGGATTGCGATCGCCTCACTTGCGCCGGGAACCGTTGCGTTTTTCACCGAGGACCTTGACGATGACTTTCGTCGGAGCGCTAGTCGGAAGCAGTGGAATGTCGTCAAGATGAACCCAGCGGCATCTGGAGATTTCATTGTTCGCCCGGGCAGTGGCTCGCTTTGAGACGTCACAGAAAAAGACGTGATGGTGCTTCTGTGCGCCGCGATACTGAAAGAGATATTTGGCTGATTTGCCAGAGAGACGCGTCTCCTCCTTGAGCTCTCGAAGCGCGGCGTCTGACAGGTGTTCGCCGTGCTTGAGAATCCCGCCCGGCAAGGCCCATTTCGATTGATTTCGTGCGACGAGGAGAATTCGCTTACCTCGGCGGCAGATCACGGTGGCGCGCTTCTTCAAACCGGACTCCCACTACTGTTCGTGGTATTTCGGGGCGCGGTCGATGCGCCAGCGTTTAGGGCAAGTGCTTCAGATAACGAAATCCTAATGCAGAACAGCCGTGGTGCGGAGATGTTGTGCCGACGAGGAGTGCGTGGGGCGATTTTTCAGCGCGCTTCATCAAAACGTCACACAGTTCAGGGTGCATCGCGGACACTGTGCCATGGTCTGGACGGGGGCATTTTCTGTCTGACCCAAGCCGAGTTGTGCAGCATCTCCCGGTCACAGTTGCTCCGCGAGACCGCCGACAAATTGTTTGATCCCGTCCAGAACGGGTTGCTGATCGCCCGCGAAGGGCCAGTGATCGGCGCCGTCGAGTTCGACGAATCGCGCTTGCGCGATGTGACTGGCGAGATGCCGGCCGGCGCCGATGCGAACGGCGCGGTCGGCGTGACGATGCAGCACCAGGGTCGGCATGGAAATTCGGCCGAGGAGATGTCGCACATCCATGTCGCGCAACGCCTCGAGCACTCCCTTGATGGCTCCCGGGCTCGACGCGGCGCGAAGCAAGCCTGCCCACCAGGCTCTCGCCTGAGGATCGCCGGACAGGCTCGGTGCGAACGTCTCAATGCCTGCAGGGCCGCCCCACACCGCGACGAGCTGCTGCAGCCACATGTCATACTGACTCGCCTGGAGGGCGTGGAGATAGTCGTGCGTTGCGCTTCCCTTCGCCAGCGAGGCGAACAGAATGAGACCGGCAACGCGATTGGGGTGATCAACGGCAAACCTGATGCATGCCGGGCCGCCCTCTGATGCGCCGAACAACACGACCTGACGGCTGCCAGCGGCGTCTAGCACGGTGCCGATGTCCCGCGCGGTCGCGTCGACGTTGGGATGGAAGCCGACCCGGTCGGAAAGCCCGACGCCGCGACGATCGAGCAGGATGAGACGGCCCATCCCGGCGAGGGAAGACAGGAACGCCCGGCACCGGGGCTCCTCCCACACCCGTTCGACGTGCGACACGAAACCGGGCAGCACCAGAATATCAATGCGGCCGGCACCATAGGTCTGAAATGCGAGATGGACGCCGCCACTGCTGACATAACGCGTCGACGGCGGGTCCTCGATGCGCAACGTTGCGCGGGCATCGAGCAGCGCGGCGGTTTCCGGTTCGGGGGCCACGTTCAGCTCGTCACGAAGGCGCTGCGTCAGAGCCTCAAGGTGCCGCTGGGCCGTGGCCCGGTCTCCGGCGAGCAGAAGGTTGCGGATGAGGTGCCGGCCGTACACTTCGCTGAGCGGGTCGAGCTCAACAAGACGGCCGGCGTGCGCGGCCGCGGCCGCGTAGTCCCCCGCTACGTTCTTGTCTTGCACCACCCGCTCGAGCGCTTGAATCATCCGGCCGCGCAAAGCCTCCCGGCGAAAAAAAGCCCACTCGTCAAACTGCGGGCAGTCGCCCGGCGCAAAACCATCGAGAAAGTCGCCGGGATAATGGTGGCACGCCCGCTCGAACTCGCCGCGGTCGCAGGCTTGCTCAAACAGTTGGGAATCCACCTGCAGCGTGATCGCTGCAGACCATCTAACCGTAGACCGATCTATGGTGAGCGTGTCGTCGCCGAGCGCGTGCTGGAGGCGATGCAACAGACGCCGCAGCCGCGCCCGAACAACCTCTTCACAGCCTTCCGGCCACAACATGGCGGCAAGGACGTCGCGCCCGACTGACCCCCCCGCTTCGGCCAAATAGACCAACAGAGCCAGCCCTTTGCGCAAGGGCAGCTGGCACAGCCGGTGATCCCGGCGGATCTCCGGAAATCCAAGCGTCCGCACGCTGAATAGAGCCATGGCGAGGCGACCCTCAATGACGGCGTCGAGGGGACGCTCAGGGGACGAGCCAATCCTACCATTCCCTGCAAACGAGGGTCGCTGGAGCCGTTGCGACGGATTGAACCGGAGGATTGACATGAAGAAACTGGGTGAACATGCAATCGTGATCGGCGCCGGCATGAGCGGACTGCTGGCTGCCCGCGTGCTGTCGGATTTCTACACCATCGTCACCGTGCTCGAACGCGATGCGTTTCCGGCCGCAGACACGCCGCGCAAGGGTGTGCCACAGGGCCGTCATACGCATGGGCTCCTTGCGCGCGGCAGCGCGGTGCTCGAGGAATTCTTCCCCGGATATAACAGTGAGGTCATTGCGCAAAGCGGCGGCTTGATCGGTGACGTCGCCAACGATGTGGTCTGGATAGGCCGCAACGTCAGGCTTGCTAACGGCGCGAGCGACCTGATCGGTTTGCTTGCAAGCCGTCCCGTGCTCGAAGGTCATCTGCGCCGACGGCTCATGAGGTTGCCGAACGTGCGCGCCATCGACAATTGCACCGTGCGGGGTCTTGCGACCGACCCCGTTCGCAGGCGCGTGACCGGTGTGCGCACGTATATCGAGGGCAAGCCAGAAGAGACCGTCAACGCGGACCTTGTCGTCGATGCGACTGGTCGTGGCGCTTCGAGTGCGGCGTGGCTGGAAGAGTTGGGCTACCCACCTCCCGCCAACGAGAAGGTCGAGATCGGCATCAGCTACATGACTCGTACCTATCGACGCCGGCCGACGGATCTCGATGGCAAGCAAGGTATCGTTATCGCCGGTAGTGCGCCGCATTGGCGCAACGGCGTGATGCTCGCGCAGGAAAGCGACAGCTGGATCGTCAGTGCCGGCGGTTATCTTGGCGACGATGCGCCCGATGATGACGAAGGATTTCTCGCATATCTGGCGACGTTGCCGACCATGGAGATTCACGACGTCGTCGCAAGCGCGGAGCCTCTAAGCGATTACAGGCGCTACCGCTACGCCTCCAACCTGCGTCGGCGGTACGAGAAGCTTGCACGTTTCCCTGAGAATTACCTCGTTTTCGGTGATGCCATCTGCAGCTTCAATCCTGTCTACGGGCAGGGCATGACGGTTGCGGCAGAGGAAGCACTGGCGCTGCAGCGGTGCCTGCAGCCGGGTTCGAACGATCTTGCGCGTCGATTCTTCCGGGCGGCCGCGAAGATCGTCGATATTCCCTGGGACATTGCGGTCGGCAACGACCTCCGCCATCCGCTAGTCGAGGGCGCCCGCCCGCTCATGCTGCGTTTCATCAACTGGTACATTGGCAAGCTTCACCTTGCCGCGACACGCGACAGCACGCTGGCGACGTCGTTTCTGAAGGTTGTCAACCTGATGATGCCACCGTCGTCGCTGCTCAGCCCCGCGGTCGCCATGCGCGTCTGGCAGGGCAACCGGAGGCGTGTACTATCGGTTCCCTCGCCGGCAATCGAAGCAGCGAGGCGCAATGGCGCATCGTCATGACCGGGCGTGACGGTGTTGGCCGGCGCAGTGGTCGGCGGGTTTGCTCTCCGTATACGAACTACGTCCCATCGAATCATTCTGCCCGCCGCATCGCCAAGGCCATGTTGATCTGCGCCGTGAGATTTGTCCGGGTCATGTTCCCAATCAGAGTCGACAGCAGTTTTCCGCTCATAGCCAGATTTCAGTTTGATGAAAAACGTCGATCTGCTTCCGAGATAAATATTCTATGAAAGTAAATGTAATGAAAGTTTCCCTTCACTGAAGATAAATACGCCGATCCGATAATCCCCTGTCGCCTGCATAGATGGAAGGCGCAAAAAAGAAGCAGTACATGCAACCTACAGGGGCACCCCACAATGTCGGCCAATCCAATAAAACGTACTACTCCTCTTCTCACGTCGATCGCGGCAGCCTGCGTACTGGCGGCCTGCGGCGGCAATAGCGACAACTCGCCTACCGCCAGCAACCCGCCGCCGGCTACGACGCCGACGGTCTCCGGTGTCGTTGCAGCCGCTGGCTTCGTGCCGGGCAACACGAGCGGCAATCCGACCATCAAGGCAGGCTACTACGCCGGCGCCACGGTTTGCGTCGACGCAAACGGCAATGGCAAGTGCGATGCTTCCGAAGTTACCGCGACGACGGACAGCAACGGTCACTTCTCGCTGCAAACCAGCGCCACCGGCCAGTTGATCGCCGACGTGAGCACCAAGGCCACTAACACGGCGACCGGCGCAGCAGTCCCGAGCCACCTGATCCTGCGCGCCTCGGCGGCGCAGATCACCGACCAGGGCGCGACGAGCGTCGTGATCAGTCCGATGTCGAGCGAAGTGCAGCGTCTCGTCGAAGCGAACGGCACGACCTACGCGGCCGAGAAGGCCAACCTGGCCGCGCGCATGAGCACGCCGGCGCTCGGCGCGTCGTCGGTGACGGTGTCTGCAGCCGACGTGCTCGGCGACGTCAACAAGCTCTCGGGCGCAGAGCAGCAGTCCGTGCTGTTCGAAGAGAACCAGCTCGCGAACCGCTACACGTACGCGACGACCAAGCTCGATCGCGGCGACCTGTTCCCCGACAACCTCGCCGTGCCGGGTGGCGATCCGTCGCTGGTCAGCGCAACAGGCGTGAGCGCCGCAACCGTCGTGAAGCCGACCGTGCAGCAGGCGCCCGTTACGTTCGCGCAGGCACAGCAGGCCGCGTTCAACGTCGAAGGCATTCCGCGTTACGACAATGTGTTCGTGATCATGCTCGAGAACCACAGCGTGGGCCCGACGCCGGGTACGCCGGGGATTCTCGATTCGACGAACGCTCCGTTCATCAACCAGTTCCTGACCGCCAACAACCAGTTCACGACCTACTACTCGACCGGCAACCCGAGCGAGCCGAACTACACGGCACTCGGCGGCGCGGACGACTGGGGTATCGTGGACGACAACTGGTGGGGCTGCGGCGCAGGCACGAGCGGCACCAACGCGCCGACGGACAAGCCGTTTGCCGGCGGCACGGCTTCGGACGGCCAGCCGCTCGTCGCGGTCGGCGCACTGCCCCCG
Source organism: Paraburkholderia sp. SG-MS1 (assembly GCF_012275575.1). Classification (GTDB taxonomy): domain Bacteria; phylum Pseudomonadota; class Gammaproteobacteria; order Burkholderiales; family Burkholderiaceae; genus Paraburkholderia. Next base: position 2,728 of record NZ_NPIH01000276.1, on the reverse strand, counting down.
CAGGACACGGCTCACCTCACGGCCGTGACGAGCGCGGCCTGTATGACGCCTGGCGCGATCGCCAACCACAACGTTTCGGCTCCGAGCCTCTTCACGCTGCTTTCGCAAGCCGGCATGACGTGGCGCAGCTACAGCGAATCGATGAACCCGGGCCAGGACCCGCGCTCGGACAGTATTGCCGACGCTGCCATCTCGGACACCTTCAAGGGCCCGGGCGGCAACGGGACGGCCTTCACGGTGCCGGGCGCGCTGTACAAGACCAAGCACCACCCTGGCATGGCCTATCAGCAGACGCGCAATCTGCCTGAGTTCTACGCCGACAACCGCACCATCTTCGGCACGCAGTACACCGCCGCCGACTGGGCGAAGACGACGGCCTACAAGGTCCCGACCGGTTTCAACTTCGACCAGTTCAGCACCGACCTCGCGCTCGGCGACGTGGGCAACGTGAACTTCATCATGCCGGACCAGTGCGATGACATGCACGGCACGGGCAGCGATCCGTCCTGCTCTGGTGGCAGCACGCAGATCGTTCAGCGTGGTGACGACTACGTGCGTCAGGTGGTTGCCAAGATCCAGGCGTCCCCGCTGTGGACCAACAAGCAACGCAAGGTGGCGATCGTCGTGATGTTCGACGAAGGTGAAGGTAGCTCCACCTCGTGCTGCGGCTGGAACCCGGTGACGTCGAACGTGAACCAGGCACCGCTGACGTTCGCCAACGGCAAGTTCACGCCGACGACGACGACGCTGTACAACGCCGGCAATCACGGTCACGGCAACTCGGTCTTCGGTGTGGCGACGAACCAGGCTAACGCGAACGTTGTCGACAGCGACGAGTACAGCCACTTCTCGCTGGTGCGCACGTTGCAGGACATGTTCCAGATCGCCGACCCGGTTCAGCCGCAAACGTACCTCGCTCGCGCGAAGTACACGGAGTCGTTCATCGCGAGCAACATCCTGAACCTGCCGGAACTCGCGGGCAGCGCCGATACGCACCTCGACTCCGTGCGTCCGATGAACCATGCCTACATCACGCCTGCAACCTACACGCAGAAGCTGAACCCGGTTGACGTGACGAGCACGTCGCTGGCTTCGCGTAAAGCGGGTCCGGACGCAACCCAGGCCAACGTGTGGGCCCTCGCCAAGTAAGTGCGCAGCTCGGAGGCAATGGATCGCCTCCCGCATCGGCAAGTGCGTAATTGCTCCCTGCCGGGCCGCGTTTTTCGCGGCCCGGCAGTTTCCGTTCTGTCCGTCCCATTGCCAGGGGGCCCTTCGGCCCTGCCAGGACCGCCCGGCAATCGGATTCAGGCAAAAAAACTAATATGCGAAAAATCTCCGTGGGCGTGATCTGCGCGCTCTCCTTCATATTGACCGCCTGCGGCGGCGGTGGCAGCGACAGCAGCAGTAGTACCACTAGCAGCAGCGGCTCGAACCCGCCGGCTTCGGGCGGCAGCGTGGCGCCCCCCGCCACGGTCAAGCTCAGCGCGGCGGCGCAGGTCGGGCAGCAGTTGTTCTTCGACCAGAATCTGTCCGGCGGCAAGAACATGTCCTGCGCGAGCTGCCACAGCCCTCAATATGCGTATGGGCCGCCCAACAGCCTGTCTGTGCAGCTCGGCTCCGATCCATCGCTGGAAGGCCAGCGCGCGGTGCCTTCGCTGCGCTACAAATCGATGACGCCGCCCTACAACGACGTCGCCGACAACCCCGATGGCATCACGCAGAACGCACCAGGCGGCGGCTTCATGCTGGACGGTCGCGCGACGACGCTCGCCACGCAGACGGCCCTGCCGCTGCTCAATCCGCTCGAGATGAACAACGCGTCACCGGCCGCCGTCGTGCAGACCGTGAAGGGCGCGTCGTACGCGGCGCTGTTCCAGCAGGCGTTCGGCGCGAACGTGTTCTCCGACGCGAATGCCACCTTCAACGACGTCGGTCTCGCGTTGCAGGCGTACCAGCAGGAAGATCCGAGCTTCCAGCCCTACGCGAGCAAGTTCGACCTGTATCTGTCCAACAAGGTGGGCGGTACGCTGACGGCCGCGGAAATGCGCGGCCTGCAGCTGTTCAACGACACCGATCACGGTGCGGGATGCGTCGCGTGCCACTATGCCGGCGCGAACTTCAACGGCTCGGTCGGGCTCATGACCGACTTCACGTATCAGGCGATCGGCGCGCCGCGCAACGACAAGCAGATCTGGGACAACCCCGATCCGATCCCGAGCAACAACGACGCGTCGTATTACGACATGGGCTTGTGCGGCCCGCTGAACAACATCCACACACCCGGCACGGCTAGCAGCGGCTCGGGCCCGGATTCGTTCACCGGCGTCACTGTCCCCGATCCGTATTGCGGCCGTTTCAAGGTGCCGACGCTGCGCAACGTCGCGACACGCAGCGTGTTCTTCCACAACGGTGTGTTCCACTCGCTCGTGCAGGTGCTGAATTTCTACAACACGCGCGACACGAATCCGGAGTACTGGTATCCGAGCACCGGCGGCGACGCCAGCCAGGTGACGCAGAACCCGTCGTTCGCGCTGTTCCCGACGGCTGCGTCGGGCGCGACCGCCCAGGCCTTCAACGATCTGCCCGCGGCCTACCAGGGCAACATCGACGAAGAATTGCCGATGGGTCAGGGGCAGACCGACGCCGGCGGCACGACCGCGGCCGACGGTGCCAAGCCGCGCGCGGTTCACTCGACGCCGCAGTTGACACAGCAGAACATCGCGGACCT
>NZ_NPIH01000275.1 GCF_012275575.1 Paraburkholderia sp. SG-MS1 | reverse complement strand
ATCGCGATCCAATGCAACGGCGCCCAGCCATTCGGCGCATCCCACTGCTGCGTGGTGTTATAGGTCGACGTCGTCAGACCGCCATCTTTGAGCAAGACACTTTGCACGGTCTGCGCGGTTTTCCACGCACGATCAGGCCACGCGACGGCCGCCATCAACGGATAAAGCATGGCGGGCGTCTGATTGTCGCGAATCTTGCCGAGTTGCCAGTCATAGTCGCCGTAGTAGCCTTTGTCGTTCCACAGATAGCGGTTGATGCCTTCCGCGCGCCGCGCCGCATAGCCGACGAACCGCGCGACGCAGGCGAAATCGCGGTTGAGGGTGCAGCCGCGCACGATCGTCGTCTCGAGGTGGAACAGCAGGCTGTTCAGATCGACCGGAATGATCGACGTGGTGCGCACGGTCGACAGGTTCTGGTTGTCGCCGAACCAGCGCGAGCTGAAATCCCAGCCGCTTTCGGCGGTCGCGCGCAGATCACGATAGACCTCGTTTGCCGGACGCCCACTGGCCTGCTGCGCGGTCTGCACGTCTTCGATATAGGACTCGTTGCGCGGCGTGTCGAGTTCGTCCCAGTAGCGATTGAGCACTGTGCCATCGCGCAGCACGACGACGTTGCGCGTCGCACTGCCGCGCGCGGTGCCGGATGCCCCCTGCATCCAGTACGCGTACTCCTTGCGCAGCGCGGGCAGGTACTTCTGATAGACCTTGTTGCCTTCTTTCTGCGCGGCAAGCTCCACCATGTAGGAATAGAACGGCGGTTGCGAGCGGCTCAGGTAGTACGTGCGATTGCCATTCGGAATATGGCCGAACGTGTCGATCATGTACGCGAAGTTATCGAGCATGTTGTCGACCAGATCTTCGTGTCCCGACTCCTGCAGGCCGAGCATCGTGAAATAGGTGTCCCAGTAATAGCCCTCGCGAAAGCGGCCGCCCGGCACGACGTAGGGCTTGGGCAGCGGGATCAGCGAACTGTAGTCGGGCGCGCTCGTTGTCGTGCGCGTGAGACCGGTCCATAGCCAGTCGATGTGCTCGCGCAGACTCTGGTTGGGCGGCGGCGTGATGCTCTGATCAGCCGGCGGCGTGAAATACTGATTCACGAAGGCCAGCAGCGAAAAGCCCGGCTGGCCCTTCTGTGCCTCGTATAGCTGCACGATTGTCGTGGGATTTTCTTTCGGCGTTGAGTCCACGAAGGTCTTCTGGTCGCTGAAGATCTGCGCGGTTTGCACGGCGACGAACAGATCGCCGTACAGGATGTCCGGTGCGGGCGGCAATGCTGCGCCGACCTGGGTATCGGCGAGGCAAGCCGCGGATGCGAGCGCGAGGCTCGCGATGCATGCCGCGCTGATCGCGGTCAGCGATCGCTGCTGCATGATGCGGTGTCGACCGCGCGAAAGGTGAGCAGCCAGCCGCCATGCGGATGTTTGCGACGATAGGTCGAGGAATTGCGCGTCATTCGCTGACGCCGCGCCGGTACGAGACTGTGACTGGATGCTCATGTCGCCTCCTGGGTAGATGGGCATTGCACTGGTCTCGTCGCACGATGCCGTCTGTATGCGGCATGCATCACCGGCACGCCAAAGCCGGATCAAGGCATCGGAAGCATCGCATGCGCGGGGGATCGGATCAACTGCGGTGCAGCAATTCCAGCGAGCGAAGTCTCGCCGCCGTGGGCGGCGGTGAATTAAGGTAACGTGTAGGCTCGGATTCGCAAGCCGGTTGCGCGTCGCGGGTGGGTGAGGAGTGAGTTAGCGGCTGAACCGGCATCGGTTTGAAGAGCGGCGCCGCGCCCAGGCAGTCGGCCATATTTTCAAGGTAAAACGTTGCGGGAGTTCCCACCAGCATGAAACCCCTTTGCTTCGCCGCGGTGCTCGCCGTTCTCGCTGCTGGCTGCACGTCGACATCGTCGCCCACGAATGATCAGACCGCTCGCGCAAATCCGGCTCACACGGATAGCTACATTCTGCACGGCCCCAACGGGGCGACGCGTTACGACTCGACGTCAAGGCCGCCGAGGCTCAGCGTCGGTACCAGCTATTCCGATACGCAATTGATCCTGCCGTGGTTCCTCAATGACATCATCGACTTCGTGAACTACCGGTAATCGGCTGGCGACGTGCCGGCAAGGCAGCGTCGAGGCCGCCGATTTCTTTGGATCGATGTCGATTCTGCGGCATGTCAAACGTCGTTGCCAGGCAAGACAACCCGTCATGAGCCCGGCCTTGCCGTTTTCCCAGAGCGCCGAGCGCCATGACTATCCGGTTCCGGAGGCAACACCATGGACAAACTCACCGATCCGATCCTGCAGGTCCTGTCTGACTACCGGGCTGCGGTACTCGCAAAAGATGTCGACCGGTTCGCCGCGCTGTACGACCGGGACCTGGTGCTGTTCGACATGTGGGCAGCGTGGTCATACGAGGGCATCCCGTCCTTGCGGGCAATGACGACGGGCTGGTTCGGCTCGTTGGGTACGGAACGCGTTATCGTCGATTTCAGCGACGTGCAGGCGACTGTCGGCCAGGAGCTCGCCTTTGTTCACGCCTTCGTGAAATACAAAGCTGTGACGACCGACGGCGTGGAACTGCGCTCGATGGACAACCGGCTGACCATGACGCTCAGGCAGACAGGCGAAGCGTGGAAGATTGTCCACCAGCACACTTCATCGCCGATCGAGCCCGCTACGGCGAGCGTTATTTTCAAGCGTGGGTAAGGCGTGCGCCTCGCCTCCCGAGGCTTTACGCCGCGTTCAGCCAGTATCCCCACCGGCCACCGGCAACACAGAACCCGTGATATAGCTGGCCTCATCCGAAGCGAGGAACAGAATCGGCGCAACCTGTTCGTCAATGCTGCCGTAGCGCTTGAGAAACGTCGATTCGGTGACCTGCTTCACGGCGTCGCCCATCCACGCCTTTTCCTGCTCGCTGTCGCCGGCGGTATTGCGCGGGACGCGTCGCGGCGGCGCGTCCGTGCCGCCTGGTGCGGTGGCGACCACACGGATGTTGTGCTCGGCGTACTCCATCGCCAGTGACTGCGTCATCGNCCGCCCTTGGCCGCCGAATACGGTACGCGGCGAATGCCGCGCGTCGCATTCGAGGAAACATTGACGATGGTTCCCCCGCCACGCTCGAGCAGATGCGGCAGCACGGCATGGCATGCGTACAGCGTCGGCATCAGAGAGCGCCGGATTTCCGCGTCGATTTGCGCAGGTTCGAACTCGGCGAAGGGGCGCATGCGAATGGCACCACCCACGCCGTTGACCAGAATGTCGATGCCGCCAAACCGGCTCACGGCAAACGCCATCGCCGCCGCCGCGCCTTCGTAGGTCTCGAGGTCGGCGACGAAGCCGGCCGTGTCCGCGCCGCCTGCTTCGGCCGCAACGTCGGAGACGAAGTCGGCACGGTCGACGAACAGCACCCTCGCGCCCTCGGCGGCCGCACGCAGCGCCACTGCGCGGCCGATGCCCTGCGCCGCGCCGGTGACGACCATGACCTTGTCAGCGAATCGTTGCGTGTTCATGCGGGCCTCGGTGCTGCGTTGGGAGTGAACTTCTCGTAGTGGAAGCTGTTGGGCTTCACGCCGTTGTCGTCGAAATGCTTACGCACGGCATCGACCATGGGTGGCGGCCCGCACAGGTACACGTCGACGTCACCCTCATTCAAGGCTTCAGGCGGCATGTGCTGCGTTACCCAACCCTTGCGCGGGTGGCGTGAATCCGCTTCGGCCACGACGGTGGCGTAGGTGAAGTTCGGCAACTTCGCCATATACGCTTCGACGGCATCGACCTGTACCAGGTCAAGCTCTCGCGTCACGCCGTAAATCAGGTGGACCGTCTGCTGGGAATGCGCGCGCGCCAGCACTTCCAGCATCGACAGGAATGGCGCCAGGCCCGTACCGCCAGCGAGAAACAGCAAGGGCCGCTCCACTGCACGCAGATAGAAGCTACCGAGGGGACCGGTCAACTGCAACTTGTGGCCTGGCTGGGCGGAATCGAGCCAGGTGCTCATCACGCCACCGGTGATCCTCTTGATCAGAAAACTGATTTTCGCTTCACCGGGCGCCGATGAAAACGAATACGAGCGATGCTGCCCGCTGCCTGGCACATCGATGTTCACGTATTGACCCGGCAAAAATACCGGTGCCGCCGCGTCCACGTCGAGTTCGAGCACGACGGCCGCGTCATTGTGCGGGTCGACCTTCGATACGGTCGCGGCGAACTTGCTCTGCTCGGTCTTGCATGCAGTGGATGAGGCCGGCACCGCGATCACGCAATCGCTTTCCGGCACCATCTGGCAGGTGAGTACAAGGCCGCTCTCCTTCTCGTCCTCGCTCAGCGCGTCGTCGATGTAATCGTCGCCGAGGTCGTAGCTTCCGCTTTCGGCGCGACACTTGCAGGTGCCGCACACGCCGTCGGAGCAATCCATCGGCAGGTTGATCTTCGCGCGAAAGGCGGCATCGAGCACCTTCTCGCCGGCCTTGCAGGTCACGAAACGGGTCACGCCATCTTCGAAATTCAGTGCAATGTTGTAGCTGGACATCTTGCCTCCTCTACTTCCAGTTTCCACCGGTGCCACGTTTCAAACGTGATAAACGTCGAGCACCTGGCGGATGTAGTCGTCCTTGAGCACGATTCGCTTATAGGAAATCAGCAGTTCATCGTCGGCCTTTCGCAACGTCACGAACATCGTGCCGAAGAACTGGTCGGTCGTTTTGTAGCGATGGCTCAGTGTGTTGAAGTTGTAGCGCAGGTCCACCTCGTTCTCGCGCTCGGCCAGCACTTCCACATTGGTAATGTTGTGGCTAGTGCGTGGCTCGGGCATCGAAGCGCCGCTGCGTTCGGTCTTGATACGGAACACACGGTCTTCCAGGCCGCCACGGTCCGCGTAATACATCAGCGAAATCTGACTCTCGTGGTCGTCGGTGAGCTGGTCGTCGTCATCCCACGCGGGCATCCAGTAGGTGACGTCTTCGGCATAGCAGGCAAGCCATTCGTCCCACTGACGGTCATCGAGCAGGCGGGCTTCGCGGAACAGCACCGCGCAGATTCTCTGGTAATCGAAGCTCATGCCAGCGCCTCCCCTTGTTCCTTTTTCAACGCGTCGCGCATCACGTGCACCCAGTATTCGTGCTGGCACACAAACAGACCTTCGTCTTCGCTGCGCTCGCCGGAGATACGCGGCTTGAGCCCCATACTTTTCGCATTCGCGTCAGGGCCTTCGACCCACAACGGCGCCCCGCGCGAAAGGTCGTTCCACAACGCGGTGGTGCCGGCATAACCTGCCTGGCAAGCGCGGAACTCTTCGAGATCGTCGGCGGTGCCCATTCCCGAGACATTGAAGAAATCTTCGTATTGACGGATGCGGGTCGCGCGGTCGCTTGCGCTCTCGCCCTTCGGGGCAAAGCAGAAAATGCTGACTTCGGTCTTATCCACACTGATCGGGCGCACGACGCGAATCTGGGTACTGAACTGATCCATTAGAAACACGTTGGGATAAAGGCACAGGTTTCGCGTCTGATTGACGATAAAGTCCGCCTTCGCTTCGCCGACGCGTGCCTTGATTTCGTCACGGTATTGATAGACCGGTCGCACTTCCGGGTTCATCGTTTTGGTCCAGAGCAGGATGTGGCCGTGCTCGAATCCGTACACGCCGGCTACCGATTTGCTCCAGCCATTCGCATCCACCGCCTTGGTGCCATCGACCTTGCGACGGTCCATCGTCGCGGCATAGTTCCAGTGCACGGTGCTGACGTGGTAGCCGTCGCAACCGTTCTCCATCTGCATCTTCCAGTTGCCGTCGTAGATATACGAGGAATTGCCGCGCAATACTTCCAGCCCGTCGGGAGCCTGATCGACGATCTGGTCGATGATGATTCTGGTTTCGCCAAGATAGTCCTCCAGCGGCATCACGTCCGCGTTGAGACTGCCGAACAGGAAACCTCGATAGCTCTGGAAGCGAGCGACTTTCTTCAGATCGTGCGAGCCGTTGGTATTGAATTGCACGGGGTATTCGGTAGTCTTCACGTCCTTCACTTTCAGCAGCTTGCCGGTGTTGGCGAAGCTCCAGCCGTGGAACGGGCAGGTGAAGGTTCCTTTGTTGCCGTGCTTTTTCCGGCACAGCATCGCACCCTTGTGCGCGCAGGCGTTGATGACAGCGTGCAGTTCGCCAGTTTTGTCGCGAGTTATCACGATGGGCTGGCGGCCAATCCACGTGGTGTAGTAATCGTTGTTATTGGGAATCTGACTCTCATGCGCGAGATAGACCCAATTGCTCTCGAAGATGTGCTTCATCTCGAGATCGAACAGATCGGCGTTCGTGAAGATATCGCGGCGGCAACGGAATACACCGTTCTGCCTGTCGTCCTGGACGGCAGTGTGAAGCAGTTCATCCAGCTGCGTGGCTTTGTCGATAATGACTGACATGTGAGCTCTCCCTACACGTGCTCCAGCAATGGAGCACGTGCTTCGGTGTCGAAAGGATTCTTGCGGAGAATTGAGCGGCAGCAGTGGGGTGACTCAGCCGCCGCGTCGAGCGGTTACGCCGTAGCTGACGCACGCAGGCGATGGACGACCTGGTTGTCCTTGCCCTTGACCAGCGGCGTCAACTGGATGTTGAACTCGATTTCCTTGTACGCGTTGGCCTTCATGCCCAACGCCGCGCCGCCGGTCTTGTCGACAACGTGCGGAATCAGATCCTCGCGAGTCGCGTAGGCGAAGTCGTCCCAAATCAGCGGGTCGCCCTCGATATTGATTTGCGTCGTCAGCTTGCGGTAGTTGTCGGTGGTGACGAAGAAGTGCACATGCGCCGGACGGTTACCATGCCGGGCGAGCACGTCCAGCAGCTGTTGGGTCGCGCCCTGAGGCGGACAACCGTAGCCCACCGGCATGAGCGTGCGGAATTCGTACTGGCCGTCGGCACCCGTGCTGACCGCGCCGCGCAGGTTGAATTCGGACTGCGCACCGGTCGGGTCGAAATGCGAATAGAAGCCCTTCGAGTTGGCGTGCCAGCACTCGACCATCGCACCGGCAACGGGCTTGCCGTCTGAACCGGTGACCGTGCCACGGATAACGAGCGGGCCCGCATCGTCATCGGGATTGATGTCGATCTTCGATACGCCATCGCGCACCGGCGCACCGGCGACATACAGAGGACCTTCGATGGTGCGCGGCGTGCCGCCCGCGATTTCGGCCGCCTTATCCGCTGCATCCATGCGAATGTCGAGATATTTCTCCAGACCGAGGCCGGCGGCAAGCAGCGCTGCTTCGCCATCCTGACCGAGCTTGTTGAAGTAGTGGACGCCCGCCCAGATTTCATCAGGCGTCATGTCGAGATCGTCGATGGCCTTGAAGAGGTCGCCCAGAAGGCGTTGGACGATCTGTTTGGCGCGCGCGTCGCCGTCCTGGCTTCCGAGGTTGGCAGCGGCCCTCAGCAGGTCCTGCACCTCCTTCGTATCGAACACTTTAACGCTCATGTCTGCTCCTGAATCTCTGTATTTTTGAGTGGGGTTAACCCTCGAGTCGGCACCGACCGGTTTATGTGTGAAAGGTATAATCGATTGCTGAAACAGAGTGTGAATGCAGGATAATGGGCGTCGGAAGGCCTCGTCCAACACTCATTTAGTATCAGTCCATATTCAGGAGGTATCGAAATGGAATTGCGGCATCTTCGCTATTTCGTCGCGGTGGCCGAAGAACGCAACTTCACACGCGCGGCCCAGCGACTGAACATCGCCCAGCCGCCTCTGAGCCGTCAGATACAGCAGCTCGAAGAGTCGCTGGGCGTGCAGCTCCTCGAACGCAACTCGCGCCCGCTGAAACTGACGGAGACAGGCAAGTTCTTTTATTCTCATGCTTCGCAACTGCTGTCCCAGACTGCGGAGCTCGAATCGATGACGAGGCGCGTGGGCAACATCGAACGAAGTCTCTCGATTGGATTTGTGGGTTCAACGTTGTACGGGATGCTGCCGAAAATTATCCGGCGCTTCCGTGACGAGAACACTACCGTCGAACTCAGCCTGCACGAGATGTCGACCATGGATCAGATCAGAGCGCTGAAGGACGGCCGGATCGATGTCGGCTTTGGCCGCATTCGACTCGAGGACACGAACATCCGCCGGGTGATTCTTCGCGAAGAGAAGATGATTGTCGCCTTCCCGGACAGCCATCCACTTTCGATTGCCAAACCGGTCGTCGCGCTTCGTGACCTGGTCAACGAGACTCTCATTATTTTTCCGAAGTCGCCGCGCCCGAGCTATGCCGATCAGGTACTGGCGGCATTTCAGGACCGGGCGCTCAAACCTCGCCGGATCTATGAAGTACGGGAATTGCAGATCGCACTGGGCCTCGTCGCGGCGGGCGAAGGCATTTCCATTGTTCCGAGCAGCGTCTACGGCCTGAAGCGGGATGACGTGAGCTACAGGGAACTGGATGACCCGACTCTGGTTTCTCCGATCATCATGAGTATGCGCGCGCTCGACGAGTCGCGAGACATTCGGGAAATGCTTGAACTCATTTATCGTCTTTATGAAGAGCAGAAGATATCCTTTTCACCCCGCACGGATCGGGGCCGGTAGTGCGGGTTATCGAGCGCAAGCCGGGCGATTCGCACAAATTGCTGGCGATCTGAGCGCGAGGCTCACCGATCCCAGTAGATGCCTTTACAATCCAGCACTTCGACTCGACAAATGTGATTTGCGCCATGAAATATCTGCTTGCCTCGACACTCGCGGTGGTCATCGCAGCCGCAAGCGCGGCCGCGAACGCCCAAACGTCCACAAACACCGATACGCCGAAACAGCAGTGCGCCATTGGATATGTCACGGGTATCGGCGGAACCGCGCAGAGCGTTCGCGAATATCTCGCGACACCCGACAGAGACAGATATCGCTACCTGGCCGACCACCCAATGCAATGCCAGATCTCCGATGAGGGGCGCGCGTCTGGCTGTGTCGGCATGACGAGCCTGCGGCGTGAAAGAGTCAGCGTGTACGACGATATCGACAGCACGACGATGGCCGTGGTCGCGCGCGTGGAACTCGATCAGGGGACATACCCGGTGATTATCGTCGTGTCGAAGAAGGACGTGAAATGCGAGGAGTGAGTGCCTCCACGGCACCCACCATAGAGCTGACGGCGGCGACGAAGCAGTATGGTCCGCGCTCAGGCGCCGCTCAATCTCCACTCGATTGCTGACGCGTCAGCGCCCGTATTTCATCCAGCAGTTTGCCGGTCTCCGACTCGGTGGTCAGATAGCTGACCGAGGCACGCGCGATCTGTTTAAGTCCTCTCGATTCCATATCCAGCGGCGTGTAGGGGACGCCATTGCTTCCGATCACGACACCGCGAGCCGCGAGACTACGCTGCACCGATACGGCGTCCCGCCCCGCCACGTTGAACGACACAAGGCCGGATCGTTCGACGCCTTGATCCAGCACCGTCACTCCCGCAATAGCAGCCAGTTGCCTACGTAACGTCTGCGCGATGCCGTCGATTCGTGAGCGGATATTGCCGATTCCGATCTCAATAGCTTCCTGCAACGCATTGGCGAGCCCACAGTGCAGCGCCAGCGACGCTTCCGACAATTCGAACCGCGCAGCGTCGTTGCGCAAGACGGGTTCGCCGTTCGCATCCAGCGCTGCGCAGTGCGTGTCGACGAATGCCGGCGTCAGCCGGGATAGAAAATCCTGCCTGATATACAAGAGGCCCGTGCCTCTTGGACCACGCAGTGCCTTACGGCCCGCACCGCTCAGCACATCGCAACCCACCTCGACTACGTCGACAGGAAATTGCCCCACGGCCTGCGCGGCGTCGATGAAGTATGGGATACCGTGACGGCGCGCTACCCGCCCGATCGCCGCGGCCGGATTGATAAGGCCGCCGTTCGCCGGCATCCAGGTTAGCGCAATCAGACGCACGCGATCGTCGAGCATCGCCTCCAGCGCGTCGGGATTCACCGTGCCGTCAGCATCGGACGGAATGGCTTCGATCGTCGCACCGGCGCGTTGCGCCGCCAGCCGCATGACAGCCAGATTGCCGCCCCATTCGTGACGCCCGACCAGGATGCGCTCGCCCGATCGCCACGGGCCTAATGCGGCGAATGCGGCACCCCAGCCGTGTGAATTGCCGTTGGTCAAGGCAATCTCGGCCGGTCGTGCATTGAGCAGCTGTGCGGCAAGTGCTCGCGCGCGTTCGGTCTGCTGGCGTCCGGCTACGCCAGCTTCCATCGGCCCAATCGTGGCCTCGCGCCACAGATGCGCATGGATCGCTTCGAGCGTGGCCGACGACGGCAACGATGCGCCGGCGTGATTGAAATGTGTCGTGCTTTGTGTTCCCGGCGTGCGGGCACGCAACGCTTCAACGGCGGCGGGCGAGAGGGGCGAAGACATGTTTGCTCCAATGATGCGAATCGGGTTCAGGCTTGCGTGAGAGAAACGACGGCTTGCACTTCAACGGCCACCGCGCACGGCAGCGAAGTGACGCCAACGGCACTGCGCGCGTGGCGTCCCGCATCGCCGAATACTTTGTGTCACGAAGAGCTCGTGAGCAGCGTGATTGAAACTCAAATGCCTCGCAGCTGCCTCAAAGGCACGCAGTGACAGCAGGGGCGGCAATGGCCGTTGGGAACGCATCAGGCTGGCAAGTTACGTGAAAGAGTTCGCTATGCTACGCCTTGATATGGGGAGGCGCTGATTTCAGGCAATGTTCTCACGTGCTGACGCTCCTATGTCAAGCGGCACGCGTCGAATCGGCCAGATCAGCCAGGATGAGCGGATACAATTCCCTGACGATATAGCGCTTCAGGCAACGATGGGTCTCCTTGTTGGACATGCCTTCCTTCATGCGCGCATTTCGGTGCACAAACGGTCCATGAGACAAGACCGATATCCCGTGGCTCACGTCGCAGGGTTTCTATCGGTCAACCTGAGCGGTATTGATTGCCGGACAGACCGTCTGGATCGACGATCTGTCATTGCACCCCCGGCGCTGAAGATTTCCGGTTCCGGCGCAGAAGATACAACTGCTTATAATTCCGCTGTAAAGCCAGGTTGCCGCCCCCGACGAAACAGCTTCCGAAGGAGAAACCCGGCGACCAGAGCGGAGGTCATGCAGCCCCTGCGTCATATGAGAGTTGATCATGGCACGTAGCGAACCAAAGAATCAGTCGCGGTATTGGTGGGATCGCCACACACCCGGCCTAAGCCTGATGTGTGCGGATTTCACCACCCAGCAGTATGCCCCGCATACACACGAGGGTCTGGTGATAGCGGTCACCGAAACAGGCGGTGCCGTGATCAAAAGCCGTGGCGTCGTCGAAGAGGCGCGCTCGTCCACCTTGTTCGTTTTCAATCCGGTCGAGGCGCATGCCGGCTGGATGGGTTGCAACGAGCGCTGGCGTTATCGGTCCTTCTATCTCACGGAGTCGGCGCTCAAGGCGGTCGCGCACGGCCTGGGGATCGAGGACGTGCCGTATTTCACGAGCAATCTGTTCGGCGAGGCCGATCTCATCGAGGGCTTTCTTGCGCTGCATCGGACGCTCGAAGACGGTCGCGATCTTTTCCGCGAGCGGGAATTACTGTTCTCGACGTTTGGACATTTGTATCAGCGGCACGGCAGCGGCGGTGGACGTATCGAGCCGGCGCCGCACGACCGGGCGCTGGTACGGGTCGTGACCGAGCTGATCCATGACCGGCACACCGAGAACCTGCTGCTGGAGGATCTGAGCGGCGCCGTCGGCCTCACGCCCTTCCAGCTCATCGGATTGTTCAACCGCTGTGTTGGCCTGCCTCCGCACAAATACCTGACCCAGGTGCGTCTGAGCCGGGCATGCCACCATCTGCGTCGCGGGATGTCCATAGCCAATGTGGCGGCCGCGACGGGATTCTACGACCAGAGCGCGCTCACGAGGCACTTCAAGCGCTGTTATGGAATGACGCCGTTGCAATTTGCCCGGGCCGCGGCCGACAGGACACCGCACTAGCCCCGTTTCCGCCGCAATTTTTGCCAATACGCGCGCGGCGCGCCTCCCGATACTTCTACCATCTGTGTTACCCGTATTGGAGGCAAGCATGCCAGCATGTGCGTTCTATCACGCGAATCCTGAGACCCTCACACTCGAAACCCAGGTGATCGACGCGAGACCTGGGCGCGTGGTTCTCGCCGAGTCCCCCTTCTATCCCGGCGGCGGCGGCCAGTTGGCCGACTGCGGCACGCTCCAGCACAACGGCGGCGAAATCGCCGTGGCGGGATTCGATATGGTCGACGGCAGGCTCTGGGTGCGCCTCGCCGATCCCGCCGCCGAACTCGCCGGGACGGTCCAGGCCGTGGTCGATCCGGCATTCCGGCAGATGATGCGGGAACTCCACACGGGTACGCACGTGCTCAATGCGTTGATCTTTCAAGCCTTCAACGGCGCGCTCGTCACAGGCGTACAGATGAATGACGACGGCTCGGCGCGGATGGATTTCGACGTGCCGGAGGCCGACAACGATCGCCTGCGAGCGCTGGAGGGACCCGTCAACGACGTCATCCGACAGAATCTCCCTGTGCGGGACATCTACCTGCCAATCGCCGCGGCGCGCAAGGAGCAGGGGCTGATTCGATCCAGGTCGGTGGCGCCACCGCCGACCGACGATGGCCAGATTCGTATCGTCGAGATCGTTGGGCTGGACCGCCAGGCGTGCGGCGGAACTCACCTGTCGGAAACCGGGGCCTCTCGTGCGATCCGTATTCTGAAAATTGACAACAAAGGTCGCCACAACCGGCGTGTGCGCATTGGCCTTGTGAATGCATAAGTGCGCGGATAAGCGCAGAACCAGCCGCCGACAAGCCGTCAGATAACGCCGTCCCCTTTTCCGGGGACGAGCCGCACGGCCAGAAAGTCGATCAGTGTGCGTACACGACGCGGCAATGCGCGACCTCCCGCCCATACCAGATGAACGGGTACGGGCTCCGGTTCGAACGAGTCGAGCACCGTCACCACTTGCCCTGCATCGAGAAGTTTCTGCACCTGGAAGATCGGTGCTCGACCTATCCCGGCTCCGGCTGCGGCCGCTGCACTGCAGGCCAGCGCGCTCGTGGACCGGAAGCGCCCTGCGACTTCGATTGCGCCACCCGTGTAGTTGAACGTCCATGTCTCGCGCAGCGGATGCTGGCGCAGCATACAGTCGTGAAGGGCAAGCTCGGACGGATGAGCCGGATAGCCATGCGAGGCGAAATATTCCGGTGTGCCAAACACGACGCGTCGCAACGTCCCCGCCTGCTTCGCGCGCAGGGTCGAGTCCGGAAGGTGACCCAGGCGGACCGCGAGATCGATGTTGGCTTTGGCAAGGTCGAGATGCTGCTCGGCGAGCACAAGTTCTACCCTGACGTTTTCGTGAATAGACAGGAACTGGGCAACGAGCGGCGAAACGAATTCAGCGCCAAATGCCGTCGGCGCTCCGACGCGAATACTGCCGCGCAGCTGGGTTGCGTGATCGACGAGTTCGTCACGTGCCGCGTCGATTTCTCCGAGGGCGGGTCGTATGCGAGCGGCGAACTTCAGGCATGCCGCAGTAGGCTGTACGCGGCGCGTCGTCCGGTGGAACAGGGTCACGTTCAGATCACGTTCGAGCGCCGCAATGGCGCGGCTCACCGACTGCAACGTTCGGCCTAGCGATCGCGCGGCTGCCGTCAAACTTCCTTCGTCAAGAATAGCCAACAGTACTTCATATTCGTCCCTGTTCATGAGTGTCATTCTCTCGTTTTCTGGAAGAATCTTTGCCGGCTCGCGCGCCTATGCGTGGTTTGGTCGCCGTCGTACATTCTAGCCGTGCAGACACCTGATTGGTTCCTACGGAGATGACTAATGATCCAACGAAACGAGAATGAAACGCCCATGAGCTACTGCGACCAATTCAGCCTCGCCGATGCACGGCATGTCGCGCGCGCGGCCGAAGAGGAAGCAACACGTCATGGTTGGCCCATGGTGATCGCCGTGGTGGACAGCGGTGGGCACCTGGTGCTTCAGCAGCGACTTGATGGAGCGCAACTCGGCAGTATCCAGGTGGCGAGACAGAAGGCCGAAACGGCCGTGCTGTTCCGGCGTCCCACGCGCCTTTTCGAGGACGCAGTTGCGCAAGGAGGACTCCACCTGCGCCTGCTCGGTATGAATAACCTCGTGCCGCTCGATGGAGGGATTCCGCTGATTCGCGACGGAGCTGTGGTCGGCGCGATAGGCGTGTCGGGCATGCGCTCCGATCAGGACGCGCTGGTCGCCCAAGCCGAGGCTGATCAGTTCATGGCAACGCAGGCATGAGAAAGGCGCCGGCCCCGGGGGGCCAGCGCGGCGAGACAGCGTGAAGCCGTGAGCATCGTCAAGATGCAACTATTGCACCCGCCGCGACGGAAGCTCGCTAGCACAGAACGCCCCCCGCCCTCTCGCGGCGAAGGACTTCCGTAGCCGCCTGGTTCGTGACATTGCCCCTTCCTCGGCAACCATTTCTTTCGCCCCAGCGGCCACGTGCATCGCCCACAACATTTCGACAATTCCCGGGTATTCTTCAGTGAACGGCAGGGCTACGTCCAGTTCTTCTGTTTTTCCACCGCGCAGTTCACGGACCCAAAGGAGCACGCATGAATATAACCGGGGCGAGCAGAATCATCGGCGCAATGCTGGCTGCAGCCAGCGCGTGTTGCGCCATCTATGCGAACGCGCAAACCACCATGAGCACGCCGCCGGACCCGGCCTTCCAACGGGTGGCGGCCTCGACGTCGCCGCCTGGAACCAGGCCGGATACCTCGGTGATTCGTGACGTTCGTCGCGCCCTCAGGCGCGTACCGGACATGGACGACTCCGGCATTCACATCAGGGCGCGCCTCGGCGTCGTCACGCTCACGGGAGACGTACCGGAGAGCTGGCAGATCTCGCGGGCGGGCAACGCGGCAAGGTCGGTGCTCGGCGTCAGATCGGTGACGAACAGATTGAAGGTGCGAGAGGAAGACAGTGCGCGTTGAGCCACGTCTCGCGGTACTGGCCGGATAGGCTCGCGATTCGGTTGCGGCGGAGATTGCAATGCTCTGCCGCAGTTGGCTGCGCCGTCCGGCCCGTGTATCGCCGCAATCATGGTGGTGAAGGGGTATGGCCGCCCCTGGCGGAAGCTGGTTTTCGGGTCTGCGTCGACGTAGGCGCTACGGCAAAGGCGTTCGCTTCGCACCCACAGGATCTGCCATGTAATACATGGCGAGCGCTAGTAGCAGGAACAGCAACAGACTACCGGCGCCTCCACAACCTCTGTCATCCAGTTACCTTCATGTGCCGCTAAGATGACGGGTTGATTTCGGCCTTCCCGGCGGCATGCTCGCGATACACCCTCTCCAGCCCATAGCTTGATACTCCGATGTCCATAACCGTCCGTTTCCCCGCCGAAGTGCGCGATTGGATCGCTGAGAACCTCACACGCGGCGTTGCTCCACAAACGATTGTTCGCGAGTTGGTCGATCGAAAAAATGCGATCGAACTTGCGACGGCGATGGTCAATGCGGTCTCATCGTCTTTTCTGTACGGCACACCATTGCCGGATGCGACGCTCGAAATAGGCGGTGCGCCGGTCACCTACGAACCGGAGGCGCTGCGCGTGCCGGACGGACCGACGATGCGGCTCGGCGAGCGCCAGGTACGCGTTATTTCGCGCATGCACCGGCCCGCTGCAGTACTGCTCGACGATTTTCTGAGCGCGAGCGAATGCGAGCAGTTGATCGCGCTCGCGCGACCGCGTCTGAACCATTCGACCGTGGTCGACCCCGTCACCGGTCGTGATGTGGTGGCGGGCCACCGCAGTAGCGACGGAATGTTTTTTCGTCTCGGCGAGACCCCGCTGGTCACGCGCCTGGAAGCGAGGATCGCCGAACTCACGGGCCTGCCTGTCGAGAACGGCGAGGGTCTGCAACTGCTGCATTACGAAGCCGGCGCCGAATCGACACCGCACGTCGATTACCTGATCCCGGCCAACCCGGCGAATCAGGAGTCGATCGCGCGCAGCGGACAGCGCGTGGGCACGCTGCTGATGTATCTGAACGATGTGGAAGCCGGCGGCGAAACCGTGTTTCCGCAACTCGGGTGGTCGGTGGTGCCGCGCCGCGGCCAGGCGCTCTACTTCGAATACGGCAATCGCTTCGGGCTCTGCGACCCGAGCTCCCTGCATACGAGCACGCCTTTGCGCAGGGGCGAGAAATGGGTGGCCACCAAATGGATTCGCACACGCCGCTTCGTGCCGCGCGATCAGGCGTAACAGCCGGTCTGCGATGCGGCTGGGCGCGCGCCTCGCAGACCGGGTTTCAACGCTGAAAGACCTCGTCGGCGACCCAGCCGTTCGACGTCAAGTGCACGCCTTCGCGTAACTGCATCGTGCCCGCGCCTTCGATCACACGCTTGATCATCGGGAATACGCGCTGTACGTCGGCATTTTGAGCCCATGCCGCCGGCTCGATCCTGTACGTATAGATCACCGACGTCGCGGTCTTGCCGTCCACCTGTGTCGGCCGTTCCCAACCCACCACCTTGTCGAGCTTGAGCGTGGCCGCGCAGAAATCGGCCGGATGCGTGACGCGCGAGTTGGCGGTCGCGACGACCTCCGGAATCTGCAGATAGTATTTCTTGCCTTCATCCGTCAACTGATATTGGCGCGCGTTCGCCGTGATCTTCTTGCCGGTGCCGTCGGTGCGTTCGACCACCACGTCTTTGCCCGCCACGAGGTTCAGTTTCTCGAGTACCGGCATCTGTACCGCGTCGCGCGTACCGGCGGCCTGGTCGTCTGTCGTCGCGTAGATCGGCCAGTCGTATTTGGCGAGGCACAAGTGGCCGCGCTGGCCGAGGAAATCGTTGATGGCGCTGGTGAAGTTTTCCTGGCTGACGTCCTGACTTTTGTCATGGCAGCCGGTGAACAGGGAGAGTGCGATCAAGGAGAGTGCGCTGCAGGTGAAGCGGGCAAAAGTGAAACGTCGCGTCATGGTGTTTGTTGCTCGAGTGGAGTTGCCGGGGTACGAATAAAACGGGACGCGCGGCCTGCCCCAAAGGATAGGCCGCACGCAGGAATGCGACTGCATCAGTTCACGCAGGCGCCGCTGGTAGGCGGCGTGGCGGGCGGCTGATAGCCGTCGG
>NZ_NPIH01000274.1:22563-223152 GCF_012275575.1 Paraburkholderia sp. SG-MS1 | reverse complement strand
CGGTGTTGACGGTGTCAGGCAGCGTCGCCGCATGCGTGTGCGTGATGTGCGTGAAGCCGATCTCGATGCCGGACTCCTCGCTGAGTTCGCGCGTCAGTTGCTCCAGCGCGGCTGCGACGCCGAGATCGTCGAGCATCGACGGACGTAGCGCGTGAGAAATGCGCCGCACTTCGCGCAAGGTATCGCCGAGCCGCGTGAGACTGGTGGTGAGCGCGGCTTCGGCGGCGGGCACGCGCGCGTCGCCGCGCTCAAAGCGCGCGAGCGCGGATTCGAGCAGCAGCTTCACGGACACCATCATCTGGCTGATGCCGTCGTGCAACTCGCGCGACAAACGCGCGCGTTCGTTTTCCTGCGACTCGACCACCTGCTGGGCGAGCCGCTTCAGTTTCGCGTCGGCGCTGCGGTATTCGGTGACGTTGAGCACGAGCGCGCACAGCGCGATCACGGCGAGCCCGGCCACGGCAATGGCGTCGATCCACTTCATCGTACGATCGATGTTGGCGGCCGCGCCTTCGTCGATATGCGCGAGCGTCGTGTCGACGTCGTCGAGATAGATGCCGGTGCCGATCATCCAGCCCCAGCGTTCGAGCGGCACCACGTAGCCGAGTTTCGACGCGATCTTGCCGGTCGACGGACGATGCCACAGGTAACGCACGTAGCCGCCGCCGCGCGAGGCCGCGGCGAGCAACTGCTGGATCGTCGGCGTGCCCTGGCTGTCACGCAGCGCCCATAGATCGCGTCCGACCAGATCGGGCTCGCGCGGATGCATCAACGAACGGCCGTGCATGTCGTAGACGAAGAAGTAGCCGTCCTTGCCGAAATCCATTTTTTCCAGCACGTCGAGCGCGCGCATGCGCAGCAGCGCATCGTCGCGCGCATTGTCCTGGCCGGCGGCGTAAAGCGGCGCGATCGCGGTGGTGGCAAGCTCGACGTAATGTTTGAGCTCTATTTCCTTGCTCGCCATGTACGCGGCCTGGGTGGTCGCGTGCTGCGTTTCGGCGAGCGCCGTGGCTTCCCGGCGCACGCCGGTTTCGATGCTGGCGATGGCCGCGAGAAAGGGCACGATCGCCAGCAGGACAATCTTCGCTTTGAGTTTCATCGTTGAAAAAACAGCCGACAGGCTACGTAGTAGTACGTAGCCGGCTTACGTAGTTGCGCGCTTGTGAGGACGCTCACGAAGGCGAATACTACATCCCCGCGGCAACCCGCGCGCGGCGGCCCCCTTTGGCCTGTTGCGCGCGACGATTTGCGCCGCCGCGTAGGCCGGGGTCGCCCCGGCATGTCCGCAAACAGGCGGGAGACGCCTGCATCCGGTTTTCTGCCCAATATCAGATCATCGGTTTTCCGTGCGCCGGGCCACGAGTCATGGCGTGCGGTGTCGATAATAGACCTAGGAGAAGTTCGTGGAGACCTCCCCATCCGCCGGCCGTTCATGGCTCTGGCTCATTCTGCTGATCCCTTATATCGCGCTGCTGTGGCTGCCGTTCTATAACGACACGCATCCGCCGCTGTTCGGCTTTCCGTTCTTCTACTGGTATCAGTTTCTGTGGGTGCCGTTGACCTCGCTGCTGATTTACATCGTGTATCGAGGTGTCAAATGAATGATCTGAATCCCGTGAACCCGGTCGCGATGAGCGTGTTCATCGCGTTCTTCGTGCTCGTCACCGTGATCGGCTTTTTCGCCGCGCGCTGGAAGCGGGGCGACCTGACCCAATTGCATGAATGGGGTCTGGGCGGCCGCCAGTTCGGCACGATCATTTCGTGGTTCCTCGTGGGCGGCGACTTCTACACCGCCTATACCGTGATCGCGGTGCCCGCACTTGTGTATTCGGTGGGCGCGTACGGCTTCTTTGCGTTGCCGTACACGATCATCGTCTATCCGTTCGTGTTCGCGGTGATGCCGAAGCTGTGGAAGGTCGCGCACGCGAAGAACCACATCACGGCGGCGGACTACGTGCAGGGCGAGTACGGCGGCAAGTGGTTCCCGGCGGCGGTCGCGCTGACCGGCATCGTCGCGACGATGCCGTATATCGCGCTGCAACTGGTCGGTATGCAGGTGGTGATCAAAGGGCTCGGCGTGAGCGGCGAAATGCCGTTGATCGTCGCCTTCGTGATTCTCGCGCTCTACACGTATGCGAGCGGCCTGCGCGCGCCGGCCATGATCGCGTTCGTCAAGGACATCATGATCTATATCGTCGTGATCGCGGCGGTGTGGCTGATTCCGGCGAAACTGGGCGGCTACGCACACGTGTTCGACGCAGCCGATGCGCATTTCAAGGCCAAGGGCGGTGCGACCGGCATCATTCTGCATCCGGGGCAGTTCACCGCGTTCGCTTCGCTCGCATTGGGTTCGGCGCTGGCGGCGTTCATGTATCCACATACGATGACGGCGGTGTTGTCGTCCGCGTCGGCGAAGACGGTCAAGAAGAATGCGATCTTTTTGCCGGCGTACACGTTGCTGCTCGGTCTGATCGCGTTGCTCGGCTATATGGCGATTGCCGCCGACGTGAACGTCAAGTCGGCGTCCGACGTGGTGCCGGCGTTGTTCGGCACGCTGTTCCCGCAGTGGTTTGTCGGCTTCGCGGCCGCGGCGATTGCGATCAGCGCGTTGGTGCCCGCCGCGATCATGTCGATCGGCGCGGCCAATCTGTTCACCCGCAATCTGTGGCGCCCGCTCGTGTCGCCGAATATCTCGCCCGAGAGCGAGGCTTCGACCGCCAAGATCGTCTCGCTGGTCGTGAAGT
Organism: Paraburkholderia sp. SG-MS1; assembly: GCF_012275575.1. Taxonomy (GTDB): domain Bacteria; phylum Pseudomonadota; class Gammaproteobacteria; order Burkholderiales; family Burkholderiaceae; genus Paraburkholderia. The sequence continues at coordinate 220,408 of NZ_NPIH01000274.1, read as the reverse complement.
TCGGCGCGCTGCTGTTCATCGTGTTCCTGCCGACGCAGTATGCGATCGACCTGCAGTTGCTCGGCGGCGTGTGGATTCTGCAGATTTTCCCGGCGATCGTGTTCTCGTTGTATACGCGTCGGCTGAACACGCCGGGGCTGTTCTGCGGCTGGCTGGTCGGCATCGTGATTGGCACCGGGCTCGCGATGTCGCAAGGGCTCAAGCCGGTGTACGCGCTGCATCTCGGCGCGACGGCCTATCCGCTGTATATCGGCCTGATTGCGCTGGTGGCCAATATCGTCGTGACGTTTGCCGTGTCGGTGGTGTCGCCGCGTAGAGCGGTGGCCGCGGCCTGATCGTTGTGTTTGTCTGAATAGAGCGCCGCGAAGCTCCTGCTTCGCGGCGTTTTTTATTGTGCGTACTGTCCCGCGGTTCTTTGCCGGTTCGCCTCAGGCGTCCGCCCAGCGGCGTAGCAGATTGTGATAGATACCGGTGAGGCTGACCACCGTGGGGTCGTTCGAACCCTTCTCGGCGGCAAGACGCTGCACGTCGTTGTCGAGTTGAAACAGCATGGTGCGCTCGCCGTCGTCGCGCACCATGCTCTGGATCCAGAAGAACGATGCGACGCGTACGCCGCGCGTGACCGGGCTCACGTGGTGCAGACTCGAAGCGGGGTAGAGCACCATATCGCCGGCGGGCAGTTTGGCGCGATGCACGCCGTAGGTGTCTTCGATGCAGAGTTCGCCGCCGTCGTAGGTGTCCGGCTCGGCCAGAAAAAGCGTGGCCGACAGATCGCTGCGAATGCGGAAGTCAGTGCCGCGCAGCAGGCGGATCGCGTTATCCACGTGAGTGTTGAAACAGTGGCCGCCTGCGTAGCGGTTAAAGAGCGGCGGGAACACTTTCAGCGGCAGCGCCGCGGAAAAGAACCGCGGGTTGACGCCGAGCGCGTCCTGAATCGCATCGCCGACCGCGCGCGCGGCGGGTGAGCCTTCGGGCAGTTGCTGGTTGCGCTTGGCCTGCGCCGACTGCATGCCGGAAGTCGCATTGCCGTCGATCCATTGCGCCGCGTCGAGCACTTCGCGGCATTGCGCGACCTGCTGTTTGCTGAGTACGCCTTGCAGGTGAAGCATCATGCGCGTGATTCCCGTGCGGGGCGCAGCGTGGTGTTATGTGGCGCATTGCTGTTCGCCGTGCTGTTGCCGGTGATGTGCGCGGCGGCGTTCGCTGTGAAGTTTGCCTCGATGTCTTCACCCAGCGCGCGAAACACGCTCACCGTCGAAGCCGCCAGCCATCGCTGCATTTTCGCGACGAACGCCGGCGTCGCCGTGTGGGGCACACGGTGCAGCCATTGCAGCGCGTGGTCGATCTCGCCGCGTGCGGCCAGCAGCCGCGCATAATTGAACTGACCGCGGAAGTCGCCGCCTCGCGCCGCGCGCCGGTAATAGTCGAGCGCGATAGTTGCGTCCGCGTCGACTTCCCAGCCGTCTTCGTAAAAGCTGCCGACGAAGTTCAGCGATTTCGCGTGTCCCAGTTCGGCGGCGCGCCGGAACCACTGCAACGCGTCCACACGATCGCACTCGACGCCGTTGCCAAGCGCCAATGCCGAGGCGTAGTTGTACATGCCCCAATCGAGTCCGGCCCGCGCCGCGAGCCGATACCAGTAGACCGCGATCGGCGCGCAAGCGGCCGTGCCCCAGCCATGTTCGTAGCAGCGGCCCAGCATGTTCATCGCCATCGGATGATCGCGCCGCGCGGCGTGCCTGAACCAGGTGAACGCTTCTTCGGCATCGCGCTCGACGCCGTGGCCATCGAGCAGATATTGCCCATACACGGCCTGCGCCTGGACGATGCCGTTATGCGCGGCCGCCGCCACCCAGGCGGCGGCCTGGGCGGGCGGCCCGGAGAGAATCGCGGCGAGCTCGTCATGGGACACGCTCGCCAACGCCTTCAACGTCACCTGTTCCATCGGGCCGCCGCCTAGTAGTGTGCGTTGAGCGTCAGGAACGCGGAGCGCCCCGGCGCAATCGACGCATAGTGGGCCGCATAAGCCTGATCGTAGTACGTGCGGTTGAAGATGTTCTGCACGTTCAACTGCAGGTCGACATGCTTGTTGACGCGGTACGTCGCCACACCGTCGAAGCGCCAGTAAGCGGGCACCGCGCGCAGATTCGCCGTGTCGCCGTACACCTGCGACATGTAGAACGCGCCGCCGCCGATCGTGAACTTCGGCAGCACGTCGTAGGTGGTCCACAGGCTGACGCTGTTCTTCGGCGTGTTCGGGAACTGGTGGCCGTTATCCGACGTGGTCTTGCCGTTGTCGCGCAACTCGCTCTTCAGATACGTGTAGCCGCCGAATACTTGCCACTTGTTGGTCAACCGGCCGGCCAGACCGAATTCGAAACCTTGCACGCGTTTGTTGCCGACCATCGCGTAGGTGTTGTCCGGCAGCGTGACGCGCGCATTGGTCGTATCGATCTGGAAGATCGCGCTGGTCAGCGAGAGCTTGTTGTCCAGCACGTTCCACTTGGTGCCGAGTTCGATGCTGCGGTTCTTTTCCGGTGCCATTTGAGCGGCGTTCGGGCCCACGCCACGGCTCGCCGTCAGCGACTGCGTTTCGCTACCCTGGCCGAGCAGCGCGCCCGCCGGCGTCGACGAGGTCGAGATCGACGTGTAGATGCTGCCGTTCGGCGCCGGCTTGAAGACGAGGCCGAACTGGTAGTTGAACAGCGTATCGTCGCGCGAGACGCGGCCAGCGCCGTTGGCGACGGTGTTGCGCAAGTCGGTTGAGTAGTCGTCGACGCGCAGGCCGACGTTGGCTTGCCAGCGCTTCGTCAGCTCGATCGTGTCGAATGCGTACAGCGATTTGGTGGTGGTGCGCTGCTCGCTCGGGTCGTTGGTCTGCTTGACTGAACCGGCCCACGGGTCGTTCGGATTCGGCGTCCACAAGCTCGTGCAGTTATAGTTCGACGCCGCGCCAGTGCCGGCAGTCTTGCAGATCGCGCCGCTTGCGGCAGCCACCGTGTACGAGTCGTTCACGCTGGTTTCGCGCGACACTTCGAGGCCGGTGGTAAAGCTGTGCTTCAGGAAGCCCGTCTTGAACTCGCCGAACAGTTCGGTTTGGTTCGCGAGGCTGTAGACGTCGCTCGCACGCGTGTTCGCGCGGCGCCACACCATGCCGTTCACCACGTTGCCCTGGCTGTCGTCCGGCTGGGTCCAGATGTAGTCCTGAGTCGACTTCGTGTAGCGCGTCGTATTGCGGACCGTCAGGTTGCTGTTGATGTCGTGCTCGATACGCACCGTGCCGATATCCGAAGTCGTCTTGCGGAAATCCCGGTCGATCAGCCCGTAGAAGTTATGACGGTCGACCGGCGCCGGATAGATCGTGCTGACGCCTGCCGGCTTGTTGGTGGTCGTGTAGTAGTACGGAATGCCGCTGTCGGGCAGGTCGTCCGTTTGCAGGTGATAGTAGCTCGCCGTCACGCGGGTCGGCGTGCCGAGGCCATACGTGAACGACGGCGCGATGCCCCAGCGCCCGTTGTTGACCGCGTCGCGGCCGGCCACGTCGTTGTTGTGGCTCATGACGTTCAGGCGGAACGCCGCGTGATCGGCCATTTGCCAGTTGCCGTCGGCGGTGAAACGGCGATAGCGGTCGGTGCCCAGACCCACGCTGCCGTCGGCCGAGTTGCCCAGGTGCGGGGTCTTCGTAATCAGGTTGATGCTGCCGCCCGCGCCGCCGCGGCCGCCAAATGCGCCGTCCGCGCCCTTGGTTACTTCGACGCTCTGGATGTTGAACACTTCGCGGGTGGTCGCGCCGACATCGCGCATACCGTCGACGAAGGTGCTGCCCTGCGCGTCGTAGCCGCGGATGAACGGCCGGTCGCCGAGCGGATTGCCGCCTTCACCCGCGCCAAAGGTGATACCCGGCACGGTGCGCAGCGCTTCGGTCAGCGTCGACGCGCCAGTGCTCTGGATCAGCTCCTGCGGAATCACGGTCACGGAGCGCGGCGTGTCGAGCAGCGGCGCGGTGAATTTGACCGAAGACGACTGGTCCGTCTTGAAGCCGTCGTCTGTCTGGCCTTGCACGGCGATCGCTGCGAGTTGGCCCTCCCGGTCAGGCGGTGCAGTGCCCGTGGTGCCCTGCGCGAGAGCGGGGCCGGCAGCCAACATGCTGCACAGCGTCGTGCTGATTTTGCCCAGCTTCGGTTCATCGGACCGCGACTTCATTTTTTTTATCCCGTAGTGCTGGAGTCCGGGCAGGCGTGGCGAACCTTACCCATGAATTCCATGTTTATTACAAATTGGTTGCGGAACCGATTCTAAGTAATTACTGGGTAATTGAGAAGCGTTCTCAATCATAAGCGATGAAAATGACGTGGGATGCGGTAACGCTCAGGTAGCGACTTGGATGTAGTTGCACTGAATTGGAAGTAAAATGGCTGCATTTGTCGTGTGTTGTTGCATAGATCGCGCGCGCGTGGCGAGCGCGCGACAGCGCGGCAAAGAGCGCAGGTGGCGATGGTTTAGCCCTTCTCTCGCAAGGAAAAAGAGGCAGCGGGTCGCTCGATGAGCTTGCTTGAGGGCTCCGTTCCAGCCTGTTGCTTTCATACGAATAACAAGCCGTGCATGGCCGTGATCCGGATTCAGGTGCGCGGGCGGACGGTTTTCACCGCGATGTCAGCGGTCGATGTATGCCTGCAAAGGGTCGGTAACGACGCTAGAGCTACGACCTTTGACCGGCGACAGCAAAGCTTCGATTCGCGAACGGGTCTGCGGCGGGCAGTGCGAAAAGCCGCGCTGACATTCTCATTCCGGCGGCGCCGGTTTGTTGCGCAAGAAACCTGTGCGATCCACAGCATGCGCTACGCGCAACAGGATTCGCGCCAGCATCAAAACCGCTCCACGCTGAACGGCTGCGGATTCACCACTGTCGGTTCCCCGGTCATCATCTCGGCGATCAACCGGCCCGTTATTGGACCGAGCGTGAGTCCGTGGTGCGCGTGGCCGAAGGCAAACCACAGACCCGCGTGTCTCTTCGCCGGCCCGATGACCGGCATCATGTCGGGTGTGCAGGGGCGGCCGCCCATCCACGGTTCAGCGTCGAGACGCTCGCCCAGCGGAAACAGCGTGCGTGCAATCGGCTCGACCGCGGCGAGTTGCATCGGTGTTTTCGCCGCGTCGCGCCGCGCGATTTCGGCGCCGGTCGTGAGCCGGATGCCGCGCGCCATGGGCGCGAGCAGATAGCCATTCTCGACATCCAGCACCGGATGATTCAGCCGGGCGTTTTCTCGCGGCGCGTAATGCATGTGGTATCCGCGTTTGACAGCGAGCGGCACGCGATAACCGAGCCGCGAACTCACGCGATCCGACCACGGCCCCAACGCGACGACCGCCGAGTCCGCCGTCACCGTGCCGGCTTCCGTATCGACCTGCCAGCCTTCGCGAAACGTGTCGGCATCGCCGAAAAAAAAGCGTCCGCCCAGCGCTGCGAAATACTTCGCGTACGCGGTGACGAGCGCATTGGGATCGCTCACCGAATCGGATTCGGGGTAGCGCAGGCCGCCTCGCAAATGCGTGTCGAGATCGGGCTCCATCTGCTGCAACCGTGCGGGATCGAGCGTTTCGAACGCGACGCCATACTCGCGATGCCACTGTTGCGCGAGCCGCGTTTCCGCCTCCTGTGCCGCGTCGCTGCGGAACACCTTGATCCAGCCGATCGGGCGCAGCAGCGCGCTCGCACCGGCAGCGGCCGCAAGCGCGCGGTGCTCGCTCACGCAATGTTCGATCAGCGTCGAGTACGACTTCGCGATCTCCGCATGTCTTGCCGGATGAGAGTTGCGCCAGTACTGCCACAGGAACGGCGCGGTCCTGAGCATCGCGTCGGCGTGGTAGCGAACGTCGGGCGACTGGTTGCGCGCGTAGCGAAGCAGGGTGCCGAGCTCGCGTGGAAACGCATAGGGATAAACGCCTTCGCGCTGAATCAGCCCGGCGTTGCCGAACGAGGTTTCGTTGCCGGGCAGTTTGCGATCGATCAGCGCAACCTGGCGGCCGCGCTTCTGCAGATGCACGGCCACGCTTACGCCGACAATGCCGGCACCGAGCACGACGGTATCGAATTTCATGCTGCCTGTTTGCCTCGCTTGAAATGATTGCGCTCGAAGATCCCGGCGGGCCTCATCTTACAACGCGGTGTTGCCGCGGAACCCGGATAACCCGCTCGAATGGACACGAAAAAACCCGCGAAAAGGAGCGGTGCAAGTGCGCGTCACACACACTGATCCGCCTCACCTCGAAGCATCGAACATCATCCGACACCGACCCACGTCCCGTCACCGTGTAAACTGCTGACTTTTTGTCTCCGGTGGTATGTTGCAAGCCCCCCAGCGCACAGCGCCCAGCGGCCCGGCGCTTATTCGCCTGCTGGCCCGTCTGGCGGATGTCGATGTCCCCGAATCCAGGCAGTCGTTGTCGGACCGGCTGAGTCAATGGCTCGGCTGGACCGACGCGATTGCGTTGTCGTCGGCGCTGAACGGCAAGCCGCCCGCGCTCGCCGCCGGTGCGCGCGGCTTCGGCAGCGCCGAAGCGGACGAGTGCGTCCGGGTGCGCGGCGCGCTCGCCAAGGCCATTGCCGGCGACAGCGTGTTGGCCGGAACGCGGCGGCGCGGTCACGGGCAAACGCAGATGCAGATGCCGGATGCCCCAGCCGACTACGCGGTGTTTCGTCAACGCTACCTCGCCATCCAGCAGTCGATGGAAACGGGCATCGCGACGCTGCGCGGGCGTCTGCGCAGCATGCTCGCCGCGCAGGCGCCCGCGATGACGCGCCTCGCGGTGATCGACGCGGTGATGGAGCGTGCGTTGAGCGAGCGCGAGCGTAATCTCCTGGCGTCGGTGCCGGGCCTGCTTGCCGGTCACTTCGAGCGTTTGCGCGCAGCCGAGGAGCAGGCGCTTGCCGCCGCACAGACAGCAGAGGCTTCCGAAGACGCCGTGCCGGTCACGGCCGGCGCATGGCTGGACGTATTCCGCAAGGATATGCAAAGCGTCCTGCTTGCCGAACTGGAGGTTCGTTTTCAACCGGTGGAGGGGTTGCTCGCGGCCCTTCGCACCCGCTAACTGGGACGCTATGTCCAGATATCGTATTGATCTCGTTGTATTCCTGGCAGGTCTGGCCGCTGCGTGCTGGATCGCCGCCAGCTATGTCGGTGCGAACCCGCTGGCACTCGCTGTCACGTTATTGATCGGTGCCTGCTACGTGGCAGGCGCGCTCGAACTGCGCCGCTACAGTCAGGCGACTGGCACGTTGACGCGCGCGGTTACGGGGCTTGCCGGGCCGCCGCCGAGTCTTGCGGCATGGCTCGAGCCGCTGCATCCGAGCTTGCGCAATGCGGCGCGGCTGCGCATCGAGGGCGAGCGCGTAGCCTTGCCGGGACCGGCGCTGACACCTTACCTCGTCGGCCTGCTGGTGTTGCTCGGCATGCTGGGCACGCTGCTCGGCATGGTGGCGACGCTGCGTGGCACAGGCATCGCGTTGGAGAGCGCCACGGATTTGCAGGCGATCCGCGCGTCGCTGGCGGCGCCGGTCAAGGGACTGGGCTTCGCGTTTGGTACCTCGATCGCGGGCGTGGCCACCTCGGCGATGCTCGGATTGTTGTCCGCGCTGTATCGCCGCGAGCGGCTCGAAGCAGCGCAGACGCTCGACATGAAGATCGCGACGAGCTTGCGCGTGTACTCGCAGAGCCATCAGCGCGAGGAAAGCTTCAGGTTGCTGCAACGCCAGGCCGAGGTGATGCCGGCGCTGGTCGAACGCTTGCAGACGATGATGACGGCCATCGAGCAACAGAGCGCCGCGTCGAACGAGCGGCAGATCGCAAACCAGGACGCGTTCCATGGCAAGACCGAGGCCGCGTATAGGCGCCTCGCGGGAGCCGTCGAACAGTCGTTGAAGGACAGCGTCGCCGAGAGCGCGCGTGCTGCGGGCGCGGCGTTGCAGCCGGTCATGGAAACCACGCTGGCCGGCCTTGCGCGCGAGGCGGCGGCGTTGCACGAGACGGTCTCGCAGGCGGTGCAGCGGCAGCTCGACGGGTTGTCGAGCGGTTTCGAGGCGACGAGCGCCAACGTCGCGCAGATCTGGAACGATGCATTGGCCGGCCATCAACGCTTGAACGACGAACTGGCCGCGCACCTGCGCGCGTCCCATGAACGTGCCGCCGAGATCGTCGAACAACGCTCGATCGCGCTGCTGGCCGGCGTATCCGCGCGACTCGACGCGACGGCGGGCAGTGTGTCGCAAGCATGGAAGGATGCGCTGTCGCAGCAGCAGAGCCTCGGCGAGAAGTTGGCGGCGAACAACCAGCAAGCGCTTGTGACGGCTGCTGCGACCTTCGAGCAGCATTCGGCGTCGCTGTTGCGCACCGTGGGTCAGTCGCATGCGGATTTGCAAACGGCGTTGGCTTCGGGCGACGAACAGCGGCTGGCGGCTTGGAGGGAAACGCTCGGGTCGATGGCAAGCAAGTTGAGCGAACAGTGGGAGCAGTCGGGCGCGCAAACCGCGAGCCGTCAGGAGGAAATCTGCGAAACGCTGGCGCAAACCGCCCGCGACATCTCGGCACAAACGCGAGCGCATGCAAGCGAGACGGTCGGCGAGATCGAGCGCCTCGTGCAAGCGGCGGCGCAAGCGCCCAAAGCTGCGGCGAACCTTCAGGCGGAATTGGCCGCGCGGGATCAGGAACGTCTGGCCGCATGGACCGAGACGCTCGGGTCGATGGCAAGCAAATTGAGCGAACAGTGGGAGCAGTCGGGCGCGCAAACCGCGAGCCGTCAGCAGGAAATCTGCGAAACGCTGGCGCAAACCGCCCGCGATATTTCGGCACAAACGCAAGCGCATGCAAGCGAGACGATCGGCGAGATCGAGCGCCTCGTGCAAGCGGCGTCCGAAGCGCCCAAGGCCGCGGCGGAGGTCGTCGCCGAACTGCGCCAGAAGCTCTCCGACAGCATGGTCCGCGACAACGAGATGCTGCAGGAGCGCAGCCGCTTGCTGGCAACGCTGGAGACGCTGCTCGACGCGGTGAACCACGCGTCCACCGAGCAACGCACGGCGGTCGACGCGCTGGTCGCCACGTCGGCGGATCTGCTGGAGCGCGTCGGCACCCGCTTCACCGATCACGTCGAGCACGAGACCGGCAAGCTCGGCGCGGTCGCCGCGCAAGTCACGGGGAGCGCCGTCGAAGTGGCGAGCCTCGGCGAAGCGTTCGGCGCGGCCGTGCAGGTGTTCGGCGAATCGAACGACAAGCTGGCGGCTCACCTGCAACGTATCGAAACCGCGCTGGACAAGTCCCTCGCGCGCAGTGACGAACAACTGGCCTATTACGTCGCGCAGGCGCGTGAAGTGATCGATCTGAGCGTGATGTCGCAGAAGCAGATTGTCGAAGACCTGCAGCGGATTGCGGGTCAGCGCGCGTCCGCCGGAGCCGACGTCGTATGAGCGAGGAAATCGACGGCGGCGTGGAGCCGGCCGCGCCGATCTGGCCGGTATTCGGCGACCTGATGTCGGTGCTGCTTGGCGCGTTCGTGCTGATCCTGGTGAGCGTCATCGGCGTGCAGCTCGAGCTCTCCAACAAGCTGGAGCAGGAGGTCAAGCAGCGTCAGGCCGAAACGCAGCGCCGCAAGACGCTCGAGCAGGCGTTGGCCGGGCCGCTGGCGGCCGGGCGCGTGACGCTCGTCAACGGGCGCATCGGCATCAGCGGCAACGTGCTGTTCGCGCTGAATTCCGATCAGTTGCAGCCGCAAGGCCGGGATCTGCTGAAGAGTCTCGCCGGACCGCTGTCCGCGTATCTGCAGGCCAACGACGAAATCCTCATGGTGAGCGGCTTTACCGACGACCAGCGCCTGCGCGAAGGCAATCGCCGTTTCGCGGACAACTGGGAGCTGTCGGCGCAGCGCGCGTTGACGGTGACGCGTGGCTTGATCGACGCAGGCGTGCCGGCGGCGTCGGTGTTCGCGGCCGCGTTCGGCTCGCAGCAGCCGGTGAGTTCGAATGCGGACGATCAGGGGCGGGCCAAAAACCGTCGCGTGGAAATCGCGCCGGTTCCCCGGCCGTCGACTGCAACGGTGAAGCCCGGTGCATAGCGGCGACAGCAACGAGAACGACGGGAGCGGTTTGACACACACCGCCCGCGCGACGCTCGACGCGTGGCGTGCGTGCGGTGCGGACCGTCTGGACCCCGTGCGCTTTCATTTCATCGCGGCGCTCGAGCGTCGCACGGCCGCGCATGCCGGCGAAGCGCGGCGCATGCTCGACGAGAGGCTGTCAGGGTTGCTCGACGCGTATGCCGCGGATCTCGCACGCGCGACGGCCGCAGCCGAATCTGTCGAAGCGCACGCCACTGCGCCGGTTTTCACTTCACGCGAGCCCGCCCGGGAAACGCTGGCGGATCTGATCGGCCACATCGCGCGTCATGCACAGGCTGAGCGCGCGGACGCCGTTTCGTATCCGGAGTTGCCGGCGCTCGATTACTTCCGGGAAGTCTGGTCCAAACTCCGCGCCGAGAAGCAGATGCGCCAGTCGCTGGCGCAAGTGCCCGGCAACGCCGGCCCGCTCAACTCGAGCAGCCTCGTGCACCGTTCGCTTTCGTTGATGCGCGAATTGTCGCCCGGGTATTTACAGCAGTTCTTGTCGTACGTCGATACGTTGGCGTGGATGGAACAGCTAAGCGGTGGCGGCGCGCCAGCGGGTAAAGAAGCGCCGCGTGCCGGAAGCGGCGGAAAAGGCGCGCGCGGGAAATCGCGCTAACGCTGCGGGCGCGTTCAATCGAAGTCGAACACGTCGAAAATCGAGCGCTTTTTCTTATATCCCCGGTGCCCCGTTCGGTGATCGTCGTAGCCGCGCTGGCGGTCGCTCTCGTACGCAGGCTCCCGATCGCGGTGGCTCTCGCGCGCGGCGCGCGCGGCCGAGGGCGTGCCGATCTGCTCAGCCGCGTCCTGCGCAATCAGTTTGTCGAGTTCGCCGCGATCGAGCCAGACGCCACGGCACACCGGGCAGTAGTCGATCTCGATCGAGCGGCGCTCGGCCATTAGCAGGTCGGTCGTTTTGCACACAGGGCATTTCATGGTGTCGCTCCTTGACTTGACAGTATCCGCACTTCGAACGTTCAGCCCGGCTCGCCACCCGCGACGGGACCCGCTGAACTCACCTTCGTCAATCGTGCTCGATACGGGGCCACATATCGGCGCTCACTGCGCGACGCCGGCCGCACGCTTCGTTTTCGCGCGCCGCACCAGCATGTTCATAGCCTCCACGAACGCGGAGAACGCCATCGCCGCGTAGATGTAAGCCTTCGGCACGTGCGAGCCGAAACCTTCGGCGATCAGCGTCATGCCGATCACGAGCAGGAAGCTCAGCGCAAGCATCACGATGGTCGGATTGCGATCGATGAAGCGCGACAACGGGCGCGCGGCGAACAGCATCACCATGACCGCGGCGATCACCGCGACGAACATGATCGGCATATGCTCGGTCATCCCGACCGCGGTGATGATGCTGTCGATCGAGAACACCATGTCGAGCAGGATGATCTGGCCGATCGCGGCCGCCATCGTCAACTGGACGGTGCTGGTCGCCTTGTCGCTTACTTCGTCCGCGTGGGTCACGTGATGGCGGATTTCGCTGGTCGCCTTCCAGACGAGGAACAGGCCGCCGCCGAGCAGGATCAGACCGCGCCACGAGAAACCGTGTCCGAAAAGCGTGAACGCGGTTTCGGTCAGTTGCGCGATCCACGCGATCGTGCCGAGCAGCGCGAGCCGCATCACGAGCGCGAGCAGGATGCCAATGCGCTGCGTGCGCGCGCGTTGTGCTTCGGGCAGCTTGTTGCTGAGGATCGAAATGAAGATCAGGTTGTCGATGCCGAGCACGATTTCCATTACGACCAGCGTCAGCAGCGCGGCCCATGCGGCAGGGTCGGAAACGAGTACGAGCAGGGAGTCCATGGGGGGCGGCGGAAAAATCGATGCGACGGCGGTCGCGGAACCGCCATCATGGTCGCGTTTAAGGTTCGAATAAATCAGTGATAATCTGAGCGATATATCGTTTATTTCGAAGTGTCGAAGTCATGCTCAATTACCGTCACTTGTACTATTTCTGGATCGTCGTGAAAGAGGGCGGCTTCGCGCGCGCAGCCGAACGGCTCGACATGGCCGTCCAGACGATCAGCGCGCAGGTGCGCGAGCTGGAGAAATCGATCGGGCGGCAGTTGCTCAAACCGGCGGGGCGCGGCGTCACGATGACCGAGGCCGGGGAGGCGGCGTTCAGCCGCGCGGAGCAGATTTTTCAGCTCGGCGAGGCGCTGCTCGACGAAATGCGCGATACGGGCAGAGAGGGTGTCGCACGGCTCGCCGTGGGTTTGTCAGACGGTATTTCGAAGCTCGCCGCGCACGCGCTGCTGGCGCCCGTGCTCGGCACGCCGTCGCTGCGGCTGCTGTGTCACGAGGGGGAGCATGCGCACCTGGTGTCGGAACTCGCGCTGCATCGGCTCGATCTCGTGCTCGCGTGCCAGCCGGCGCCGCACAACACCGACCTGCGCGTGCTCAGCCAGCGCCTCGTGGGCTCGCCGGTGGACTGGTACGGGCCCGCGGAGATGGTCCGTAAATCCGCACGGGCGGGTTTTCCGCAGTGTCTCGCGCAATTGCCGGTACTTCTGCCGACCGCGCACGGCGCGTTGCGAGCGCGGCTCGACCGGTGGTTCGACAGCGAAGGCATCCGGCCGCGCATCGTCGGCGAATTTGAGGACAGCGCGCTAATGGCGGTGTTCGCCGCGCGCGGGCTCGGCGTATTTCCGCTCGCGGAACTCGGGGCGGAAGATCTGTCATTGCTGCGTGGTTTGCGGTGGCTCGGTCGCGCCGACGGTGTGATCGAGGAGATTCACGCGATTCGTTCGAGGCGCGGGCAGCATCATGCGCTCGCCTCCCAGGTGTTGGTCGCCGCGCGGTCGTAACCGCACGACGAGCTTCACAGGCGCGGCGATGCGCCGTACGTGTGTGGGTTAGTGGCGCGTTTTCGGCGCCCACGCGTTGAATACCGCGGCGAGCAACGCGATCTCGCCGTCGGCCAGGTGGTCGTCCGCGATCGCCACGGCCATGCAAAGACGCATGACCTTGCGACGCAACGCAGGATCGTCGATTTCGTCGATCAGCGTGGAGAGCAGGGCTGTGTCGGGATGGTCCACGGCCAGTTCGGGCGACATGTGCGCGACCGAGCGGTCTTCACACAGCGTCTGAACGATCTGCGCGAATTGCGCCGGTGCGAGACCGAGTTCGCCTGCGATGCCCAATCTTTCGAGCGCGTGTTCTTCGGAGCTGCAGACGTGCCCGTCGGAGGTCAGCGCGAGCGCCACGATGCGTGCAGCGGCTTGGGGACTGTTGCGCGGATAGGTTCGCATGATGGGGTTCCTTTCGCGGAGATTTGTCCGCAGTGGTGATGAGCCTCAGTCTGCGTCAGGGCGCATATCGGATAAACCTGCTAATCACGGAGCAAAGGTTCGGGAAAAGCGAAAGGAGAAAGGCAGCGCACACTAGACAGAGGCGCTGCACGGACTGGCCGTATGCCTGACAGACGTCAGGCATACGTTTTCCCAGACTGCGTGCTGAGGCGTCGCTCAGAACGCGTGACGCATGCCCACCGTGACGGCCACTTGCGTGTTCGTCGAAGAAGGCGAGAGCGTATTGATCATCGCATGCGACAGCACCGAATCCGCCGGCGCACCATGCACGTTCTGATACACGCCTTCGACATAGAAGTCCGTGCGCTTGCTGAGCGCGTAATCGGTTTGCAGCATGGCCGTATTCCAGCCCGGCGACGAACCGTTGTACGCGCCGTGCGTGAACGTGTACGAACCCGACACGCTCAACGCCGGCGTAAGCGCGTACTTCGTGTTCACTTCGTAGTTGTCGAGGCGCAGCGAACCGGCGAGCGTGCCCGCCGTGCTGTCGGCCGCGCCGAGGTAGCTGCCTGTGCCGAACGAGAATACGCCCGACACGTTGTCGATCTGCGTATGGCTCCAGAGCAGACCGACGGTGGCCGGTCCGAACGTGTAGTTGCCGCCGAGCGACCAGATGCGCTGGCGTTCCGCGAGGAAGTTTGCGCTGGCGTCGCTCGAAGTTACCGCGCCCGCGCCATTGCCGGCGTTGTTCAGTTGCAGGTAGCCAGCGGCGAGATACAGCGGGCCTTGCGCATACGACAGGCAGAAGCCGTACGAGCGGTTGTTCGCGAAGTCGCCAGCCTTGTTGCTGAACGAGTACATCGTTTCGAACGTGACGCCGTGATAGACCGGGCTCGCGTACTTGACCGAGTTGTTGATGACGACCGAGTTCGCCGCGAGGTTATCGTTCTCGAACGGATGGGCGGCAATGCTGCCGCCCCACGTGTTGAACGAGGCCGAGACGGGGCCGACGAGGTCGTTCATCACGTCGAACTGGCGGCCGAACGTCAGCGTGCCGTACGGATCGCTTTGCAGACCGACCCATGCCTGCGAACCGAACGCGCTTCCCGGGAAAGCCTGCGCGCCGTTGTTGAGCACGAAGCCCTGTTCCAGTTTGAAGATCGCATGCAAGCCCGCACCCAGGTCTTCGGTGCCCTTCAGGCCGAACACCGTGTTCTGCGTCGAGCTGCTGCCCAATTGCCAGTTGCTGTGGCCGAGCTGATTGTTGGTGTACACGAGGCCGGTGTCGATGAGACCGTACAGGGTCACGCTGCTTTGCGCATGCGCAGACATCGTCAATGCGCCGCACAGCGCGGCCGCAAGCAAAGACTTTTTCATACTTGTTGGCTCCGTAATAAACAGTGCTAGAGGGGAATTGGTTGCTTTATTCACCGACGCCGCGCGCGCATGCCATGCGTCTACCACCCGTCGTTGCGAGAATCGCCGAAACTCAGGTGATTGAATGGATGCTTATTACGCGCAATAACGCCGTTGCAATGGCTTTGCAAGCGTGCAAGCCGGTCGATTGCCTGGTTTCCCGATGAGCGGAATGAGCGCGTCCTCGTCGGGACGGGAATAACGTCGCTCCAATCATATGGTGCGGAAAATAATCGGGGTGTTGAAAAAAATAAAGCCGTGTGGCTTCAGAAGAACAACGAGGGGGCGAAGCTTACCGTTTTCCGGCGCGCGGCGGGAGTGGCGACGTGTGATTCACGCGACAGAATGTGCGAGATAGGCGCATTTTGTTATTGGTTTCGATACCGGCCGGCGTCCGGGTCCAAAGGCAGCATGGTGGTGCATTGGCTTGAATGACGATTCATTTCGTTGAAATTAAAAGGAAAGGCCAATGTAATAACGTGCGCAATTCGTGTTTGATCGATGAGGAAATGATCGCGTGCAGGGACGCAACAAAACTTCGCACGGCGAGCGTGTCAATGCGTTGATTTGCACGATCACCTGGCTCCGGGCCTGACAAGACGTCGAGGTCACACCGGTCAGTGCGGCATGGTTCAGCGGGATCGGGCCCAATCCGGCGCGTTACGGGCCGGCCGGAATGGCATCGCATGGCACTCTTTCGACTGGACAGAGCGGCGTCATCATCTCGCCGGGCGCGAGGCGTCGGCTTGTCAGACCTGCTTGTCAGACCTGCTTGGTGCAAAAGGCTGACCGAGGCGCGCGCTGGCCCGGGTCGCGCAGATCATGCCGGACGGCCGGGTGGAATCGCGCAAACAGTTGGGGCTGGCGCGGGAGTCGAGCGCATGCGCGGCGCAGGCGGGCACGAGTGGGAGCGGCCGCGCTCTTCTCTTAGCAGGAGCCGTTCTCCAAAGGGCACACAAGGCTCGTGCCGTCCTGAATACATGGCATATTGGCAGAACCCGCCATCCCCGGAGCCTGCCATGCGAATCCAGACATCCTTTCTTTTCGATCTCGACGGCACGCTCGTCGACAGCGTCTACCAGCACGTGTTGGCCTGGAAAGAAGCGCTGGACAGCGAAGGCATCCCGCTGTCGGTGTGGCGGATTCATCGCAAGATCGGCATGAGCGGCGGCTTGTTCACCAATCAGCTATTGCGCGAGACGCATGGCGAAATCAGCGCCGAGCGCGGCGAGCGGCTGCGTCATGCGCACGCGGCGGCCTATCAGCGACTGCGTGCGCAGGTTTGCCCGCTGCCTGGCGCGCGCGAGTTGCTCGATGCGCTGACGCAGGCCGGCACGCCGTGGGCGGTGGCGACCAGCGGACGCATGGAGACGGCCGCGCTCAATCTGGAAGCGCTCGGCGTCGACCCCGCTAAGGCCATCGTCGTGACGCGCGACGACGTCAAATACGCCAAGCCGGACCCGGACCTGTTCATCGCGGCCGCAGAGCGCCTGGGCGTGTCGATCGAGCACACGGTGGTGGTCGGCGACAGCATCTGGGACATGCTCGCCGCGCGGCGCTGCCGGTCGCTCGGCGTCGGCTTGCTGTCGGGCGGATACGGCACCGAGGAACTCGAACGCGCGGGCGCGCTGCGGGTCTACGACGATCCCGCCGATCTGCTGGAACATCTGGACGAAGTCGCATCGCGGCCGTGACGCGACGGCATGAAGGCGCGCGCCGCATGCGGACGCCGCGCGCCCGCCGCTTCAATGCTTATACGATTGCGCGGGCGCCGACAGATTCACCCGTGAGGACTCCCTGACCAACTGATCGGTCATCGCCGATGACACCGCATTCAAACTCCGGTCACTCTTGCCGAGGTGGCTGCTGCCAGCCGGTGGGAGCGGCAACGACGGATCGGGCTTGGCGGATTCCTTGACGAGTTGCGCCGTCAGCGCCGCCGAAACCTGGTTCGAGCCGCGCCGGCGCGAGTCGTCATGCTTGCGCCCGCGCGTCTGTTCAACGCGCGGGGCGGGCTTCGACTTCGTCCGCGCGGCTGGCTGGACATCGGTCGAAGCGACGACCGTGCGGGTGGCCGACTGTGAGCCGTTCGCGGCTTGCCGGGTGGTGGGGGGTGTACTGGGCGTCGCAGCCATGGCGGGCGTGGGAGGGCTAGGAGCCGCCGCTGGCGGCACAGGCGCCACCGGCGTGGCCGCCACGCCAGGGGCAAGCGTCGTAGCTGCCATAGCGGCAGCCGTGGTCGCGGGTGCGGCAGGCGCCGCCGGCGTCACCGCCGCGAGCTTGTTCGAACCAGTGCCGTCGGGGAGAGTGCGAACCACCGTTCCCGCCGCCACATGAGTTTCACTGGCGCGCGCCTGGTCCGCTGCCGCCATGCTGGTGCTGGCGATCACCTCACCGGTTGCCGTCGGCGCCCGTTCTTCTTCCTTAGGGAAAAGCAGATAGCCGGCGACGCCTACGTCGATCACGAGCAGGCCGATTATCAACACCTTGCCGGTATTCGTCATATTTAACCAACGGATAAGTCAGGAACTGTAAACAGTCGATGATAAACGACTGCTCTGCGAACGACCGTTCGCTGCGCGAGTTGGCGATGGCTGATGTCTGAATGGACCTTGAACGGGCCAGGTCGCAGGGCGTGAGCAGACGGGCTCCGGCTCTTCGGCTGCGCCGCAGCGTTTTTCCGGTTCGGACCGGGTCGCCCCTCGTGCAGTCGATGTGTGCGCTTTCGCTGCACTGCGATGGAAGTTTGCACCGCCAGGCAAAGAGCCCTGTACTATACGGTTCAACAGGGAACCGGCCTGTCAGCCCGCATCCGAAGCTCCGCACTCGGGTGCCCAAAAGGGCGTCGGCCGGTTCCCTTGTGAATTTGCTGCGACCGGCAACGGCAAAAACAACGCGCTGACCATGCGGCTCACGGGCGAAGCATCGACCGCCTGTCGTGCCCAGGGCCGTCGCATTCCGGCACGCCGCTCGGCCAGGCCTTCGCGCCGGCCAGCCGGCTTGCCTCGGGGTGCGACGGCGGCGACGTGACGGACCACGTGAAAAATGAACAACTTTATTCGACCCCCTGTTTTCTATCCGGCAACGGTTGTTTTCGTCGACGACAACGACAGCTACCTCGATGCCCTGCGCCGGTTCTTTCCGGACACTTCCACCAATCTGTTTTTCACGCGGCCCCAAGCCGCGCTCAATTTCATCCGTCACCACGCGCGCGAGAATTCGCTGGAGTTCGCGTCGGCGTCGGCGTGCCTGAGCGAGCCGGGCGTCGAGCGATTCGTCGAGACTTCCTCCGAGCGCGATATCGTCGCGCGGGCTTCCCGTTTCGAGGAAGTGGCGGCCGTCGTCGTGGACTACGACATGCCGGGCATGAACGGCGTCGAATTCCTTTCGTCGATCTCTCACCTGCGCTGCGCGAAAGTGCTGCTGACCGGCGTCGCGAACGAGATCGTCGCGGTCAAGGCGTTCAACGCCGGCATCGTCGACCTGTATTTGCGCAAAACGGATGCGGATTCGGCCAACCGGCTAGCCTATTTCCTGAAGGATGCGCGCAACCGGCATTGCTCGGAATCGGGCTGGCTCGCATTGGGCGAGAACGGCATGACGTATTGCGATCCGCGCACGCGCAAGGTGATCGACGAGGTGGTGGCCGCTGAAGGCATCGTCGAGTATTACTGGCGTCCGGAGCAGAACGCGATTCTGATGTTCGATCGCGCCGGCAACCCGAGCGTGTTCGTCGCGTGGGCCGAGAACGACTGGATCTCGCAGGGCGAGATCGTGGCCGACGAGGGCGGCCCGGCCGAACTGCTGCGGCAACTGGCGGTGCGCGAGGTGATGCCGCTCTTCTGGCCCGACCTCGCCTACCGCGGCGGCATGGAATTCGTCAAGCTCACGCCGCGCGGCATCCCTGGCTGGGACGACGCGTTCTATGGCTGGACCCGCATCGATCCGGCCGAGGTGGGTCTGGATCTCGTGACGTTCTCGCAATGGCGGAGTGAGCGCAATCGCTGAAGCCGGCCGACAGGTTGAGCCACATGTACGCCATTCCCACAGCTTTCGTGGCCGCGCTGTTCGTGGTGTTCGGGCTATACGTGTTCGTCACCCAGGGAATCACGCGGCTGTCCGGGCCGTTTCTGCTGATGTGCGCGGCGACCTTTGCATGGCAGGGCACGTGGACGCTGCTGTTCCAGACCGACAACCCCCAGCTCGCCGGCGTGCTGGTCAGGCTGGGCTATCTGTTCATTCTCTTTCTGCCCACCACGTTTTATCACTTCGTCATCGAGGTGGCGGCGCGGCGGCGTGAGCAGCCGCTTCTGTTCGCCTCGTATGGCCTGTGTCTGGTGCTGGCCGCGCTATTGCCCGGCCACGAAGTGATTGCGGGCTATCAGGCCCACTTCTTCGGTTTCTATCCGGTCGCGGGGCCGCTGCATCCGTTGCATGTCGTGCAGACGATGGTGCTCGCCGGGCGCTGCGCGCAGATTCTGCTCGCGGCGCGCAAGCACGCCCGCGGCGAAGCGCGCAGGCGTCTCGATCTGTGCTTCGCGAACCTGTGCCTGTACTCGTTCGCGGCGGTCGATTACGCGGTCAACTACGGCTATGGGTTCTATCCGCCGGGCGTGCTGTTCATCGCGCTCAGCCTGGGGTTGCTCGCGCTCATGATCGTCCGTTATCACCTGATCCACCCGTATGCGCTGGCGGCCACCATCGCACACGAGTTCACGACGCCGCTCGCGACCATCGGCCTGCACGCCGACGAAATCGCCGACGTCTGGACGCAGATGTCCAACGGTCAACGGATGCCGGCCACGCACGGCCCGCATGACGAGCACCTGCAACCGGGGCAGTTCGAGCGTATCGGCCAGCTCGCCGCAGCAATCCGGCGCGAGGTGTCGGGCACCAGCGCGATGGTCGACATGATGCTCGCGTCGTTTACGCTCGAGCGCCTGGACCGCAGCCGCTTCAGTGCGCATTCCGTGCAGCAATGTGTGGCGTCGGCGCTGGAACGTTATCCGTTTCGCGGCGACGAACGTGCGCGCGTGAGCGTCGTGCAGATCGATCCGGCGCTGAGGTTTTCGGGCTCGGATACGGTGGTGGTCTTCATCCTGTTCAACCTGGTGAAGAACGCGTTGCACGCGATTCGCGCTAAAGGCGCGGGCCGGATCATGATCAGTGCCGCTCAGGATCAGAACTTCTGCGTAGTGCAGTTCCGCGACACGGGACCGGGCATCGCCCCCGATGTGCTGCCGTATATCTTCGACGCCTTCTTCTCGACCAAGCGTCACGGCAGCGGCGCGGGCATGGGGCTGGCCTTCTGCCGTCGCGCGGCGCTCATGCTGGGCGGGAGTATCAAATGCAGCTCGACGCAAGGCGCGCATACCACCTTCACGATACGGCTGCCGGTTCCCGGCACGCCAGCTGATCGCGCGCTACGCGCGCCGCCGCCGCGCGCCGGGCGCTGGCATTGACGCGCGGTGTCGAGCGTTGGAGCTCGCTGACGGTGGGTTCCATCGGCGCACACGCGTTTGCATGCTGAATCCCGCTAGCACTGCGGTTGCGCACAAAAAGCGCGGCTGCGGGTAGATCGAGGCGACCTTTCGATCAACGCCGCAAGTCTGGTTCACTCCCAGTGCGCCGCGTGCCGCCGGATAAGCCGATCACGCGTCCCGCGAACCTTGGCGGCGGCAACAGCGCGTGGGTGTCCGCCAGTTTCCGCAGGCGGGTTTCGACGTCGGGGTCGAACGCTGCAGCGCGCGGCCCGCTGGTATCGACGTGCAGCAACATCTGCTCGCCCGCGGCGACCGGCGCGCCGTCATGACCGCTCCACATTTCGAGGTACAGGTGCAGCCGCTTCGCATCATGCGCGAGCACGCGCAGGTCGACGCGAACCGGTGCGCCTTCCTTGATTTCATGCAGATAGCTGACGTGCGCTTCGAGCGTGTAGATCGAACGTCGCCGCGCTTTGCGCTCCGCGTCGGGCAAACCGATCAGGTCGATCAGTGAATCGGTCGCGAAGCTGAAAAGCAGCATGTAGAACGCATCGCGCAAATGCCCGTTGTAATCGACCCATTCGGACCGCACGACATTGCGATAGCAGGGCAAAGCAGCCTGTTGCGGCATGGAATGGTCTCCGTCATTCGAATGCATCGGGTTTGAAGGTGCGCCCGCTCGCGCTGTGCGGTCCGACCGGCCGTGCATCCTGGCGCGGTCGGCGTCGTCAGTTTAGTCCACGGGCGCAAAACCGCACACGACGGCCCATTTGTGTTGCCTCACGCAACAGTGAATATTTAATTTAGGTGTTTACCCTAGGTCTCCTGACTCCTAAACTCTCTACATTCGCTGCCGAACCCACAGGTCGCCAGCGCTGCAAGACAATCTCTGGAGTAGGAATCATGAAATCGCTGATCGAAGCCGCGGTCATCGCCGCTCTCATTGCCGCGCCACTTGCCGCGTTTGCTCAATCCAACCAGCCGGTCACTCGTGCCCAGGTGCGCGCCGAACTGGTCCAACTGGAAAAGGCCGGCTATGACCCGGCCAGCGCGGACGCCGACGATTATCCGGCGAACATTCAGGCGGCCGAAGCGCGCGTCGCAGCTCAAAACGCCACCGCCCAAACCAGCGGTTATGGTTCGGCAAGCCAAGGTTCGTCGCAAGCCGGCAGTCGCGCCGATGCGCAGTCGAGCTCGTATTCGGCGCCGGTCGTCCACTACGGTCATTGATCGGCGACGGCGCGAGCGTACGTCTCGCGCCGGGGCCAACGCTGCATCGAACACGAAAGGCTTGCTTCACCGGAGGACCGGTGAAGCAAGCCTTTTTGCATTGCGGCGCGCTCGCCCTTACGCTTCCCGTGCACCGCTCGATCACACCGTGAACAACGGGCGCAACTGCCGCACGTTGTCGACGGTTTCCAGCTTGTTGATCTGTTCGATAAGCTGCTCCGTCTTGCGCTCACCGAGAACCGGCGCCATCAGATCGCGCGCCTTCGCGTTGACGGCTTCCGTGTTCAACGGGTTCTCCTTGGTGCCCGGGGGGAATCGGGTGAAGTGATCGACCTTGCGTCCATCGGTCAGGGTGACTTCGACGATCGCGCCACGCGGCGCGGCCGGGTCCATCAACGCGGCGTCCGGCGTCACGATAACCTTCGCACGCTGCGCGAGAATGCGCGGATCGTGCATCAGCGCGACGTCGTGACTGTCGGCAAACGAGACCGCCCCTTTGACGAGCGCGAGCGCCACGAGATGCTGACAATTGACATCGGGCATCGCGCTGTCGCCGACAATGCCTTCGGCATCGGTGGGAATCTTGACGAGGATGCTGCGCACGTTGTCCGGCGTCAGGCCGTATTGCTTGCGCAAGGTGAGGAGTGCGTCGAGCGGAGACTGGATCGGATAGCCGACCGAGTACGTCTTGATCGCCGTTTCGGTGACGTAGAAGCGGCTGCCGAGTCCGTCGAGCATCGCTTCGGGTTTCGGACTGGCCGATAGTGCAATGAAGAGATTGTTGGTGCCGTCGAGCACATCGTAGACGCCGGTGAAACCGGACTTCGCCATGTCGACCGCCGTCACGCCGTTGCGCGCGCCCATGCCCGCGAAGTCGAAGGCTTTCTCGATGTGGTCCTTGTCCTTCACCCAACTCCATAAGCCGGAGACCTGCTGCGCGGAATAGGAAATCGCATAGCGCGTTTGCAGTTCATCCAGTTTCGCGAGCGATGCCGCGGCGCCGAGCGCGCCGAAGGTCGACGCGGTGCCCTCGGCGCTGCGATGCGAGCCGCGCACCTGGTCGGGGCCGAGCGCCATCAGCAGACGGCAGGCGAGATCGTAGCCGAGCGTCACGGAGCGGATCAGCGCTTCGCCGCTGCTGCCTTCGCGCTCGCCCAGCGCCAGCGCGGCCGGCACCACCGAACTGCCGGGATGCGCCTTGGTGACGGGCTCGAAGTCGTCGGTCTCGTCGGAGTGCGCGCACATCGCATTGGCGAGCGCGGCGTTGATCGCCGTGGTGCGAAACGCCGCGCCGATTACCGAGGCTTGCGGCTCGCCGCCGAGTCCGTGCACGTAGTTCACCGCCATCGAGCCCGGCTTCATGCGCGAGCCCGATACCATCGCGCCGAAGGTGTCGAGAATGCGGTGCTTGCAGGCGAGCACGACCGCGTCCGGGAGTGCTGTGCTTTGCGCCGACACCATGTAGTGTGCGAGCCGTCCGGTCACGTCGGCATTGCCGGCGGCGAACAGGCGCGCGGGAGACAGCGTCAACGCGGCGATTGCGCCGGCCGATTGAAGCACGCGGCGGCGTGTCGGCGAGTGGCACTCGGACATATCAATTCCTTATGGTCGTGGAAGGTCGGTTACATGGGCGAAACGGATGAAACGGCTCGCCGATCGGGCGAACGCCGGGACGCCGTGAAAACGGTTGCGCTCGGGTAGCGCGGCATCGCGTCTGTGCGGATCGCGTGCAGTCAGGGATGAGTCTGACGGCTCTGGATGGGGTGTCGACATTTTGCGGATTATGACGCGATGCTTCTTGAAAATTCAAGAGCGAGTTGGAAGAAGTGTGCACACTTTGAGCATGCCGAGCGGACCGCCCGCGGCCCGTGCAGGCCCGGCGGTTTGCTAGAATCGGCTGCTGTGCCCGCCCTCCGGCACGCTTTCACGAAAGGACTCGCGATGGATGAAGATGTCGACAAGAGCGCGCTTGCGGACGACGGCGAAGCGTCGCCGGTCGCGGAGATCGTCGACTGGGTGGCGCGCGGCATCATCGAGGGGCGGCTCGCGGCGGGCGACGACCTGAATTCGGTCGATCTCGCGAAACGTTTCGGCGTGAGCCGCACACCGGCGCGTGAGGCGTTGTTTCTTCTGAGCCGCGAAGGGCTGGTCGACTGGTCGCCGCGCCGGCGGCCTCGCGTGTCCGCAGTCAATCTGAAGGACGTGCGCGAGATTTATCAGCTACGCGCAATCCTGTACGGCGAGGTCTCGCTCGCTATCGCCGAGCACGCGAGCGACGACGACATCGCCTCGCTATGGCGCGCGCATCAACGCCTTGCCGAGGTCGCCGCGCAAGGCGACGTCGACGGTTATTTCTGGGCCAACGTCGCCTTCCGCGACGAAGAGTTGCGCGTGTGCCGCAACGGCATTTTCAAGGAAGTACTCGATTCGATGCGGATGCGGACCAACCGCTTGCGGCATTTGAGCACGACGCTGCCCGGCCGTCTGCAACGCTCGTGCGCCGATCATCAACGGCTGTGCGAGGCGTATGCCGAGCGCGATGGCGCGCTCGCGGCAGCGTTGAATCGTTCGATCGTGCTCAGTGCGTTGCAGGCGATCGAACTGGCGTGGCCGGCGCAAGTTGCCGTCGATCCGGCTACGTCTTCCGCATCAAAAAACAAGATTAATTCAATCAGATAGATTCATTTTCAAGCACATCGGGTTGCAGCCAGTGTTCTTCTTTACCGCATTGCTGCTGGCAATTTGCGCGGGGCTCAACCATTGGGTGCGGTCTCGCGGTGCGCATGGGCACTGAGAAGAACGGGCCTTTGTTCTTACCGCCATAGCTGGATTCACGCCGGGCATTTGCGACACCGCGCTCCCGACACCCAGGTCCGGCCTCGGCAACACCGCCCAGCGTTCATGTTTCCTGCCGCACGGATAACCGTCATGGCCGCTTCTTCTGAACGGCTGCACGCCTGTCGGTTCTCTTCCCCACGAGAGCGCGCGTCACTCGAACCACGCTCCTTCCTTCATCGCGCACAAGCTTGCTCTCTGCGGGTAATCACCAACGCTCGCGTGCCTCGCATCCGCGCTTTTTCGCTCTCGCAGATCGCCTTCCCAGCGACTAAGCAAGTTTCTATTGCGCCCGCAGATTTTGAATAACAAAGCGTAGCCGACGGCACTTACACTGCATTCCGAACCCCTGTTGTGAGCCGGTCGCTACCGAGGTCCAGCGGGTCATACCGTTGAGCCGATCCGAGTCCCGCATCCGCGCCCGACGGACAATTCATTTGGAGACCTTATGAAAGAGTTGATGCTGGTCGGCACCGCCGCCAATCGTCCGAATGCCATTGGATCGATGTACCGGCTCAAGCCGGGTGGCGAGTGGGAAAAGCTGAGCGACTTCCCCGACGATGCGTCCGTGCAGGCGATTACCCCGCACCCCGAGCGGCCGGACCTGCTGTTCGCCGCTACGCGCAAGGGCGTGTACCGCTCGAAAGACGGGGGCGATTCGTGGACCCGCCTGAACGTGACGGACGAGACGATCCAGTTCTGGACCGTCGTGATTCACCCGACGCGTCCCGACACGCTGTTCGCGGCCGGCGGCCCTGTCAGCATCTACCGCAGCGACGACGGCGGCGACACCTGGCGCAAGTGCAAAGCCGATCATCCCGAGCGCTTCAAGATTTCGTTCGGCGATTCGCGCGTCATGCGCATCGCGTTTCATCCGCTGAATCCGGATGTGATGTACGCGGTGGCCGAGATCAACGGCTTTCTCGTCAGCGAGGACGGCGGCGCCACGTGGCGCGGTGAACCGGAAGGGCTGCTGGCGCTGTCGAAGCTGACGCATCTGAAGAGCAGGATCGAAACCGACGACGACGCGGAAGGCATCTTCGACGCCCATTCCGTTTGCACGACGCCGGCCGATCCGGACGCGCTGTTCTATATCTGCCGGCTCGGCATTTTCGAAAGCCGCGACAAGGGCAAGACCTTCCGCGATCTCGAAGTAGGCAAGTTCGCGCCGTTCTCCTACACGCGCGATTGCCGCTTCGTATGCGACGACCCGAAGAAGATGTACGCGTGCTTCAGTATTTCGTCGCGCAGCAACGCGGGGGCGCTGTACGGCAGCGACGATCTCGGCAAGAGCTGGTATCGCGCCGACGCACAGGTGGAACCGGCCAGCACGATGCTCGGCTTCGGCATGCATCCGACCGACCCGAACGGCGTGATCACCGTGACGCGCGGCGGCCAGGTGTTCTTCACGACCGACGGCTGCCGGAGCTGGACCGAAAAACCTCTCCCGTCTGGCGCAGGCGATGCGTTCTGTGCGGCGATGCTCTAAGCGAACGAAGGACGATCGAACCATGACAGAAAGACTCAACGGCGTCATTCGCGCGCTGCAAACCGGACGCCGGATCGCATTCACGTCGTTCATCCAGGCGGAAGTGGAATCGGCGGTGGCCTTCGCGCAATCGTCGAATGACGGGGTGGTGTTCGAACTCGAACACACGCCTTGGGACATCCGCTCGCTGCGCGAATCGATGCAGTTCCTGCTGCTGCGCGAACGTATTGCGAAGGCGCAGTCGGTTGCCTGCCAGATGACGCCGCTCGTGCGCATTCCGCCGAGCGGCAGCGAAATGAACCAGTGGTTCGCGAAGCAGGCGCTCGATCTTGGCGCGTACGGCATCGTGTGGCCGCGCATCAGCACGCCGCAAGAGGCGTATAACGCGGTCGCCGCATGCCGTTATCCGCGCCTGAAAAGCGCGCCGCTATACGAGCCCGCCGGTTTGCGCGGCGACGCGCCGATGCCCGCCGCGCGGTACTGGGGCGTCTCGCAACAGGAGTACTACCGCAAGGCGGACGTGTGGCCGCTCGCGCCGGATGGCGAGGTGCTGGTCGTGCTGATGATCGAGGACACGCGCGCAATCGACAACCTCGAAACCATCGTGAAGCAGGTGCCGGGTATCGGCGTGCTGCTGATCGGCGAAGGCGATCTGACACAGGAACTCGGGTGTCCGCGCCAGTACGACAACCCCGAACTGTTGCGCATGATGGATCACGTGCTCGAAGTCGGTCAGGCCCACGACATTCCGGTCGGTCATCCGCATGTGACCGGGCAGAACGTGAGCCAGGTCATCGAGCAGGGCTATCGCTTCCTGATGACCTATCCGAAGCGCGATTTCTCGGCGCTGGACAAAGGCTTGCAGCTGGCCGGACGTCTGGACCAATAGAGCGCAACCTGGGAGGAGTCATGACAGAAAAACTGTCCATCGTATTGGGCCAGCACGGACAGGTGCGCGATTTGCGCAACGGCGCGGTGAGCGTCGAAGGTTTCGAGCTCGAGTTTATCGAGCGCAAACGGATGCCGGATGCGTACCGCGACATGGCGCGCCACCAGCCTTACGACATCTGCGAAATGGCGCCGACGTCGTACCTGATGGCCGTCGCGGCGGGCGCGCCGATCACCGCGTTAGCGTTGCCGATGACACGCCGTTTCCGCCACGCGGGTATGCAGCGGCTGCGTGCGTCGACGATTCGCGGGCCAAAGGATCTCGAAGGCCGGCGCGCGGGCGTGCGCACCTATTCGGTCACGGCCGCGGTGTGGACACGCGGCATTTTCGCCGACGAATACGACCTCGATCCCGACAAGGTGACGTGGATCACCGAAGAGGAAGAGAACGTGCAGAGCTTCCCGACGCCGCCGAACGTGCAGCGGCTTGCCGAAGGACAGTCGATTGCAGCCCTGATGCAACGGGGTGAACTGGAAGCCGCGTTTGGCGGACTCGCCGGAGCGGGCAGCGAGCTGGACGGCGAACTCGTCGAGATCGTCGACGACGCGGATGCGCGTGAGCGCGACTGGTTTCGCCGCACCGGCATTTATCCGCTGCACGGCATGATCGTCGTGCGCAACGACGTGCTCCAACGGCATCCCGGTCTCGCGATGGCGCTGTTCGTCGCGTTCACGCAGGCGAAGCAGAACTACCTCGAGCGCATTCGCAGCGGCGAAGCGACCGGCGCCGAAGACATTCGTTATCGCGAACTGGCGCAGTGGGTCGGTGATCCGCTGCCCTACGGATTCGACGAAAACGCGCCATCGCTCGCGGCGCTCGTGCGCTATGCGTACCGGCAGCGGCTGATTCCGCATGAGCCGCCTTTGGAGACGGTGTTCCACGATCCGCGGGTCACGCACCGCGACACACGCATCGACAGTCGGCACGACACGCTGGCAACGGCGAGCCGCACATGAAAGGGACCGATATGACCACGCTCACCGCGATGATGGGCTCGTATAAGAAGACCGCGCTGCTGAAGGACGGCAGTATCTCGTCGCCGCGCTTGCGCCTCGATTTCGCTGACGTCGATACCGCACAAAAAGCGTTCAAGGACGTGGTGCGCGGCCTGAAGTTCGACGTGGCGGAACTCGCGATCGTCACGTTCCTGCAAGCGTACGAAGCCGGCAAACCTTACGTGATGTTGCCGTTCGTCATGAACGGCATGTTTCATCACAAGAGCATCCTGTGCCGCGCCGACGACGATCTGCAGCCGCAGGACCTTGCCGGAAAGACCGTCGCGATGCGCTCGTATGCGCAGACCACCCCGACATGGGTACGCGGAATTCTGTCCGACGAATACGGAGTCGAGCTCGACAAGGTGCGCTGGCAGAGTCAGGAAGGCGCGCACGTTGCCGAGTACACGGACCCGGATTTCGTCACGCGGATCGATTCGACTCTCAGCCTCGAAGACCTGTTGCGGACCGGCCAGGTCGACGCGATCATCGCCGGCGGCGCGCTCTCGGGCGATCCGGGCATCCGCACGCTGATCCCCGAGCCGAAGGAGGCGGCCGCCGCGTGGCATCGCCGCACGAACGTGGTGCCGATCAATCACGTGGTGACGATTCGTCAGGAGGTCGCGGAGTCCCGGATTGACCTCGTGCGCGAAGTGTTCCATATGCTGTTGGAGAGCCGCGCCGCGAGTGGCGAGCTGCCCGCTGCGGATGGACCGGATTTGCAGCCGGTCGGTTTCGATGCGTTGCGCCCGGCGCTGGACACGGTCATCCGGTACGCGTTCGAACAGAAGCTGATCACGAAACGCTATACGGTCGACGAGCTGTACGGGAACGTGGTGAATATCCTGAGCTGAGCGTCGAAAAAGAAAGCATACAAAGGAGACAGCGGTGGCCTCACCGATTACAGGAATGTCATACGTCAGACTGAGTGCGCCGGATCTCGGCCGCATGCAGGCGTTTCTCGAAGACTTCGGCATGGTGCTCGCGCATCGCGACGCACAACGCCTCTACATGCGAGGCGTCGGCGAGTCGCCGTTTCTTCACATCACCGAGCTGGGTGCGCCGGGCGCGATCAGCTTCGGTTATGAATTGAGCGAGACCGCCGACCTCGCCGCGCTCGCGAAACTGCCGGGCGCGCAAGGCATCGAATCGCCCGACGTGCCCGGGGGCGGACAGCGCGTGCGCTTGCGCGACCCGAACGGTTTCTGGCTCGAACTGGTGACGCGGCAGCAGCGCGCCAGCGCATTACCGCCGCGCGTGCTGGTGCGCGGGCCGGACGGCGAAAGCCGCTCGCTCGGCCCGGCGCGGGTCGTGCGCATCGCCCACACCGCCTACGCGACGCCGAATCTGGCGGAGGTCATCGGCTGGTATCAGCGCACGCTCGGCCTGCTGCCGACCGACGAACTGTTCGTCGGCCAGGCGGATAACGTGATCGGCCAGTTCAATCGTATCGATCAGGGTGACGCGCTGGTCGACCATCACGTGATCTTCCTGCTGCGCGGTCAACGCGCGGGCATGCATCACGTGTCGTACCAGGTGGAAGGCGTCGACGACATCTTCTTCGGCTTCGACCATATGGCGCACCGCTCGCACGACCATGTGCGCGGCATTGGCCGCCACGCGCTCGGCAGTCAGATCTTCAACTACTGGATGAGCCCGTACGAACAGATGCACGAGCACTGGATTTCGTACGAGAAGCTCAACGCGTCGAGCCGTTTCAACCGGATTCAGATTGGCGAGGGCATGAGTTACGACACCGGCGAAAAGCCGCCCGAGCGTTTCGTCAAACAGGCCACGCCGATCGTCGAATGGCCGGCGGGAACGGGCTTCTGACTTCTGACGCGCGACATGGCGCAACGAACACAACGGTAAATCACGATGATTATTGATTGTCACGGGCACTTCACGACAGTGCCGAAAACACTGCACGAGTGGCGGCGCCGGCAACTGGAAAACGGCGGCGGCTTTTACGGCGCACCGCTCAATATTTCCGACGACGAACTGCGCGCCGCATTGGAAACCGGCCAGCTGAGAGAGCAACGCGCTCGCGGTCTCGATCTCACGCTGTTCTCGCCGATCGCCGGTCAGATGGGGCACCACCTCGGCACGCTGGAGAACAGTATCGAGTGGTCGAGGATTTGTAACGATCTGATCCATCGGGTCTGCTCGCTGTATCCGGAGAACTTCGCAGGCGTCTGCCAGTTGCCGCAATCGCCAGGGCAGGGACTCGACGCGTCGGCGAAAGAACTCGAACGCTGTGTCGTGGAGCTGGGTTTCGTCGGCTGCAATCTGAACCCGGACCCGGCTGGCGGCTACTGGACCGACAGGCCGCTGACCGATCGCATTTACTATCCGCTCTACGAGAAGATGGTGGAGCTGGACGTGCCCGCGATGATCCACGTGAGCAGTTCGTGCAACCCGTGTTTCCACCACGTCGGCGCGCACTACCTGAACGGCGACACGACGGCATTCATGCAACTGCTGCTCTCGCCGCAACTCTTCAAGGACTTCCCCACGCTGCGCTTCATCATCCCGCACGGTGGCGGCGCGGTGCCGTATCACTGGGGACGCTACCGGGGTCTTGCGCAGGACATGGGCTTCGAGCGGCTCGATCAAGGCCTGCTGAAAAACGTGTTCTTCGATACCTGCGTGTACCACCAGGCCGGCATCGATCTGCTCACGAAGGTCATTCCTCACCGCAACATCATCTTCGGCTCGGAGATGATCGGCGCGGTCAAGGGCATCGATCCGGAGACCGGCCATCACTACGACGACACCGGCCGCTATCTCGCCGCCACACCGCACCTGTGCGATTGCGACCGGCAGCAGGTGTTTGCCGGCAATGCTTTGAACCTCTATCCGCGACTCAAAGATCGGGTTGCGGCGCGAGCGAGCTGAACAGTCATCGAGGACACGTCATGGATCTGGGAATCGCCGGAAAGAAAGCACTGGTCTGCGCATCGTCGCGCGGTTTGGGACTCGCGTGCGCGACGGCGCTGGCACGCGAGGGATGCGAGGTTACGATCAACGGCCGCAATCGCGACACGCTGGAGAGCGCAGCCGCGCAGATCGAGTCGATCGCGGGACAGCGTCCGCGCATCGTCGTCGCCGACCTGAACACGGAGGAGGGACGTGCGAGCCTCGTGCAAGCCTGTCCCGCACCGGACATTCTGATCAACAACAACGCCGGGCCGGAGCCCGGCAAGATCGGCGACTGGAGCCGCGAAGACTGGCTCGGCGCGGTCGAAGCGAACATGCTCGCACCGATCTTTCTGATCAAGGCGTACGTGCCGGGCATGCGCGAGCGGCGCTTCGGGCGCATCGTCAACATCACGTCCGCGATGGTCAAGTCGCCGAGCGCAATGATGGGCCTGTCCGCCGCAGTGCGCGCGGCGCTTACCGCGCTCAGCAAATCGGTGCAGCGCGACAGCGTGGTCGACAACGTGACGATCAACAACATGCTGCCTGAACGGTTCGACACCGATCGTCAGCAATACATGGCGCAGCGGATGGTGAAGAAGGACGGCATCACCCTTGCCGAAGCGAGGCAGCGGATCGCGGCGACGATCGCCGCAAAGCGCCTCGGGGACCCGATGGAATTCGGCGATGCGTGCGCGTTCCTGTGCAGCGCGCAGGCGGGCTACCTCTCGGGACAGAACTTGCAACTGGACGGCGGTTCATACGCCGGCCTGGTCTAACGGAGAAAACGAAAGTGAAATATTCCAGCTTTGAAATCGACGGGCGCACCACTTACGGGATTGTCGCCGGCACTGGCGTGGTGGATCTCGGCAAGCGCTTCGGCGGCGAATACGCGGACCTGAAGGCGTTGGTCGCGGCAGGCTTCCCGCCGCACGTGGCCGCCGCCGCCTCCGAGCCCGCCGATTATTCGCTCGAGCGCATCCGCTTTCTGCCGCCGATCGCTGCGCCGGTTCACATCTGGTGCCTCGCGTTGAATTACGCCGAACATCACAACGAAGTGCAGAGCGCCGGACGGGTGCAGGAACTGCCGAAGTCGCCGGCGTTGTTCGCGCGCGCGGCCGATTCGCTGGTAGGCCACGGTCAGACGCTGCTGCATCCGGGCGTGAGCGAGCAGTTCGACTTCGAAGGCGAACTGGTCGTCGTGATCGGCAAGCCGGGTTACCGGATCAAGGCGGAAGAAGCCTTCGAACATATTGCCGGCTTTACAATCATGAACGAAGGCAGTGTGCGCGACTGGCAATTCCACACGCGGCAGATCACGCCGGGTAAAAACTTTTACCGCAGCGGATCGATCGGTCCGTGGATCGTGCCGCGCCGCGAGATCGAAGACGTCGAACAGTTGCGGATCAAGACCACGCTGAACGGGCAAGTCATGCAGGACGAGTCCGTCAGCGCGATGCTTCACAAGATTCCGCGTTTCATCGAATATGTGTCGACCATCGCGCCGCTGTACCCTGGCGACATCCTCGCGACGGGCACGCCGAGCGGCGTCGGCTTCTCGCGTACACCGCCGGTGTTCATGAAAGTGGGGGACGTGTGCGAGATTTCGATCGACCGGATCGGGACCTTGCGCAACGAGGTCGCTCAGGAGTAGCACCTGCTTGGGCCAACCGGCCCGCGACGGGACCACGTGACGAACTTTCATTCAGGCATTGCGATGCGACGAATCGAGACGACGGTGTCGGAGAAAGACCTGCCCAGCGTCTGGCAACTGCGGGTCTTCGAGGCTGTCGCGCGCCATGAAAACGTCACGCAGGCGTCGCAGGAACTGCTGCGTTCGCAGCCCGCAACCACCTCGTGCATCGCGACGCTCGAAGGCATCCTCGGGGTCGCGCTGTTCGAGCGATCGGCGACCGGCACGTATCTGACGCCGGTCGGCGTCGCCGCGCTGGTGCGCACGAAGAAGATCCTGCAGTTCGCCGTGGAAGCTGCGCAACTGGTCGGCAGCACGCGCAAGGTGTCGCCGCTGGCGTTGGCGAGCAGCATCACGCGTACGCAGATGCGTTGCCTGATCGCGATTGAGGAGTGCGGTTCGTTTCGCGCGGCCGCGCGGATGCTGGGCATTACCGAAGCCTCGTTGCAGCGCGCGGCGCGCACGCTCGAACAGAATCTGGGCGGCCAGTTGTACCGGCATACGGCGGCGGGCATCAACACGACGGAGACCGGCACCGAATTCGCACGACGGCTGAAATTCGTGTCGAGCCAGATCGTGGCACTGGTCGAAACCGTCAATACCTATGAATTTCCGAAGGAGCGCACGGTCACGGTGGGCGTGCTGTTGCTCGATCCGACCATTCTGATCGTCAATGCGATCCGCTCGCTCACCGCGCAGTTTCCCGATGCCCGCGTCGTGGTGCTGAGCGGCACGTACGAGACGCTGCTCAACAAGCTGCTGCGCGGCGAGATCGACTTCATGCTCGGACTGCTGAAACAGCCGGGCAAGGCGTTCGACTTCGTCGAGGAGCCGCTGTATCGCGAGCGTTATTGCGTAGTGGCGAGCCGTGAGCATCCGTTGACGCGGCAGAACGTGATCACCGTCGACGCGTTGACGCGCTATCAATGGGTGTTGCCGCCCAAGGGCTCGCCGCGCCGCGAAGCCTATGAGCATATCTTTGCCGAGACTACGCCGCCGGCGGCGAGCATCGAGACCTACTCGCTGTCGACCATCCGCATCACGTTGTACGACGCGGAGATGCTGACGGTGCTCAGCTGGACCGAAGTGCTCAGCGAACGGCGCTTCGGCTTCATTGCGCCGCTGCCGGTGGACGTGCCGTGGGACGGACCGATCGTCGGCATCACGACGAAACGGGACTGGCGGCCGAACGACGTGCAGGCGGCGTTCTTGCATCATCTGAAGAGGAACGCGACGGCCATCGCCGGCGAGCCGGGCGCGGAGCAGGCGTCCGAATTGCGGGCACCGAAGGTGCCGTTGCAGCCGCCCGGCCGCAAACCGCGCTCCTGAATCGCACGACCCTAAGGGTGCTGGCGGATCGGCTCCATATCAAACGATTAGCCATGCGAATTAAAAGCAATGAAAGATGGAGACGGAGACAATCATGCTTCAAATCAATAGCGGGCGCAGCCCGTTTCAGGAACAGACCCGTCTGTCCGGCAATCAACGGCTGCTGCTGGGTCTGGTCGGTGTCGGCAGCATGCTGGAGTTCTGGGACGCGTATCTGATCGGTTTCATCATGGCCTATCTGATCAAGCCGTGGGGGCTGACGTACGGGATCATGGGTGCCGTGCTGCTCTCGTCGGGGGCGGGCGCGATCGTCGGTGGGATCGTGTGGGGCAGCATGGCGGATCGCTTCGGTCGCAAGCCCGTGTTCGTCATTTCGTTGCTGCTGCTTGCGGCGGCCAGTGTGGGCCTCGCGTTCACGCCCGAGCACGGCTGGATCTATATGGCGGCGTTGCGCGTCGTGATCGGCTTCTGTACGGCGGGCTACTTCATCCAGATCGCGCTTGTTCACGAGTTCACGCCGCCGCGGCGGCGCGGCATGCTGACCGGCATCGTCTCGGCGATCACGACCGGCGGCCTGCTGCTCGGCGCGTTCAGCGGTGCATACGTGATTCCGGCCATCGGCTGGCGCTGGACCTTCGCGTTGGGCGCGGCGCCCGCTGTGATCGCGCTGATCGGCGCGGCGTATATACCGGAATCGCCGCGCTGGCTCAGCCTGCAAGGGCGCGAGAAGGATGCGCGCCGCTCGATTGCATGGGCACTCGGCAGTTCGTCGTTCGACGACCAGATCGACGTTCCGCAGCCGGCCGCGTCGCGCGGATGGTTCGAGTTGCTGCGCTGTCCACGCAGCGTGATCACGGCGACATTGGTCAACATCGGGTTGATTGGCGGCTACTACGGCATCGTACTGTGGGCGCCGACGCTGCTTGCGCAGATCCAGCAATTCTCACCCGCGGCCGCGGCGAAGACGATGATCGGCTTCAGCCTGCTCGGCATGCTCGCGCGGCTTGGCGCCGCCGGTCTCGCGGACCGGATCGGCCGGCGCAAGACGGGGGGCTGCTTTGCGATCGCGGCGGCCGCCGCCCTGCTGGCGGCGGGTTACATCGGGCATGGCGATCTGCTGACGCCGTCGCTCTTCTGGGTGCCGTTGCTGATCGCATTCATCTTCGCCGACGGCAGTTTTTCGGTTTGCGCCGCGTATTCGACGGAAATCTGGCCGTCGCGGTTGCGTGGCACCGGCTCCGGATACGCGGGGCTCACCGGGTCGATCGGCAAGATTCTCGGGCCGCTCGGTCTCGCGATGACGGCAGGCTCCAGCAATGTCGTGATGCCTTCCGCCACCGTTAGCGTGATCGTTCCCGCGTTCCAGTTCCTCGCCTTCTGTCTGTTCGTGTGCGGCCTCACGTATCTGACGATCGGTATCGAGGCACGCGGCAAAACGCTCGAAGCGATGGACCACAGCAGTGATGATTCGCGTGCAACGACTCCGACTCCCGAATACAGCAAAAACGGATGACCCCGGCAGTTTTTCGATTGGGCTTGCAAAGCGCAAGCCCATAGACTTGGTTTCACCTGGCGGGGTGGTGAGCGAAAGCGGATCGCCGCCCTCGTGGAACAGAAAAGAGCAGAACGCAGACGAGAGGAATTGATGAAGACATTGCGTGTAGGGATGATTGTCCCGTCGTTGAACACCATCGCCGAGGACGACTTCCGCAGCTTCTGCCCGGACGATGTGTCGTATCACGTGCACCGCATTCGCCTGCGCAAGGAAGCCGGGCGCGTGACGATGGACAGTCTTACGCGCGCCTACCTCGAAGCGATCGACGAGGCCGGCTATCTGAAGGACCTGTCGCCCGACGCGCTCGCGTTCAACTGCACCGGCGCGAGCGTCGCCAACGGCAAGGACTGCGACGCGCGGCTCGCGCAGCGCATGTCGGAGGCGCTCGGCGTGCCTTCGACCAACACGATGGTTGCCATCAAGGAGGCGCTCCACGCATTGAAGGCCGACGCCATTCTGCACGTCTGCCCGTTCAGCGACGAATTCTCGCGAGTCGAACGGCAGTCATTGCTCGACTCGGGTTTCAACGTCTTGCGCACGGTGTCGCTAGGTTTCACCGACGCGAAAGCGGCCGCCCAGATGGAGCCCGCGGAAATCGCACGAGTCGTGCGCCAGCAGGTGCACGGCGACACGCGCGCGGTGCTGCTGTCCTGTGCGAACGTGCGCGCTTTCGAAGCCGCCGACGAACTGGAGCGCGCGCTGGACCTGCCGGTCGTCACGAGCAATCAGGCGGTGCTGTGGTCGGTGCTGAACGCGGCGGGCTGGCGCGGCGAAATCCGCGGCGCGGGCCGGCTGTTTCGCGGCCAATGACGACGACGGCCCAGATACCCGCTGCCGCGCCGAACCTATCCACTATCCACGACAAACCGACAAACCGACTTCCATGCCGATCGTAGACGCACAAGTCCATGCCTGGTCCAACGGTGTATCGACCGGGCACCATCGACGCACACCGATTACCGGCGACGTCCTCAAAGCGGAAATGGCGCAGGCCGGCGTCGACCGCGCGCTGCTCGTGCCGCCGCTGTGGGACCCCGACGGCAACGCCTATTCGCTCGCGCTGGCGCAAGCCGAACCGCAACGTTTCGCAGTGATGGGTCTGCTCGACAGCCGTCTCGACAATCCCGACCGGCTGCTGCGCGCGTGGCGCGAACAACCGAACATGCGCGGCATCCGGTTTCTGTTCAACACCAAGGAACGGCTCGCGCCGCTGCACAGTGGCGAGCTGGACGGCCTCTGGCCGATCGCGGAAGAAACCGGCCTCGTGGTCGCGCTGCTCGTACCGAACTCGCTGCATGTCGTGAATGATCTGGCGCGGCGTCATCCGCAGATGCGGATCATCGTCGATCATCTCGGCGTGCCGCGCGGCGCATCCGGCCCTGGCGCGTTCGATCATCTTCCGGCGTTGCTGGCGCTCGCGGAGCACCCGAACGTCCACGTGAAGGCGGCCGGCGTCGGCGACTACGCGCTCGACCCGTACCCGTTCCGTTCGCTGGACAGCACGCTGCGCCGCGTGTTCGACGCGTTTGGCGCCGAACGGATCGTGTGGGCGAGCGAACTGTCGCGGCTGCATCATCCGTACCGCCAATGCGTGACGCACTTCACCGAGACTTTGCCGTGGCTCTGCGCGACCGATCGCGAGCTGATCATGGGCGGCAATCTGTGCCGGCTGCTCGAGTGGGGATAACGCTAATGCGGTAAGCACAGTTTGACGGAAGAATAACAGCCACAAAAAATCAGGCGTATTTCTCAGGAGACATTCATGCTTTCCCCAGGCAGCTGGCCTTGCATCATTCTGCTTTACATCTACGGAACCGTCGCGACTTCTCTCGTGACGCAATCCGTGCCCGTGATCGGCGACATCGCGAAGCATTTCGACCTGACTCATGCGAGCGCCGGCTGGGTCATCTCGATTCCGTCGCTGATTACCGCGATTGCCGCATTGTTCGGCGGCTGGCTCGTCGATCGCATCGGCGATAAGCGGGTGATTTTCGGCGGCTCGCTGTTCGCGCTGGTCGGCAATCTGGTGGTGGTCGGCGCGCATGATGTGACGACACTGTTCATCGGCCGCCTGTTGCAGGGCGTGGGCTATCTGTCGCTGACGGTCGGCGCGGTGACGCTCATCATGCGCACGACGAGCGGCTCACGGCGCAGCATCGCGCTCGGTCTGTGGACCTCGCATACGGCAGTCGGCATCGGTCTGACGCTGAGCATCGTCGCGCCGCTCGCGCAGCATGGCGAGATGTGGCGCTGGGCGTTCGGCGGCCACGCGATCCTGATGGCCTTGCTTGCCTGCGCCGTCGTCCTGCTGCCGGCCAAACAGGCCAACCTGCAAAGCCGCCGGCTCGCCGATATCTGGCTCGTGGTGAAAAGCCCGCGGCCGTATCGCGTGGCGCTGGCCTCGGGGGCGTCCGCGTTCATTCAGACCGGTATCATGGCGGCCCTGACGGTCTACCTGTCGCGGCGTTACACGATTCCGATCCCGGCGGCGGCGGGCATCGGCACGCTGGCCGAGGTGTTCGTCGCGTGCGGCTGCCTGAGCGTCGGGCATTTGCTGAAAGCGGGTGTGCGCGGCGGCCGGCTCGCGATCGTCGGCGGCTTCGTGATGTTGTGCGGCGGCGTCGCGCTATATCTGCCGATGGTCGGACTCGTTGCGGCAATCGTTGCGGTCTGCGTGTTTTCGCTGGGTATCGGCACGGTCAACGGCTACATCTGGACGCTGGTGCCGTCTTCGTCGCCGAGCGTGGCGAGCATGGGCGCGACCAGCGGCCTGGTTGCGCAGGCGACCTATCTCGGTGTGCTGCTCGGCCCGCCGGCGATCTTCGCGAGCTTCTACGAAGGCGGCTGGACGATTCGCGTCGGTCTCGTGGTGATCGCCGTCGTGCTGCAACTCGTGCCGATTCTCGGCTGGGGCCGTCCGGAAAGTGTCGAAGAGCGGGGGCATGGTTCGGCGCAGGCGCTCGGGCCGAACTGAATGGAGGGCAGGGCGCGGGAGCGTTCGCGCGCCCGTCCGGCGGCAGAAAAATAGAAGCGCTGTGCCGGATTGAATACGTGGGGCGATCAATAAAAATTAGCCATACTAATGAAGGAGACATCATGAAGGTTTGGAGGTTGGCTCGCAAAACTGCAGGGCGCGCGGGGCTGTGCGCCGCGCTGGGCGTAGCGGGCATTGGCTGCGCGCAGGCCCAGAGCAGCGTCACGCTGTACGGGATCATTTCGACCGGCATCGAATACGTGAGCAACGTGAAGGGCTCGCACCTGTTCGCGCTCGCCAACGGCGGAATGATGCCGCCGCGCTGGGGCCTGCGCGGCGACGAAGATCTCGGCGGCGGCACGCATGCCATTTTCACGCTGGAAAACGGCTTTTCGATCACCAACGGCGCGATGCTCGGCGGCATGTTCGGGCGGCAGGCGTTCGTCGGCCTGAGCAATCCGCGCTATGGCACGGTCACGGCGGGCCGTCAGTACGAAGAGATGACGGCCAGTTTGTGGTGGGCCGAGTCCGCAAATCTCTTCGCGGGTTTCGGTGCGCATGTCGGCGACAACGACAACATGTTCTTCACCAACCGGTTCAACAACTCGGTTCGGTACGTGTCGCCGACGTTCGCGGGACTGAGCTTCGCCGGCAGCTTTGCCCTGTCGAACTCGACGCAGT
This sequence comes from Paraburkholderia sp. SG-MS1, assembly GCF_012275575.1. Classification (GTDB taxonomy): domain Bacteria; phylum Pseudomonadota; class Gammaproteobacteria; order Burkholderiales; family Burkholderiaceae; genus Paraburkholderia. Next base: position 181,454 of record NZ_NPIH01000274.1, on the reverse strand, counting down.
TCTCGAACAACAACGGCTTCAGCGGCAGTGTGAACTACGCGAGCGGGCCGTTGAAGCTCGGTGCGGCTATCACGCAGTTCAACCGGCGCAGCAACGCGACGCCGTCGAATCTGACGAGCGGTGCGGTCGACAGCACGGGGTGGGGGTTCAGTTCGCCGTTCGTGATCAGCCCGACCGGCGCGGGCACGGATCAGCAGCGCATCATGGGCGTGGGAGCAAGCTACGACTTCGGTTTCCTCAACGTGCTTGCGAGTTATACGAACGTGCTGTTCAACTACTCGGATTCGTCGGGGCTCCGGCTGCAAAACGGCGAACTGGGGGTCTATAAGCGCTTCACGCCAGCATGGCTTGTCGGCGTGTCGTACGTGTACACGGCCGGTGATTATTCGGGCGGCCGTTCACCGCACTACAACCAGGTGACGCTCGCCACCGACTATCTGCTCTCAAAGCGCACCGATCTGTTCCTGACGGGCATCTACCAGCGCGCAAGCGGCCCTGGCGCGTTTGCGCAGATTTACACCACGACGGCGTCGAGCAGCCATTCGCAAACGCTGGTGCAGGCGGGTATCCGGCATCGTTTCTGAGCACGGAGCGTGACTCCTTGATCGCTGGAGCATACGGACACTACCGGGCAATACCGGGCAGTAGAGTGGCCGCAATGCTCCAGCGATTCTCGCCGGATATTGTCTACAGCCCGCTGGTTTTCAGCAGCACCGGGTCGTTGCGATACAACTCCGGAAACATCCGCTTCAATCCGCTCACCTTCGGCAGATCGTTGATGGCGATATACGGGTAGTCGGGATGCAGCGCGAGGAAATTCTGGTGATAGTTCTCCGCCGGATAAAAGCCCTTGTAGTCCTCGACCCGCGTGACGATCGGCCCGGAAAACACATGCGCCTTGTCGAGCTGCGCGATATATGAGGTCGCGACGCTGCGCTGGTGCGCATTGGCGGGAAAAATCGCCGAACGATATTGCGTGCCGTGATCGGGGCCCTGGTAGTTCAGCTCGGTGGGATCGTGCGCGACCGAGAAGAAAATCTGCAGCAGGCGTCCATAGGTGATTTGTGCCGGGTCATACGTGATCTGTACCGACTCCGCGTGTCCGGTGTCGCCGTCGCTGACGGTTTCATAGTGCGCGGTGCCGGCCGCGCCGCCCGCATAGCCGGCTGCGACCTGCTTTACGCCCCGCACGTGCTCGAATACGCCTTGCACGCCCCAGAAGCAGCCGCCCGCGAACACCGCGGTTTCGCTATGCGTGGCGCCGGCCTGTTCGTCCCGCACGGGCGGGGGAATCTTCGTCGCCGCTTCGGCGGAGTGGGCGATGCGCTGCGCGGCCAGCACACTCGCCGCAATCGCGACGCAACCCGCGACCCGGGCGAAGGTCGAGCGTTTGTGCAACGAAGCCTTGATGGCAGATGTCGTGTTCATGATGCCGGTTCCTCGAGAGTCATGGATGGTCGTTGATTGATGACGCGCGGCCCGGATCAGCCGAACGTGAATGCGTATGCCTGCACGCCGGGATCGAGAAACTCGATCGAGAACGTGCGGTCCGCGACATCGCCCGGCTGGCGCACGAGCTGGTAAAGGCGTTGTGCGGTGACCGTGCCGCTGCCGTCGGCGGCGCTGTCGGCGCCATGGGCCGCACCGGGGGCCGCGCCATCGACGCTCACGCGAAAGCGCACCGGCTTGCCGTCCGTGCCAGGGCCGAGCACCAGATGCAGGTCGCGCGCATGAAAGCGGTAGACGATGCGCCCGTGGGCCGCCGCGAGATCCGCCTGCTCGGCGCCGACCTTCCATGCGCCGGCCAGTCCCCATTCGTTGACGGCGGGCTGCGAAGGCGCCGTGTACGTGCGCACCTTGTCCTGCGCCGCGCCGCCGGGCGACGCGAAGTTCTCCCCGCGCTGATAGCCGATGTACGTTTCCGGCGACTGCAGATCGGCGTTATCCGCCGCTGCCTGCACGCCTTGTGCGCTCGTGCCCGCGATGCCGAGCGCGACCTTCTCCGCATTCGCATGCCCCGCTTCGGCGAGCAGTTGCTGGATCACCTTTTCCGACTCCGCGTAGTCGCCTTCGCCGAAATGGTGGTAGCGGATCTGCCCTTGCGCATCGACGAAATAGTGCGCCGGCCAGTACTGGTTGTTGAACGCGCGCCAGATCGCGTAATTGTTGTCGATGGCTACAGCGTAGTCCACGCCGAGTTCGTGCGTGGCCTTCTTCACATTGTCGATGTTGCGTTCGAAGGCGAACTCCGGCGCATGCACGCCGATGACGACGAGCCCCTGATCCTTGTACTTCTGCGCCCACGCTTTGACGTACGGCAGCGAACGCAGGCAGTTGATGCACGAGTAAGTCCAGAAATCGACCAGCACGACCTTGCCGCGCAGGGCCTGGGTGGTGAGCGGCGGCGAGTTCAGCCACTGAACCGCGCCGTCCAGCGGCGGCAGCGCGCCTTCGACGGGCAACGGCGCCGCGTCGCCCGACGCGGCATGCGTCGTGCGTATCATCGAAGCGGAGGCGTCCACGGTGGTGGCGCTCGGGTTGGCGTCGGCGGCAGTCGGAATGGCGCTGCGCATCATCGCGCCGCCAGCGTCACCGTCAGCGTGGGTGCCGGGGCCAGCGTCCACGACGACCGGCTTTGCCCGCATCGCGCCGGGCGAGAGCCGGTCCACGAGTTTTTGCTCGAGACCGCCGGTGGCGAGCGTCGACACCCGCGCCAGCACGCCGGTGTCGAGGCCGAGCGAGATTGCCACGACGCCCAGCAGCATCGCCGCACCGATCCCACGGCGAATCCATTCGCCCGCGCCCAGCGAACGCTTCATCGCCGTGAACACCCGGCCGCCGATCAGCAGCGCCACCGCGAGCGAAGTCGCGGCCCCCGCCGCATAGGCCGCGAGCAACAACGTCGTGCCGACGCTTGCGCCACGCAGCGCCGCGCCGGTCAGCACCAATCCGAGGATTGGCCCGGCGCACGGTGCCCACAGCAAGCCCGTCGCGATGCCGAGCAGAAACGACGAACCCGCGCGAACCTGCTGGCCGTCGGCCTGTGCGAAAGTCGACAGACGGTTGCCCGCGCTCACGAACGGGCGCATCAGATGATCGGCGAAACGCGGCAGCAGCAACGTCAGGCCGAACACGGCGAGCAACGCGATGGCGAGCCAGCGGCCATACTGGTTGGCTTGCGTGACCCAGCCGCCGCCGACCGCGGCGAGCGTCGCGACGAGCGCGAAGGTGAGCGCCATGCCGGCTAGCAAGGGCAGGCCGCTGCGCACGAAGGGCTGATCGGCGCGCGCGAAAACGAACGGCAGCACCGGCAGGATGCACGGACTGAGGATCGTGAGAGCGCCGCCGAGGTAGGCGAGAACGATGAGTAGCATGGCGATTCCGGACTTGAAAGTGGTCGTTCAGCAGGCGTGCCGGCTCAGGTGGCAGCCGGCGTAAAGGTCATGGCGACGCCGTTCATGCAGTAGCGCAGGCCGGTCGGGCGCGGGCCGTCGTCGAACACGTGGCCGAGATGGCCGCCGCAGCGCCGGCAATGCACCTCCGTGCGCGACACGCCGAACGAGCGGTCCTCGCGGGTCGCCACCGCGTGATCGAGCGGCGCCCAGAAACTCGGCCAGCCGGTATGGCTGTCGAACTTCGTGCGCGACGCGAACAGGTCGAGCCGGCAACCCGCGCAAGCGAACACGCCCGCGCGATGTTCGTCGTTCAGCGGGCTGCTATACGGCCGCTCGGTGCCTTCGTGGCGGAGTACGGCATACTGGGCCGGCGTCAGCGATTCGCGCCATTGCGCGTCCGTGCGGGTAATGTCGAAGCTTTCACCCGGCGCGGCGTTTTCCGCCGGCGCGGCGGCGAGCGGCCGCCAGCGGCTCGCGGCGGCCAGCGCGGCGAGCGCCGCCGCGCCTGAAAAGAAGAAGCGCCTTCTGCTTTGCATGATGAGCCCCTCGGTGGGTGGTCGCGCGAGGTTGCGCGCGTTTCCTGAAAGTGGCCTCATCGTAGGGCGGCGCCGATGTCGAAGTCCTCACGAAAAGTTAAATTAAATGTGATAACTTGCCGCCCGAAAATTTTGCACAATGACGGCACGGCCCGCGCCGGCTGAAGCGGTTTTCCGCGCACGCGCCGAATCCTGCTACGGCGCGTTCCTTCATGTTCCTGCAAGCACCCGAAGCCGTCCATGGACCAACCGAAGCGCATCCTGATCGTCGAAGACGACGTCGACATCGCCAACGTACTGAGCCTTCATCTGCGCGATGAACGTTATGAAGTGGTGCACAGCGCCGACGGCAACGAAGGGCTGCGCCTGCTGGAGCAAGGCGGCTGGGACGCGCTGATTCTCGATCTGATGCTGCCCGGCGTCGACGGTCTGGAAATCTGCCGGCGCGCGCGGGCGATGACGCGTTACACGCCGATCATCATCACCAGCGCGCGTTCGAGCGAAGTGCACCGCATTCTCGGCCTCGAACTCGGCGCCGACGACTACCTCGCCAAGCCGTTCTCCGTGCTCGAACTGGTGGCGCGCGTGAAGGCGCTGCTGCGGCGCGTCGAAGCGCTCGCGAAGGATTCGCGCATCGACGCGGGCAGCCTGCAGATCGCCGGCCTGAGGATCGATCCGCTGACGCGCGATGCTGCCGTCGACGGCAAGCCGATCGAACTGACGCCGCGTGAATTCGACCTGCTGTATTTCTTCGCGCAGCATCCCGGCAAGGTGTTCTCGCGGATGGATCTGCTCAACGCCGTGTGGGGCTATCAGCACGAGGGTTACGAGCACACGGTGAACACCCATATCAACCGGTTGCGCGCGAAGATCGAGACCGATCCGGCGCAGCCCGAGCGCATCCTCACCGTCTGGGGACGCGGCTACAAGCTGAGCGCGGCGGGCGGCGATGCGCCGGCGCAGGCCGCCACGCACAAGGACGCGCCGTGAATCTGACGCTGACCCAGCGGCTCTCGCTCGTTTTCTCCGTGCTGTTGCTCGCGTGTTGCGGCGCGTCGGCGTGGCTGCAGATCCGTTCGAGCGATCTGCACGAAAAGGAGGTGGTGCAGAGCCTGTCGAAGAACCTCGCCGACCATATCGCGCACCGCACCACGCTGATGGACGCGAGCGGCCTGCGACCCGACGCGGTGCGCCAGTTGTTCGGCCAGTTGATGATGGTCAATCCGAGCGTCGAGGTTTATCTGCTCGACAACCAGGGGCGCATCGAAGGCGACGACGCGCCCGCGGGGCACCTCAAGCGCGAGCGGGTGGACCTCGCGCCGATCCGGCGCTTCATCGCGGGCGACGCATTGCCGATCCTCGGCGACGACCCGCGCAGCGTCGACGGCAAGAAGGTGTTCAGCGCCGCGCCGCTGCAAACGAACGGGCAGCCGCCGTCCGGCTACATCTACGTGGTCCTGCTCGGTGAAGAGCACGATGCGCTCGCCGCGCGTGTCGCGGCCAGTTCGGTGTTGCGCACCACGTTGTGGTCGATGGCGCTGGTCGCGGCGTTGGGGTTGCTCGCGGGTTTGACGGCGTTCGGCCTGATCACGCGGCCGCTGCGCCGTCTCACGGATGCGATGCGCCGCTTCGACGCGGACGGCGCGCCGGACGTGCAGCCGAGCGTGCCGCGCTCGGCGCCGGCCGGACAGCGCGACGAAATTGCCGTGCTCGAAACGACCTTCGCACAGATGGCGCGGCGCATCGGCGACCAGTGGCGTGCGCTGACGCGGCAGGACCAGCAGCGGCGCGAACTGATCGCGAATATCTCGCACGATTTGCGCACGCCGCTGACGTCGCTGCACGGCTATCTGGAGACGCTGTCGCTGAAGGCCGACTCGCTCGGCGAACCAGAGCGCTCCCGCTATCTGGCGATCGCGCTCGCGCAGAGCGTCAAGGTGGGGCGGCTCGCGCAAACGCTATTCGAACTGGCGCGGCTCGAACACGGCAACGTGCAGCTGGCGCTCGAACCGTTTTCGCTGGTCGATCTGGTGCAGGACGTGTTCCAGAAATTCGAGTTGCCCGCCGAGGCGCGGCATATCCGGTTGCGGGCCGGCATTGCGCCGCGCCTGCCGAACGTATGCGCCGATCTGGGGATGATCGAGCGCGTGTTGACGAACCTGCTCGACAACGCGATTCGCCACACCCCCGCCGAAGGCGCGATCGACGTCGATCTGGCTTATAAGGACGGCAAGGTGGAGGTGAGCGTCAGCGATACCGGACCGGGCATTCCGGCGGCGCAGCGCGAGGGTCTGTTCGAGCGTCCGTTCGGTGCGAGCGGCGCGCATCGTGGCGGCGGGCTCGGCTTGCTGATCGTGCAGCGCATGCTGCAATTGCATCACAGTCAGATACGGTTGCTCGATCGGGATGGACCGGGCACGACGTTCCGCTTCGAGCTGCCGACGGCGGATCAAGCGAGCGCCGCCGGGGCCCGGCTCTAACCCGCGTTCAGATGCCGCCCACGCACAGGTACTTGATGACCACGTAGTCGTCGATACCGTAGTGCGAGCCCTCGCGGCCGAGACCCGATTGCTTGACGCCGCCGAACGGCGCGACTTCGTTCGAGATGAGGCCGGTGTTGATGCCCACCATGCCGTATTCGAGCGCTTCGGCGACGCGCCACACGCGGCCGATGTCGCGGCTGTAGAAATACGACGCGAGGCCGAACTCGGTGTCGTTTGCGAGGCGAATTACTTCGTCGTCCGATGAAAAGCGGAACAGCGGCGCGAGCGGCCCGAAGGTTTCGTCGCGCGCCACCTTCATGGCCGGTGTGACATCGGCGAGCACGGTCGGCTCGAAGAAGCCGTGACCGAGCGCATGACGCCGGCCGCCAGTGATGACGCGCGCGCCTTGCGCGAGCGCGTCTTCGATATGCGATTCGACCTTGCGCACAGCCGCTTCGTTGATCAGCGGACCTTGCGTGACGCCGTCTTCGGTGCCACGGCCGACCTTCAAGTGTTCGACGGCGACGCGCAGTTTTTCGGCGAACGCGTCGTAGACCTTGTCGTGCACATAGAAGCGGTTGGTGCAGACGCAGGTCTGGCCGCTGTTGCGATACTTCGACGCGATCGCGCCGGCTACCGCGGCGTCCAGATCGGCGTCGTCGAACACGATGAACGGCGCGTTGCCGCCCAGTTCGAGCGAGACCTTCTTGACCGTCGGCGCGCACTGCGCCATCAGCAGACGGCCGACCGGCGTCGAGCCGGTGAACGACAGTTTGCGCACGACCGGGTTGCCGGTCAGTTCGGCGCCGATCGCTTTCGGCTCGCCGGTCACGACGTTGAACACGCCGCGCGGCACGCCCGCGCGCCCGGCCAGCACGGCGAGCGCGAGCGCGGAGAGCGGCGTCGCCTCGGCCGGTTTGACGATGATCGGACAGCCTGCCGCCAATGCCGGTCCGACCTTGCGGGTGATCATCGCAGCGGGGAAGTTCCATGGCGTGATCGCCGCGCAGACGCCGACCGGTTCCTTCGTCACCACGATGCGTTTGTCGCTCGCTGGCGTGGGAATGGTGTCGCCGTTCACACGCTTGCCTTCTTCCGCGAACCATTCGAGAAACGACGCGGCGTACTGGATTTCGCCCTTGGCTTCGGCGAGCGGTTTGCCTTGCTCAGTGGTCAGGATCAGCGCGAGATCGTCGGCGTTCTCCAGCATCAGGTCGTGCCATTTGCGCAGGATCGCCGCGCGTTGTTTGGCGGTGAGGGCGCGCCACGCGGGCCACGCGGCATTGGCGGCGTCAATCGCGCGGCGGGTTTCCGCCGTGCTCATCTGCGGCACCTTCGCGATTGTTTCGCCCGTTGCGGGGTTGTCGACGTCGAACGTCGCGCCGTTGTCGGCGCCTTGCCATTCGCCCGCGATGTAGGCGCGCGTTTGCAGAAGGGTCGGGTCTTTCAGGGGCAGTGTGCTCATCTGTCGTTTGCTTTCGCTGTGAGGACGTCGAGTCAGGCTGTCATGTGCCGGGCGGGAAAGAAGGCCTTGAAAACAGGCCTAAAACAGGCCTTAAGGTCGCCGTTAAACCGCCACCGCCACGCTTTCCTTCAACACGTCTTCGAGAATCGCCATGGCTTCGTCGAACACGGTGTCCTGAATCGTCAGCGGGAACAGGAAGCGCACCACGTTCGAGTAGACGCCGCACACCAGCAGCAGCAACCCGCGTTCGAGCGCGCGCGCCTGCACGCGCTTCGTGAAGTCCGCGTCCGGCTCGGCGCCGCCCGGCTTGCAGAACTCGACCGCCACCATCGCGCCCGGCCCGCGCACGTCGGCGATCTGCGGCACGTCGCGTTGCAGCGCGTTCAGCTTGGCCTTGACGCGTTCGCCGAGCACCGTGGCGCGCTCGCACAGCCGCTCTTCGTCGATGATGTCGAGCACCGCGTGCGCCGCCGCCAGCGCGAGCGGATTGCCCGCGTAGGTGCCGCCGAGGCCGCCCGGCGCGGCCGCGTCCATCACGTCGGCGCGGCCGACCACGCCCGACAGCGGCATGCCGCCCGCGAGGCTCTTGGCCATCGTCATCAGGTCGGGCACCACGTCGTAGTGATGCATGGCGAACAGCTTGCCGGTGCGGGCGAAACCGGTCTGCACTTCATCGGCGATCAGCAGGATGCCGTGCTCGTTGCACAGCTTGCGCAACGCGCGCACGAACTCGACCGGCGCGGGATAGAAACCGCCTTCGCCTTGCACCGGTTCGAAGATGATCGCGGCCACGCGCTTCGGATCGATGTCGGCCTTGAACAGGAATTCGATGGCCTTCAGCGAGTCGGCGGTGCTCACACCGTGCAGCGGATTCGGGAACGGCGCGTGATACACGTCCGATGGGAACGGCCCGAAGCCGCTCTTGTACGGCGCGACCTTGCCGGTCAAGGCCATGCCCATTAGCGTGCGACCATGGAACGCGCCGGTGAAGGCGATCACACCCGGACGTCCGGTGGCGGCGCGGGCGATCTTGATCGCGTTTTCGACGGCTTCGGCGCCGGTCGTGAAGAAGGCGGTTTTCTTCGGATAGTCGCCCGGCGCGCGCTGATTGATTTTCTCGGCCAGCTCGACATACGACGCGTACGGCACGATCTGATACGCGGTGTGCGTGAAATGATCGAGCTGGTCGCGAATCGCGGCGACGATCTTCGGATGACGATGGCCGGTGTTGCACACCGCGATGCCTGCGGCGAAGTCGATGAAGCGGCGGCCCTCGATGTCCCACAGTTCGGCGTTCTCGGCGCGCTCGGCGTAGAAATCGCACATCACGCCGACACCGCGCGGCGTGGCGGCATCCTTTCGGCTCTTCAGTTCGGCATTCTTCACGGTCATCTCCTTCGCTCCCGGCTTGTTCGCGGACGCCGCGCCCACGGCGCGGCACATGCAGCGACTATAATGAGATTTGGCCCTTAACTTCAGAGCCATTTCAATAAAAATGTAGGAGCCAATCATGCGCACGAGCGTGTTGTCGGACTGGCTGGCGCAGCGGCTGGACCGGGGCAACGGACAGCCGATCTATCGCCAGTTGCACCGGCTGTTGCAGCAGGCGATCCTGTCGCGCGAATTGCCGGCGGGCAGCAAGGTGCCGTCCTCGCGGCTGCTCGCGCAGGAACTGGGCATCGGGCGCAATACGGTGACGCAGGTGTACGAGCAACTGGTGCTCGAAGGCTATGTGAATTCGGCGACCGGGCGCGGCACGTTCGTCGCCGACAGCGCGCCGGACGAGATCGTCGGCGCGCCCGAAGCCGATCCGGCGCAGGCGCGCGGGACGGCTTCGACGCAAGCGGCGGCTGCGTCGCCATTGCCGCAGCCCGCGACGCGCGCGTTGTCCACGCGGGGCGCGCGGCTGATCGCGGGCGCGGGCGTGTCGAAGCGTCAGTGGGGCGCCTTCATGCCGGGCGTGCCGGATGTCACGAAGTTTCCGGCGCGCGCGTGGAGCCGTCTGCACAACAAGTATTGGCGCAGGCTACGCCCGGACCTGCTCACTTACGCGCCGGGCGGCGGGCTGCCCGCGCTGCGTCACGCGCTGGCCGACTATCTGCGCACCGCGCGCTCGGTGCGTTGCACGCCTGAGCAGATCATCATCACGACCGGGATTCATCAATCGGTCGATCTCGCCGTGCGTCTGCTATCCGATCCGGGCGACGTGATCTGGACCGAAGACCCGTGTTACTGGGGCGTGCGCAGCGTGCTGCACGTGTCCGGCCTGGAGTCGCGGCCGATCGCCGTCGACGTCGAAGGCATCGCGCCTTGCGCCGACGATCTCGCGCAGCCGCCCAAGCTGATGCTCGTCACGCCGTCGCATCAGTATCCGCTCGGCATGGTGATGAGCCTCGCGCGGCGCCGCATGTTGCTCGAATATGCGCGGCAGCATCAATGCTGGATCATCGAGGACGATTACGACAGCGAGTTCCGTTATGGCAGCCGGCCGCTTGCATCGCTGCAAGGGCTGGATACGTCGGGTCAGGTGATCTATGTGGGCAGCTTCGGCAAGACGCTGTTTCCGGGGTTGCGCATCGGCTATCTGGTCGTGCCGGAAGCGCTGGCGGAGAGCTTCGCTACGGCGAGCGCGGAGTTGTATCGCGAGGGCCAGTTGCTGCAACAGGCGATGCTCGCGGAGTTCATCGCCGAGGGGCATTTCACGTCGCATATCCGCAAGATGCGCACGCTGTACGGACAGCGCCGGCAGACGTTGCTCGACGCCGCGTCGCGACGTTATGGCGATGCGTTGCCGGCGGTGGGAGGCGACGCCGGTCTGCATCTGGTGATGCAGTTGCCCGATGGCAGCGATGATCGCCGAGTGGCGGCCGCTGCGTTGGCGCGCAATATCATCGTTCGGCCGTTGTCGGGGTATTACGCGCAGCCGTCGCTGGCGCCTTCGGGGTTGCTGATCGGCTACGCGTGCGTGCCGGATGAAGAGATCGCGCCGGCCTTCGACACGCTTGCCGGGGCGATCGACGCAGCACTGCCGCAGTTTGCGTGAGGGCGCGGGTGGGCCGAGAGGGGCACAACTTCGCACGTCTCCTTTAACGCGTCACGTAAAGCGCCTTCGTCAAGTCATTCATGCGCCTTCAACGCAGTCTCATCGCCACGCCTCGCGCCACGCCTCGCGCCACGCACCGCCGCGCCGGCACCCGTCATATCCGGATCAACACAGCGCCGAGCGTCACCAGTGCGCATGCCACGATGCGCCGCGCGGTCAGCTTCTCGCGCATGAAGAGCCAGCCGATCAGCACCGCGAAGATCGAACTCAACTCGCGCAGCGCCGAGACCATTGCGATCGGCAGATAGCGGTAAGCCTCGATGATCAGGCAATACGCGGCCAGCGCGAGCACGCCCGCCGTGATGCCCTTGAGCACCACCGTCCGGCCGATGAACAGTCCTTTGGCGCCGCCTCGCCAATGCCAGGCGAGCAGAAACTGCGGGATGTTCCAAAGCAGATAGACCCACATGATGTAACTCAGGCCGTTGCCCGCCACGCGCGCACCGATGCCGTCGACCACCGAATACGTGGAGATGAAGAGTCCGGTCAGCAGCGCGAACGGCACGCTCTCGCCGGAAAAGCGCATGCCGCGGCGAAACGCCAGCGAGACGATGCCGAGCGACACCAGCGCCACCCCGATCGCGGCCAGCGGCTTGAGCGCCTCGTGGGCGAACACCAGCGCGCCGACGAACACGAGCATCGGCGACAGGCCGCGCGCAATCGGATAGATCTGGCCGAAGTCGCCGCTTCGGTACGCGCGGATCAGCGCGAGCAGATAGCCGCACTCCAGCACTACCGACGCGCAGATGTAGGGCCACGCGGCCGGTGCGGGCATCGGCAGCACGATCACGCCGATCGCGCTGATGACCACGTACGGTATCGCCATCATGCCGAGCAGCGAGATGCGGTCTTCGGAGAGATGCAGAAACGCGTTCCAGGTGGCGTGAAGCAGCGCGGAGAACAGCACCAGCAGGACGACAAAGGGTTCCATCGACTACCAGGGAAGGGGGAAGAAAGGCCGGGAGGCCGGCCGCAAGCCCGTGATTATTCCAGCAGAACGCCGGAATGCAGGAGTGGACGACTAAAGCGAAGGGGCTTTGTGTGGAAAAACGCGGCGATTTATGGCGTGAGGTTAAGTGAGGCGGGCGTGTGCCGGCGGCTGGCATTGGAGTGCGGCGGCGGTTGCGGCGAGGCGGGCAGGGTTGACGATGTTTGGCACCGCGCTGCCCGCGCCGCTTCGCCAGACCGCTGGGGCACCCTTGCCCACTGTGCTTGCGCTCGGCATCAATCATTAGCTTCGTCCTTGAGTGTGACCTGTCGCACCGCATGTCAGCGGGCTGGCATGCCCGAGGCTGGTCGATTCTGTCAAGATCACGTAGCTTTCCGTCTCACGGGAGCGCGTATCGGCGCGATGTAAAGAAATGGCATCCCATCTTCCCGCCAAACAAACGCAAGATCACTTCAACCGGAGAAGATCCATGTCAAACCCCTGGACGGGATGCTGCCTTTGCGGCGCGGTGCAATACCAGGCTCGGGGCGCCTCACTTGCACAGCTCATCTGTCACTGCCGGGATTGTCAGCGCGCTTCGGGCTCGGCGGGGTTGCCTGTCGTTGTAGTGAGAGCCGCAGATTTCTCATTCAAAGGCGAGATTAAGTCTTATACGATGGTCGGCGGCAGCGGGATGCCGACAACGCGAAATTTTTGCGCTCACTGTGGCAGCCTGTTATTTGGAACACCGCATCACGCACCAGAAATCGTGACCATCTATGCCGGGACGCTTGATGAGCCTTCACGGTTCAAGGCCGAATTCGTTCAATTCACAACTGAACGTAATCGGCTGGACGGCAACCAACCGGAAATTCCTCAACATTCGGGAAGGGCTCCCTGACCGACAAGATGTCGGCTTTCCGCAGGGGAGCCCATCATTCTGCAGGCCGTTCTTCGCGTGCTGTCGGTTTCATTGGATGTCGTGCAATGCTGAATGGTGGCCGTGGTAGAGTCGAACGTCTTTCATTGCCGCGTGCCCTTATGTCGCCACGCATAGCGTGAACATGCAGATTCCAGCGATCGTTCCAGCCAGAACCGCTCTCGTGGTCATGCATTATCAGACCGATATCCTCGGGTTATTTCCCTCGGTCGCGCCCACGCTGCTAGCCAATACGCGCAAGCTATGTGATGCTGCGCGGGCTAAAAGTGTCAGCGTCTATTTCGCCAGGATCCACTTTAGTCCGGGCTATCCGGAAGTCAGTCCGTTGAACAGGAATGGGCAGGGGATCAAGCAACTGGGTCTATTCGTCGACGACCAGATCTCGCCGGAACTCGGCCCGCAGGCCACCGAACCGGTCATCATTGCGCATCGTGCGAGCGTGTTTTTTGGCACCGATTTGCAGGTTCGGCTTTCCGCGCAAGGTATTGATACGCTGCTCATGGTGGGCATTGCGTCGACCGGTGTCGTGCTTTCGTCGGTTGCGTACGCGAGCGATGCGGACTTCCGTCTGTTCACGGTCAAGGATTGTTGCTACGACCCGGATCAGGTCGTGCACGAGCATCTTTTTGCTACGGCGTTCGATTCGCGCACGACGGTACTCTCGCTCGCGGATGCCTTGTTGTTGTTGGGTTAGCGTAGGTCGGCATGTCGCCGGCTTCGGGATGTGAATTCGGATCGCCTGAACCGAATCGACGAACCGGGATGCGGTGAGTCGTTAAGCGATTCGGTGGCGGCACCCAAAGCCTCGCCAAAGCGTCGCAACCTATTGCTGCGCTGTACAGACGAAAACAAGATCACACGAAGCGAAGCTATCGGGCGTTATATCGCCCCATTCACTCGCGAGCGTAATCGCGCTATCAGGCAAGTACTTGTCGAAGCTGTGATCGGGGAGGCAATTCGGGTCGTGGTCCGGCCGGCCTGCCGGCGTCTTCGATGCTCCAGATTTGATACGATGCCTCTCGCGCCGCGCACGCCAGCGAGCACAGGGAGATATCGATGCCAGGAACCGGGCTGGACAGGCATGACCGGGCTGAAAGCCATGCCGCACGAGGCGCAGGCGTTCTCTGCGCAAGCTGTCGATCGCGCCATGTATAGCCTCCTTCCCGACAGTTTCGCGGAATACGACGACCTCAAGTCGATCCTCGAGCACGGCAGCGCGAGCTTCGAAATCGGCACGGTCTGCGAGACCACGGTGCGTGGCCGGCGATTCGCCGTTCACACCGCGAGCATCGGTTCGACCGATCCGCTGGCGCCCGCCATCGGCTTTTTCGGCGGCATTCACGGACTCGAGCGGATCGGCTCGCAACTCGTACTCGACTACATGCGCGCACTGCTTGCGCGGCTCGAATGGGACGAGTTGCTTGTACGCCAGTTGCAGTCGATCCGTCTGATCTTCATGCCGATCGTCAACCCCGGCGGCATGTGGTCCGCCACCCGCGCCAATCCAAACGGCGTCGACCTGATGCGCAACGCGCCGCAGAACGCTGACGCCCGCGTGCCGCCGCTCGCTGGGGGGCAACGGCTCGGCCCATGGCTGCCGTGGTATCGCGGCCGCGACGGCGAGCCGATGGAGCCGGAAGCCGCCGCGCTGCTGCATGTCGTCGAAATGCAACTGGCAGCGCGGCCTTTGAGCTTCGCGCTCGATTGCCACTCGGGTTACGGCTGGAGCGACAGCATCTGGTTTCCGTACGCGCGAACCCGCAAGTCGATGCCGCATTTACCGGAGATGTACGTGTTGAAAACGATGTTCGAGCGTGCGCATCCGCATCACGGCTATGCATTCGAACCCCAGAGTCATCAGTACCTGCTGCATGGCGATCTGTGGGACTTCGCGTACGATCGCGCGCCCGCGCGCAACATCTTCCTGCCGATGACCCTCGAACTCGGGTCATGGCTCTGGATCAAGAAAAACCCGCGCCAGCTGTTTTCGCGTCAGGGCATGTTCAATCCGGTCAAGGCGCATCGCACCGCGCGCGTGTTGCGTCGTCATGCGAACCTGCTCGACTTTCTGGCGCGCGCGGCGTTTTCGTCGCAGCGCTGGTTGCCGCAAGGCAATCGCCGCGAGCAACTGCTGCAAAGCGCAATCGACCACTGGTATAAGCCGGACGCCGTATGAGCGCGTGGATTCTGCTGCGCGGTCTGACGCGCGAAACGCGCCACTGGGGCCGCTTGCCCGACGCGCTGCGTGATGCGGTCGGCGGTGGCCGGCTGCCGATCGATCTGCCCGGCAACGGCGCATTCGCGCACCTGCGCTCGCCGCCCTCGGTCGCGCGGATGGTCGGCTTCGTGCGCCATGCTGCTTGGCAAGCCGGCGTGCCCGCTCCGTATCGCGTGCTTGCGATGTCGCTCGGCGGGATGGTGGCGACGGACTGGGCGCAGCGGCATCCTGAGGAGATCGAACGGCTCGTGTTGATCAATACCAGCATGCGGCCATTCAGCCGCGTGCATGAGCGGTTGCGGCCGTCGGCATGGCCCGGCGTGCTGCGCGTCGCTTCGCACTGGAGCGACGCGCCGGCAGTCGAGCGCGGCATTCACCGACTGACCTGCAATCGCGTCGACGATCTGGACGCGGATCTCGACGCGTGGAGCGCGATTCGCCGCAGCGCGCCGGTGAGCCGCGGCAATGCGCTACGGCAGTTGTGGGCCGCCGCGCGCTTTACCGCTGGCCCTGCCGCACCGCGTGCTCCAGTGCTGATCCTTTCTTCTCGGGCGGACAGACTGGTGGACCCGGCGTGCTCAGCGAAACTCGCGGCGGCATGGGGTGTGCCGCGGCGCGAGCATCCGTGGGCGGGTCACGACCTGCCGCACGACGATCCCGCCTGGACAGCCGAACAGGTGCGCGCATGGCTCGACGCGGCGCAACCGCCCGAACACGCGCCCACGCGGGCCGTACCGAAACCCGCGCTTTAAGCGGCCGGCTTTGCAACTGCAGCATCCGCGACGGCAGCGGGTATTACCTGACTGCGGTCGTCGCCGGATTCGGGGCGGCAGGCGCATAATTCCCCTTCGGACGATGCATGTGAATCACGCCTTACTCGCCATAGCCGCTAGCCGGGGGAGTCGATCATGCAAGCAAAGAACGAAGAAGCCGTTACGCACCTGCTGAACGATGTCGTCGAATTTGCGCGTGGGCGGCTGCCTGAGCCGACCTTCAATATCGTCGAGCCCTTTCTGCGGCACTACTACGATTTCGTCGACGCCGACGATCTGCAAAGCCGCTCGATCGCCGATCTGTACGGTGCCGCGCTCGCGCACTGGCAAACCGCGCAGCGCTTCGTGCCAGGCGCCGAACGGCTGCGTGTCTATAACCCGATTCTCGAACAGCATGGCTGGCACTCGGATCACACCGTGATCGAGATCGTCAACGACGACATGCCGTTCCTCGTCGATTCGGTGTCGATGGCGGTCAACCGGCAGGGGCTCGCGCTGCACTCGGTCGTGCATCCGGTATTTCGCCTCTGGCGCGGCCCGGATGGCGGCATCGCGCGAGTCAGCCAGGGCGCGGAAGAAGCCACTGATACGCGCTCGCATCTCACCTCGTTCATTCACTTCGAAGTGGACCGTTGCGGCGATGCCGCGAAACTCGACGCGCTGCGCGACGAGATCGCCGGCGTGCTGCGCGACGTGCGCGCGGCGGTCGAGGACTGGCTGAAAATCGTCGAACTCGCGCGCGTGACGATCAAGGGCATGAAGGCAGGCGAGGCGGGACCCGAAGGTGTCGAAGCGCGCGCGTTTCTCGAATGGATGATCGCAGATCATTTCACTTTCCTTGGCCAGCGCGACTACGAACTGGTGCAGATCGACAACGGCTACGGACTGCGTGCAGTGCCGGGCTCCGGTCTCGGCATTCTGCGCGACGCGATGCGGCCCGCCGGCGCCGCCGAAGTCACCGCGTTGCCGCCGGCCGCGGCCGAGATCATCGCCAGTTCGTTGCCGATCTTTCTGACCAAGGCCAACTCGCGCGCCACCGTGCATCGGCCCGGCTATCTCGACTACGTGGGCATCAAGCTGACCGGCGCGGACGGCAAGGTGACCGGCGAGCGGCGCTTCATTGGCCTTTACACGTCCACCGCTTATTTCGTATCGGCTGCGGAGATCCCGATCGTGCGGCGCAAATGCGCGAATATCGTGAGACGAGCCGGTTTCCTGCCGAAAGGTCATCTGGCGAAATCGCTGGTGACGGTGCTCGAAACCTATCCGCGCGACGAACTGTTTCAGGCCGACGAAGACCAGCTCTACGAGATCGCGCTCGGCGTGCTGCGTTTGCAGGAGCATCAGCGCACGCGCCTGTTCGTGCGGCGCGACCGCTTCGATCGCTTCGTGTCCTGTCTCGTGTTCGTACCGCGCGACAAGTACAACACAGACCTGCGGCAACGCATCGCGAATCTGCTGGCCGCCGCGTTCAATGGCGAGAGCGTCGAATTCACGCCGCTGCTGTCGGAGTCGACGCTCGCGCGGATTCACTTCGTCGTGCATGCGAAACCGGGCGGCATGCCCGATGTCGACACGCGCGAACTGGAGGCGCGACTCGTGCAGGTCGCGCGCCGCTGGCAGGACGATCTCGCGGATGCATTGCTCGACGCGTACGGGGAAGAGCAGGGCAACCGTCTGCTGCAACACTATGCCGACTCGTTTCCCGCCGGTTACCGCGATGATTACCCGGCGCGCACGGCGGTGCGCGATATCGAACTGATCGAACGCGTGCAGGGCACCGAGCGGCTCGCGATGAACCTGTATCGCCCGATCGAAGCAGGCCCTCGCGCATTCCGCTTCAAGGTGTATCGCGCGGGGCAGCCGATCGCGCTGTCGCGCAGCTTGCCGATGCTCGAACATCTGGGCGTGCGGGTCAATGAAGAACGGCCTTATCTGATCGAGGCGGTGGGCGCCACACCCGCGTGGATTCACGACTTCGGCCTCGAACTCGCCGACGATGCGGAGTTCGATATCGAACGTGTGAAGGACCTGTTCGAAGAGGCGTTCGAGCGCGTGTGGACCGGCGCGATCGAAAGTGACGACTTCAATCGTCTCGTGCTGCGCGCACAGTTGAATGCGCGCGAGGTGACGATTCTGCGCGCGTATGCGAAGTACCTGCGCCAGGTCGGCTCGACGTTCAGCGACGCGTATATCGAGCGTGCGGTGACCGGCAATCCGGCCATTGCGCGGATGCTGGTCGAACTGTTCATCGCGCGCTTCAATCCGGTGTTGGGTGACACGCGCGAGGCGCGCGTCGACGGCTGGCTGCGCACGATCGACAGCGCGCTCGACCAGGTGCCCAATCTCGACGAGGACCGCATACTGCGCCAGTTTCTCGGCGTCATTAGGGCGACGAGGCGCACGAACTACTATCGCTTCGACGGCGATGGACGCCCCAAACCCTATCTGTCCTTCAAATTCGATCCCGCCCAAGTACCCGGTTTGCCCGAGCCGAAACCGATGTTCGAGATCTGGGTGTATTCGCCGCGAGTGGAGGGGGTGCACCTGCGCGGCGGCCGCGTGGCGCGCGGCGGTTTGCGCTGGTCGGATCGGCGTGAGGATTTCCGCACGGAAGTGCTCGGCCTGATGAAGGCGCAGATGGTGAAGAACGTGGTGATCGTGCCGGTCGGCTCGAAGGGCGGCTTCGTCGTGAAGAATCCACCGCCGCAGAGCGAGCGCGATGCGTGGATGCGCGAGGGCGTCGCGTGTTATCAGACCTTTTTGCGCGGCCTGCTCGATCTGACCGACAACCTCGCGGGCACGGACGTGGTGCCGCCACCCGACGTGGTGCGCCACGATTCCGACGATCCCTATCTGGTCGTCGCCGCCGACAAGGGCACGGCCACCTTCTCCGACTACGCGAACGCGATCTCGCAGGAGTACGGCTTCTGGCTCGACGACGCGTTTGCGTCGGGCGGCTCGGTCGGCTACGACCACAAGAAAATGGCGATCACGGCGCGCGGCGCATGGGAGTCGGTCAAGAGACACTTCCGCGAAATGGGCGTGGATACGCAGACAATGGACTTTACGGTAGTAGGCGTCGGCGATATGTCGGGCGACGTGTTCGGCAACGGCATGCTGTTGTCTCCGCATATCAAACTGGTGGCCGCGTTCGATCACCGGCATATCTTTCTCGACCCGAATCCCGACCCCGCGGCGAGCATCGCCGAACGCGGGCGGCTCTTCATGCTCGACCGTTCGAGCTGGGCCGATTACGACCCATCGCTGATCTCCGCGGGTGGTGGCGTGTTTGCGCGCAGCGCCAAGACGATCCCGCTGTCGCCGGCGGTGCAGTCGGTGCTCGGCATCAGCGCGCCGGCGCTTGCGCCCGCCGAACTGATGCGCGCGATTTTGCAGGCGCCGGTCGATCTGCTTTATAACGGCGGCATCGGCACCTATGTGAAGGCGAGCCGCGAAACGCATCTGCAGGTAGGCGACCGCGCGAACGACGCGATCCGCGTGAACGGTGCCGATCTGCACTGCAAGGTGGTGGCCGAAGGCGGCAATCTTGGTCTGACCCAACTCGGGCGCATCGAATTCGCGCAGCGCGGCGGCCGCCTCAATACCGATGCAATCGACAATTCCGCTGGCGTGGACTGCTCGGACCATGAGGTCAACATCAAGATTCTGCTGGGCCTCGTGGTGGCCGATGGCGAGATGACCGGGAAACAGCGCAATGCACTGCTCGCCGAAATGACCGACGAAGTCGGCCTGCTCGTTTTGCAGGACAACTACTATCAGACCCAGGCATTGTCGATCGCGGGACGCTACGGTGTCGAACTGCTCGATGCCGAAGCGCGGCTGATGCGTTACCTCGAACGCGCGGGGCGCCTGAATCGTGTGATCGAATTTCTGCCGACCGATGACGAAGTCGCCGAACGGGCCGCCGCCAAACAGGGGCTCACCACCCCCGAGCGCGCGGTGCTGCTCGCGTACAGCAAGATGTGGCTGTACGACGCGTTGCTCGACTCGTCGATGCCGGAAGATCCGCTCGTGAGCGACATGCTCGTCGAATACTTCCCGAAACCACTGCGGCAGCGTTTCAGCGTGCCGATGCAGCGTCACCCGTTGCGCCGCGAAATTCTCGCGACGCACCTGACCAACGCATTGGTGAACCGGGTCGGCTGCGAGTTCGTGCATCGGCTGATGGAAGAGACCGATGCGCGGCCGGGTGACATCGTGCGCGCGTGCATCATGGCGCGCGACGTGTTCGATCTCGACGACGTATGGCGCAGCATCGACGCGCTCGACAATCGCGTCGCCGACGACGTGCAGGCGCGCATGTTCGTCGAAGTCGCGCGGCTCGTCGAGCGTTCGGCGCTGTGGTTTTTGCGGCATCTGCAATCCGGTGCGCCCGGCAATGACGACGTGGCCGGCCTGCTCGCACGTTGCCGCGACGCGGCGCAGCGACTCGCGCCGCAATGGCCGGCGCTGTTGCCGCCCGCCGATCTCGAAGCGCTGTCCGGGCGCCAGCGCGCGCTAGTCGATGCGGGCGTGGACAGCGAACTGGCGGTGCGCATCGCGAGTGGCGAAATCTCGGCGGCGTTGCTCGACATTGCCGAAGTGGCGTCGACCTGCGGACGCAGTCTCGAACTGGTGGCGGGCGTGTACTTCGAACTCGGCACGCTGCTGAACTACGGTTGGATCAGCGAGCGCGCGGCTGCCTTGCCGGCGCCCTCGCACTGGGACATGCTGGCGCGCGCGACCGCGCTGGCCGAATTGGCACGGCTCAAACGCGCGCTGACCACGAGCGCGCTGGCCGGCGCGGACGACGCGTCGACGCCGGATGCGCTGGTGCACGCATGGCGTGACAAGCGCGCCGCTCAACTTGAACGCTATACGCGCCTGCTGACCGATCTGCGCGCCACGGGCGGGGCGAGTTTGTCGATGCTGCTGGTGATCGTGCGTGAAATGGCGGCGCTGGAGCGGGCCTAGCAGGCCGCGCGGCGCGCAGGCGGCGGGGGCGCCGTCGAGTATGAGGAGTGTGGTGCAAACAACGCCGGGGTTGGACGCATGCCGCCCGGCGTGTCCATAATACGGATTCTTGCTAACCGAAAGCACTCTGCAAACTCACGGCCCCCATCCCGACGATGAAAGAAGAATCGCCGAAAGCCATTTTCTACGCGCTCGCCGCCAACCTTGGCATCGCCATCTGCAAGTTCGCCGCGGCGTCGTTCACGGGCTCTGGTTCGATGTTCGCCGAAGCCATTCACTCGACCGCCGATTGCGGCAATCAACTGTTGTTGCTGTTCGGTCTGCGCCAGGCGCGCAGACCGGCGAGCCCGCTGCATCCGATGGGCCGTGGACGCGAAATCAACTTCTATTCGCTGCTCGTCGCGTTGCTGCTGTTCTTTGTCGGCGGCGCGTTTTCCGTGTATGAAGGCGTGCATCGACTGTTCACGCGCGAGCCGTTGCAGTTCGCGTATGTCGCGTTGGCGGTGCTTGGAGTGTCGGTGGTGCTCGAAGCGCTGTCGCTGTGGGGCGCGGTCAAGGAGATCCGCAAGAAGCATCCGGACAAGGGCATGTGGCGCTGGTTTCGTGAGACCCGCGAATCCGAACTACTGGTTGTCGCGGGCGAGGATATCGCCGCTCTCGCCGGTCTCGCGATTGCGTTCGTTGCCGTGCTGCTCACGATGGTCACCGGCAATCCCGTTTGGGACGCGCTGGGCTCCATCGGCGTCGGCTTGCTGCTGATGGTGATCGCGTGGCTGGTGGCCCGCGAAGTGAAGTCGATGATCGTCGGCGAATCGGCGAGCCCGGAAGTGCGCGGCGCGATCGAAGCGCATCTGCGCGCGCGCGCCGAGATTCGCGGCATCGTCAATATGATTACGCTGCAATGGGGGCGTCACGTGGTGGTGGCGGTGCAGGCGGAAATGATCGATTACGCGAGCGGGCGCGCGATGGTCGATGCGATCAACGTGATCGAGGAGGATTTGCAGGCGACCTTTCCGCAGGTGCGCTGGGTGTTTTTCGAACCGGAAGTGGCGCGCAGCGGGGCGGCTTCTGCATGAAACAAAACCGGCGGATTCCATGGTGGTTTCCGGCCGGCTCGGATGCTTGAACTGACAGCAGCGCGGCTTATTTGAAACCGGTCACCGCGTGCGGGACATACAGTTCTTCGAGCTGCTGAATCTCTTGCGCACTGAGATTCAACGAAAGCGCGGCGACCGCATCGTCCAGGTGATGCAGCTTGGTCGCGCCGACAATCGGCGCAGTAATCGGCTTCTTCTGCAAGACCCACGCTAGTGCCACTTGCGCGCGCGGCACGCCGCGTTCCTTCGCGATCTGGCTGACCCGCTCGACAATGCGCCGATCGGCATCTTCCGTGTGCGCGTACAGCGTGCGGCCGAATTCATCGGTCTCGGAGCGCGCGCTCCCGGTGTTCCAGTCGCGCGTCAGACGTCCGCGCGCGAGCGGGCTCCACGGAATCACGCCGATGCCTTCGCTTTCGCACAGCGGCAGCATTTCTCGCTCTTCCTCGCGGTACAGCAGATTCACGTAATTCTGCATCGTCACGAAACGGGTCCAGCCATTGCGTTCGGCGACGTGCAGCGCCTTGGCGAATTGCCACGCGTACATCGACGACGCACCGATATAGCGGGCCTTGCCAGCCTTCACGACGTCGTGCAGCGCTTCCATGGTTTCTTCGATCGGCGTGTCGTAGTCCCAGCGATGGATCTGGTACAGGTCGACGTACTCCGTCCCGAGACGCCGCAGGCTGTGATCGATTTCCGCCATGATCGCCTTGCGCGACAGGCCCGCACCATTCGGGCCTTTGTGCATCCGGCTATTCACCTTGGTGGCGAGCACGATCTCGTCGCGCCTGGCGAAGTCTTTCAGCGCGCGGCCGACAATTTCCTCACTGGTGCCGTCCGAATAGACATTCGCCGTGTCGAAGAAATTGATGCCGTGATCGAGCGCCTGCTTGATGAAGGGCCGTGCGGCTTCGTCGTCGAGCGACCAGGGATGAGTGCCGCGCGAAGGCACGCCATAGCTCATGCAACCGAGACAAAGACGCGATACATCGAGGCCGGTGCGGCCGAGTTTCACATAGTCCATCGTGGTGCTCCTGTTTTGAACTGCACAAAGGCGGTGCGCTCTCCGAGGATTGACCTCGGCGGCGGACTGCGGATTCCGATTATAGGGAAATGGCGTGCACAACGTCGCGAGCCCATGCACCATGCCATGCCCGCTGTTTACATTTGCCGTACAGCATGCCGCTCATCACGGAGTGGCAAATAATTTCGTCGCGCCTATACTTCTTTCGGCTTGAAAGCAGCACTCTCTCCCAACCTGCATCACAAGCAAAAAAGGAAGAACATGATGCTGACTCGCTCACTCGGCGCGTTCTGCGCGGTTGCTCTTGCGGCTTGCGCCGCCTTTTCGTCCGGACCGGCTAGCGCGGACGACAACGACGGTTTCTCTCACGACAATGGCGGCTCGCATGGCGAACACGTCAAGGTGATGATCATTTCGATGTTCGGCCCCGAAGGCCAGGTGTGGCTCGATCGGCTCGGCCCATGGCGCGACATCGCGGTAGATGGATTGTCACCCGATTACCCGGCGGTTCATTGCAACAAGCAGGATATCTGCGTGATGACTACCGGCATGGGGCACACCAACGCGGCGGCGTCGATCATGGCGCTGACCTTCTCGCCGCGTTTCGATTTGCGCCGCACGTACTTCATGGTCGCCGGCATTGCCGGGATCGATCCGCAACAGGGCACGGTGGGCTCGGCCGCGTGGGCGAAGTATCTGGTCGACTTCGGCATTCAGTGGGAGATCGACGGCCGCGAGATTCCGCCTGGCTGGAACACGGGCTATTTGGGAATCAACACGACGAGTCCTTCGGATAAGCCGCCACTCGACTATCGCACCGAAGTATTCCAGTTGAACACCCAACTCGCCGATACGGCATTCGCGTTGTCGCACACCGTCGTGTTATCCGATAACGCGCAGGCTCAAGCCGCTCGCGCGAAATATTCCTATGCGCCGGCCAATCGCCCGCCGTCGGTCATTCAATGCGATACGCTGGCTGGCGACACCTGGTGGTCCGGCACGCAGCTCGGCCAGCGCGCGCGTGACTGGACCAAGATCCTGACCGATGGCAAAGGCGTCTATTGCACGACGCAGCAGGAGGACAATGCCACCTACGAAGCGCTCAAGCGTGCGGCCTCGGTGCATAAGGTCGATCTGAATCGCGTCGCGGTATTGCGCGCGGGTTCGGATTTCGACCGCCCCTACGATGGCCAGACGAGCGCGGACAACCTGCTCAACTATGCGGCGCAAGGCGGCTTCACGATCGCCATCGAGAACCTGTTCCGCTCAGGCAATCCATTGGTGCAGGACATCGTCACGCATTGGGGCGAGTGGCGCGAGGGCGTGCCGAAACGATAACGGCGGATCACTTCGACAGAGCTGAATAGCAATGTGCCCGCCGAGCACTGCCGCGGGCACACGCACAACGCTTACCGCACAATTCAAACGACCAGTCACGCTCAATGTCGTGGCGCGCGATATGGCGTCCACACTGGCGTGTCGGTGTCCCAGTTGTCCAGTTCGGATGGTGTCATGATGTGCTCCTTTTTGAAGAGTGCAGGAATGACGCCGCAATGACGGCTTCTTTTGGAATCCGGATCATTGCGGTGCCTTTGTCTGTCTTACTGACCCCTGGCGACGCGTGTCACGTCGCCGCTCGCGCCTTCCTGCCGTGCGATACGTGCAGCCTGTGTCTGTCCGATCAAGCCTTTGTTCGGATAACTGGTGCGACTTAGCGCCGGTAGCGAACCGTCACGATAAGCGGCCACCAGTTCCGCTTTCACTTCTGCGCGCGTTTTCGCGCTCGTGCTCGGCGTAGGTTGCGTTTCATAAGTGCCTGCGCGCCCGATGCCACCACCGCTGTTGCTTTGTGCGAACACGGATGTGCTTGCAAGCAGAGAAAGAGCGAGACCTGCGAGAAGATTGCGTTTCATGATGCACTCCTGATTCGTTTGCAGCACGACGAGTGCTGCGGCAGGGTGAAATGTAGACGCTGGGCGAGTGCGGATAAATCGCACTTTCGCGAAATGAATTGTCGCGATTTCGGAACAATCGAATTAAAGCCTTGATGAATAAAAAAACCGCGGCATTAGAGCCGCGGTTGAAATTCATTGTTCCAGATTCCGTACTTTGATTTCAGCGCATCACGCGACCCATTCGGTAATCACAGGCGTATCGAGCATCGGCGCGGACTCGCGTTCTTCGAAAGTGCGCTTCGTGCAGGTTGCGTCGAGACTGCCGCGTCCGCTCAGCAATGGGCAACGGTCGAACAGCTCCGCGATCCAGTCTACGAAAACACGGACTTTAGGCGACAGATGACGACTGTGCGGATAGACTGCGGAAATCGGCATCGGCAAAGGCTTCAGCTCCGGCAACACTTCCACCAGCTGACCCGAGCGCAGATGCGGCAGCACCATAAAAAGCGCCGGCTGAATCAGGCCGAAACCTTCGAGTCCGCACGTCACGTAGGCGTCGGCGTCGTTCACCGACACGATGCTTTTCATCTTCACTTCGACTTCTTTGCCCTCAACCATGAAGGCCCAATCGATCGTGCGCCCCGTGCGGCTCGAAAAGTAATTGACTGCTTTGTGATTCTCCAGGTCTTCGAGCGAAGACGGCATGCCTGCACGCGCGATGTAGTCGGGGGCCGCGCAGGTCACGCCCTCGAACAGACCGATGCGCCGCGCCACTAACGAGGAATCCTGTAGCGCGCCCACGCGCACCACGCAATCCACGCCTTCCTGCAACAGATCGACCGGCCGGTCCGACAGGCCCAGTTGCAAGTCGATGTCCGGATAGCGCGTGTGGAATTCACATAGCGAGGGAATCACCAGCAGGCGCCCGATCGAGCCCGGCATGTCGATGCGCAGCTTGCCGTGCGGCTTTTTATTGCCGCTCTGAAAACTGGCTTCGGTCTCTTCGACGTCCGCGAGGATACGCACGCAGCGTTCGTAGTACGCCGCGCCGTCCGGCGTGAGCGACAGACGCCGCGTGGTCCGATGCATCAGGCGCGTGCCGAGGAACGCTTCGAGGTTCTGAATAATCGTGGTGACGGATGCGCGCGGCAGGTCGAGCGTTTCCGCTGCGCGGGTAAAGCTGTTGGTGTCGACGACTCGCGTGAACACTTGCATGGCCTGAAGCCGGTCCATTGCAAACCTCCAGAAGGGGCGGGCGCACCGGGCGGAAACCGAATCCGCAGAGCAATCGCATTCGATTGTTCAGGGGCGCCGAATTGTGTTGCCGGATTATAGGCATTTATTTACGACTCTGCTGAACCCACAATTCGCACCATTGAAAGTTCTATGCGCATTGCGCAGCCTGACATGGATGCATTTAAATCGCCGTACTCTTTTGCGCCCGCCGCCAACGGTCCGGTAGCCGCAGACAGCACGGCACTCGACATCATCGACGTACAGATCGAGGGGCACGCACAGGACATCACACTGCGTTTGTACCGGCAGGCGAAGAAAACCGCATTGCCGGTGCTGCTTTATTTCCACGGCGGCGGCTTTACGAAGGGCTCGATCGAGCAGGCCGATTTCGCCGCGCGTTATTTCGCAGAACACTTACCGGCGCTGGTCGTGTCGGTGGGTTATTCGCTCGCGCCGCAGTTTCCGTTTCCGGCCGCGCCAGAAGACGCGCACCGCGCGGCGCTGTGGGTGCAGACGCGGGCACGGGCGTTCGGCGGCAATAGCAGAAAGGTCGGCGTAGCGGGGCACGACGCGGGTGGGCAGTTGGCCAACTGCCTCGCGTTCATCGCGCGTGATCGGGGCGACGTGCAGATTGCGGCGCAAGCGCTGTTCGGGCCGATGCTCGATCCGAGCCTCACGCGCCTGGGCGATGAACAGCGTTTGGGTTCCGACATCACCGCAAAAGAGTGCGCGGCGTGTTATCGCGCCTATTTGCCGCAAGCGTCGCAGCGTATGCACCCGTATGCGGCGCCGCTCGAATCGGCGCGGCTCGCGGGGCTGCCGGCCACACTGATCGCGACCGCGCAGAACGATGTGCTGCACGTGGAAGCGGAGAAGTACGCAAGCAGTCTGATCGACGCGGGTGTGCTGACCCAGGTGGTCCGCTATCCGAGCGTATCGCACGCCGCGCTGGCCGATCATCCGCCCGCCTTGCAGGAAGCGGTGCGCTTTTTTCAGTGGCGCTTCGATGCGCGCGCCCATCGATAAACAGAATTTCAATCAACGATACCGGGAGCTTCACATGACTATCCTTCCTCTTTCTCGCCGCCGCGTGGCGATTGCCGCGCTAGTCGTCATCGCCGTCGCCGGGCTCGGCACGTTCGGCGCGATCCGCGTCGATGCGAGTTCGCCCGCCGCGCCGACCATCGTGCCGGAAGTCGATGTCGCCACCGTGGTGCAAAAAACGATCACCGACTGGCAGAGCTATTCGGGCCGTCTCGAAGCGGTCGAAAAAGTGGACGTCCGTTCGCAGGTGCCGGGCACGATCGTCTCGGTCAACTTCAAGGATGGCGCGCTCGTGAAGAAGGGCGACACGCTGTTTGTGATCGATCCGCGCCCGTATGCCGCCGAAGTGGATCGCGCCGAGGCGCAACTCGCGGCCGCGCAGGCGCGCACGGGCTACACGCAAAGCGACTGGGAGCGCGCGCAACGCCTGATCGCCGACAACGCGATCGCCAGGCGCGACTACGACGAGAAGCAGAACGCCGCGCGCGAGGCGAGCGCGAACCTGAAGGCCGCGCAAGCCGCGCTCGAAACCGCGCGCATCAACCTCGGCTATACGAAGATCGTGGCGCCGGTGGCGGGCCGTGTGTCGCGCGCGGAAATCACGGTAGGCAACGTGGTGTCGGCCGGTGCAGGTTCGGCGCCGCTGACCACGCTGGTGTCGGTGTCGCCGATCTACGCATCGTTCGACGCGGACGAACAAACTTATCTGCAATACCTGAGCCGCGCGAAAGACGGCAGCAAGGTGCCGGTAGAACTGGGACTCGCGGATGAAAGCGGCTACTCGCGCAGCGGCACGATCGAATCGGTTGACAACCGGCTCGACACGTCGTCGGGCACGATCCGGGTGCGTGCGCGTTTCGATAACCAGGATGGTGCATTGATTCCCGGTCTGTATGCACGGGTGAAAGTGGGCGGTAGCGAGCCGCATCCGGCACTGCTGATCGACGATGCCGCGGTCGGCACCGATCAGGACAAGAAGTTCGTGCTGGTGGTCGATCAGGGCAATCACGTCGTGTACCGCGAGGTGTCGGTGGGCGGCATGCAGGGCAACCTGCGCGTCGTCAAGGACGGGCTGAAGCCGACCGACCGCATCGTCGTCAACGGTATTCAGCGCATACGTCCGGGCGACTCCGTGCGCGCGCACATGGTGCCGATGACGACCGACCAGGACCCGAACAGCGCGCCGCTCGCGCAAACGCAACCCAAAGCGAGCGCCAAAGCGGACAAGAATTCGTGAGCCCCGTGCGCCGCGGCACGCTAGCGCGGCGCATGCTCCAACGTTAAGAGCTTCCCATGAACATATCCAAATTCTTCATTGATCGCCCGATCTTTGCCGGGGTGCTATCGGTACTGATCCTGCTCGGGGGCATCATTTCGCTCTTCAAGCTGCCCATTTCGGAGTATCCGGAAGTGGTGCCGCCGTCGGTGGTGGTGCACGCGCAGTATCCGGGCGCGAATCCGAAGGTGATCGCCGAGGCGGTGGCGTCGCCGCTCGAAGAGCAGATCAACGGCGTCGAGAACATGCTGTACATGCAGTCGCAGGCGAATAGCGACGGCAATCTGACGCTCACGGTGACCTTCAAACTCGGCACCAATCCGGACCTCGCGACGCAACTGGTGCAGAACCGCGTCAACCAGGCGTTGCCGCGCCTGCCGGAAGACGTACAACGGCTTGGCGTGACGACCATCAAGAGTTCGCCGACGCTGACGATGGTGGTCCACCTGATCTCGCCGAACAATCGCTACGACATGACGTATCTGCGCAATTACGCGCTGCTGAACGTCAAGGATCGGCTCGCGCGGATTCAGGGCGTGGGCGAAGTGCAGTTGTGGGGTTCGGGCGACTACGCGATGCGCGTGTGGCTCGATCCGCAGAAAGTCGCGCAACGTGGGTTGACGGCGACCGAAGTGGTCAACGCGATTCGTGAGCAGAACATTCAGGTGGCGGCCGGTGTGATCGGCGCATCGCCTTCGGTGCCCGGCACGCAATTGCAGTTGTCGGTGAATGCGCGTGGCCGCTTGAAGACCGAAGGCGAATTCGGCGACATCATCGTGAAGACCGCGCCGGATGGCGGCGTGACGTATCTGCGCGATATCGCGCGTGTCGAACTCGCGGCGTCGGAATACGGTCTGCGTTCGCTGCTCGACAACAAGCCGGCGGTGGCGCTCGCCATCAATCAGGCGCCGGGTGCGAACTCGCTCGCGATTTCCGAACAGGTTCGCGCCGCGATGAAAGAACTCGCCGAAGACATGCCTGCGGGCGTCGAATACCGGATCGTCTACGACCCGACGCAGTTCGTGCGCTCGAGTATAGAGGCAGTCGTGCATACGTTGCTCGAAGCGATCGCGCTGGTGGTGATCGTGGTGATCGTGTTCCTGCAGACATGGCGCGCCTCGATCATTCCGTTGATCGCGGTGCCGGTGTCGATCGTCGGGACGTTCTCGCTGCTGCTCGCCTTCGGCTTCTCGATCAATGCGTTGTCATTGTTCGGCATGGTGCTCGCCATCGGGATCGTGGTGGACGATGCGATCGTGGTGGTGGAGAACGTCGAGCGAAACATCGAGAACGGGCTGAGTGCGCGTGATGCGACATATAAGGCGATGCGCGAGGTGAGCGGGCCGATCATCGCGATTGCGTTGACGCTCGTCGCGGTGTTCGTGCCGCTCGCGTTCATGACGGGTCTCACGGGCCAGTTCTACAAGCAGTTCGCGATGACCATCGCAATCTCGACGGTGATCTCGGCGTTCAATTCGCTGACCCTGTCGCCGGCCTTGTCCGCGCTGCTCTTGCGCAGCCATGGCGAGAAGGAAGACTTCCTGACGCGGGCGATGAACCGCGTGCTGGGTGGCTTCTTCAAGCGTTTCAACAAGGTCTTTCACCGTGGCTCGGAAGCGTATGGCCGAGGCGTGAAAGGCGTGCTTCGCCGCAAGGGTGCGATGCTCGCGGTGTATGCGATTCTGCTGGGCGCCACGGTTCTTATCTCGCGTGTCGTGCCGGGCGGCTTCGTGCCGGCGCAGGACAAGGAGTATCTGATCGCCTTCGCGCAGTTGCCGAACGGTGCGTCGCTCGATCGTACGGAGAAGGTGATTCGCGATATGAGCGCGGTCGCGCTGAAGCAGCCAGGCGTGGAAAGCGCGGTGGCGTTCCCCGGTTTGTCGGTGAATGGTTTCACCAATAGTTCGAGCGCGGGCATCGTGTTCGTGACGCTCAAGCCGTTCAAGGAGCGTGGCGACAAGAAACTCTCCGCCGGTGCGATTGCCGGTGCGCTGAACCAGCAGTACGCGGCGATCAAGGATTCGTTCGTTGCGGTGTTTCCGCCACCGCCGGTGCTCGGTCTCGGCACGCTTGGCGGCTTCAAGATGCAACTGGAGGATCACGGCGCGCTCGGTTACGCGGAGTTGAACAAGGCGGCGGAAGCGTTCGTGAAGCGTGCGGCGCAAACGCCTGAACTCGGCCCGACCTTCTCGAGCTATCAGATCAACGTGCCGCAACTGAACGTCGACCTCGATCGCGTGAAGGCCAAGCAACTCGGCGTGCCGGTCACAGACGTGTTCAACACGATGCAGATCTATCTGGGCTCGCTGTACGTGAACGACTTCAACCGCTTCGGCCGCGTGTATCAGGTGCGGGTGCAGGCGGACGCGCCGTTCCGTCAACGCGCCGACGACATCCTGCAGTTGAAGACGCGCAATGGAGCTGGCGACATGGTGCCGTTGTCGTCGCTGGTGACGGTGACGCCGACCTATGGTCCGGAAATGGTGGTGCGTTACAACGGCTACACCGCGGCCGACATCAACGGCGGACCCGCGCCCGGCTTTTCGTCGGGGCAGGCGCAAGCAGCGGCCGAGCGCGTGGCGGCCGAAGTGTTGCCGCACGGCGTGAAGCTCGAATGGACCGACCTGACGTATCAGCAGATTCTTGCCGGCAATGCGGGGATGTGGGTGTTCCCGATCAGCGTGCTGCTCGTGTTCCTCGTGCTCGCGGCGCTGTATGAAAGTTTGACGTTGCCGCTCGCGGTGATCCTGATCGTGCCGATGAGCGTGCTGTCGGCGCTGGCCGGTGTATGGCTCACGGGCGGGGACAACAACATCTTCACGCAGATCGGTTTGATGGTGCTGGTGGGGTTGTCGGCGAAGAACGCGATTCTGATCGTCGAGTTTGCTCGCGAACTCGAACATGACGGACACACGCCGTTGTCGGCGGCGATCGAGGCGAGCCGCCTGCGTCTGCGGCCGATTCTGATGACGTCGATCGCGTTCATCATGGGTGTGGTGCCGCTCGTGCTGTCGAGCGGGGCCGGTTCGGAGATGCGTCACGCGATGGGTATCGCAGTGTTCTTCGGCATGCTCGGCGTCACGCTGTTCGGTCTGATGCTGACCCCTGTGTTCTATGTGGTGCTGCGGACGTTGGCAGGCGGGACGATTCACGTCGCGCAGAAGGACTCGCCGCACTATGGCGCGCCGGTGACGGACGCGTGAGGAGAAAACAATAATGAAACGCTTTGAATCTGGACCGCACTCGCGCTTTGATACGTTGGGCGGTTGGGGCCGGGCGGCGATCAGCGGTTTGCTGGTTGCGCTGCTCGCCGCCTGTTCGGTGGAGCCGACGTATAAGCGCCCCGACGTGGATACGCCGGTCGCGTTCAAGGAAGCGCCCGCTGCGGCATCGGCGACTTCCGCTGCTTCCGCGCCAGACGTCGGCACATGGAAGCAGGCCCAGCCCGCCGACGACGCGCATCGCGGCGAATGGTGGACGATTTTCGGCGACCCGCAATTAAATGCGCTCGAAGAGCAGGCGGCTGCCGCGAATCAGGATCTGAAGGCAGCGGCGGCGCGCGTCCAGCAGGCGCGCGCGGTGACGCGGGCGGCGAAGTCGGACTGGTTCCCGAAGCTCGACGCGGGCTTTGGTCCGACGCGTGAGCGTGCGTCGGCGGCCTCGCAATTCCAGCCGGATAGCGCGGGCGGCACGACGGGCACGATCTGGCGCGCGCAGGTGGGCGCATCGTACGAGGCGGATCTGTTCGGACGGGTCGGCTCGAACGTGAATGCGTCGCGTGCGGACGAGCAGCAAAGCGAAGCGCTGTTCCGTTCGGTGCAACTGTCGTTGCAGGCCGATGTCGCGCAGAACTACTTCCAGTTGCGCGAGCTCGACAAGGATCAGGAGCTGTACCGCCGTACCGTCGCGTTGCGTGAGGACACGCTGAAGCTGGTCGAACGCCGTTTCAAGGAAGGCGATATCGGCGAGCTGGATGTTTCGCGCTCCCGCAACGAACTCGCGAGCGCGCGTGCCGATGCGGTCGGTGTCGCGCGTCAGCGTGCGGCGTCCGAGCACAGCCTCGCGATTCTGCTCGGCAAGCCGCCAGCGGACTTTTCGTTCGCGGAAGCGCCGCTCGCACCGGTGACGGTGCGCGTGCCGGCCGGCTTGCCTTCGGCGTTGCTGGAACGGCGGCCCGACATTTCGGCGGCGGAACGGGCGATGCAGGCGGCGAATGCGCGCGTGGGCCTGGCGAAATCCGCGTTCTTCCCGAAGCTCGATATCACCGGCGCGGCGGGCTTTGAATCGGCTACGCTCGGCGATCTGTTCATGTGGTCGAGCCGCGCATTTATTCTCGGTCCGCTGGCGGGTACCGCATTGACGCTGCCGCTGTTCGACGGTGGCCGTCGCAAGGCGAATCTCGCGCAAGCGCGCTCGAAGTATGACGAGGACGTCGCGCAGTATCGTCAGCAGGTACTGGTGGCGTTCCGTGAGGTCGAGGACAACCTTGCCGATCTGCGTCTGCTCGACGACCAGATGCGTGAGCAGAACGACGCGGTGCAGGCCTCGCAACGGGCGGCGCATTTGTCGCGCACACAGTACACGGAGGGCGCGGTCAGTTATCTGGATGTGATCGACGGCGAGCGGCAGGTGCTGATTTCGCAGTTGCAGGCGAGCCATTTGTCGGGCACGCAGGCGGTGGCGACGGTGAATCTGATTCGCGCGCTGGGCGGTGGTTGGGGGCAGGTGAGCGCGCAGGACACAGCGGTGGGGGCGGTTGCGCCGGCTGCGGGTTCTGATGCGGCGTCGCCTGTGGCTTCACCTTCGGCCTCGGTCTCGGCCTTGCCGGAGCAAGTGGCGAAGCGCTAACCGATTGACTCTTCAGCACCGCAGCGTAGAAAACGCCGGGTCGCGCAACAGCGCGCTCCGGCGTTTTTTCATCCAAATCGTTTTTATCGATTTCCTTTCGAAAATCCGTTCGTAGACCACCCGATTGCCGCCCTCTATGATGATTCGCACCTCATCAGGAGAGAGGCGGTGACCTGTCCGACCCTCCGCTGTCCGCGCTGATCGATCCGCGCGTTGAACGCCGCCACGCGGCGGTCAAACCCGTACGTTGCAGCTTTGCGCCGCCCGATGTTTGTCGGCGCTGCAGGAGCGGGCCTCTACGCAAGCCGTTGGATCGGCCCGCCCCGAGATAACACCACGCCCCCTCAATTTGTGAGTTCATCATGCGTATTCCCCTGTCTGCCGTACGGCGTTTTGTCCGCGTTTCCTACACATCGATTCTCGCGCTGAGCGGCGCATTCATTTTCGCTTGCGCGCTGACGCTGCCGGCCTCGCTAGCGTTTGCCGCCGATGCGCCCACACTCAAAATCGGCACTTCCACGAGTCCCCAAATCGAGGCCCTCAAGATTGCCGTGCGCGAGGCGAAGGAGCAGGGGCTCGACGTGAAGCTCATCGAGTTCACCGACTGGAACACGCCGAACGCGGCGCTCGCGAACAAGGACATCGACGTCAACTACTTCCAGCACATTCCGTTTCTCGAGAACGCGAAAAAGCAGGGTGGCTATAACTTTGTCGCGATCGCGCCAGGCACGATCATGAAGATCGGTCTGTATTCGAAGAAGATCAAACGGTTCGACGAATTGAAGGACGGCGCGACGGTGGCGATCGCCAACGATCCCGTGAACGGTGGGCGCGGTTTGTTGCTGCTGCAACGCGCCGGCCTCATCAAGCTGAAGCCGGGTATCGACTATCGCGCGACGACGCTCGATATCGTCGAGAATCCGAAGCATCTGAAAATCGTCCAGCTCGAAGCGTCGCAACTCGCGCGTTCGCTCGACGACGTCGATCTCGCGCAAGGCTACCCGAGCTTCATCAAGCTCGCGGGCACCACCGATCCGAATAGCGCATTGCTGTTCGACGGCCTCGAAAACAGGAACTACGCGATCCAGTGGGTCGTGCGTCCGGAAAGCGCGAATGATCCGCGCATCCGCAAGTTCATCTCGATCTACCAGCATTCGCCGGCCGTGCGCGCCGCGCTCGATAAAGCGTTCGGCAATCTCTATGCAGTCGCGTGGTAAGCGTTGCGCGCAGTGGTAGCTGAAAACGACAGGAGCCGTACGATGGCGAAGAAGAAGATTCTGCTGAACGCGTTCAATATGAATGCCGTCGGGCATATCAATCATGGTTTGTGGACGCACCCGCGCGATCGGTCGGCGCATTACACCGACCTCGACTACTGGACGAGCCTCGCGCAAACGCTTGAGCGCGGCAAATTCGACGGGATCTTTCTCGCGGATATCGTCGGCGTGTACGACGTTTATCAGGGCGGACCCGACACGCCGTTGCGCGAGTCGGTGCAGATTCCGATCAACGATCCGTCGCTGATCGTGCCGGCGATGGCGCACGTGACGAAACATATTGGCTTCGGCGTCACGTCGAATCTCACGTACGAGCCGCCGTATCTGTTCGCGCGGCGCATGTCGACGCTCGATCATCTGACCAGGGGGCGTGTGGGCTGGAACATCGTCACCGGGTATCTGGATAGCGCCGCGCGCGGCATGGGCCTCGCGCAGCAGATCAGTCACGACGACCGTTACGACCGCGCCGACGACTACATGGACGTGGTCTACAAGCTCTGGGAGCAGAGCTGGGAAGACGATGCGGTGGTGCGCGACCGCGCGGCGCGCATCTTCTCGCATCCGGACAAGGTACACCGTGTGAAGCACGACGGCCCGTACTATTCGATCGACGCGATTCACCTCAGTGAGCCGTCGCCGCAGCGTACGCCGGTGCTGTACCAGGCAGGGTCGTCGAGCCGGGGCGTGGAATTCGCGGCACGTCACGCCGAATGCGTGTTCGTCAGCGGACAGAACAAACAGTTGACGCGTTCGATTGTCGACGACATCCGCTCGCGCGCGGTGAGTGTCGGACGCGCGCCAGACGACATCAAGATATTTGCGGGCATTACCGTTGTAGTCGGCGAAACAGAACGCGCGGCGCAGGAGAAATTTGCGGAGTACCGGCGTTATGCGAGTGCCGAAGGCGGCATCGCACATTTCTCGAGTTCGACCGGTATCGACTTCTCGCAATACGAACTGGACGAGCCGATCTCCTATGTGAAGACCGAGTCGATGCAATCGGCTATTGAAGCGATTTCGAAAAAGAGCGTGACTGGCGTGTGGACCAAGCGCAAGGTGCTCGAACAGATGACGCTCGGAGGCCGCGCGAAGCCGGTGGTCGGCTCGCCCCAGCAGATCGCGGACGAACTGGTGTCATGGATCGACGAAGCCGGCGTCGATGGTTTTAATCTGACGCGCACGGTGATGCCCGAATCGTTCGAAGACTTCGTGAATCTGGTGGTGCCGGAGTTGCAGAATCGCGGCGTGTACAAGGAGGATTACGATCCCGCGCCGACGCTGCGCGAGAAGCTCTTCGGCGGCGGCCGTGCGCGGCTGCCCGCGGTGCATGCCGGTGCGCAGCACAGGCGGCGCGCGCAAGCCTCTGTGACAGCCACCGTGGAAGCGTGAGAGGAGCGAAGCAATGGCGAATCTTTTCGACGTGGCGCAATTCATTGAAAACACGCCGTCCCTCGCAATGACGCCGGAGCCGAACGCGGCGGCGACGCAGGCCGCCGTGGTATTCGACGACGTGGGCAAAGTGTTCGCCGGCGCGCGCGGCGAACCGACCGCGGCGCTCGCGAACGTCTCGTTGAATGTGACGCGCGGCGAGGTGTTCGGCATGATTGGCCGCAGTGGCGCAGGTAAGTCGACGCTGCTGCGGCTCGTCAACGGTC
This sequence comes from Paraburkholderia sp. SG-MS1, assembly GCF_012275575.1. Taxonomy (GTDB): domain Bacteria; phylum Pseudomonadota; class Gammaproteobacteria; order Burkholderiales; family Burkholderiaceae; genus Paraburkholderia. The sequence continues at coordinate 145,281 of NZ_NPIH01000274.1, read as the reverse complement.
TGGAAAAACCGAGCTCCGGCGCGGTGCGCGTGAACGGCGTGAGCGTCGGCGAACTCGACGAGCGCGGCCTGGTGACTTTGCGCCGGCGCATCGGCATGGTGTTTCAGCACTTCAATCTGCTCTCCGCAAAGACGGTGCGGGGAAACATCGCGTTGCCGCTGAAAATCGCCGGCGTGCCGAAAGCGGTGATCGACAAAAAGGTCGATGCGCTCCTCGAACTGGTCGGTTTGTCCGCCAAACGTGACGCTTATCCGACGAGCCTGTCCGGCGGTCAGAAGCAGCGGGTCGGCATTGCCCGTGCGCTGGTCACCGATCCTGAGATCCTGCTCTGCGACGAAGCCACGTCCGCACTCGACCCCGAAACCACTCAGGCCATTCTCGCGTTGCTGCGCGACATCAATCGGCGGCTGAATCTGACTATCGTTCTGATCACGCATGAGATGGAAGTGATTCGCGAAGTGTGCGATACCGTCGCGGTGATCGAGCGTGGAGAGGTCGTCGAACACGGTCCGGTATGGCGAATATTCGGCGATCCGCAGCATGACGCGACGCGTGCATTACTCCGTACACTGGTGCACGACTTGCCCGCGGACCTGGCCGAGCGGGTCAAGCCCGTGCGCAATCTCGCGCGGGAGGATGCGCGGATTCTGCTGGACGTGCGCTTCACCGGCGCCGACACACAGGAGCCGGATCTTGGAGCACTTGCAGCGGCATTGAGTGTCGAAGGCGGGCAAGTGAACTTCGTGCACGGCGGCATCGACCGGATTCAGGGCCATGCGCAAGGGCGTCTGGTGGTGTCGGCGCAAGTGCGGGCCGACCCGGAGAAACCCGCGCAAGCACAGATCGCGGCGCTGCTCGAACGGGCGCGCCGCCACGCCAACCATGTCGAGGTGCTCGGCTATGTCTGATCTCTGGCTCTCCGAACTCGCCGATGCGATTCGCGACACCATCGTCATGGTTGGCGTGTCCGCGTTCATCGCCGCGCTGGTAGGCATTCCGCTCGCGCTGGTGCTGGTCGGCACGACGCGCGGCGGCATCTGCGAAAAACGCGCGGTCAATAGTGTGCTTGGTGCGCTCGTCAACGCGTTCCGCTCCACACCGTTCATCATTCTGCTGGTGGCGCTGTTGCCGCTCACACGTGCGCTGATCGGCACGACGATCGGCGTTTGGGCGGCGATCGTGCCGCTCAGCATCGCGGCGATTCCGTTCTTTGCCCGCGTCGCAGAAGTGAGTCTGCGTGATGTGGACCGTGGGTTGATCGAAGCCGCGCAGGCGATGGGCGCGCAACGCCGGCACATCGTCTGGCACGTGCTGCTGCCCGAGGCATTGCCGGGCATTCTCGGCGGCTTCACGATTACCGTCGTGGCGATGATCGGCTCTTCGGCGATGGCGGGCGCGGTCGGCGCGGGTGGCCTCGGCGATCTCGCGATCCGTTACGGCTATCAGCGCTTCGACACGACCGTGATGGTCACGGTGATCGTGTTGCTGATCGTGATCGTGACAGCGGTGCAGTTCGTCGGCGATCGTTTCGTGCGGCGGCTCGCGCAACGAACGTAGTGGTCGTACTCCATAATTTATTGGGCGCATAGGCGCGTTCATGCCGGCTATTGCGCGCCGGCGTCTGCGCCTATGATGCTGGCTGGAGCAGCAGGCGCCGCGCGATCCCTCCTGTGCCCGCGGGGCGAATTCGAAGTGCGCGAGACGCGACTGTTGCCGCTTACCCAACTTTTTTCACGTGGACATTGCATGAACGAACCTCGTCATGCCGACGCGTTGCAAACGCGTCAGGCATCCGCCGCGCCCGTGGTGCGCGATCTCGCCGGTCTGCTCGACGCGCTGCGTGCGAGCGCGGCGCAGCGCGATCGCGAAGGCGGTCACGCCGCGCAGGAAAAACAATGGATTGCCGACGCGGGTCTGCTGACGCTCGCAGTGCCGTGTGAATTCGGCGGCCGCGGCGCGCGCTGGCCCGACATCTACGAGACGATCCGCCAGATCGCGCGGGTCGACAGTGCGCTCGCGCATCTGCTGGGCTTTACCTGCTTGCAGGTGGTGAGCGTCAACGTATGGGGCAACGCGGAACAACGCGCCCGCTATCTGAACGGCACCGTCGAACATCGCTGGTGGTGGGGCAATGCGGTGAATCCTCTCGACACGCGGCTAGTTGCAACGGCCACTGGCGACGGCGGCTATCGACTCGACGGACAGAAAGGTTTCTGCTCCGGCACGCGGGGCTCGCAGGTGATGACGGTTTCCGCGCACGATCCGGCCACCGGCAAGCCGGTGTTCGCCGTCGTGCCGACCGGGCGTGAGGGCATCACCGTCCACGAAGACTGGAATCCGATCGGCCAGCGGCAGACCGACAGCGGCAGCGTGTCGTTCGCGCAGGTGCGAGTCGAGCCGCAAGAAGTGCTCGAGCGCGCCGACACGCCGTACGCGAGTTTGCGCACGCTGATTTCGCAGCAGGTGTTGACCAATCTGTTCGTGGGCATCGCACAGGGCGCGCTCGACGAAGCCCGCGCGTACGTCACCCAGCACGGCAGGCCGTGGATCAACTCCGGCGTCGACAAAGCCACCGACGATCCTTATCTGATCCAGCGCTTCGGCGAGATGCGCCTGCAGGCGGTGAGCGCCGAGGCGCTGGCCGCGCGCGCCGCTGACGCACTCGACGAGGCCTGGCGGCAAGGCCCGTCGTTGTCCGCCGAAACACGTGCGCAAGTCGCGCTTGCCACGTCGGAGGCGAAGATCGTCGCGCATCGCGCCGCGCTCGACGTCAGCGAAAAGCTGTTTGACGCCTGTGGCGCGCGCGCGACGCATGCGCCGCTTGCGCTCGACCGTTTCTGGCGCAACGCCCGCGTGCATACATTGCACGATCCGATCGACTATCGCGTGCGCGACGTTGGCCGCTATGCACTGAGCGGGACATTGCCAGAGGTTTCTTTGTACACTTGAGGCGGTTCGCGGCGGCCTCTCACAAGGCGCCGCGGTTGATTCCCTTCAAGAGATCCCCGGCTTGCTGTTCAAACTACCGACCACCGCTACGGCGCCGTTTTGCCCATCCGAGGTGCAAGGCTCGGTTGCCGTCTCGCAAGGCGCGCCCTTCTGGAAGAAAATCCTGCAATTCGCAGGCCCCGGTTTGCTGGTTTCGATCGGCTATATGGACCCGGGCAACTGGGCCACCGCGATCGAAGCCGGCTCGCGTTATGGCTACAGTCTGCTGTTCGTCGTGCTTCTGTCGAGCCTCGCGGCGATGGCGCTGCAATGTCTGAGCATGCGTTTAGGCATCGCCACCGGGCGCGACCTCGCGCAATTGTCCGCCGCGCGTTATTCGCCCAGAGTCGTGCGGGTGCAGTGGCTGCTCGCGGAACTGTCGATCGTGGCCTGCGATCTCGCCGAAGTGCTCGGCGGCGCCCTCGCGTTCCATTTGCTCTTCAACTGCTCGCTGACTACCGGCGTGCTGCTGACCGCGTTCGATACGCTGATCGTGCTCGGCCTGAAGGGCAAGAACTTCCGCGATCTCGAAGCGATCATGCTCGGCCTGATCGCAACGATCGGCGTCGGCTACATCATCGAACTCGCGCTGGTGCAGCCGCATTGGCCGTCGGTTGCGCAAGGGCTGATTCCGTCGTGGCAGGCGCTCAATTCGCGCGAGCCGATGTATCTGGCGATCGGCATTCTCGGCGCGACGGTGATGCCGCACAACCTCTATCTGCATTCGTCGATCGTGCAGACGCGTGCGGTGAAGCGCGATTCGGCCGGCATCCGTTCGGCAATCAGCATGTCGCGAATCGACACCATCGCGTCGCTGCTGCTCGCGTTGCTGATCAATATGGCGATCCTGATTCTTGCCGCCGCGGCGTTTCATGCAACCGGCCACACCCAGGTGACGCAGATCGAAGATGCTTACCGGCTGCTCGCGCCGATCGTCGGCACCGGTTTCGCGGCGGTGCTGTTCGCCATTACGCTGCTCGCGTCTGGGCAAAGCTCCACGTTCACCGGCACGGTGGCGGGGCAGGTCATCATGGAAGGCTTCCTGAAGCTGAAGATTCCGTGCTGGCAGCGGCGCTTCATCACCCGTGCGCTGGCATTGATTCCTGCGTTGATTGGCGTGCAGATGCTGGGCAACGGCGCGGTCGGCCAATTGCTCGTTGCAAGCCAGGTCGTGCTGAGCCTGCAATTGCCGTTCGCGCTCTATCCGCTGATTCGCATGACCAACGACCGCGCGTTGATGGGCGAGTTCGCCAACCGGCTGCCGACCCGGCTTCTCGCGTGGTTGCTGTTCGGCGCGATCAGTGCGGCGAACCTTTGGCTTGTCGTGCAGACGGTGGGATTGGCTGGTTGATTCACCAGCGTGACAGGCGTCGATGGGCGGCCTGATGGGGGATGGCGAAAAAAATCCGCACAGTGTGCGGATTTTTTCAAGGCTTCGGTTCGAGTCGGGCCGGACCAGCCCTCGTCGAGTCACTTCGAGTCAGGCGGCTTGCGCGACCTGTGCCGCTTCGAGCGCTTCCTGGCGAGCGGCTGCGGCTTTCTTCGTCTTGCCGGCGCGCGACGGCGGCTGGCAGGCGCCGCACACCACGTTGTGCTGCAGATCGTGCTTGTGCGCGACGAACTTGCCCGTGCAACGGCAGCACCTGGTCAATTGCAGGATCTCGGCGTCGAAGAAACGCACCAGCGTCCATGCGCGCGTCAGGTCGAGCACAGGTTCGGTCTCGCTGTGCTGGCAATGTTCCAGATACAGCCGATACCCTTTGGTCAGCGCATCCAGATGTGAGCAACGTGCTTCGTTCTTCAGGAACAGGTATGTGTTGTAAAACAGCGACGCGTGAATGTTCGCGAGCCACGTCATATACCAGTCCGCCGAGAACGGCAGCATGCCCTTGGGCGGCGATACGCCCTTGACCTCGCGATACAGGCGGATCATGCGGTCGCGCGAGAGCGTCAATTCGCTTTCGAGGACTTGCATGCGGGCGCCGAGTTCGATCAGCGCGATCGCGCGGAATACTTCTTGTGCGTCTTCCGTCAGGCTACGCTTGAGCATCGCAGTCACCTCGATTATGCAAACTGCTCGGCGGGCTGGCCTGCAAGCAGGATCGCCGCGTGAGTCGGTGCAACTGCTGCGTGCTTTGTCGTTTGCGTCAACGCCGACAACATCGAGTGGTCGTTGAAGCGGAAGAAGCACAGAAGCTGATCGGAAGAAGCCAGCTTGACGATCTGCGCGAGCGAGAGCCCCGCCAGCAAATCGGCCAGTTCCGACGACAGCCCCAGGCGGAACATCCCGACTGGTTTGTCCTCGCGCAACATGCGTTGCGCAAGCATGATGTAAGACAAGTTAATCTCGCGGATTGAATCCAGCGTCTCGCTGCTACGGTCCATTTTCTCTGTTTCCGAAGCCCCGAATTACTATGTCGGCCTTGTTTTTTTGGCCGTTATGTCATTTATGCCTCGCCGGAAACGCAGACCTCCGGCTACTGTCACCACCTGATACAGATGGCGACTTTTTGATACATAGCGTTACATTTCGTAACGGCTTGGGACGAATTGTATGAAGGGTAAAACAGGAAATCAATCCCTTCTCAAAAAAATATCTCAAAAAGATACGCCAATTTTCGGTAATTCTTTCGCGCTGTTGTAACAGTTGATGCGCCGCAGATTTTTGACGACCTGAGATTCCCCTCTAAACGCGGAATATCTTTGTCAAACAAGGATTTAGACAGATTAGTCAAGGAGGGAGCCGAAAGCCGGGCAGCGCCGGCAATTCTGCTTGAATAAAAGCGCAGGGGAGAAGCGAGACCAAAAGGCGCGTAATAAATACCTAGCTTTGGTGCTGTTTAGGGGACACATCGAAGATGTAACTTGATGGTACGGCCCCGGTTACAAGCGGAGCCGTATTTGTAACGTTCTTTGTAACGTCTAGCAGCCGGTTCGACGAACCCTTTCCACTTCGAGACCGAACGCCGGCCGCAGCCGTGTGCCGAGGACGTTGCCCGCGAACGCGGCGACCAGCCAGAGCCAGCCGTGCAGGCTGCCTGACACGATGCCGCTGAAATATGCGCCGATGTTACAACCATAGGCCAGACGGGCGCCGTAGCCCAGCATCAGGCCGCCGACCACCGCCGCGAACAGCGAGCGCGCCGGTACTTTCCAGACCGGCGCGTAACGGCCGGCGAGCGCCGCAGCCGTCATCGCGCCAAGGACGATGCCGAAGTCCATTACCGACGTGACGTCATGTGTAACCGGGGCGGCCAGCGAGCCCGCATTCGCGTGAGTGGCCCAATACGGCCAGTTGGCCACCTCGATGCCGAATGCCGCGAAAATTTTTCCGCCCCACAGCGCGAACGCCGATGTCACGCCCCACGGACGACCCGACAGCGCAAGGGTGGCGAAGTTGAGCAGAACCAGCGCGATCGCGCCGACGAATAGCGGCCACGGGCCATGCAGCCACGGCGACGCGTGAGGTTGGTGGGTCGTTTCATTGACCAACCGGCCATGGCGGCGCCGCTCGACCAGCACGGTGAGCGACGCGATGGCCGCGAAAACGATCAGGTTCAGCACGATGGCCCAGCCTGCGCCGAACGTCGTCACCATCGAAAGCGGTTTGAGCGACGGCAGCGCGGTCCAGAACGGCATATGCGCGGTTGCGACGACCGAGCCGACGATGAACGCTGCCAGCGTGACGAGCATGCGGGTGCTGCCGCCGCCCACCGTATACAACGTGCCGGACGCGCAGCCGCCGCCCAACTGCATGCCGATGCCGAACATGAACGCGCCGACCACGACGGACGTGCCGGCCGGGGCGACGAGCCCGACCACCGCATGGCCGAACAGCGTGCCGGCGGCGAGCGCCGGGAAAAACAGCAGCACGCCGAGGGCGAGCATCAGCATCTGGGCGCGCAACCCGGCGCCGCGGCCATCGGCGATGAAGACCCGCCAGGCCGACGTGAAGCCGAACGCAGCGTGATAAAGCGACATCCCCAGCAGGGCACCGACAATGTAGAGCGCGGCCTGGCGGCCACTGACGGTTTGCGCCAGATAGATCGCGCCGAGCGCGATAAGAACGAGTGCCGCGCCAAGCGGTTTCGGATTGATATCGAAACGGCGCGGCACGCGTGGGAGCGGAGTGGAGAGGTCGGACATGGTGAGTTGACTGACAAACGGCTGATCAAAGGCCACCCGAGGGCGGCAGGGGAGACAATTCGAGGTGGGTGTGACGGGGAACAGGCAATTAAAAAAGATAGCATGGATCGCGCGGGGGATGGGCGGCTGGGTTGAGGCGCCCGGCGGATGGCGCGCTCAAATTCGCGCGTTGAACGCATAGGGGTCTGGGCGCTCGACTAACCTGACATCTCACGCGCGAACTCCGGCACTCAGATGCGACCCTGCACTGTCACCGCCGGGCGCGGCTCTCGACGGTGCACCGAAGCCGCCGTGCGCACCGCGCGTCCGCCTCCGTCACATAAACCGCATCATCAGATCGGTGTCGTAGAAAACGCCATCGACATTCAACCCCTCGACTTCGCGGCCGTATCGACGAAAGCCCACCGACTCATAGAGTTTGCGCGCCGCCTCGTTGCTGCTGTCGACCATCAGCTGAAGTTGCCGCAAACCGTCGACGCGTTCGGCTCGCGCCAGCACCTCGTTGAGCAACGCGCGTCCGACGCCACGGCCTGCGGCTTCCGGCGCGACATACATGCCGACGACCGCTGCCTTGTGCCGCTCCCTCTCGCGCGGATTGCGCGCCATCCCGACCACGCCGATCAGCGGTGTATCGGACGATAGAAAAGCGCCCAGCAGGAAGTCACCCTCGGCGGCGTGCAAGCCTTGCAAGCTCGCATCGTGCTGCGCCGCTCCCTTCGCCAGCGCTTCCTCGTAACTCTGGCCGAACAGTTCCGGATGCGCTTTCAGCCCGCGTAGACGAAGCTGGAAATAGGCGTCGCGGTCGGCGGGGCCGAGTTGGCGTACGAGTACGGCGGCGTCGTTCAAGGGCATCTCTTCGTACCTCTATACGGGGGACTGGCGCGACTATAGCCGGGAGCTGGAAGGCCCGGAGTGCGAGCCTGCTTTCCTATCTCGCGCAAGAGCTTGGCAAAGGTCTATCGTTCAGCTTCCGCGCGCTGGCTTTCGGCAAACTCGCGCAATGCCGCGGCGGTTTGCTGATCCGCGGGAAAGAACGCCTCGATCGCAAGTTCCGATAGTGTGACGTCCACCGGCGTACCGAACACGGTGGTCGTACTGAAAAACGACAGCATGCCGATCGGCGTGCGCAGCCGCAGCGGCACGGCGATCTGATTGACGGCGGTGTCGTCCTTGTCAGCCGCATCGGCGCCCGGCGGTGCGGGATATGCGGCCAGCTCGTCGCGTAGGGCGCTCAAAGACTCGTCGCCGCTTACGTCGATTTGCCGTTGCAGCCGTGCCAGCACGTGCTCCCGCCACGCGTGCCAGTTGGCGATGGACGCCGCGATGCCGTCCGGATGCAAGCTTAGTCGCAGCGCATTGACCGGCGGCTTCAGCAGTTCGGGAGCGGCGCCGGTCAGCAGCGGCGCGAGCGCGTTGTTTGCCGCGACGATAGTCCAGTGTCTGTCGACCGCGAGCGCAGGGTAGGGCTCGTGGCCTTTGAGTACCAGCTCGACAGCCTCGCGTGCGGCGGCCAGTTGCGGATCGGACAAGGGACGCTCGCGAAAGAGCGGCGCATAACCCGCCGCGACCAGAAGCGCATTGCGCGCCCGCAGCGGCACGTCGAGACGTTCGGCAAGATGCATGACCATTTCCCGGCTAGGTACCGCGCGGCCCGATTCGACGAAGCTCAGATGCCGGGTCGAGATCTCGGCTTCAGTGGCGAGCAGCAACTGGCTCATACGGCGCCGCTGCCGCCATTCGCGCAGCAGGTCGCCGACCGTACGGCCGGCCGCGCAGGCGTGCGAAGGAACCGTTTGCGCAAGAGAAAGTGTGTTCATGCCTTTGATGATAGCCAAAGCGTCCGGGCAATCCATTACCTGAGAGGTCATGCCGGAGCGTCGCGACTCACGTCCCACTCAAGGCTTCCGGAAGTCGGCTGGAATGGTATCTGGTTAGTTTAACTTCAACCTGTTCTGTATCGCGCGCGTGCACACGAAATCGATACGCCCGGTCGCGCTCAAGGCTTGCATGATCCTCGCGAAAGATAGAGGTGTCGAGACGCTGTCCGCCGTTCTGTTTTGCGCGCATGTTCGCGGACGCGGAGCCTGATCAGCTTGACCGTTGGCTTTTTTATTCGCCGCATGTGGGCCTTTGAGGCCACGCGGGTGTGTTCAGACCGGCAATGCCAAGGCCCGCGACAAATCCAGCGGGCCGCCCTGACGACAACAGCCCATGCGGATCAGGCGGCCGCCACGCGCTCGGGCACGGCGTTGAGTTTGACGCCGAGCGCGCGCAGCAGTTTGAACACCGTGTCCATACGCGGCTTGGAGCCCGGTGCGAGCGTTTTGTACAGGCTCTCGCGCCCGAGTCCGGCGTCAGCCGCGACCTTTGCGATGCCGCGCGCTTTGGCGATGTCGGCGATGGCGGCGAGAAGGAGGTCGGCGTCGCCTTCTTCGAGTGCTGCGTTGAGGTATTCAGCGATCATTTCCTCGCTGTCGAGGTAGTGCGATGCGTCGAACCGTGCCGTTTTGATCTTGCTCATGATCTTTCCTCTCTGATTGCTGTCCACATTGTTTTGGCATGCTTGATATCGGCCTGCTGCGTGGACTTGTTGCCACCGCAGAGCAGCAGATACACCATGCGCCCTTCACGCGCGTAGTAGACCCGGTAACCGGGACCGCAATCTATGCGCATCTCGAACACGCCTTCTTCCAGCAACCTCACGTCGCCGACATTCCCTCGCTCCGTACGCCGGACCCGCACGAGGATTTTCGCTCTTGCGCGTAGGTCCGCGAGCTCCGCCAGCCAGGTGTCGAGCACCTCGGTGCGGTTGACCGTGTACACAGGCGGTGTGCCGATCTGTTTGTGATTGTATCCCTGTGGATACGTAGATGCAAGTGTGAAAATCATATTGATGTAGCGGCTCGCCACCGCACCCCGTTCGTTGCTTCCGATGCCGCGCGCCCTCTGCGCGGCCCCCATTTACTACATAAGGTTAGCGGTCTGGGCGGTTCCTGACGATTCGGCCAGATGGCCAATCTGATGGACAAACGCATGCGCAAGGCACTCGCAAAATACTGGCGCTCGCCAGATGGCGCGCCCGAATCCTTACCTCCCACGTAATCGACGCCACGCCCGCGGGGCGCCAATCTTCACACCGAGCCCGCCGCATACGACGTGTCTGCCGAGCGTAGTGCTCAGTCATGCCAACAAGGAGTCTTGAGATGAATGCGCATACCGATCTGATCGACCGTTATTTCGACGTCTGGAACGAGACAGATGGCGCGCGCCGTCGCGAGTTGATCGCCGCGACATGGAGCGCCGATGCCGACTATCGCGATCCCCTGCTCGCCGGCGCGGGCCACGACGGCATCGACGCGATGATTCGCGCGGTGCATGAACGCTTCCCCCAGCACGTGTTTCGCCGCACGACCGACGTCGACGGCTTTGCGAACCGGCTACGCTTTTCGTGGGAACTGACCACACCCGCGGGCGACACGATCGTCAAGGGATCGGACTTCGGCGTGGTGGACGCGCATGGCCGTCTCCAGACAGTCACCGGTTTCCTGGACGAGGCGCCCGGCAGCGCCTGAGCCGCGCATTCTTCACGGAGACGATCATGGACGAGCCCTTCGCCCCAACGCCGGTTCAAACTGTCATCGCGTTGGCGCGCGTGTCCGCGGCCGTCGACGCGTGGTCTGGCGCCATCGCCGGCTTCGCGTTGCTGGCGGGCGCGCGCGCATTCATGTTCATCGCGTTGCTCGGCTGGCGCGAGCCGGTGCTGGGCGGCGCGGGGCTCGTGCTGCTTGCGTTGATTGGCTGGCTGCGCTGGCAGTGCGGCTGCGCAGCCAGCGCCGCTCCGGATGCCAGGCGCGGTGGCGGCCTGCCGCTGTGCCACGTCGACAGAACGGGCGGCGACGCTGTCGTAGCGGTCGGCGGTGGTCAGCCGCGTTGCGCTGAGACTCGCAACGTTGCTTGCTACAATCGATCGTCGCAATGCGATGTGTGCGATGCAACGCGCTGCAGCCGCACGACCATATTCGGGCAGGCGCGAACCCAGCCGCGAGCTCGAGCGCATTGCGCTACCCAACCCGGACGGCTAGCCCGTCGATCGGGACCCACCGGACAACAAGGAGACACCGTGCTGAAGAATCTGGATCCGCTGCTGAACGCCGATATCCTGTATGCGCTGCGCTCGATGGGCCATGGCGACGAACTCGTCATCTGCGACGCCAATTTTCCGGGCACGTCGGTTGCGCAGGGGACCGTGCTCGGCAAGTTGCTTCACCTCGACGGCGTGAGTTCGCCGCGTGCGATTCGCGCGGTGCTCTCGGTGATGCCGCTGGACACGTTCATCGAGCAGCCCGCATCGCGCATGGAAGTGGTGGGCGAGCCGCATACGATACCTGCGGTGCAGCGCGAAGCCCAAGCCGAGGTCAACGCAGCGGAAGGGCGCGAGGTGCCGTTTGCCTCGATCGAACGCTTTGCTTTTTATGAGCGGGCGCGCAAGGCATATTGCGTGATCGCGACCGGCGAGGAGCGCGGCTATGGTTGCTTCGTCTTCACGAAAGGCGTCCTGCTCGCGCCGGATGCGCCCCGCTCGTGACTTGCGGAGCGCGAGCGCCATCACGTGAAGCGTAAGCCGCAAGGCACCTCGAGCTGCGCGCGGGGCGACGACCGCATACCGATTTCCGCTCTGCTCGCACCGGGCGTGCTGGCCTGATTCGCCGCGACCCTTCGCATTTCATTACGGTGAAGAACCCATGAGCTTCTCAGTAGACAGTCTCGATCATCTCGTTCTGAATGTTGCCGACATTGAAGCTAGCGCGACCTGGTACGCGCGCATGCTCGGTATGCAGCGCACCGAGTTCGCGTCGCGCACGGGTACGCGGGTGGCAATGACTTATGGCCATCAGAAGATAAACCTGCGCCCGACCACCGCCGACACCGTCGCATGGTTTACCAGCCGCGAGCCGGTGCCGGGCAGCGCCGACCTGTGCTTCGTGACCAACGCGAGCCCGGCCGACGTCAAGGCGCACTGGCTTGCCGAGGGCGTCGCAATCGAGGCCGGCCCCGTCGAGCGCGATGGCGCGCGCGGCAAGATGACCTCGGTGTATTGCCGCGATCCTGACGGCAATCTGATCGAAGTCGCGACCTATCCCGACGCCTAGCCACAGCGGCAACATGCGCATCCGCGATGCCTGTCCGAAGCGGCCGTTAGCGGCGCGCCCGGACGTGTTTTTCTTCTCCGCGGCCGAGTGCGTGTCGCGCCGCGCAATTCCGCGCGAGCTTGGAAAACGCGGCCATTGCACATATGCTCAGGTGCTAAGCGGGGAACTGCGGCTGCTCGGGCGGGTCTGCTGCTTATTCATCTACAGGAGTCCCTCATGTCGCGTCCCGTCGATTCCGGCGTTATTTTCGTTGCACGTATCGCCCTCGCCGTGCTGTTTCTGTGGGGTGGTGTGATGAAACTGCTGGGCTATGCGGGCTTTGTCGGCTATCTGCATTCGAAGGGCGTGCCGTTCGTGCAGGTTGCCGCGCCGATTGCGACCGCAGTCGAAGTGCTCGGCGGTCTGCTGCTGATCGTCGGTTTCAAGGTGCGCCCGCTTGCGCTGATTCTCGCGGTGTACACGGTGGCCACCGCGGTGCTGGGCCACGATTTCTGGAACGTGGTCGATCCCGCCTTGCAACGCGACATGGTGATTCATTTCTGGAAGAACATCGGCATTGCCGGCGGCTTCCTGCTGCTGTTCGTGACCGGTGCGGGACGCATGAGCGTCGACGGCGCGCGCGCGCCGCGCGGGGGCCTCGGTCTCTGATGCCGCACGTGGTTCGGCAATCGTCGCCTCGGCTTTCGATTCTGGCTGTCATCAAGGGAGCACATAATGATTCAAACTTTCGAGCAAACCATTGCTGGGACGGTCACGCAGTTGTGCGCCAGTCTCGGCGAAGGACCCACGCCGCATCGCGTGATCATCAGCCTCGCCGATTCGGCGAAGACGCTGGTGGTACTGGATGCATCCGGGTTCATCAGCGCGATCAAGGCCGAAATCGAGGAGCCGGAGAAATTGATCGCCGACGCGATCACCAAGGCGCAGAGCGAAGGACTGATCGAGCGCGCGATCGATACCGGCGTGATTCAGGAAGCGACGTTATAAGCGGGTGGTGTCGACGCGTGTTGCGTGACACCCACCGTTGCTCTTCAAGGTGCCCATTACTATGCCGCGTCGTGCGCAAGCATCGCGGGGAGGGTTTTTTAGCGCGAACAGGACGGCGAAGTTGACGGCCGCGAAGACCGGAAGCGCCACTCTGACTCAAACCCTCAACGAGATTCGCCGACTTGCGTCGAGTCCCGTTCTTGGGCGGTCTGCGGGGAGCCAGCGGCCGCGGCGTGCGGCTCGGGATCCACGAGGCAGCTCAATACGCCGCCCACCACCAGCAAACCGACTGAAATCACGGTCGAAGCCTGCATCCCCGTGACGATCTGCGTCGCCGTCACGCCGCTCGCCAACGCGCCGAAGGCGGCCACGCCCACCGCGCCGCCCGCTTGCCGCGCCGTGTTCAATACAGCGGACGCTGTGCCCGCGCGTTGGGCGTCGGTCGACGCCAATACGGCGGTGGTCATCGCCGGGACCGCGAGGCCCATGCCCGAGGGAATCAGCAGGAACGGCAACAGCAAGGCGATGAGCGGGGCGGCGGCATCGACCTGATGCAGCAGGCCGTAGCCGAGACCGGCGGTGATCGCACCGAGGATCATCGGCACGCGCACGCCGAAGCGGCCGATCACCCAGCCGCTCGCCACGTTCGAGAGCAGAAAGCCGCCCGTCAACGGCAGAAACGCGAGCCCCGCCTGCAACGGGGTGTAGCCGCGCACGCGCTGCAGATAAAGACTCAGCACGAACACCATCCCGTAGTACGTCAGATTCACGCAGATACCGAACAGAACGGCCGCGCTGAACGTGCGCTTTCTGAATAGCGAAAGCGGCAGCATCGGCGCCGCGACGCGCGCTTCCACGGCGACGAACGCTCCGGCCGCGAGCAGCGCGACGACAAAACCGCCGGCCACGAGCGGGTGGCCGAGCCCCAGCGGCCGCCATTCGATCACCGCGGCGACAAAGGTGGTCAGCGCGACGATCGCGAGACACTGGCCGCCCAGATCGATGCCGCCCAGATCGATGCCGCGCGGGTCGACGTCGGCGTTTCTGCCGGCACCGATTGCTGGCGGGCTTCGACGTTCGGCTTGGGGCCGCGGCGCCCAGAGCAGGGTCGCCAGCAGACCGGCCGCGCAAATCGGCAGATTGACGAGAAAAATGGCGCGCCAGCCGAATGCCGCGATCAGCAGACCGCCGACAACCGGTCCGGCCGCGATGGAGATCGCGCCCGCGGCGGTCCACAGGCCGACGGCGCGCGCCCTCAGTTTGGGATCGTGTCCATACGACTGATTGAGCAAGGCCAGCGAGTTCGGCAGCATCGCGGCGGCGCCGATGCCCTGCAATGCTCGCGCGGCGACCAGCATCGTGGCGTCGAGCGCGAGGCCACAGGCGAGCGACGCGAGCGCGAACAGGACGATTCCGGCCGCGTACATGCGTCGCGCGCCGAAGCGGTCGCCGAGCGCGCCGGCCGACAGCATCAGCACCGCGAAGGCGAGCGTGTAGGCGTCGACGACCCATTGCAGGCCCGCGACGCTCGCGTGCAGGTCCGCGCCAATTCCCGGCAGCGCGATGTTGACGATGGTGACGTCGAGTTGCGTGACGACGAAACCGACACTGACGGTCGCCAGAACGCGGCCGAGGGCAGGCGAAAGGGGGAAGGTTGGCGAGTTCATGCGCTACATCGTAGGCCCGATGCGGCGCACCATGTTTCGGGGCGGCGTGAAGTATGGATGTTGGTGGAGGGGCGTGTCCGGCGTGGCAGCCAGCAACCGGAAACCCAAACAACGACGGCGCGCCCAAAGGCGCGCCGTCGTCGCGTAACAGCTCGGTCATCCAGGATCGTGCACCGCCCGGCTCAAGCCGCCCGCGGCGCCTCCTTGATGAACAGCGTCGTCAACGCTCCGAGAATGCAGATCGCCCCGACATACATCGGCGCGGCCATCGGGTTCGACTTCATCATCAGCGACACCGCGATCGGCGTGAGTCCGCCGAACACCGCATAGGCGACGTTATACGAGAACGAAATGCCGGAGAAGCGCACGACGGGCGGAAACGCCTTGACCATCACGAACGGAATCGCACCGATCACGCCGACGAACAGTCCGGCCACCGCGTACAGCGGCAGCAGCGCCGAGGTATCGACGGCGAGTTGCTGGAACATCACGTAGTACGTCACGGCCAGCGCGAGGCCGCCGATGAAAATCGTGCGCCCCGCGCCGATGCGCCCGGCGATCGAGCCAGCCATCACGCAGCCGATCGTCAGGCACAGTGTCGCCACGCAGTTCGCCAGCAGCGCCGTGGCCGGCGCGATGTGAAACTGCTTTTGCAGCAGCGTCGGCGTCATCAGAATCACGACGACGATCGCGGCCGACAGCATCCACGTCAGCAGCATCGACACGATCACGGCGCGGCCGTGGTCGCGCAGCACGGCCTTGAGCGGCACTTCCGCGGCGATCGCCTTGCGTTGCTTGAGTTCGGCGAACACCGGCGTTTCATGCAGCCAGCGGCGCAGATAAACCGAGAACATGCCGAACACGCCGCCCACGAGGAACGGCACGCGCCACGCGTACGCGGAGATTTCCTCCGGTGCGAAGTGGTGGTTCACTGCCGACGCGATCAGCGAGCCCAGCAGGATGCCCGCCGTGAGGCCAGCCGTCAGCGTGCCGCAGGCATAGCCGATGTGCCGCTGCGGCACATGCTCGGAGACGAACACCCAGGCGCCCGGCACTTCGCCGCCGACCGCCGCGCCCTGCATCACACGGAACAGAAGCAGCAGCACAGGCGCCATCACGCCGATGCTGGCGTAGGTGGGCAGCAGACCCATCATCAGCGTCGGCACCGACATCAGCAACACGCTCAGCGTGAACATGCGCTTGCGGCCGAACAGGTCGCCGAAGTGCGCCATGATGATGCCGCCTAGCGGCCGCGCGAGATAGCCGGCCGCGAAGATGCCGAAGGTCTGCACCTGGCGCAACCAGTCAGGCATCGCGGCTGGGAAGAACAGTTGGCCGATCGCCGGCGCGAAGAACACGAAGATGATGAAGTCGTAGAACTCGAGCGCGCCGCCGAGCGCGGCGAGACCGAGCGTTTTATAGTCGCTGCGCCCAAGAGGGCGTGGGGTGACAGCCTGCGCTCCACCCAGATTTGTCGCTTGCATTGCTATGTCGTTGTTTTGAAATGGGAAGCCACACGTAGCGCGTGGAAATACGGCGGTCGTCGGGCGAGAAGTGTGGCAGGCGCTGGGTAGAGCACGGGACACCGGCGCGCCGCCCGGGTAGGACGAACGCGATGACGACTAGGGCCAGGCCGGGATTTTACAGGATGGAAGCAGCTCGCTTCGGGAAGTGCTTAATTCGATGGAAGAAAGTTCCCTGGAGCAGGGCTTTTTGGGAGTGCTCTGAATCGTCGTCGCGGCACCGGCTCCTTAAATATGAAAATTAAGAATGCTCCTATGGGATAGAGACGACATGCCCTGGAGAATGGCGTCCCAGCTATCCCGTTGAGAGCCACCCATGCGCGTTGCTGTACTTCAGCGTGACCCGGTCATGCGTTTGTCGATCGAACAAGCTCTTGTGAGAGCCGGCCATGCCTGTGTGGCTTATGACGACGGTCTTGCCATGTCGAAGGCGCTCGCTCGTTCCACGGTGGATCTGCTGGTACTGGACTGGCACGGCATCCGTTTGTCGGGTGCCGAAGTGCTGAGGTCGGTGCGCGCGGTTGGCGACGGCCGCCTGCCCGTCATGTTCGCATCGAGCGACACGTTGGAAGAGAGCATGGTGCGTGCCTTCGCCAATGGCGCGGACGATTACGTCGCGTTGCCGTTGCGCCCGGCCGAGTTCCGCGAGCGCGTCGCGGCATTGTTGCGGCGCGCGTATCCGGATCGCCTCGGCGGCGCGAGCTTCCAGGTTGGGCCCTATCATTTCGATACGCGTCGGCAGCTTGTCATGCTGCGCGATCAGCCGGTGCCGCTATCCGGCACTCAGTACCGGCTGGCGACACTCTTCTTTTCCAACATTGGCCGCGTGATGTCGCGCGACCATATCTTCGCCATGGTCTGGGGCCGTGAGTTCCGTGAGTTCACCCGCACGATCGACAGCCACGTGTCGCGGCTGCGTTTGTTACTCGAAATCGAGCCGCAGAACGAATTTCGTCTGCAACCGGTTTATAAGAGCGGTTACAGGCTGCTGCATTTGCGTCAAGCTGAATCGGATGAAGAATGCGACGCCTTGCCGAAACGGGCTGCTTGAGATCGTTCAGGTTGTGTTGAGTCGATTCGATTTTGGGGAGACTGGGAGGGGCGGAATTTTTTTAGGTTTTGCTTGATGCGGCGCGCAGTGAAGGATCTCGCCGGAAAGATCTGCGTTGCACTTCCAATATCACCATCAGTTCGATCGAACTTCGCACCGAGCTTATCAGGAGATGTTCTCTCCCGGAGACCGGCGGCTGCTTCGATTGATGCCAAGTGTCGCAAAAGGGCGACTTTAAGACCATTAGATGTCTTTTTCCTCAACGCAATGTGGCGAACAAGGTGTCGCGTCGGCACCTCCTGTTTCGCACGATGCGGCTACATAGGACTGCTGTGAGCAATCGTTGATCGAGCTAATACTCTTGCTTGCGTTCCGGTCGACTACCAAGAAGAGGACCAATATCCCAAGCGAAATGAGAATGTACTCGACAACGTTTAGAAACGGGTAGTGCATCGATAACAGGACGAGGAAACACAAATGACGGGACTGCGAGGGCACATCGTATAAAGACTTTCTGCTCTCAGAGCGTTGGCACTTTCCATGCTAACAGCGCGCCCGTAACGTTGCTGTCAACGATTGACAGATCGCTGCCGCAAAGTTTCTGTGCAATGGAATGAATGGTTTGCCTGGAGTCACTTCGTTTGTCGGCGTGGAAGGAAAGGCTTTCGCGGGCCGAGCGCCGTCATCAACCATGGTGTCTTTACTCTGCCTGCCAGAACGGGGGGCGAAATATCCGTGTCAAAACGTGAATCATCGTAGACTCGTTCGCCATCCTTACCTGTTCGTTGAGCGCAATCATGAAGGATTGAATGTCAGGCAGCGGCTACCGCTGTCTTCACGACGACAAACGTTAACCGAATGATGCGCTTTTGCAGAATGCAAAAGGCGAATGCTGGACGATCGTAGGAAGTTATTATGAAGGTCGCTGTACTTGAGGACTGCAGGGAGATTCGGGAGTTTGTCTCTCACCAACTGACAGGCGCAGGCTATCAATGTCAGGAGTTTGTCGACAGTAGCGCGTTGCTGCACGAGTTGCGGCGGCAGACGTTTGACCTTCTGGTGCTCGATTGGATGCTTCCGGACAGGCCTGGGACGGAAGTGCTTCATTGGGTTCGAGCGAACCTTCCACGCACGCTTGCGGTCCTGTTTCTGACATCACGTGCGAGCGATGACGACATGTCATCGATCCTGAACTCGGGGGCTGATGACTATCTCGTCAAACCGATCACATCGGCCATGCTGCTGGCGCGCACTCGCGCGCTTTTACGGCGATGTTCCGCGCCGATCGACTTGTCTGGTCCGCAGATTTTTGACGATTTCGAGTTCCACTCCGGACGCGGAGAACTACGATTGCGTGGCGCACTCATATCGTTGACGCCAAAACAGTTTGCGCTCGCCTTGCTCCTGTTCCAGCATCTGGATGCGCCGTTACCGAACGCGCAGATTATCGAGGCGGTGTGGAGAAGGGCGCCCGACGAGCCAGCGTTGCGGACGTTGAGCACGCACGCCTCGATGCTCCGAACAAAGCTGGGCCTCCGACCACAGAATGGCTATCGCCTAATGCCGTTGTATGGCTACGGATATAGATTGCAACGTGTGCTATCTGGTTGATTCAAATATCTCGCTGCAACGCGAGGCTCATGGGGTGCTGGTCCTCGTCGCACAGGCTCGCCACGTGCGGCGGCTAACCCCTCCTGCCGCCTCAAACGGCTGGCAGCGTCGGCCGTGTTTCGATCGCGCGGCGAATCAGCGCTTCGACCGCCTTGCGTTCGTCGCCCGCGAGCGCAAGACGAGGCGGGCGCACGGGCTCGGTGCCCAAACCGACGATCGTCTCGGCCAGTTTGATGTTCTGCACGAGCTTCGGCGATACGTCGAGCGCGAGGAGCGGCGCGAACCAGCGATAGATCGCGCGGGCTTCTTCGAGGCGTCCCGCTGTCAGCAGCTTGTAAATCGCCACCGTCTCGTGCGGAAACGCGCATACCAGACCGGCGACCCAACCGTGCGCGCCCATCAGCATCGCTTCCATCGCGAGGTTGTCGACGCCGCAAAGAATCGCGAAGCGGTCACCGACCACGTTGATCAGATCCGTCACGCGCCGCACATCGCCGCATGATTCCTTGATTGCGACGATCTTCTTTTCGTCGGCGATTTCCGCAAACATGTCGGGCGTCATGTCGACGCCGTAGGCGAGCGGATTGTTGTAGATCATCAGTGGCAGCGCGCTCGCATCGGCGACGCTGCGAAAGTGGTTGAGCGTCTCGCGTCGGTCAGACAGATAACGCAGCCCCGGCAACACCATATAACCCGCTGCGCCATGCTTGCTGCCGGCTTCGGCCTGGCGGCAGGCGTCGAGCGTGCTGTTTTCGGCGATCGTCAACAGCACCGGCACGCGGCCGCGCGCAGCGTCGACGGCAACGTCGAGCACCTGCAGCTTTTCGTCGAGCGATAACGTCGACGCCTCACCCAGCGAGCCGCACACGATGATGCCGTCCACGCCCGCATTGATCTGCGCTTCGATGTTTTGGCCGGTCCACCCACGGTCTATGCTGAAATCCGCGTGGAACTTGGTGGTGACTGCCGGCAATACGCCTTCCCAGATATGCGCCACGACTGCTCTCCCGAGTGTGATATGTCGAAGCGAAGTGTAAGCAGGGAAAATGTTGCTGTCTTGCGTGAAGCGCGCGCGGCGGATGACGATTTGGGCATAGTCGATCGATGTATGAAGACGTGGTTTTACCGCGGGAATCAAGTTGCAAAGCGCATTGGCGGCAGCACCCGTCATTAGTCGAAAGCAGGTGAGTAAAGCCGTCCATCCACGGTCGCCGTGATATCCGACGCATACTGCCCGCAAGGGCGCGCCGCGCGAGCGTTCTCCACGAGCGCACCCGTATCCTCGCTTCACCGCTATGCCGAAATCGTCACAATCCACGCGCACGCTCACCAAGACCCGCATGCTCGCCGTTCCTACCATGAGCGTCATGAAAACGTTGAATATCATCGATTCGCACACAGGCGGTGAACCGACCCGTCTGGTGGTATCAGGTGGCCCCGAGCTCGGCGGCGGCACGCTCGCGCAACGGCTCGACATCTTCCGCACGCGCTTCGATGACTGGCGCGCGG
Source organism: Paraburkholderia sp. SG-MS1 (assembly GCF_012275575.1). Taxonomy (GTDB): domain Bacteria; phylum Pseudomonadota; class Gammaproteobacteria; order Burkholderiales; family Burkholderiaceae; genus Paraburkholderia. The sequence goes on along the minus strand of NZ_NPIH01000274.1, from coordinate 124,649 downwards.
GCATCGTCACCGAGCCGCGCGGTTCGGACGTGGTGGTCGGTGCGCTGCTGTGCGAGCCGGACGACGCCAGGTGCGCGGCCGCTGTGATCTTCTTCAACAACGTTGGCTATCTCGGCATGTGCGGACATGGAACGATCGGGCTCGTCGTGTCGCTCGCGCATATGGGACGGATCGGCGCCGGGCATCACCGGATCGAGACGCCGGTCGGCGTGGTCGAAGCGATGCTTAACGACGACGGCAGCGTCGCCGTGCGCAACGTGCCGGCCTATCGCTATCGTGCAGCGGTGCGCGTCGATGTGCCCGGTTGTGGCACGTTGACCGGCGATATCGGCTGGGGCGGCAACTGGTTTTTTCTCGTCGCCGATCATGGGCGCTTACTGGACGCGTCGGATGTTCGTGAGCTGACCGCGTTCAGTTCGGCGATTCGCGATGCGCTGATCGCCCAGCAAATCACCGGGGCGGATGGCGCGCTGATCGACCACATCGAACTCTTCGGACCCGGTTCGCGCGACGGCATCGACAGCCGCAGCTTCGTGCTGTGTCCCGGCAATGCATACGACCGCTCGCCGTGCGGCACCGGCACCAGCGCGAAAGTCGCGTGTCTCGCGGCCGACGGCAAGCTGGCCGAGGGCGCGGTGTGGCGGCAGGAAAGCATTATTGGCAGCGTGTTCGAAGCGAGCTACGTTCAGGCGGGCGACGGCCTCTCGGTGATTCCCACCATCACGGGCCATGCGCACATCATGGCGGAAGGACGGATCTGTTTCGACGAGCGCGATCCATTCGCGTGGGGCATTCGCACGGCATGAGCGCGGACGCGGTGATCGTCGGGGCCGGTATTGTCGGCGCTGCATGCGCGGCGGAACTGGCCGCGCTCGGCATGCGGGTCGACGTGCTCGACGCCGGGCGCATCGGCGGCGGCGCGACGGCGGCGGGTATGGGCCATATCGTCGTGATGAACGACTCGCCCGCGGAATTCGCGCTGAGCCGCTATTCTCGCGATTTGTGGCTCACACTCGCGCCGCAGTTGCGCGCGCGCGACGCGTTTGCGCGTTGTGGCACGCTGTGGGCCGCCGCCGACGAAGAGGAATGGGAGGCCGCCCGCGCGATGCGGGCGGCGTTCGAAGCGCAGGGCGTCGCCGCCCAACTGCTGAGCGCAGCTGAACTGCGCGACTGCGAGCCGGCATTGGCCGCGTCGTTGACAGGCGGCTTGCGTATCGAGCACGACAGCATCGTGTATGCGCCCACCGCCGCCGGGTGGCTGCTGACGCAATCGCCCAATGCTGCGAGCATCCACGTGCGGCTCGCAGCGCCGGTTGCGTCGGTCCACGCGGGCGGCGTCACGCTGGCCGACGGCGAGCGCATCGGCGCGGCGCATGTGATCGTGGCCAACGGGCTCGGCGCGCGGCAACTCGTGCCGCGACTGCCCCTGCAAGCGAAGAAGGGACATCTGCTGATCACCGACCGCTATCCTGGACTGATCCGTCATCAGCTGCTTGAGCTCGGCTATATCAAGAGCGCGCACCACGCGGCCGGTACGTCGGTGGCATTCAATGTGCAACCGCGGCCCACGGGGCAACTGTTGATCGGCTCGTCACGCCAGTTCGACACCAACGATCCCGCCGTCGAAATGCCTGTACTCGCGCAGATGCTGCAACGCGCCGCGCGCTATCTGCCGGTGCTGCCGACGCTCAACGGCATTCGCGCGTGGACCGGCTTTCGCGCGGCCTCGCCGGACGGATTGCCGCTGATCGGACCGGCTGGCGAGTTTGCGCCCGGTGTGTGGCTCGCTGTCGGTCACGAGGGGCTGGGCGTGACGACCTCGCTCGCCACCGCCAGACTACTCGCCGCGCAGATCACGGCGAGCGCCATGCCGATTCCCGTGGAACCTTATTTGCCCATCCGTTTCGTCGAGCAGGTGGCTCATGACTGACGCAGACGCTGACACGGCCCGCATCCGTTTGACCATCGATGGCCGGAGTATCGATGTCGAAGCCGGCACGACCGTGGCCGCCGCACTCGTTCTCGCGGGTGTGAAGAGTTCGCGGCTCTCGGTCGGCGGCGAGCGTCGCAGTGCGTTGTGCGGTATGGGCGTGTGCCAGGAGTGCCGCGTTTCGATCGATGGCCGGTCACATGCGCTGGCTTGCCAGACACTGTGCCGCGCAGGCCAGATCATCCACACGCACGACGCGGCGCTCACGCGATGACGCTGCACTTCGACATCGTCGTGGCCGGCAGCGGGCCTGCGGGCCTGAACGCCGCACACGCAGCGTTGCGCGAAAACGCCACGGTCGCGCTGATCGACGACAATCCGCGCGCCGGTGGCCAGATATGGCGGCAAGGTCCGGGGCAGGCGCCGCAAGCGCCGCTGCGCACGCTTCTCGTTGCATTGAAACGGCAGAGCAAGCTTACCCACTGGCCATCGACTCGCGTAATCGCACCACTGGCTTCGCGCGGCTTGTTGCTCGAATCGGCGGAACTGGGTGGTGTGTGCATCAGCTATGACCGATTGATCCTCGCGACCGGTGCGCGTGAGCGGCTTTTACCGTTCGCGGGCTGGACCTTGCCCGGCGTCACCGGCGCAGGCGCGTTGCAGGCGCTGATCAAAGGCGGCATGCCGGTGCGTGACGAACGGATCGTGATCGCCGGCAGCGGTCCCTTGCTGATCGCCGCACTCGCCACAGCGCGCGCGGCCGGTGCGCGGGTGGTAGCGGTGGTGGAGCAGGCGCCGGCGTTCGAGGTCGCGCGCTTCGGCGCTTCACTGCTGACCGAGCCTGCGAAGTTGCGGCAGGCGCTCGGCATGACGCGTGGTTTCGCAGGGCTGCGTTACTGGACCGGCAGTATCGTGCGCGAGGTGCAGGGCGCGGGCCGCGTGCAGCGAGCGATCATTCGGCGTGGCGGCCAGCCGGAGGTGGCGCTCGATTGCGAGCGCGTCGCTTGCGGCTACGGACTCGTGCCGAACATCACGCTCGCGCAGGCGCTCGGCTGCGCGATCAGCGACGCGGGCGAGATCGTCGTCGACGGCGAGCAGCGCACGTCGGTCGACTGTGTGTTTGCGGCAGGCGAATGCACTGGCATCGGCGGCGCCGAACTGGCGTGTGTCGAGGGCGAGATCGCCGGGCTCGCGGCGAGCGGCGCTGCCGCTGCAAAGCGCGCGGCGCTGCATTCGACACGGGCGCGCTGGCGCCGCTTCGGCCGACGCGTCAACACCGCCTTCGCGTTGCAGGACGCCGCGCGCACGCCGCCCGCCGATGCCACGCTGCTGTGCCGTTGCGAAGACGTGAGCCTCGGCGAGGTGCGCCACTGCGCGGACTGGCGCGAGGCCAAGCTGCATACGCGTTGCGGTATGGGCGCGTGCCAGGGACGAATCTGCGGCGCGGCGGCGAGCGTGTACTTCGGTTGGCCGGCCGCCGCGCCGCGTCCCCCGTTCAGTCCGGCGCAAATCGGCACGTTGATGACGCCTGGCGCGCAGCCGCCGCCGGGTGACTGACGTTGCCGCACGCACACGTCGCCGGATGGCTCCGGATATTGTCGGCTCAAGCGCCGCTTTATAATCGACCAACTGCGCCAAAGCGATTCGCGAATACGCCTTTTCAGCAACGGACCAACGGGACCCGCACGATGAACACACTCGCTCATCCGCTCGAACCGGACAATGCCACGCTGTCGGACATGCTGTCGCACTTCAGGTTGCTCGAGCCGGTGTTCGACGCGATGCCGGACGTCGTGTTCTTCGTGAAGGATGCCGACGCGCGTTATGCGCTCGTCAATCGCACGCTGGCGTCGCGTTGCGGCTTCAAGGAAAAGTCTGCGCTGCTTGGCAAAACCGCCGAGGATGTGTTCCCGCGCCGCTTCGGGCGGATTTACACGGCGCAAGACAAGGCGATCATCGGCGTCGGCAGCCAGATGCTGGACCAACTGGAATTGCACCTGTATCCCGGCCGCCAGCCTGGCTGGTGTCTCACGTGCAAGCAGCCGCTGCGGGATCCCGCGGGGAAGGTGGTCGGGCTCGCCGGCACTTCCCGCGATCTGAAAGCGGACGAAAGCAGCCACCCGGCCTACAGCCGGCTTGCAGCAGTCGTGCAGTCGATCCAGCAAAACTACGTGCAGCCGTTGAATCTGAAGCAGCTCGCTGCGATGGCGGATATGTCGGTCGCGCAACTGGAGCGCTACTTTCATAAAGTGTTTCATCTGACGCCGCGTCAGGTGCTGTTGAAAACGCGTCTGGACGCGGCCACCGCACTGCTGGTCTCGCACGACAAGGTCACCGATGTCGCCGCCCTCTGCGGCTACACCGACCACAGCGCATTCACGCGGCAATTCAAGGCGACCGTCGGCGTCACGCCGAGCGAATACCGGATGCTGCTGCACGGCACCTCGCGGAGTTGAACCGCCGCCCATGGTTCGTCGCAAGCATCACTACTGCGTGTACGTCGTCGCGCTCGACGACGCGGTCTGGAACGAGGCGCGCTTTCGCCGCGCCAATCCGGACTACCGGTTCGACAAGCCTTGCGTGTACGTGGGGATGACGGGACTGGACCCTGACTTGCGCTTTGACCGGCATAAGGCCGGCATTCAGGCGAACCGCTATGTGCGCGATTACGGCTTGCGTCTTGTGCCTGAACTATACGAAGTGTTCAATCCCATGCCTTACCGCGGCGCACAGGATATGGAAGTGGAACTGGCGATCGGGCTGCGCGAAGCGGGATACGGTGTGTGGCAGGCTTGAACCGGGTGGGAGTGAGTGTGGATGCTTGGGTGCCCGGCGCGTGAACGGGCCGAAACGCGTTGACACCGGCACGTCGGGTCTCTTGCCTGGACGCGCGAGTCGGCGGCCTAAGGCGCGGCTCGCGTTACTTGACGCCGAGCCCGCGCAGCACTGCATTGCCCTCGCGCGTCAGGCGGATATGCGATGAACCAGCGTCGCCGGAAACCGTTTCGATCAGACCGGCTTCGTGGAGCAGAGGAATCTCAGGTTTCGCGGACGCGTCGATCGGCGCGTGCAACAGCAGTAGCAGCGTCGCCAGTTCGTGATGGCTCAGCAGACGGCGCAATATGGTGGGGCGCTTTGCCGGCGCTGGCGTGTCGTTCGTGTTGGGATCGGACTGGTTCATGGTGCGCACCTCGTGCGGGGTCGTGTCCGGGGGATCATGCGGACGGAGTCTTAAACGATTCTTAAGACTTCATTGTCCTGTAACACCGTGACATGAACATTGCAACGGGACAACTTTCCAGGCGTCCCGCTTACGGTTCCTTAACCCGCAAACCCTTACGGCGCGCAGGTTTTGCCGGCCGACTCCAGCCACAGATTGTTGACATGGCGCTTGCCCGCATAGAAACGGTAAGTGGTGGCGCCATTGTCGCTGCGCACCTTGATGATGTTCGAATCGCCGAAATCGAGCATCTGGCCTTGCGGGATCGCAGTGGATTTGAACGCGGCGTCGTGGCGGGTGGCCACTTGGGTCAGGCAGGCGACGACGTCGTTGACGGAACGCTGCGTGGTGGTGTCCGTGACGGGCTCGCCGGCGTCCGGATTCTTCTGAAAGTACGCGCAAGCGCTGAGGAGCAGGGGAACTGACAGGACTGCGGCAAACTTCTTCATATCTCTCCTGGCGTTTCATTCGGCCGACAGGGATGTGACCCCCGTATGTGGCGCGGCCGCGCGGCGTGCGCCGCAAAAATCAGGCGCCATTATATCGGGACGGCGCGGATGCCCGAGGTGAGGTCGCATGTGGCGTGCCTGAGACGGGTGACGGTGCGGCTGGAATTGCGCCGTCTGCCGGGTCTGCCGAACCGCTAAGCTTCAGACTGCAAGTATCAAGCTTGAAGCGCCAACGGCCAACCGCCGACCGCCAACTGCCAACCGCCAACCGCAAGCCAACCCCCGTCCCCGGTCCGCGCGAAAAGCAAACCGCCCGCCGCCTACTTGCGCCGCTGCGCCTGCGCAGCAAGCCGCACCGCAGCATTAGCCGCGCCATAACCGTCGTAGCCGCCACGCCGCTCGACGATCTCCAGGAAAAAGCGCTGATCCAGTTGTTCCGTGTAGGCGTGAAAAAACTCGCCTCCACGCTCATCGCGGTCGTACAGGATATTGCTGGCGCACAACGCCTGCAGCACCTCGTCGGGCAACGCGTAACGCGCGGCGAGATCGTCGTAGTAATTGCGCGGGATGCGCAATACCGGCAGGCCATCGGCGACGAATTCAGGAATCGCGCTGAAGATGTCACCAGTGCTGAACGCCACGTGGTTCAGGCCGGAGCCGTGATACGTATGCAGCGCTTCGGCCACCGCCGTGTGGTGATCGACCGATGCGTTCAGCACGATCCGCACCGACCCATCCCGGCTGCGCAGCGCGCGGCTGCGCACTAGTCCGTACGGGTCGGGCACCAGCACGCCCGGCTCGGCCTGGAAGCCCAGCGCGGTTCTCAAAAACAACACCCACGTATCCAGCGAATTCGCCGGCACGGACAGACACACGTGATCGATACGGGAAAGCGGCCCCACTTCAGTCGGACCGTTGACGTCGGTGAGGATGAAATCAGCTTCGAACAGCGTGGGCTGATCCGGGGTTTCGTCGACGAAATAGTTCAGGCTGCTGTCAGGCGCCTGCACGGCGGGCAGCACGCGCTCGTTCGGGCCGATCTGACCGGAGAACGGCGCGTAGCCGAAGCCGGCCGCGCGTTCGAACGCCTGATTGGCGTCGTCCACGCGAAACGCCGACGCGCACAGCGACAGCCCATGCTGCTGGAAGAACGCATTGGCGAACGAATCGGGCTCGGCGTTCAGCACGATCGACGCGGCGCCGTGTTGGAACAGCGTGACCTCTTTCGAGCGATGCTCGCCGGCCTGCCGAAAACGCAGCTTGCCGAGCCAGTCGACGAGTTGCGCGCGCGTGCTGTGGTCGACCGCGAACTCGAGGAACTGGTAGCCGACGTGCGCGGGCGCCGCCGGCGAACGGTACAGGTCGCCGACCGGTTGCGGAGTCGTTTCGAGCAGCGCGCGGGTCTGTTCTTCGAGGAACAGCAGCGAGCGGTGACCGTCCGCGGCCGTGATCGTGGTGGGGGAGGCGCGAAAGCCGTCGTTGAAAATCTCCAGCGAAAGCGGACCCTTATAGCCCGTTTTCACGACCTGCGCGGTGAAGTTCGCCAGGTCGAAATCGCCCTGGCCGGGGAAGCACCGGTAGTGGCGGCTCCATTCGAGCACGTCCATCGCGAGCTTCGGCGCGTCGGCGATCTGCACGAACGCGATGCGGTCGCCCGGAATCTCGGCGATTGCGTCCACCGTGTCGTTAAGCGACAGCGTGTGAAAACTGTCGAGCACGAGCCCGAGGTTCGGATGGTTCACCGCGTCGACGAGTTTCCACGCGTGGCGGTAAGTCTTGACGTGCTTACCCCATGCGAGCGCCTCATAACCGGCGATCACGCCCGCCGCCTCGGCCGCGCGGGCCAGCGCGCCCAGTTGATCGACCATCAGCGCATCGTCGCCGATGGTGTCGGGCGACACGTTGCTGCACACGAGAATGCGGTCCGTGCCCAGTTCGTGCATCACGTCGAACTTGCGTTTCGCGCGGTCCAGATTGCGTTCGAGGCGCTCCGGGCTCACGCCGTCGAAATCGCGAAACGGCTGGAACAGCATGATCTTGAGCCCGAGATCTTCCGCGATGCGGCGCACGTCGGCGGGAGAGCCGTCGAAATACAGCAGATCGTTCTCGAAAATCTCGACGCCTTCGAAGCCCGCCGCCCGGATCGCGGTCAACTTCTCGACGAGGGTTCCGCTAATCGATACGGTGGCAATCGAACGTTGCATGAACGGCTCCTGCAAAAACAATCAGAACGGCAGTGGAAGAATACGCACGACGGTTAGCGCGGCGCGCCCGCGCGTGTCGCGCGCTGCATGCTGCAATGCGCAAACACGCCGGCTGGTGATGTGCATGCGCAAGACGCAGGCCAGAATTGCCCACTCTAACGGAAGTTTCGCCAGTTTATACAAACTAACTAGATGGTACAAATTCGTAGAAACCCCCAATGACGAGACTCGTCGATGGGTGCACACTTCGCTCCACGTCGAGGAGCAACCACGAATGGCGTGGTCAGGTGGCGCCTTACTTTGCAGGAGTCGTTGTCATGAGTTTTGCCTCCGTACTGGTCCTCAACGGACCGAACCTCAATCTGCTCGGCACGCGCGAGCCGGCCATCTATGGCGCGGAAACGCTCGACGACGTCGCGAAGCTGTGCCGCGACGCGGGCGAGCGCCTCGGTCTCGGGGTCGACTTCTGCCAGTCGAACGCCGAGCATCAGTTGATCGACTGGCTGCACGCGGCGCGCACCAAGGTCGATGGCATCGTGATCAATCCCGCCGCTTACACGCATACGTCGGTTGCGATCGCCGACGCGCTTTCCGCGATCGACAAGCCGGTCGTCGAAGTGCATATCTCGAACGTGCATCGGCGCGAAGCGTTCCGCCATCACTCGTATGTGTCGGCGGTGGCGGACGCGATCATCGTTGGTTGCGGCACGCAGGGCTATGTCTTCGCTCTGGAGCGGATGGCGACCATCCTTAAGAATAGGGCGGCCAAATGAACACACAAGCGAACACACAAGCGAACACACGAGCGAACACACAAGCGAACACACAAGCGAACACACAAGCGAACACACAAGCAAACGTACCAGCGAACGCGCTGGTCAGCTCCCAGGCGACGCCGAATTCGTATCTGGTCGGCCTGATCGGCGCGGGCATCGGCGGATCGCTGACGCCCGCGATGCACGAGGAGGAGGGCAGCAAGCTCGGCCTGCATTACGTGTATCGGCGCATCGATATCGAAGCATTGAAGCTCGACGCCGCCGCGCTGCCGGACCTGCTGAACGCCGCCGAGCGCATGGGCTTCAACGGTCTGAACATCACGTATCCGTGCAAGCAGGCGGTGATTCCACTGCTCGACGAACTGTCCGACGACGCGCGCGCACTCGGCGCGGTCAACACGGTGCTGTTCAAGGACGGCAAGCGCATCGGCCACAATACCGACTGGTCCGGCTTCGCGCGTGCCTTCCAGCGCGGCTTGCCCGACGTATCGCTGGAGCGCGTCGTGCAACTCGGCGCGGGCGGCGCGGGCGCGGCCGTCGCGCATGCGGCGCTGCAGATGGGCGCGCATTCGCTCACGCTGTTCGACGTGGACGCCGCGCGTGCCGCTTCGCTCGCCGACGAATTGCAAAAGCGCTTTCCGTCCAGCACGGTCAGCGCCGGCACGTCGCTCGCCGAATCGCTCGCCGCCGCCAACGGTCTGATTCACGCGACGCCCACGGGCATGGCGAAATTGCCGGGCCTGCCGTTGCCGGTCGAATTGCTGCACCGCGATCTGTGGGTCGCGGACATCGTTTATTTCCCCATCCGCACCGCCTTGCTGCAGGCAGCCGAAGCCCTCGGCTGCCGCACGCTGAGCGGCGGCGGCATGGCGGTGTATCAGGCGGTCGACGCGATGCGCATCTTCACGGGGCTCGAGCCGGACGCCGAACGCGTGTATACGCACTTTCAGTCGTTGCTGCAACGATAAACAGAACGAGGAGACTAGCTCGACATGTCGCAACCGATTCAATCCACTTCTTCCAGCACGCCTCATCAGAAGGGCGCCACGGTGAACACCGCGCGCCGCTCGAAGGCCCGTTATCAGATTCTCGGACTGCTCGCAGTCGGCACGATGATCAACTATCTGGACCGCACGGTGCTCGGCATCGCGGCGCCGCAGTTGACCAAAGAACTTGGCATCAATGCCGCGATGATGGGGCTGCTGTTCTCCGTCTTTTCCTGGAGCTACGTGGCCGCGCAAATTCCGGGCGGCCTGTTTCTCGACCGCTTCGGCAGCAAGGTGACCTATTTCCTCTCGATGACGCTCTGGTCCCTGTGCACGCTCGCGCAAGGCCTGGTGCACGGTATCGGCGCGCTGTTCGCGTTCCGGCTGGGGCTCGGCGTGTCGGAGGCGCCCTGCTTTCCGACCAACAGCCGCGTGGTGGCCACCTGGTTCCCGCAAAGCGAACGCGCGATGGCGACGGGCACGTACACCGTCGGCGAATATATCGGCCTCGCGTTTTTCAGCCCGTTCCTGTTCATGCTGATGGGCGCGTTCGGCTGGCGTTCGCTGTTCTATGTGGTGGGCGGCGTGGGCATCGTGTTCGGGCTGATCTGGTGGATGTTCTATCGCGAACCGCACGAGCATCCGCGGGCCAATCAGGAAGAGCTGGACTATATCGAAGCGGGCGGCGGTCTCACGCATAGCCGCAAGAGCGACGCCGTGGCGGCGCCTGCGAAGAGCGGCTTCGAATGGCGCACCATCGGACGCCTGCTCAAGCATCGTCAACTGACGGGCATCTGCCTCGGGCAGTTCGCGGGCAATTCGACGCTGGTGTTCTTCCTCACGTGGTTTCCCACGTACCTCGCCACCGAGCGCCACATGGCGTGGCTGAAAATCGGCTTCTTCGCGATCATGCCGTTCATCGCAGCGTCGATCGGCGTGATGTTCGGCGGCGTGTTCTCCGACTGGCTGCTGCGCCGCGGCATCTCGCCGAACGTCGCGCGCAAGCTGCCGATCATCGCCGGCCTGCTGCTCGCGTCGACCATCATTCTCGCCAACTATGTCGAGAGCAACGTGGTGGTGATCGCGATCCTGTCGGTGGCGTTCTTCGCACAGGGAATGGCCGCATTGGGCTGGACGCTCGTGTCGGATATCGCGCCCGAAGGGCTGCTCGGCGTGACCGGCGGCATCTTCAACTTTGCCGCGAATCTGGCCGGCATCATCACGCCGCTGGTGGTGGGTTTCATCGTTGCGGCAACCGGCTCGTTCGTCGGCGCGCTGGTGTTCATCGGCGCGGTCGCACTGATCGGCGCGCTGTCGTACATCTTCATCGTTGGCGATATCAAGCGGATCGTGCTGGCGGATTGAACGGCCTTTTATTGGCCCAATGAGAAACGGGACGTGGGCCAAAGCCCACGTCCCGTTTTCATTTTCATGCTGGCCTGACACAGGGCGATACCGGTTCAGGCCCGCTTCAATCCTCCTTGCGCACGAAACGCAGCACTGCGTCGACGATCATCGCGCGATGCCTTGCGCGCAGGCGCGGATGAGACGGATCGCGGCCGAACGCGGTGCCGAACGTATGGCGATTGCCGACGCGGTGAAAGCACAACGAGCTGATCAGCAGATGCAGATCGATCGGATCGAGGTCGCTACGGAACTGTCCGGCGGCGATACCGCGCGCGAGCAGATCTTCGATCGTGTGAATGACGGTGACGTTGCGGCCCTTGAACGTCTTCACCTGCTCGACGTACTTCGCGCCGTGAATGTTTTCGATGGTCACGAGGCGCACGAAGTCACGCTGACGGTCGTGATAGTCGAACGTGAATTCGACCAGCGCGCGCATGCCTTCGACGGGATCGAGTTCGCTGACGTGCAGATCCTGTTCGAGCGCGCGAATGTCGCCATACACCTTTTCCAGCACGGCCTGGTACAACCCTTCCTTGCTGCCGAAGTAGTAGTACAGCATGCGCTTGGTGGTGTTCGTGCGTTCCGCGATGGCGTCGACGCGTGCGCCCGTCAGTCCCATCGCGGAGAATTCCTGGGTCGCGACGTCGAGGATGTTGCGCTTCGTCTGTTCGGGGTCGTACTTGCGCCGGGCGTCTGCACGCGGCGTATCGGACGGGATGCCGTTGGTATCAGGCTCGGCGGCCTTGCTTCCCTTTTTCATTGTGTATTCGAGCGGCAGTGACGGCGCATTCTAGCATGGCGAAACTGGCCTCTGGCGCGGGTCTCGGGCATAAGTGGCGGCGTATTGGGATGGTCAGACGACGGAGCGCGTGGGCCGGCGGCGCGCGGCGAGCGCGTCGCGCGTCTGCATCGTGGTGTAGGTCAGTTGCGCGGCGGCGAGACCGAGCGCGCCGAAGGCGGGTGTCAGGCCGAAGCGCGCGAACGCGTCGGGCACCGGACGCTCGCCGGCAATGGCCGCCGCGAGCAGTTCGCCGGACACGGTGGTCGGCGCCATGCCGTGTCCGCCGAAACCGACCGCGTACCAGACGCCGTCCGCGCTGCGGCCGATTTGCGGCATCTTGTGCCGCGCGTAGCTCATCAGGCCGCCCCAGGCGTACTCGATCCGCACATCGCGCAATTGCGGATAGACCTTGAGCAGATCGCGCCGCAGCAGTCGCGCGATCGTGTCGGGCGAGCGGTCGCGCACCGAGATGCGGCCGCCCCACAGAATGCGCGTGTCGGGCAAGGGCCGGTAGTAGTCGAACGCGAAGCGGGTGTCGTAGACGGCGGCGCGCGTGTCGATCGCATCGTGCAGGCGCGCGCCGAGCGGTTCGGTCGCCATCACGTAGGTGGCGATCGGCAGCACCGCGCGTTCAACGCGCGCGTAGACGTTGCGCGCGTAGCCGCCCCCCGCCATCACGACGTGGCGCGCGTCGAGCGCGCCTTGCGGCGTGTGCACGACGAAGCCCGCGCCCGCGCGCTGCAGGCGCACGACCGGCGAGTGCTCGTGGATCGTGACGCCCGCGCGCGCCGCGGCATCAGCGACGCCGAGCACGTACTTGAGCGGATGAAAATGGAACGCGTTGCGCTCGAACAGGCCGCCGTGATAGCGGCGCGTCTTCAGTTGCGAAGCGAGTTGCGCGGCCGGCACGGGTTCCCATTCGACGCCGAACGATTCGCGCATCAGGCGCCGCTGCGCATCGAGGCGCGCCGGTTCGTCGAACCAGTTCGCGAGGATCACGCCGGCATCGGTTGCATCGCAATCGATCCGGTAGCGCGCAATGCGCTGGCGCATCAGATCGACAGCGTCGGTGGTCAGCGTATAGAGTTCGCGGGCGTGAGCGGGGCCGAGGGATTTCAGCAGGTCGGCGCAATCGAGGCTGTAGCCGCCGAACACAAAGCCGCCATTGCGTCCCGATGCGCCGAAGCCCACCTGCTGCGCTTCGAGGACGACCACCTCGCCGACGCCGCGCTCCGCGAGTCCCAACGCCGTCGAGAGGCCAGCGAGCCCGCCGCCAATGATGCAAACAGGGGCGCTGCGCTGGCCGGCCAGCGGCGCATAGGTGGATGGGCGGGTGACGGTGGCTTCGTAAAAGCTTTGCATGGGGCTAAGGTACCCGCAATCGCGCGCTCGCGTCCAGTTGCGCTCGGGTGGAGTGACAACGAAGGGGCGCAGCGTCGCGGCATCGCTCGGCGCTCAACACTCAACACTCCAAACAAATGTCCAGCACCCGCACGCAGCGAACGCCGGCCTCGCCATACGGCTAAAGACCCCAGCTTACGACACCGGCAGCAGCTTGCCCGTCAACACGACCGGACCACTCGGCGCATGGTGGTCCGGCGAGCCGCCCGGCGCTTCGATCGATACCGCAAGCGCCTCGTAATTCTCAGGCTTTTGCTGACCCGCGGTGACCGTGCCGGTCGCGCTGTCCGGCAGCAAGCCGAGTGACACCGGATGCCCATTCGCCGGAATGCCCCACAGCTCCATCGTGCGGCCGGGCGGCACGTCGACCTTGCCGAGCGGTTGGAGCGTCATCGTCGAGCGGCCTTCGTCCCACGCGAGCAGCATGACCGGACGCGCGTCCGTGCTGTTGAGCACGGCGACATGCGACACGGACGGTGCCGGTTTCTGCGCGATGGTCGGCGCAGGTGTCGGCGCAGTCGGGACTGACGCGGCCGGCAACAGCGCGCGCACCGCGACCACCACGGCGATGGCGGCGAGCGCCGTGGCGCCGATCGCCCAGCCGCGCCAGAACGCGAGGTTGTCGACTAGTCCGCGCGAAGGACGCGCCGGCGTTGCCGCTCCACTACGCGGCCGCGCGGCTTCGCGCGCGGCGCGCAGGCCGAGACGCCGCTCGATCGCTTCCCACACGGCCGCTGGCGGCATGCGCGGCTCGGCGAGTTCGGCCATCGGCGCGAGGTGCCGCTGCCAGGCGTCGATCGCGGTACGGATCGACGCATCCTGGTCCGCATACCGTTGAAAGCGCCGCCGGGCGGCGCCGCGCAACGTGCCGAGCACGTACTCGGCGGCCAGCAGATCGACGAGCCGAGGATAGCGAGTCAAATTCATTGCTCGCCTCCCAGACAGGTTTTCAGTTTGGCGAGGCTGCGTCTGATCCAGGATTTGATGGTGCCGAGCGGCACCCTCAGCATGTCGGCGATCTCGCTATGGCTCCGATCGCGCAGGTAGGCAAGCGCCACCGCCTGTCGCTGCGCCGGTTCCAGCTGCTGCATGCAGCCGGCCAACAGGCGTGCCTGCAGGCTGACCCCAGTCAACGCTTCGGGATCCGGATCGCTGCTTGCCACGAGATCGTTCAACACATCGCTCCATTGCGTCTCCTGCGTATCGACCCGTCGCAGGTGATCGAGAGCACGGTGTCGGACGATCGCGGACATCCACGTCATCGGTGCGGACAGGGCGCGGCGATAGTCGCCGGCGAAGCGCCAGATATTGACGAAGCTCTCCTGTAAGACTTCTTCGGCCCACTCATGCCGGCTCAATATATGGAGCGCGAGACCAAACAGTTTGGGGGCGGCGAGCTCATAGAGCTCGCGCAACGCCGCTTCATCTTCCCTGGCAATGCGTTCGAGCAACTCGGCGAGGGTCTCCGGCGTCAGTTCTCGAGGATCGGCGGTCATGGAAAGAAGTAGGGTGGGCTTGCGGGCCTATGTTACTCACTTTCTTCCCGGCCTTATATGCGGGTTTTTCGCGCGGCGTGCATCCGTGTGGCGATGGAATGCGTATAGCGCAACAGAGGGGCAAAGGAGGGTAACGGAGGCTGGCGTTGCGCTTATGCGTGCGGCCTCTCGACCGCAAACGAAGCGGTGCGGCTTAATCGGATAGCAAGAGCAAGAACGCACGAAGCGTGCGCAGGTAGAGGAGTGCCGTTGCACGGGCTCGAATCGGCAGCCGGTCGCGGAGCCACGCGATGCAGGACGGACAAGGCATCGCGGACGGGTTTGACGTGGTGTTGCTTGAGCGTAGCGCTCCTTCCTGTGAAGGTTCGAACCCTTGCCGAGTGCCTGGCAAGCGTTCGAAGCGGAAGGGATTCGCGGCCGCGTTTCGACCAGCGCCCGACTAACGCCTTTTAACGACCCCAGCGCAACACCAGCGGATCGAGTCGCCGCGCGACTTTCAGCAAACCTTCGCGAGTGGCCGGATGCATCGCCGGGAGCGGATGACGCACCGCATCCGAGCGGATCACGCCGCCTTCCTTCATCAGCGCCTTGCACGAGGCAAGCCCGCCCTGGCGGTTTTCGTAGTTGATCAGCGGCAGCCACTGCTGATAACGCGCGGCGGCCGCTTCGGTATCGCCGGCCGCATAGGCGTCGACGATCAGACGGATGCCGTCGGCATAACCGCCGCCGGTCATCGACCCAGTCGCGCCCGCATCCAGATCGGCCATCAGCGTGATCGCTTCTTCGCCGTCCCACGGACCCACGATCGCATCGCCGCCCAGTTCGATCAGCTCGCGTAGCTTGTTCGCGGCTTGCGGCACTTCGATCTTGAAGTACGACACGTTGTCGATCTCGCGCGCCATGCGGGCGAGAAACGGCGCCGACAACGGCGTGCCGCTCACCGGCGCGTCCTGGATCATGATCGGAATCTGAATTGCATCGGACACCGTACGATAGAACTCATAGACGCCACGCTCGCCGATACGGATCGTCGCGCCATGGTACGGCGGCATCACCATCACCATCGCGGCGCCTGCGGCCTGCGCGCTGCGGCTGCGTTGCGCGCACTGATACGAGCTGAAATGCGTGGTCGTGACGATCACCGGCACGCGACCCGCGACGTGTTCGAGTACGACGTGCATCAGCGTATTGCGCTCGTCGTCGGACAGGGCGAACTGTTCAGAAAAGTTAGCCAGAATGCACAGCCCGTTCGAACCCGCGTCGATCATGAAGTCGATGCAGCGTTTCTGGCCTTCGAGGTCGAGCCGGCCGGCGTCGTCGAAGATGGTCGGCGCGACGGGGAACACGCCGCGCAATGCGGTGGGATGCGATGCCTGGGTCATGGTGATGTCGTTGTCCGTGGATGATCGGTGAAGCTGTTTGAATGTCTCCACCGCCGACTATACGGCGGCCCGCGCCGCAGGTATATTGAATTGTTTCCATCTTGTGATCGCTTTTACGACTCACCTCCTGAAATTTACACTTGTTCCATGAAAGACACTCTGAACGTGCTGTTGTCGAAACTGCGCATGAAGCAGCTGCAACTGCTGATCGCGCTCGACGACCTGAAGTCCCTGCACAAAGCCGCCGGCGCAATGTCGATGACGCAATCGGCGGCGAGCAAGGCACTGCAGGAACTGGAATCGATGCTCGACGCGCCGCTCTTCGAACGCTCGAAGACCGGCATGATCCCGAATCAGCTGGGCCACTGCGTGATCCGCTACGCGCGCCTCGTCGCGACGGACCTGACCGCGCTGTGCCAGGACGTCGCCGAGATACGCTCGGGGCGCGGCGGCCGGCTTGCGGTGGGCGCGATCATGGGCGCGATTCCGGAGTGCGTGGTGCCGGCGCTGAACCGGCTGCATGTGGGGCAGCCGAATCTGTCGATCGAAGTGATGGAAGACACCAGCGCGCGGATGCTGCTGCAACTCGACGACGGCCGGCTCGATCTGGTGATCGGCCGCGCGGCGGTGGCGGCCGATCCGTCAAAGTATCAGTACCGTCCGCTCGGCGACGAGCCGTTGTCGGTGGTGGTGGGCTACGGTCATCCGCCGTTGCCGAGGAAGGAGGTGCGGTTGCGCGATCTGGCCGGCCACCGTTGGGTGATGTACCCGTCGCACATGCCGTTGCACGCGCTGCTCGAACGGGAGATGGATCTCGCCGGCCTCGACATGCCGGACAACCCGATTTCGACGGCCTCCACGTTTGTCACGGTCGCCTTGCTGCAAAGCAGCCCCGAGCTGGTTTCCCTGCTGCCGACCGCGATTGCCGCGATGTTCGTCCGGCAGAAGATGCTGCGGGTGGTGCCCGTCAAACTCAAGTCGCCGTCACAAACCTTCGGCGTGGTGACGCGCAAAGGCGGCGTGTTGTCGTCGCCGGCCGAACAGTTCATCGAGTTGTTACGCGACGCGGCGCTGGAGCACGCGCCGGCGCCGGCGCCCACGCGCAAATGGGTGGCGCAAAAGCGCAAAGCCGCCTGAAGCGGCACGATTCCGGCGCGTGAAAGACCCAAATATCTCACGCTAATTCGCGTTTTGCCATGTGCCGCGACGATGTGTTGTAGCCGCGACACTGTCGGGTTAATCCGAACCCATGGCGGCCCGAGGTTCCGCGCTACACTGGCTCCGAAGTCAGCCGGGTTAGGAAGCCTGGCGATCGCTCGGGGAGAGCAGCCATGAATCGGCCACTGCTTCGGTTTCCGCTTCGCGCGACCGGCACGACACCAGTGCGGAAGTGGTTCAAATGGGGGCTGGCGGCTGCGTTGCTGCTCGGGCTGGCATGGGCGGCGCGTTTCGTGCAGGTCGAGATCGAAACCTCACGGCTCCAGGCGCGCTACCTCTCCGAACTGACTCGCGACGTGGGCTATTCCATCGCCGACGGTCCCAGCCATTCGATCCGTTTTCCCCAAGCCGACAAAGGCCCGTACGACAGCCGTCTCGGCTATGCACTGCTGCCTTCGATCCAGCAACGTTTGCTGAAACGCGGGTTTGAAATCAGCGCGCAGGCACGCGATTCCGAGCGGATGCTGTCGCTGGCCGATAACGGTCTCTTCCTGCCATACGCCGAAAAAGACATTGCCGGGCTACAGCTTTTCGACGGCACCGGCGCGCCGCTTTTCGACGCCCGCTTTCCGGGCCACGTGTACGACAGCTTCGACGCCATCCCGCCGGTCATCGTGAACTCGCTGCTGTTCATCGAAGACCGCTATCTACTCGATCCCAATCAGCCGAACCGCAATCCGGCAATCGACTGGGGACGCTTCAGCCGCGCGTTGGCCGACCAGGGCGTGCGCGTTTTCAACAGTCATCAGCCTGCGCCTGGTGGCAGCACGCTCGCCACGCAGATCGAAAAATTCCGCCACTCCGCGGGCGGCCGCACGGCGACACCGCCGGAGAAACTGCGGCAGATCGCATCGGCGTCGGTGCGAGCGTATATGAACGGTCCGCAGACGTTGCCCGCGCGGCAGCAGATCGTGGTCCGTTATCTGAATTCTGTGCCGCTCGCTGCGCAACCGGGGATCGGGGAAATTAACGGCATCGGCGATGGCCTCGCCGCGTGGTACGGACGCGATTTCGGCGACGTCAACCGCTTGCTGAATGCGTCTTCGACTGCACAGAACCTGGCGGAGCAGGGCAAGGCGTTCCGCGAGGTGCTCTCGCTAATGATCGCGCAACGCGCGCCGTCGTATTTTCTGCATCGCGGCTATGGCGAGCTCGAACGGCTGACCGACAGCTATCTGCGCTTGTTGGCGAGCGGCGGCGTGGTGCCGGGTGAGCTACGCGATGCGGCGCTGTCCGCGCATGTCGAACTGCATCGCGCGCCCGTCGCTACGCAGAGCGCCGGGTCGTTCGTATCGCGCAAGGCCGTCACGTCGATGCGCTCGCATCTGCTGGCCTCGCTCGGCATGTCGAGTTTCTACGAACTCGACCGTCTCGATCTGCAGGCCAGAGGCACGCTCAACAACGCCGTGCAGCAGGCTGTCAGCGAACGGCTCGCCGCCGCCTCGACGCGCGACGGCGCGAAAGCCGCGGGACTCGTCGGCTTCGAGATGCTGCGGCCGTCTGACGATCCGTCGAAAATCGCCTATAGCTTCACGCTGTTCGAGCGGCGCGACGGCGCGAACCTCGTGCGGGTGCAAACCGATAGCGTGAACCAGCCGTTCGACATCAACTCCGGCGCGCGCCTGAACCTCGGTTCGACAGCGAAACTGCGTACCATGGTCACGTATTTGCAGATCATCTCCGACCTGCACGCGCGTTATGCACCGCTGAGCACAGCGGAGCTGAAAGCCGTGAAGCCTGATCCGACCGACCAGCTGACGCGCTGGGCGCTCGACTATCTCGCGCACACCTCGGACCGTTCGTTGCAGCCGATGCTCGATGCGGCCGTGGAGCGCAAATACTCGGCCAGCCCCGGCGA
Organism: Paraburkholderia sp. SG-MS1; assembly: GCF_012275575.1. Lineage (GTDB taxonomy): Bacteria > Pseudomonadota > Gammaproteobacteria > Burkholderiales > Burkholderiaceae > Paraburkholderia. The sequence continues at coordinate 105,541 of NZ_NPIH01000274.1, read as the reverse complement.
AACGTTTTACACGGGCGGCGGCGCGCAGAGCTTCAACAACTTCGAGTCCGACGACAACAGCCGCATCCTGACGGTGCATCGCGCATTCCAGCATTCGGTCAATCTGGTGTTCGTGCGGCTGATGCGCGACATCGTCCACTACGAAATGGTGCAGACGACGGGGCCCTCAGCGCAATGGCTCGGCGACCCGGCGATCCGCAAGATGTATCTGACGCGTTTCGCCGATCAGGAAAGCCGCGTGTACATGAACCGTTTCTACACGAAGTATCACGGCAAGACGCCGGATCAGGCGTTGGCGCTGCTGGTGCTCGGCGTGCGCAAGTCGCCGCCGAAGGTGGCAACCGTGTTGCGCAGCGTCGCACCGGACGAATCGAATGCGTGGTTCAACGCGCAGATGCGCGCGGCGCTGAAGAACACCCCGGCCGCGTCGATGCTCGACGATGAAGATCTCGCGAACCTGTACTCGAAGTATGCGATCGACCGCTTCAATCTGAACGACCGCGGTTATATCGCGAGTGTCCATCCACTCGAACTGTGGACGCTCAACTATTTGCGCGCGCATCCTGCCGCCACGCTCGACGAGATTCAGAAAGCGAGCCGTGACGTGCGGCTGTCGACCTATTCGTGGCTCTTCAAGACGCGTTATCACGCCACGCAGGATCGCCGCATCAAGCGGATGGTGGAACTGCGCGCGTACGACGCGATCGGCAAATCGTGGCAGGCGCTCGGCTATCCGTTCACGACGCTCACGCCTTCGTATGCGGCGGCGATCGGCGCATCGGGCGATCGGCCTGCCGCACTCGCGCAACTAATCGGCGTGATTGCCAACGACGGCAACAAGGTGCCGACCGAAAGCCTCACGCAACTCGACTTCGCGAAAGACACGCCGTACGAAACCCACTTCAAGCGCGCGGCGGTCGCGCCCGAGCAGCAGTTGTCACCGGAGATCGCCGGCGTGATGAAAACGCTGCTGCGCGATGTCGTGACGGGCGGCACGGCGCGGCGGCTCGCGCAAGGCATGACGTTCCCCGACGGCCAGACGCTGGCGGTGTACGGCAAGACGGGTACAGGCGACCAGCGCTTGAATGTCTATGCCAAAGGCGCGCGGCTGATCGAGTCGCGCAAGGTGAACCGCAGCGCGACTTTCGTGTTCGCGATGGGTGACCGTTTCTACGGCACGTTGACCGCATGGGTGCATGAACCGTATGCGGCGCGTTATGAATTCACCAGTGCGTTGTCGGTGCAGTTGTTGAAGTCGATGGCGCCCGTGTTGCAGCCGCTACTGGATAGTCCGAAGCCGAAGACGGGTGTGATGGCGAAGGTGGCGGCGAAGTGATGGCGCGAGCGTTGTGATGGCGTGTTATTTGCCTTCAGCAATGAACGCTGTGAGCAGCGCTCAATAATCCGTGTCCGTCGCCGGTTTCAGGAACAGCTCATGCACCGGCGCGAAATGCGCATACAGCGGCAGAATCGCGCCGCCCATCGCACGCGCATCGGCGCCGATCGCGCCTTCGAGCAATTGCGGACGCACCATCCCTTCCCATTCGAAGCGATCGAGCACGCGTTCGGTGCGACGAATGATTTCGCGCACCAGTTGCCGGTCGAGTTCGCCGTCGATCACGATCGCTTCGAGGTCGAGCAACGCGGCCGCACTGGTCAGCGCGCTGGCGATCGCCGGGCATGCGCTGTCGAGCCATTGTTCGGTATGCCGCCACAATTCCGGCGACAGCGCGCGATGATCGTGTGCGGCGGCCGGCAACGCGCCCGCGTCGCTGAACAGCTTTTCAAGCACGAAGCCCGAAGCCGCGTGCAGCAATTGCCGCGCGGGTTTGCGCGCGCTGCCGTCGCGCAGCGGAATCGAACCAACGGCGCCCGCGTTGTCATGCGGCCCGCCATGCAGGCGTCCGTCGATCACGAGCCCGCCGCCGATGAAGGTGCCGACGAACAGATACAGGAAGTTGTGAATGCCGCGACCCTGGCCCATCACGAGTTCGGCCGCGCAGGCAGCGGTGGTGTCTTTGGCGAACTCCACCGGCAGGCCCGTCATGGTCGCGATGCGGGCGCGCAAGTCGATCTCGTTCCAGGCGTCGAGCGCGTCCGGCGGCGCGCCGAGAAAGTCGCGCCAGCCGCCTAGCCACAGCGGCGCCGCGACGCCCACGCCGACTACCTTGGCGGCGTTCGCGCCGAGCGTGCGCTTTACGCGTGCGAGTCTGCCTTCGAGCGCGGGAAACAGCGTGCGCGGATCGGGATAGGCATACTCGAATACATCGCGGCACACCACATGACCGGCAAAATCCATCGCCAGCACGTCAAGGCTGCGGCGTCCCACCTTGATGCCGATGGTATATGCGCCGCCCGCGCGCAACGCGATCGGCACCGACGGTTGGCCGATCCTGCCGCGCACGCGCGCCTGTTTTTCGAGCAGGCCGTCGTCGATCAGACGGTCGACGATCATCGACACTGTCTGCATCGACAGACGCGTGAGGCGGCCCACGTCGGCTTTCGGCAGCGGCCCGTGCAGGCGGATCGCCTGCAGCACGATGCGTTCGTTGAATTGACGCATGCCGACCTGATTCGAGCCGACCGTGCGTTTGAGCGGGGAGCGAGCGCCGGTGGTATCCATCGTCGCGAATCCGCTCAGCAGGAGGCGCGCGTCATGCAATCGCCTTGACGTCTGCTTCCTTTGCGCCAGTCATGATCGCAACCGCCTCCGACATGTGCACATCGCTCCGGTTGACGAGCGCCGCGCGCCGGCCGAGCCGTTGAATATGAATGCGATCGGCGACTTCGAACACGTGCGGCATGTTGTGGCTGATGAGAATCACCGGTAGCCCGCGATCGCGCACGCGCCGGATCAGTTCGAGCACCATGTTGCCCTCCTTCACGCCGAGCGCGGCGGTGGGTTCGTCGAGAATCACCACGTGGCGTGCAAAGGCCGCGCTGCGCGCCACCGCGACGCCCTGACGCTGGCCGCCCGACAGCGTTTCGACCGCCTGGCGCATCGAACGGATGCCGATCTGCAGGTCCTTCATATGCGCAGTCGCTTCTTCGAGCATGCGGCGCTTGTCGATCATTTTGAAGAGCGAGCCGCGCCAGCCCGGCTTGAGCAGTTCGCGGGCGAGGAACAGGTTCTCGGCGATGCTCATCGCCGGCGCGACCGCGAGTTCCTGGTACACGGTTTCGATGCCTTGCGCGCGCGCATCCAGCGGGCTGCGGAATCTGACCGGTTTGCCGTCGAGCAGTATCTCGCCTTCGTCCGGCACGGTCGCGCCGGACAGCGCCTTGATCAACGACGATTTGCCTGCGCCGTTGTCGCCGATCACCGCGAGAATTTCTCCGGGCAGCACTTCGAAATCGCAACCATCGAGCGCGGTTACGTTGCCATAACGTTTGACGAGTCCGCGCGCCTGCAGAACGGGCATCGTGGAGGAAGCGGAAATAGGTGTCGACATGACGGGCTCCATGCAAGACAAGTGCCGTGAGTACTCAACCGCGGCGGTGAGAGAGTTTGTCCGCGGCCACCGCGAGAATCACCAGCATGCCGGTGATCAACACCTGGTAGACCGAAGAAACACCGATCAGCGTCAAGCCATTGCGAAACACGCCGACGATCAACGCACCGAGCAAGGTGCCGACAATCGAGCCGCGTCCGCCGAACAGACTCGTGCCGCCGAGCACGACCGCGGTAATGCTGTCGAGGTTCTCGGTTTGCCCCGCCTGCGGATCGCCGACGCCCGTGCGCGATACCGACAGCAGCGCGGCGATACCGTAGATCGCGCCGGCCAGCGAGTACACCGTGAGCAGGATCTTCTGCGAAGAGAGGCCCATCAAACGCGCAGCTTCTGCGTTGTTGCCGAGCGCATATAAGTGACGCCCCGGCACCGTGTCGCGCAGCACGAACCAGGTGGCGAGATACATCAGCAGCGTGAGGACGGTGCCGTACGTAACGTCCGCCGGACCGAGCTTGAACGTGTTGCCGAAGAACATGATCGCGTCGGGCAGGTTCGACACGCTCTCCGCATTCGAATAGATCTGCGTGAGCGCGAACGCGATGTTCAACGTCCCCAGCGTGACGATGAAGGCGGGCAGTTTGATGCGCGTGATCAATACGCCGTTGAGCGCGCCGAACAAGGTGCTCGCGGCGATCCCGCACAGGATGGCGAGAATCGGCGGCACGCCGAGCGTGACCGCGAATTTGGTCATGATGATCGAGCCGAACGCCATCACCATGCCGCACGACAGATCGATACCGCCAGTCAGCACGATCAACGTCTGACCGATGGCAATGACCGCGACCACCATGGTCTGTTGCAGGATCAGCGAGAGGTTCTGGAACGACAGGAAGCGGCTGCTCTGCGAAATGAAGAAGCCGCATGCCAGCACCAGCGCGATCAGCGGACCGACCTCGGCAAGCGACGGCAGACGGTCGGCGAGAGTGCGTGAATGGCCCGCGGGCGCGGAAGGAGTCGACATGATGATGTCCTCGATACATGAGCGTGCCATACGGGCCACGCGGCAAATCAGATTGCGGCCCGCCGCGGCGGGCACGTCACACAGTGCGCGTTACTTGTTGCCCCAACAGTTGTCGAGGCCGAACTTCGTATCCTTGCTGTCGATGCCGGACATCGGCTTGTCGGTAATCAGCGTCACGCCCGTGTCCTGATAGCCGGAGACTTTCTTGCCGGTCTTCGCGTACTCGACCCCGGCGTCCACCCCGAGTGCGGCCATCTTCAGCGGATACTGCTGCGAGGTCGCGGCGATCGAACCGGCCTTCACGTTGCGCACGCCTTCGCAGCCACCGTCGATCGAAACGATCATCACGCTCTTGTCCTTGCCCGCCGCCTTGAGCGCTCGATACGCGCCCGCCGCGGCCGGTTCGTTGATCGTGTAGACCACGTTGATATCCGGCGATTTCTGCAGGCAGTTCTCCATCGCCGTCTGGCCCTTCGCCTGATCGCCGCGCGTATCCTGGCTGCAGACGACCGACGGGTCGCCTTCCTTCACACCGAAGCCTTCCAGAAAGCCGTTATGACGCAGCACGCCGACCGATACGCCGGGCGCGAGATCGAGCGTGGCGATCTTCGCGGGTTTGCCGTTCAGCGCGGCCTTTGCGTATTTGCCGATCAGCACGCCCGCCTTGAAGTTGTCGGTAGCGAAGAGGGCGTCGGTGGCGTCCTGCGGATCGGTCGGCGTATCGAGTGCGACCACCATCACGCCGGCGGCGCGTGCTTTTCTGATGCTCGGCACGATTGCCTTTGTGTCGCTCGGCGTGATCAGAATCGCTTTCGCGCCGGCCGTCATCATGTTTTCGATCGCGGTGACCTGGCTTGCGTTGTCGCCGTCGAACTTGCCGGCGGCGCTGATCAGTTTCGCGCCGCTTTTCGAGGCGGCCGCTTCGGCACCCTGTTTCATCTTCACGAAGAACGGGTTGGTGTCGGTCTTGGTGATCAGGCCGACGACCGGCTGGTCGGCGGCCTGGCTCGCGCTCGCACACCACACCGCCGATGCCGCGACGCACATCGACACGATTTTCCTGACGACAGGATGCCTGCGGGAATGCTGATTCATGGGACGCTCCTCCGGTTGTTGGCGACGACGTTCTGCACTACTGGCTGCCGGCGGCGGATGCGAAACGCTGCCGGTCGACAACCAGGGTTATTGCGTTGATGTGAAGTGGCCGCTCGTGGCGGTGACGGTGAACACTGCTCCCCTAAATCACTTTGGTTGATTTAGTACAGCAGGCGTGCTGACTTGCGTCAAGGCAGAATTTCGCCGGGACGTTGACGCGCGCGAGCACGCCGCGAGGCGGCAGCCCTTGTCGGGAGAGGCTTACAGGCTGTGGTGCGCTGCAAGGTGAAGGATCAGGGCTTCGGGAAAGTCCTGGCTCATTCGAAAGGTGTTTGACGTCTGAATGATGCGATTTTTGCCGGAAAACGGTAGGCGTCGCGTGGCTATTGAGCGAACCGTGACGTGCGCAGCGAACGCGGTGGCGGCGAGGTGATTGCCGCTGCCGTGTTGCGGCGAGATACGAGCGCGTGGAGAGGTCGATGTCGCGGCAGAACCGTTTGCCGTTTCGTCTCGAGTTGCGTGACGACGCGCTGTAGCATCCGCTGCGCGACTCCTGGCATCCCTACGAATTGGCAGCCGATCATGAAAGACTGCGCTGCTTTTACGGCCGCATCACCGCGCGCGCGGCGCACCCGTGGAGGCCCGCACGACAAGTTCGGGCGGGGAAGAGACCCGCATCGGCACGTCGGCTGCGCCGCGCCTTGCCTGGCCATACGACGACTCGATCAGCTCGCGCAGCAGCGAGACTGCCAGTCCAGCCACCTCGACCGTAGGTACGGCCACTGTGGTCAACGCGGGCCGCGAGTCGCGCGCGAGTTGAATGTCGGTGATGCCGATCACTGACAGCTCGCCGGGAACGCTCAAGCCGAGATCGGCGGCGGCGTGCATCGCGCCGAGCGCAGGCAGGTCGTTGGTCGCGAAGATCGCGGTGAGCTTTGGATCGGCTTCGAGCAGCGCACGCGCCGCGACGTAGCCGCCATGAATCGTATCGGCCGCATGCCGGACGCGGTTCTTCGGCGCGCCCGCCGCGCGCAGCGCATCGACGAAACCCTCGTAGCGGGCCGCATGAATGCCCGAAGCCTTGCTGCCGACAATTGCGCCGATCCGCCGATGCCCAAGTTCCAGCAGATGCGCGCCGGCCAGTTCGCCGGCGCGCCGGAAGTCGACCGCGACGCACGGCAGCCCGGGCGGTTCGTGCGGCCGTTCCCACATGCACAGCACCACTGGCGTGCCGCGCGCTTCGGTCGTATGAAGGTCGGCGAAGTCGAGATTTGCGTTCGTCACGAGCACGCCCTCGGACAGCGTGCCTGCAATCTGGTCGAGATACGCGCGGCCGCTCAACGGATCTTCGTTCGTATTGCAGATGATCACGAAATGGCCGCTCGTGCGCGCCGCGCGTTCGACGGCGAGCGCGAACTCCGGATAGAACGGATTGGCGATGCTCGATACCATCAGCGCAAGCGTCGGCGCGCGGCCTTCGGCGAGCGCGCGGGCGGCCAGATGCGGGCGATAGCCAAGCGCCTCGACGGCATCGAGCACCCGCTGCCGGGTCGTCGCACCGACGCGGCCGCGGTTGCGCAACACGTTCGAGACGGTCGCAGGGGTGACGCCGGCATGACGCGCGACTTCGCTAAGTGTGGGCATGGTGTTTTCAATATTTGGGATGGCTGTTCGACATTTGCGTCGCGGCGCAAGGCGCGGCACCATCTGTCGCACAAACAATCGATATCGGAGACCGGCCGGACCCAACGATCGCAAGCGATCGATTTTTTCGGGTCCGCTGATTAAGCGCTTAATCTCCGACTTCGAGGTGATTAAATCACGGAGTCGATGCAATGGCGAGCATTTCGTTAAGAGGGGTGCAGAAGGCGTATGGCGATGGCGCGCTGGTGATCCGCGACGTCGATCTCGAGATCGCGGAGAACGAGTTCTGCGTGTTTCTCGGCCCGTCGGGGTGCGGCAAGTCCACCTTGCTGCGGATGATCGCCGGTCTCGAAGACGTCAGCGACGGCGACCTGTCGATCGGCGGCAAGCTCGTCAACGACGTACCCGCTGCGCAGCGCGGCGTGGCGATGGTGTTCCAGAGCTACGCGCTGTTTCCGCACATGACGGTGTTCGAGAACATGGCCTTCGGCCTCAAGCTCGCCAAAACCCCGAAAGACGAAATCGACCGCAAGGTGCGTGAAGCCGCGCGCATCCTGCAACTCGAGGCGTTGCTCGAACGGCGGCCCAAGGCATTGTCGGGCGGGCAGCGGCAGCGCGTCGCGATCGGCCGGGCCATCGTGCGCGAGCCCGGCGTGTTTCTGTTCGACGAACCGTTGTCCAATCTCGACGCTACGTTGCGCGGGCAGACCCGTGTCGAGATCGCGCGGCTGCACAAGCAGTTCGCCAAGGCGAGCGTGGTCTACGTGACGCACGACCAGATCGAGGCGATGACGCTCGCCGACAAGATCGTGCTGCTGCATGCAGGCAAGGACACCGAGCGCTACGGTAGCGTGGCGCAGATCGGCGCGCCGCTCGAGTTGTATCACCGTCCGAAGAGCCGCTTCGTGGCCGGTTTCATCGGCTCGCCCCGGATGAATTTCCTGCCGGGCAAAGTGACGTCGATCGATCCGCAAGGCGTGGCCATCATGCTCGACCACACCGCTGAAGACTTGCGCGTGCCGGTCAGCGGCGAAGGGCTGCAAAGCGGGCAAACGGTCACGCTCGGCGTACGTCCCGAGCATCTGGAGTTCGTCGACGCATCGTCCGCTTCAACTGCCGGGTCTGCCGACGGTGTGCTCGCGCGCACCGTATCGCTCGTCGAGCAACTCGGCGAACACAGCTACGTTCACCTCGATCAGCCCGGCGGCGCCGTGCTGATCGCCAAAGCGCCGGGCGATACGCGCCTGGTACCCGGGGACGCTGCGCACTTGCGCGTACCCCGCGTCGCCTGCCATCTGTTTACAGAAGACGGCTTTGCGGCCGTTTCGCTCGAATCCGTCGAACACTACGCATAACGTTAGGGGACATTGGGATGCGCCTTGGAGTCTGTTATTACCCGGAACACTGGCCGGAGTCGATGTGGGAAGACGACGCCCGCCGCATGAAAGCGCTCGGCATCGAGCAGGTGCGGATCGCCGAATTCGCATGGAGCCGTATGGAGCCGACGCCCGGCGAATACGACTGGGGCTGGCTTGATCGCGCGATCGACGTGCTGGGCGCGGCCGGGCTGAAGATCGTCATGTGCACGCCGACCGCAACGCCGCCCAAGTGGCTGATCGATCGTTATCCTGACATTCTTCCGATCGGCGCAGACGGACGGCCGCGCGCATTCGGCTCGCGGCGTCATTATGATTTTTCGTCGCCGTCGTATTTCGAAGAATCGCAACGCATCTGCACGGCGGTGGCCGAGCGTTACGGCAAGCATCCGGCAGTCGCGTACTGGCAGACCGACAACGAGTTTGGCTGCCATCACACGGTAGTCAGCTATTCGCCGGCGGCCGTGCAGCGCTTTCGCGAATGGCTGAAGGCACGCTATCGCACGATTGAGGCATTGAACGACGCGTGGGGCACGGTGTTCTGGAGCATGGAGTACCGCAGCTTCGATGAGATCGACGCACCGGTGGCAACAGTCACCGAAGCGCATCCTTCCCACCGCCTCGATTACCGGCGTTTCGCTTCCGACGAAGTGGTGCGCTACAACCGCATGCAGGTCGAGATCATTCGCGCGCATTCGCCGGGCCGCCCGGTCGCGCACAACTTCATGCAGCTCTTCACCGAGTTCGATCACTACAAGGTTGCGGCCGATCTCGACGTCGCGAGCTGGGACAGCTATCCGCTCGGCGCGCTCGAAGAGCAATGGTTCGCGCCGGACGTGAAGGCGCGCTGGCTGCGCAGCGGCCATCCCGACTTCGCGTCGTTCAATCACGACGTGTATCGCGGCATGTCGAAGCTGCCGTTCTGGGTGATGGAGCAACAGCCGGGTCCGGTGAACTGGGCGCTGTGGAATCCGGCGCCGCTGCCGGGTATGGTGCGCTTGTGGAGTTGGGAGGCGTTCGCGCACGGCGCGGGCTGCGTGTCGTACTTCCGCTGGCGTCAGGCGCCGTTCGCGCAGGAACAGATGCACGCGGGGCTGAACACGCCGGACAACCGGCTCGACGTCGGCGGCAACGAGGCGGCTCAGGTGGCGGACGAGATTCGCACGGTGCTCGCCGCGAATGCCGATGCCAACGCCACAATCCGTTCGAAGGTCGCGCTCGTCTATGACTACGAGGCGAAGTGGCTGTTCGAGATTCATCCGCAAGGGGCGGACTTTCACTATCCGCGCTTCGCGTTCGAGTATTACTCGGCGTTGCGTGCACTCGGCCTCGATGTCGACGTCGTGCCGGTGAACGCGCCGTTCGATGGCTACAGTCTGATTGTCGTGCCGCCGTTGCCGGTCGTGCCCGACGATTTCGCGGCGCGCCTCGCCCGCTCGGGCGCGCAGGTGGTGCTCGGTCCGCGTACCGGTTCGAAGACGCCCGAACTGCGGATTCCGGCGAAGCTGCCGCCGGGCCCGCTGGCCTCCGTGCTGCCGGCGCGCGTGTGGCGTGTCGAATCGATGCGGCCGAATGTGACCGACGGCGTGCGTCTCGCTGACAGCAAAAAGACGGGCAATGACGACGGCTACGCGCGTCACTGGCGCGATTTCATCGATAGCGATGGGGCAGCCGCGCTCGACGTGCGCGCCCGTTTTGCGGATGGCCATCCCGCGTATGTGCGCGGCGGCGCGTTTCATTACTTTGCGAGTCTGTTCGACGACGCGCTCACGGTGCGACTGTTCGAGCGGATCGCGCAGGAGGCCGGTGTCGCGACTATGCAACTTGGTGAGAGCGTGCGCGTCGCCCGGCGCGGCGCGTTGACCTACGCGTTCAACTACGGCGACGCCATTCATACGCTCGGTGACGTGGCTGACGACGCTTTCGTGATCGGTTCACGCACGCTCGCGCCGCAAGATGTGGCAGTCTACCGGTCGCGCTGATGCGCCGAAGCGAGGAGCTTGAAGAGGATTCCACGCAGTAACAAACAACGACGCTCAATCAAGGCATAAAGGAGACAGGCAGCATGAAACTGAAACCACGCAAGATTCTGTTGGCATTCGCGTTGGCTGCGGCGGCAGCGGGGGCATCGGTCGTCAGCACGGCTTCGCAGGCCGGTACGCTCGCGGTGAATATCGCGTTCAAGGGCGCAAGCCAACGCGCGGTGTGGCAGTCGGTGATCGACCAGTTCAAGAAGACGCATCCCGGGGTGGACGTGAAAGTGTCGTTCATCGATGAAGAGGCGTACAAGGTGCAGTTGCCCGGCTGGCTCTCCACCGTCGCGCCCGATATCGTCAACTGGCATGACGGCGAGCGGATGGCGTATTACGCGCAGCGCGGCCTGTTCGAAGATCTGAGCGGCGATTGGGCGAAGAACGGCTGGAACGACATGTATGCGTCGACCAAAGAAGCGTCGTCGTATAAGGGCAAGCAATACGCCGCGCCGACGGTGTACTACTCGTGGGGCATGTTCTATCGCAAGGATCTGCTCGATAAAGCCGGCGTGAAGGGCGAGCCGAAAACGTGGGATGAGTTTCTCGACGCTGCGAAGAAGCTGAAAGCCGCGGGTATCACGCCGATCGCCGTCGCAGGCCGTGACGCGTGGACGCTCGCCGGCTGGTTCGATTATCTCGACCTGCGTCTGAACGGCAATGCGTTCCATCAGAAGCTGATGGCCGGTGAGATTCCGTACACCGATCCGCGCGTGAAGAAGGTCTACACGACATGGAAGCAACTGCTGGACGCCGGCTATTTCATCGACAATTCGCTCTCCTACGATCTGGACTCGGTGCAGCCGTTCCTGTTCCAGGGCAAGGCCGCGATGATGCTGATGGGCACCTTCATCACGGCTGGTTTCCCGGCGAACGTGAAGCCGCAAATGGGCTACTTCCAGTTCCCGGTGATCGACCCGAAGGTGCCGACGGCGGAAGATGGCCCGGTCGAATCGCTGCATATCCCGTCGAAAGCGAAGAACAAGGCGGATGCGCACGCGTTCCTCGCCTTCGTCGAAACGCCGCAGATCGGCGCGCAACTGGCGACCGGGCTCGGCTCGCTGTCGGCGAACAGCAAGTCGCCCGAACCTGAAGACCCGATCTCGAAGATCGGCTTCCAGATTCTCGCGAATACGAAGGGCGGCATTGCGCAGTTCTACGATCGGGATATGACCAAGGAAATGGCCGACGAGGGGATGAAGGGGATGCAACAGTTCGTCTCCGATCCCACCAAGCTCGACGACGTGCTCGCGCAACTCGAGCAGACGCGCAAGCGGATCTACAAGAAGTGAACGGGCGCGGCCTGGGGGCCGCTTTGCCGTTGTATTTGTTGGCAACTATCTTGCGTGGGACCAGAGCAAGGGCCTTGCATGGGGCCGGAGTAAGTGCTGAAGCACTTACTCCGGCCGACCGCTTTGCATGGGACCAGAGTAAGGCGCTGAAGCGCCAACTCTGGTCGACAGGAGAAAAGATCGTGTCGCAATCCGTGAGCCGTCACACCGTCGGCGCCCCTGTTGAACCCGGTGCGCCGGGAGCGCCTGCACCGGGCGGCGCGGTGCGTGGCGGGCCATCGGCTGTGCCGCGCCGACGCCGTCCCACGCCGACCGCGCGCCGGCAGCGGCGTGCCGCGTTCCTGTTTCTCGCGCCTGCCTGCGTGATGGTGGCGATCTACGTCGTCTGGCCCATCCTGTCGACCATCCGGCTGAGTTTCTTCAACTGGGACGGTATGACGGAGCCGTCGTTCATCGGGCTCGCGAACTATGTGGAGCTGTTTCACACGCAGACGTTCTACACCGCACTGAAGAACAACCTCATCTGGCTCGTGTTGTTTCTGCTCGCTCCGCCGATGGGCCTCGCAGTCGCGTTATATCTGAACCAGGCGGTGGCTGGCATCCGCATCGTCAAGTCGCTGTTCTTCGCGCCATTCGTGTTGTCGGGCGTGGTGGTCGGTTTGATCTTCTCGTGGTTCTACGACCCGACTTTCGGCCTGCTCGCGTTGATGCTCGGCCACGGCGTGCCGGTGCTCGGCGACCCGCGCTATGCAACGCTCGGGATCGTGTTCGCCGCGCTGTGGCCGCAAACCGCCTATTGCATGATTCTTTATCTGACCGGGCTCACGTCGCTGAACGCAGAGCAGATCGAAGCGGCGCGCATGGAAGGTGCGCATGGCTGGTCGATGCTATGGCACGTGATCCTGCCGCAACTGCGGCCGACCACCTTCATGGCGATCGTCGTCACGATCATCGGCGCGTTGCGCAGCTTCGATCTCATTTCAGTGATGACGGGTGGCGGCCCGTTCGAAAGCTCGACCGTGCTCGCGTATTACATGTACGACCAGGCGATCAAGTACTACCGCATCGGCTATTCGGCGGCGGTGGCGGTCGTGCTGTTCGGCATCATGCTGGTGTACATCGTTTATCACTTGCGGCGGATGCTGCGCGCCGAGCAATAAAGGAACCGATCATGTTTCCAATCCCGATTGACAAATGGAAGCCACTCACGCGCCGCGCATACAAACTGACCTTGCCCGTCGCCTTGCTGATCTGGCTGCTGCCGATGATCGCGGTGCTCGTCACCTCGGTGCGTTCGACGGAAGAACTGAGCGAGGGCAACTACTGGGGATGGCCGAAGCACTTCGCGATGTTCGACAACTATCGCGAGGCGTTGACCACTTCGCCGATGCTGCATTACTTCTGGAACAGCGTGCTGATTACGGTGCCTGCGGTGGTCGGCTCGATTGCCCTGGCCGCGATGGCCGGCTTCGCGTTGGCGATCTACCGCTTTCGCGGCAATTCGACATTGTTCGCCACTTTCGTCGCGGGGAATTTCGTGCCGGTGCAGGTGTTGATGATTCCCGTGCGCGATCTGTCGTTGCAACTCGGGCTGTTCAATACCGTGAGCGCGCTGATTCTGTTCCACGTGTCGTTTCAGACTGGTTTTTGTGCGCTTTTTTTGCGCAACTTCATCAAGCAGTTGCCGTTTGAACTCGTCGAGGCGGCGCGGATCGAAGGGGCGAACGAGTGGACGGTGTTCTTCCGCATCGTGCTGCCGCTGATTCGTCCGGCACTCGCGGCATTGGCGATTCTCGTGTTTACGTTCGTGTGGAACGACTATTTCTGGGCGCTGTGTCTGACGCAAGGCGATGACGCCGCGCCAATCACGGTGGGCGTTGCCGCCTTGAAGGGGCAGTGGACGACGGCATGGAATCTCGTTTCGGCGGGCTCGATTCTGGCCGCGTTGCCGTCGGTGGCGATGTTCTTTGCGATGCAGAAGCACTTCGTCGCCGGCTTGACGTTTGGGGCGACGAAGGGGTGAGGCCAGGGCGTCTGTAGATTGATTCCTGATGCTTGATGCCGTAGAAGGGTTGCCCGCGAAAGCGGGCTTTTTTCCGGGTTGTTATTCCGACGAATGGTTGCTCACGGCCGGCCGCATCACGGCGCGCAGCGCTGCGTGGGCGCTATCGAGCGGTTGCCTGCCCTGGCTGGCAAACTTCACGGCTGGCGCCATCCACGGATGAGCAAACGCGACGACGCTTGCGCCCGCCTCATACGCGTCGTCCGCCGACGCCGCGACGGCGGCGAGGCATGCGTCCATATCTCCACTTTTGAACAGCGCCCAGACTCCCGGTACATGAATGACTTTCACGGACGCATCAGTTCCGCTCGCGTGTTGCGCGAAGAGTCGCCGGGTAGGCTCGATCGCGGATTCAGCGGCGCACAACACGTTGATCGATCCGCCGACTTCCGCTGCTGCGGCGGCCAATGCAGCATCGGCTCTCACGATGGGCACCGGTGAACTCTCCATCTCCGCGACGGCGGGCCCGAGCGTAGCGCACGTCACGATGACGGCATCGGAATCGGCGGCCAATTGCTGAAGACAAAGGCTTGTCTGTGTCAGCAGGTCGGCGGTGAGTGCCCCGGCGTGCTCGACGGCTTCTCGGAGATCCGGTCTCACTTCATGTCGAAGAACATCGCTGCGCAGACCAAGACTGTTGGCCGCATGTTCGAATACCTGGCGATTTCCGCTGATCGTGTGCAAAAAAGAAATGCGCATTGGCTTCTCCCCTCGGTGAAGTTGTCTGAGCCGGATTCATCCGTCTCGGTGCGGATTCGACGCGTCATGTATCGGGAGCCGGGTCGATTGCTGTACTCGCATTGTTGCGATGTCACGCTCGGCTAACAAGACAACTTCTGCTACTGGTATGGCTGGTACCTGCTTTGAAGAATGAATTTTGCCGACGCATATCGAGGTGCGACAACCCCTGTTCCGGTTCGGACGCCGGCCTTCGGAAGAAGGCCGGCGCATCCCCGTGCCCGATGCTGCGTTTAGCTCGCGTCAGCGTACTTCAACGTCCAGCTCAATGTGCGGTTACCACCGCCCGTCAGTGCAAACGGAATTGTTGTACAGGCGAAGTTCGAATGCAGTTGCCCGATCGGTGTGGTCGACAGCGGATTGGTGACCCCGCCCGCCGTCGAGAAGTCAGACAGCGCGCAACTGTCGAAACCCGTGGTGCTGTAGTGGGTCGCGGCGCTGTTCGCATAGTTGACCGAGAAGGCACCGCTCGAGGTGGTGTTCTGGAAGTCGCCGAAAGACGTGAAGTCCGTCTCGACCGACAGGTTGCCGGTCAGCGTTGCCGAACTCAGCGTATCGGTTCGCGTCATTTCGCCGTGACTGAACGTCAACACCGTATGAACCTGGAGATCGAGGTCGGACGCATAGGTTGCGTTCTTCACCGCCTGCCGGAATTTGGCGGTATCGAAAGAGACCACGACCTGGCCGTTATTTTCCTGAACGTTCAGATTCTTGTAATAGGTGACCGGTATATAGGTCTTACTGTTATAAGAAACTTGAGGGATCAACAAGGCGTAGCTGAGGTCCGTTGTGCCGTAAATCAGCTTGTCGGAGAACGGCGTCGGGTAGTAAGGCGTGAACGAGTTGTAGTCGGGCGCCTGGCTCAGGTTCAGGTTGATGACGCGCTTGCCGTCCCGCACAGTGATGAGCGCGGCGCTATAAGGGTGCCCGGTATCGGTCGGCTGGTTGTACCAGGTGAGCGTGTAATGCGGTTTCGCATCGAGCCAGGCTTTCAGGTCGGCATCGGCCATCGGCGCTTTGCCGTTGAAACCCAGCTTGTCCCACCAGGCATTCACGTACATGAACTGGTGCAGCAGGCTGAAGTTCTCACCCATCACCCGAGGCTTGCCGCGATACGTGTCGGTCCCGCGGCCTTTGACCCACATGTTCACGGACGGTGTCGGCAAGGTCGGGTCGTACCAGAACGTTTCATAGCGATAAGCCGCCTTATAGATGAACGAATAGGCGACCTGCATTTCCTGCTGGGTCAATACGCCCGCATTGGCGGCCGCGGTCAGCACTTCCATGAACGCCGTATCGCCGTACGGGCCGATGGAACGCCCATAGTTGAAGCCCTGGCCGTCGGCATTGAGTTGCGGGAGAATCAGGTCGACCGATTTGCGCAGATACGATTTCAATTCCGGCGTCAGGTTGGCCTCATTGCCCATTTCCAGCGTCCGCTCGGTGACTTCGCCGATCAGCAGCGTGCTGTACCGGTCGAAACGCGCCTGATCGTAATAGGTCGTATGGGTGTTCGACGCTTCGTCCGAGAAGCCGCCAGAGGAATCGTTCCTGATGTGCTTGGTCAGCGTGTAGAGCAGTGCATCACGCGCGCCCATGGTTGCCACCGTCGCATCCGAAGTGGAAGAGAAGGTCGGATTGCTCCAGCCGAGTTTCTGCCTGAGCCCCGCAATGCCATAAGAGACCGCGTAATAGTTCTGAGCGGTATTGAGCGAGGCGACGTCGATCGACGTGCCGGCGGCCGGGCATGTATTCGTCTTGCCGCTTGCATCCGCCCCGAACATGTCGCAGAAGGTCAGGCGGCTTTGCATTGTGGCCAGCATCGCGTCGCTGAAGACTTCGTTGAGCATGCCGTGCGCTTTGAAATTGTTGAGCGCAACGAGATAGTAGTACTCGCCCCAGGACGTGTTCGCGTACATGTAATTGGCGCCGTTCATCTGCGTCATCATGGCGGTCGTTATTTTCTGATATGTCGCCAGATAATCCGCGTAGGCCGGATCGCCCTTCGATTTCATGTCGATCAATATCCACGATAGACCCAGCGCGAGTTTGCCGGGCAAGAATTTATCGCCCGTGTTGGTATCCAGCACGTGCACGGGATTGCCGTCGCCAAGATCCATGACGACTTGCGTGAAATCTGGCGCTTTCTTGATGAGATCGAATAACGCTCTCATCTGTCCCATCATCGTAATGGGGACGCCCGCGTCGGCCTGGACGCTCGTGTCGGGTGCACCGTAGACGATCCCGTGCAGCGAAATAGCGCCGCCTTTGGACGGATCTGGTGTGGTGACCGGCGGGATGTTCGGTGAACCGTTGGAGTCGTCATGAGTGCCGCCGCACGCGCTGAATAAAAAAGCCGTGGCGGTACTCAGCGCGAAGGCAAGCGAGGCTTTTTTCAATGAAAGCATTTTGTCTCCAGTTTTAATTTGATTTGATGACTGAATTGATGGCTTTTTTAATAATGGTTGTCTATTTTTTGAGCCCCCTTTGACCAGTTAAATCTGAAATTCGGCGCAATCAGCTTGCGAAGACAAATTCGCATTCATCGTTCACGTGTGAAAGCCTTCGGTGATTTCGTTCCTTGTTGTCATCAGTTGTCATATAACTATTCACGCGGTACCTTGTTGTGCATGGCGGATTGCATGCTTCGCCATGCGCGCCACCTTGGGGCACCTCGCACCGACGGGTATTCGTTGCTGCAACGCACCATCACGTGCGTCTTTCTGCGCCTGAAATATTTGTAAGTCATAGGAGATCATATCTCACGGATATTGGCAAGTCGGATAATGCCGGACCCAAGGACGGCAACATGCGTGACTCGCAAAGCGCAGAGGCGCGGACCCCACTCCGGGGGCTAGTGGGCGATTTTCGATTGTGGACGTTATTGAGTGACCGGTGACGAATGGCGAATTGAATTGAACTGAATTGAATTGGAAATGGATATGCACTTGCAGTGACTTCTCTCGATCGATTTGAATTGGAGGATGATGCGCTCGATAGCGGATTGCTAAGAGCAACGAAGTTCTTGCCCGGCGGCGGCCCGAGCGCCGCATCGGCGACTCCGTATCGGTGCATATTTGCCGTTGAACCGGCGGTACGGTGTGAAACGTTTGCGCGGCTCGAGCCGAAGCAGCCCTGCGTCGAAGAAGACGCGCCTGCTGATCAAAGAGCTGCACGCCAACGGATTTGACGTGCGACATCGCGCGGGCAGCCGCCCTGCAGATTTAAGGAGGAATCCCTGGCATCGACCTGATCCGCAGCGCGATCCCAGGTTCAGCAAGGGTTGTTTGCAACGACACTGTGTTGAGCCAACGCCGCTGGGCAAGCCTCTCTCAGATAAGATACGCCCCGCCATGTATTTTTTAGAAAAGAAGGAGTGTTGTCAGTGATTCAACCGAGCAGCGTATTCAAAGAAAATCTCGCACAGATGCCGGCGATCGACGGTATCGCGCGTATCGATCTGATCGACGGTAAGGGCATCGTGGTCGCGAGCATCGAGAACAAGCCGGGCAAGCAGGGTTCGCTCGCGCTGTACAACTATCTTCGCGAAGCATTCGGCACGCTGGACGTCAAAGCGGCCGAGGCAGGCCTCGCGCTGTTCGCCGAACATACAGCCGACGCGCGTAACCGTCCGGGTGCGCACCCGAACGTCGACCTGCTGCTTGCGATCGTGGCGGGTGGCGAGGCGTTGCGTATCGAAGTCGTCGCCGCAGGCTGAGGCAAGACGTCGCACTGATCGCCGAAGCCGCGCTCGCGGACAGCAGCGCGGTCGTAGCGGTGGGGCGCAATCTGGCGGCCATCATGAGCGGCTGGGGGACTCGGCCGCCTGGACGCTCGCCGCCATCGCCAGGAAAACCCCCTACGCGGAGCAGGAAACGCAGACCTGGAGAGCGCTGTCAGCCTCGACGGATTTCCCTAGGCGAAAAGTTCGAGGCTTTGTGATCGCAAGCGGGCGTCAGATAGCGGCCCGCGCCTATTCTTCAGCGGAATGCCGCGTTTTCGAAGACTTCGGATTGGCTTCACAAACGGCTTCTGTTCAACGGATTGAAAAGCACGGGGCCGGCACAAACTAGCGTCGTGCCATTCGCGCCAGGAGCCTGCGATGTCTTCCCGCCACGACAAAGATCACCCATTTGAAGCCCGCTTGCCGGAATCCGCCGTGCCTGAATCGAACAGGCCGCCGCTGGGTCAGGACGCGGCGATGCACGAGTTGCGACGTGCATCAGAGAGCGTGTTGCGGCTTGCCACGCAGACTTACGCCGCCGTCGCCCGTAGCGACATGGCCGGCGCCGAAATGGCGCGCACGTCGCTTGAACGGCAACTGACGCTGACCACGCGCATGATCGACGGGCTTCTGTTTGGCAGCAGCGACGATCAGCCTACGACGCACTGAGTGCCCGGCAGCCACGACGACATCAATCACAGTCTCGATCCTCTGAAAACTGAAATGAGCGCTTTAACGGTACTTCTCTGCATCTGGGCCACGGTCGCCTTCTGCGCGATCCTTTTTATCCGTGGCGCCAGCGCGCATATCGAGCGTCCGGCGAAAACGCCGCAACCCCGTGCATCGCGCTATTCGATTGCGGAGTAAGGGCGGCGACCCATTGCTGCCGCCGTTGCGCAAGCCGGCGAGGTAACATGAAGTGCGCCAGCGCCCATGCTGGATCGCACTGACGGTACCTTCAGCGGAGGTTGTCGCATGGACACGCATTCGATTCTGGGCATGATGCACGCGCAAGAGGCTTTGCTGGTCTCCGTGGTGCGATCGTTGCCCGCGGACACCAAACGCAAGATCGCCAACGATTTCCATGAGCAGGTTCAACTCGCGGAAACGTCGCATCTGAATCCGACCACCGATCGCGAAGCCAGCGACGCATTCAGGGCCCATATGAGACGGCTGTCGAACATGCTGGCTTCGTTGTCTTGAGCGAAGAGGGCGGCGCGGAATTGTCAAGGTACTGCGTCGCCGAATCAAGCCCGAGCGGCATTCAAACAGCCGCTCGTCCCCACGCCTTTCGATTCGGCCCCTCTCAAAAAAACCGATAAAAACGAACTCCGGGCAATTCGCGCTCTTTCGCACTGACGCGCCGCAATGCATGCCCAATGCACGCGTAGCCGCAAACCTTTGGGTGCGGGTTATTGGGGGCCAGCTTAAGCCCCGCTTAAGAAAGCAACCCTAGGCTTGCCACCAACCTTATGCAGCGCCTCATGCAGTGACTGGGGGTGCTGATCAATAAACCCACCCGCATGTGCGTGTCGTCGGCGCACCGCCGGTCGACCGCTTTTAGTCAATGCCCCTATCTGTAGCTCATGTCCTGCCCGGACGGGCCGGCAAAATCATCGTTGTTTGTGCGATCAGCTCCGTGTGCGCGGCCTACCTGGTGAGCCACGATCGCACTGCCCGCATCGAGGACCCCGACGTGTCTCTGGTGAGCAAGGACTCGGCGAAACCTGCCACCGCCTCACCTGCCGTGCCCGCCGCAACTCGCACCCCCGCGACGAAGCCGCCCGCTTTCACCGTCAAGCACGCATCGATCGAACACAACTTCGCTGCCGCCGCGAAAGCCATGGGTGTCGATCCCGCCACCACGGCGATTCTGGCGCGCGCATTCCGTGGCGAACTCAACTTTTCTCGCGATCTGCGATCCGGCGACAGCGTGAGCGCGGTGTTCGACGAAAGCAGTGACGGTGCTGCGCAGAGCGAGCCGCTCGCGGTTCGCATCGTTCGTGGCGGGACGACACACGACCTGTTCCTGCACAAGGATCTGCAGGGCAAGCCTTTTTACTATTCGAAAGACGGCGCGAGCACCAGGCCTTCGTTCGAGCGCTATCCGTTGGAATTCACGCGGGTGTCGTCGGGCTTTTCGTTGCATCGACTCGATCCGGTGCTGCATCGCTGGCAAAGTCATGACGGTGTCGACCTCGCCGCACCGGCCGGCACTCCCGTTCATGCAACGGCGCGCGGCGTGGTCCGCTTCATCGGTCGGCAGACCGGCTACGGAAAAGTGGTCGTCATTCAGAATCCGCCGCCGTATTCGACGACGTTCGCTCATCTGTCGCGCTTTGCCAAAGGCTTGCGTCGCGGCAGCCGGGTCACCCGCGATCAGGTGATCGGCTATGTCGGCGAAACGGGTTGGGCGACCGGTCCGCATCTGCACTACGAAGTCCACGTGGACAACGTCCCGCACGATCCGCTGACAGTCGAGTTGCCGCAGAAGACACCGCTTCACGCCGACGAGATGCCGCAGTTCAAGGCGCGCGTCGCGGAATTGACGGCACTTTTGTGAGCCGACGCGGGCCGCGACGACGCAACGCGTTCGCGGGCCGTCGCGCCATGGCGAACGCAAACGTCCTCCGGGAGCGCAGCAACTACGTCTCAGTTTTGCTACATGTGGGTCAGGGCTGGATAGCCACTAGTGTCTTCGCTCAAACACCGGTATATCTGATCGAAGTGGTCGGCAAACTCTTGTCAGCCGGTACGGTTAAGGGTTTTCCATTGGCCGCTGGATCGCGTGCTCCGACTCGTGCGGAAGCGCTGCCACGCAAACGGCCCGCGTCTCAATTCCGATTCATTGCGTGCCGTGAAGCAGGCGTTAGTGCGGAAACCGAATCACACGACGTTGTCCAGCAACGCTTTGAGGCCGTGTGGCATAGCAGTTGCAATAAGCGAATCACAAAGCAAAACACGCTGCAGCCGGAGATACAAAGCAGTACCACGCAGTGAACAAATTCCGGCAGCAGCAAATGTCTTCGTGGATCGCGTTTGGGGAAATCGACGCATCTCACGGGGTGCGGCGGGGCCAACAAAAATACGGATGTCGATAAAACAGCGACACGGGTGGCCGATCCGAAATGTATCGACCACCCGTGATCGTGACAACGTGTGACGCGGGGGCCTCGCCACTTTTTTCCAGATCGTGCGAAGCGTCACTCACTCGAGCGCGAGCTGGACAGAAGCTTGCTGAAACTGCGATGCCGCTCGATACCCCTCGGGCCGAGACGTCGACGTGGCGCTTCACATTCATAGCACCGCCACGCGAACCGAATGCTTGCGTACCACCCGGCGGGCTGCGAAGATCGCATTAAAGCGCCTGTCATCTCTGGTTTGCATCGAGCCGCGCCACGCCGGCTAGCTGCACGGCGAGGCGCCTCCGATACACCCTTGGCCACCTGGACGTCCCCATGTTTGCGTCAAGCCCGCTTTCCGGCCTGCTGCACCACGCGAGCCTCTGGCTGCAAGCGTACGCGCTCGTGCTGGCCATGATGGGCGTGGGGGCGTTGCTGGAGCGGCGCTGGCCCGCCACCCTGCTGCAGTCGCGCTCGGGGCAGCGACTGAACATGGCCTATGCGGGTTTATATCTGGCGCTCGTGGAGGCCGTGAAGCCACTGGCCGCGGCAGCGAGCGTGGCAATCGTGAATGCGCTCGGCGGCGGCATGGTCGTGCTGGTGTCGCGGGGATGGGGTGCGCTGGCGTCGTTCGTGATCGTGCTGCTGACCATCGACCTGCTCGAATACGCATTCCACCGCCTGCAGCACACATGGCCCGTGCTGTGGAAGCTGCATTCGCTGCACCATAGCGCGGTCGATTTCAACGTCACCGTGACGTTGCGGCACCACTGGTCCGAAGCGCTGATCAAGGGCTGTCTGCTGTATCCGCTGGTCGGTGTGCTGTTCAGGGTCGAGCCGTGGATCGTCGGGGCGACTTCCGTCGCGTTCATGTTCGGCAATTATTTCGCGCATCTGAATCTGCGCGTGGATCTTGGCCGCTACATCACGTGGATCAACAATCCGCAATATCACCGCTTGCATCACTCGGCCCGCGCCGAGCATTTCGATCACAATTTCACGCAACTGTTGCCGCTGTGGGACCACCTGTTCGGTACGCTGTGGGTGCCGGCGAAACACGAGTGGCCCGCCACCGGTCTCGACGACGGCACGCAGCCGCGCTCGCTGCTCGGCGCGATTAGCTGGCCTCTGGGCGTGCACGTCGGGCGCGCGGTTGCGCTCGATCGCGAGCCGATCGCGCTGCTGGACCAGGAAACGAAGTGACGGTGCCGAGCGGGCGGAGATCGGGTCGCTGAATCAGGCGAGCCGCGCGCCGCGCACCGCCTTGCCGCCGAGCAGGCAAACGATCGCCGTCGCCATCACGAGCACGCACAGCGCCACGCGCAAGCCGAGCACGCCGGCGCCGAGGCCGATCAACGGCGGTCCGACCAGGAAGCCGGCATAGCCGGCGGTAGCCGCCATGGACACACCCGTCGCCGGCGTCAGGGTCGAGCGGCCCGCCGCGCTGAAAATCACCGGAACGATGTTCGCGAGGCCGACGCCGACCATCGCAAAGCCCACGCACGCGGTCAGCACGGTCGGCAGACTCAGTACCAGCGCGAGGCCCGCCACCGCAACCAGCCCGCCGAGCGCGACGACCCGGCTGGGACCGAAGCGGCGCACCGACACATCGCCGACGATGCGGCAGGCCGCCATCGAAAACGCAAACGCGGAATAGCCGATGGCGGCGACGCTCGCCTCCTGATTCAGGGTCGAGCGCAAGTACACCGCGCTCCAGTCGGCGACCGCGCCTTCCACCAGCATGCAGAGAAACGCGAGCATCGCCAGTTTCATCACGCCGCCGCTGGGCCACGCGAATCCACTGGATGCAGCGGCCGCGCGCGGCCCGAGGTCGCGCAACGCCAGCGCCGCCGCGCCGACGATCAGCACGGCAATGAACGCGTCCGGCGCGAGCAGTCCGCCGATCACGCCGACGCTGCCTTTCTGCAACATCGCACCCGTCGCCGCGCCGAGCAGACCGCCCGCACTCCAGGCGGCGTGAAACGACGACATGATCGGCGCGCGCCACTGCGTTTCGATGGTGCTGGCGTGGCCGTTCATCGACACGTCGAGTGCGCCGTTCGCCGCGCCGAGCGCGAACAGGACGAGGCACAACACGGCCAGGCTGGGCGCGAACGCGGGCAGCGGCAACGCGATGACGAACGCCGCGCCGAGCAGCGCGGTCGCGCGGCCGCTGCCGAAGCGCGGCGCGAGTTGGCCCGCCAATGGCATGGCGACGATGGCGCCCAGCGCAAACGCGAACAGCGCGATACCGAGCGACGTGTCGCTGAGCGCGAGGCTTTCCTTGATACGCGGCACTTCGACGGCCCACGCGCCGATGCCGAAGCCGTTGGCGAGAAAGACGCCGACGGTCGCGATGCGCTCCTTGAGCGGCTTGACGTGGTCCACATGAGCGTTGGCGAATGCGTTCATGAGCGCGCCACCATCACGTTGTCGCAGACTGCTTCGAGACTCGCGAGCCGCGCGGCCGGCACGTCGGCTTCGACGAACAGATAGTCGATGACCGCAGCCGGCGCCACCGAAAAGGGCGCGGCGGTCATCAGCTTCTCCGAGGTCAGCGCAATGGCGATCTGGCCGCTCGCTTTCACCATCGCCCGTTTGAGTTCGGCATCTTCGGCATCGAACGCGGCGACGCCTTCGTCGGGATCGAGCGCACACGCGCCGAGAAAGCACAGGTCGGCCCGCACTTGCTGAATCTGCAGCAATGCGGTCGCGCCGAGCGCGCCCGCCGCGCCGCGCGCAATGCGCCCGCCGATCAGGATCACGTCGAAGCCCGGGCGGTTTAGCAGATGGCCGCACGCCTCGGGCGAATTCGTCACGACGGTCAGGTCCGCGTTGTCGGGCAGCGCCGCGGCAATCGCGACATTGGTTGAGCCGGCGTCGAGCAGAATGATCTGCTTCGGGCGCACGATCGACGCCGCCGCGCTTGCGAGGCAGGCCTTCCGCTCCACCGCTTCGCTCATGCGGACGGCGGCGGGCTTGTCGGCGGGCGAGATCAGCAAAGCGCCGCCGTAGACGCGCTTGCAATGTCCCTGTTCGGCCAGATCACGCAGATGCCGCCGCACCGTGTGCTCCGAGGTCTGGAGTTCGGCGGCGAGCGCGGCCGCCAGTACCCGCCCGTGCGTGCGCAGCCGCTCCAGAATGACCTGCTCGCGCTGCTCGGGCAGCAGTCCGTTTAGGGCTTCTTCGCGCGTTCGCTGCATTTTTCCACCTTGCTCTTTGGCTTGAATCGATCATAAACGAGCAAAATTTAGCGTAAACGTGCGGCACGTGCAATGCGTTTTTTGAAAGGGCTGGAAAGTCCATGAGGAACGGCGCCACCGCGAAGGTGGCTGCAGGCGGAACGCGCCGCCTGGCGCGGCGACACCTCGGAGGTTGCCACGGCCCGGGCAGATCGGAGTATGCGTGGATAAGGCGACTCGTTCGTCTAGCCGCGCGCTTCGGCTAGCCGCGGGTCAAACGCCGCGCCGTCCGGGCAAATAACAACCAGTCGAGCACCCACACGGCGACAAGCGTCGCGCCCATCAGCGGAAAAACGATACCGAGCAGAACGAGGCCGGTTTTCCAACCGCGCATCGGCGGCGCGCCGCGTTCGCGCGAGGGCGCGCCGAGCGTGCGCTGCGGCCGCCGCTTCCACCACATCACGCAGCCCGTCGCGGCCATCGCCGCGAGGCCGAGCGAAATCGCGGCGCACAGAATCTGATTGGCGAGCCCGAAGTAGCGGCCCATATGCAGCGATGTCCCGTACGACACGGCCTTCGATACCGCGCCATAGTCGCTGTAACGGATGTCTTTCAACACCGCGCCGCTGTATTGGTCGATGTACAGCGTGCGCTCGTTCTTCGGATCGTCGGGAAAGTACGAGACCGTGTACACGCCGGTCGCGGACGTCGGCAGCACGATGTTGTAGCTGTCCTTCACGCCGAGCGACGCGGCGATTTGAACGATGCGCCCGAGCGGTAGTGCTGGCGCCGCGTCGGCGTCGGCGCCGTCGTGGATGACGGCGGAGGACGGCACGCGCGTGTTGCCGACCGCCCAGGGGGCGAGCGGAAGCGGCAGGTCGTCCATCACCATGCCGGGCATCGAGTTAGCGCCGGATGAGTGGCCGCTGTGTTCGTCGTGTGCGTGCTGTTCGGAGTTGGCCTCGCTCTGCGCAGGCCTGTTCGTCGACGAGTCTCGCTCGCGACGCGCGCCCGGCAATACGGAGCGCAACGGCAAGCCGCCCCAGGAACCCGGCGGCGCGCCGAGATTCGCCGCTGTCGCGAGCGCCTTGAACTGCTGCCCCCACGAACCCGACCAGGGCAGGCCCGTCAACACGAAGGCAAGCGCGCCGAGCGCGAGCCAGATGCCCATCACGGCATGCAGGTTCTTCCACAGTGGCCGCCCCTTGAGCGTGAGGCGCGGCAGCAGTGCCGCGCGCGCCGTGGTTTTCTCGCGCGGCCACCAGAGCGCGACGCCGGTGCCGATCATCACCAGCGTCCAGCATGCGGCGAGCTCCATGAGCAGTTCGCCGGGTTTGCCGAGCAACAGCTTGCGATGCAGCATCCGGTCCACCTGCATGAAGCGCCGCTCGACGCTCAAGGTCCCCAGCACTTCGCCGTTGTACGGATTCAGGTAGACGCTCAGCTTGTTGCCGTCGGCGAGACGGAACACGTACTCCGTGCTGCGTCGCGGATCGCTCGCAATGACGGCGGTCACCGCGCTCGAGCCGGGCGGCATTGCCGCGCGGGCCTTGGCAAGTAGCGCGTTGTCGGGCAGCCGGGGCGTCGCTTGTGATTCGACGATCAGCCGATGGCGATACAGCAGCGGCTCGATTTGCGGCTGGAAGCAGTACAGCGTGCCGGTGATCGCGAGCACGACCAGAAACGGCATCACGAAGAGGCCGGCGTAGAAGTGCCAGCGCCAGAGTGTCCGGTAGCCGGCGTTCGTGGCGCCGGTGGCGGGGTTGATGCGTTGAGCGGCGGTAGTGGTGGACATGCAATCCTCGTCAGGCATGAATGGGTCGGTCGGCTTGCGCTTGTGAGGCACTCATATCTAGCGCCCGGATGCGCTTTTGAAGCGCTCAGATGCGCAGCTTCGCTTCCACATAAAACGTGCGGCCCGGATACGGGTGATAAACGAAGTAGCGCGCGTCGAACAGGTTGTCGACGCCGATGCCGATCTCGCTTAGCTTCGTCGGCCTGAAGGTGAATTTCGCGTCCGCTACTGTGTATGAACTCGTGCCGCCGAAGACGTCCGGGTTCGTGTCGGTATTGGTCAGTGTGTTGTACTGACGTCCCGAATAGCGCGCGGCGAGCGTGAGCGCGGCGCGTTCGTCGAAATGATAGGTCGCGGCGATATCCGCACGCCACAGCGGAATCCGGTAGAAGTACTTGCCGACCGTGGCCGGGTTCTGCGCGTTGGCAATGATCTTCGATTGCGTATAAGCGACGCTTGCCAGCAGATCCAGACCGCGCACCAGCACGTCCTGTCCCGAGTAGCTCGTTTCGACGCCGCGCGAGCGAACCTTGCCGATGTTCTGGAAGTTCGTCACGTTGGGAATCACGGTCGTGTCGGTCTGACTGAAGATCGTGTTCTTCACGTCGTCCTGGAACAGCGAGAAGCGGAACAGGCCGTTCCAGTGCGCCCATTCGGCGCTCAGTTCTTTCGACAGATCGTCTTCGGGTTTCAGGTTCGGATTGTTGTTGACGATCGACGAGCCGTTGATTTGCCCCTGGAACAATTCGCTGACGGTCGGAAAGCGGTAAGCGCGGCCAATCGATGCGCGCAAGGTCAGATCGTCGCTGACGTCGAACGACAACGACGCCTTCGGCGAAAAGTGACTCTGGCTCGCATCGACAAACGCAACGGTCTTGCCCGGCAGCGACTGCGCGCCGTCATAGGCCAGCCAGTTTTCGTAGCGCACGCCGTAGACGAGCTTCCAGCGCGGCAGAAAACGCCAGGCGTCCTGCGCGTACAGCGCCTGGGTCTGCGTCTTGCCGACGAAGGCGTTCGCAAACGACGTCGCGTCGCCGTCGCGCCAGTTCAGCGTGTTGTAGCCCTGGTTGTCGAGGAAGTAATTGTCGTAGTGATAGCCGAAGCTCAGCGCGTGATTCAGAAGACCGGCCTGCGTCGTCACCGGCGTATACGTGCCGCGCAGATCGAGCGTTTTCCAGCCGGTGCCGTCACCGAAGATGACCGTGCCCGGACCGTTGCCCGGCGCGCCGGAATTCGCGGTGCGCGCGACGCTGTTGCTGATGTCGTAGTACGAAGCAATCGCCTCGCCGTTCCAGCCGGTAGCGTTGCGCGTTTTGAGCGAGAGTCCGTACAGCCAGTTTTCGCTGTTTCCGCGGCTCGGCGCGAATGCGGCCTCGGGAATCGTGTAGCGGTAGCCGCCTATCGACACCGTGCCGCCGTAGACAGGGCTGCCGTTTTCATCGCGCAGGAAGGTCGAGGTCTGGCTGTCGTAGGTCTGATGCCAGTAGCCGAGCGTGAAGCCCGCTTGCAGCGTCGGCGTGAAGTCGTACTGCATCTTCAGCTTGAACTGGTCCTGCACCGTGTGTTCGATGCCTTCGCCGTTCACGCCGAGGACGGTGGTCGGCGTGTTGGTCTGGTTGTTGTAGAAGTACCCGCCGGTCACGGGCGTGTCGCCGGCTTTCGCGGGTGTGCCCGATTGCGCGAGCGTCGCGAATTGCAATGGCTGGCTGGTATTCTCCAGGTGATTCACGCCGAGCAGATAGGAGAATCTGCCGATCCGGTCGCCGATCGACGCGCTCATTTCGCTGCCGTTGAAATTGCGATTCACACCGTACAGGCTGAAGTGCTGGGTGAACGCCTTGACGTCCGCGTTGGCTTCGAACTGCTTCGGCATGCGCGTGCTGATGAGCACCGTCGCACCGAGCGAGTTGCCCGGATATAGCGCCGAAAACGGTCCGTAGATCACGTCGACCTGCTGGATCTCGTCGGGATACACCATCGACCAGCGCGGCGCGAACGTGAAGCTGTTGCCGAGCAGGTTGGAGAGCAGCAGACCGTCCGCGTAGACGAGACCGCGCGCGCTCTGAGCGTTGCTCGTGCCGCGCACGGCGATCAGCGAATTCAGATCGCCGATGAAACGCTTGCGCACGGCGAGATTCGGCATGTACTTCAGCACGTCTTCGGTGTTGACGACGTTCCAGTTGGCGAACTGCTCGCGCGTGACGGTTTCGACCGATGCGGGCACATTCGGATCGACGGCGCGCGGCGCGGCGGCCGTATTTGCACTGGCGCTGACGCTGACCGCGGGCAGCGTGGCCTCGGTGTTCGTGCTGTCGGCGGCGTGGGCTGACGACGATACCAGGGCCGGCACGAACGCCGACACGCAGGCTGGAACCAGCGCCGGGCAGTATGCGGGAAAGCCCGCCGCGAAGAACGGTTGCGGCCACCGGCGAGACAGGACAACGCGTGCGAAAACGCGTGGGACAACGCGTGAGCCACCACGCGGGACACCGCGTGCGTCACGGCGCACGCAAAGGGACAGGCTTCGCAGGGCTAAGTTGAACATGAACGTTTCCTTGATGCATTGAACAGACGATCGCGCGCCCTCGACGGGCGCGACGAATGCGCGATCAGCACTGGCAGTGATCAGGAAACGGCAGGCGGGGCTCTGGGGCGTCCGGAGGGGAACGCGCCGAGTGGCGTGAAGCGGGTGGAAAGCGTGGGCGGCGCGGTGCCGGCCAACACGAGGGCGGCGGGGGGCTCGACGGCGTCCACCGTCGGCATCGCGACATGATGTTCGAGCAGGTGACAGTAGCCGCACGCGCCGAAGGCGTCGTCGTGGCTCAGATGCACCGGCTCAGGGGCGCTGTGGGCGGCCTGTGCAACGAGGCCCGCCTCGCTCGCGCCGGACGGCTGGAGCGCCGAACATAGCGCGGCAATCGGCTCGTGGGCCCGGCCCGCCATCAGCATCTGACTCACGAGCGGCGCGAACACGACGAGCCACATGGCGAACAGGCCAAGCCAGGCGGTCGTGCGGTTGCGGGATCGTAGCGTCATGAGGATCGGGATAAAGGCGGGGCGATTCTAACATTGCCGCGCGATCCTTTCTCGCGTGATGCCGGTTATAGCGGTGGAATAGACGGCAAAAAGCCGCTCATTTCGGCGCGCCGGAGTCGTGACGGATCACTTAAGCTGCCGGTTGCACGCAACGCCGCGCGTCCGGCCGGCGCCGTGCCGCTTGCCATTTCTCTTCGCTCATGACGCCCACGCAGACGCTCGCTTTCCCGATCGCCGATATCAACCGGCAGGCCGTCACGCTATGTTCGGCCGGACAGTACGCTGAGGCCCTGGCGATGGTGACGCCGCTGCTCGACGACACGGCGCTGCTGAACGATACGCGCGCCGACGCGCTGAACATCGCGGGCGCCTGTTCGTTCGCGTTGAGCAACGTGGCCGATGCCGAACGCCATTGGCGCGAATGCCTGCGCGTCAAGCCCGCTTATGCCGAGGTGTACGGCAGTCTCGGCTCGATGTTCAGATCGCTCGGGCGCCTGTCCGCCGCCAAGGCGATGTATCGTCAACTGGTGGCGCTGCAGCCGCATCACGCCGATGCGCATCATCATCTCGGCACCGTGCTGTATGAGCTCGGTTACAAGGAGGCGGCGGAAGCGTCGTATCGTCACGCGCTGACGCTGCGCCCCGACTATGCGCAGGCCCATTACAACCGGGGCATCGTGTTGCGCGATCTGCGCCGCCCGCAGGAAGCCGAAGCGGCTTATCGTGAGGCGCTGATCGGTCTGCGCGATCACGCGGAGCTGCACAACAATCTCGGCAGCGTGCTGGTCGAACTCGGCCGTCACGAGGAGGCCGACGCGGCGTATCGTCAGGCGCTCACCATCCGGCCGCAGTACCCGGAGGCGCTCAACAACCTGGGCGGCGTGCTGAAGGCGGCGCACCGGCTCGTCGAAGCGGAGTTGGCCTGCCGGCTCGCGCTGGCTATCCGGCCCGGTTACGCAGAGGCGCATCTGAACCTCGGCGCGGTGCTGGTGGACCTCGGGCGTTTGCCCGAAGCCGAGGCCGCCTACCGTGAAGCGATTGCCTGCCGCCCCGACTACGCCCTGGCGCACTACAACCTCGGCATCGCGCTGTTCAGGCAGGAGCGTCTCGCCGATGCCGAGCAGGCGTACCGCGACGCGATTCGCTGGCAGCCGGGCATCGCGCACGCGCACAACAACCTGGGCTGTGTGCTCCGTTTGCTCGACCGCTTCCCGGAGGCAATCGAGGCCTTTCATCGGACGCTTGCAATCTGCCCCGAACTGGCCGAAGCGCATTTCAACCTCGCCAGTGCGTTGACGCAATCCGGGCAGCTGCACGAGGCCGAACGCGCCTACCGCGAGGCGCTCGCGCGACGACACGACTATGCGGACGCCCGCTTCGGTCTGGCCGCGCTGCTGCTCGGCGTGGGCCGCTTCGAAGAAGGCTGGCAACTGTACGAGAGCCGTTACGGGCAGCCGTCGTTCGTGCATCACCAGACACGCGCGTTGCTCGCATGCCCGCAGTGGCAGGGGGACACGCTCGCCGGTAAGTCCCTGCTCGTTTGGCAGGAAGACGGCCTCGGCGACATGCTGCAGTTCGGCCGCTATTTCGCATTGCTCAAAGCGCAAGGGGCCACGCATATCACGTTCGCGTGCGCGCCGACGTTGCATCGGCTGATGGCTCGCGTCGACGGCGTGGACGCCGTGCTCGATCATGTCGCCGCGATGGCGCGCGTGTCGAGCTACGACTGCTGGACGAGTCTCCTGAGCGCACCGTTCTATCTGCGCACGACCCTCGATACGATTCCGCGTGCCGTGCAACTGCCGGTCGAGCCCGCGCTCGTCGAACAATGGCGGCCGATGCTCGATGCGCTGGCACCGTGCCGCAAGATCGGTCTGGTCTGGAAGGGCAACGCGAAACACCATAACGACGCGAATCGCTCCATTCCTTCATTGACGACGCTCGCGCCGCTCTGGCGCGTGCCGGGCCTGAGCTTCGTGAGTCTGCAAAAAGGGCAGGGGGAGGACGAAGCGCGTGATGCGCCAGACGGTCAACCGTTGCTCGATCTAGGCGCGCAGGTGACGGATTTCGCCGATAGCGCCGCCATCGTCGCGCAACTCGATCTGGTCATTTGCGTGGATACGTCCATCGCGCATCTGGCCGCGTCGCTGGGCAAACCCTGCTGGGTGCTGCTGCCCGAGCGGGATCCCGACTGGCGCTGGATGCACGAACGCGACGATTCGCCGTGGTATCCCCACGCGTTGCGGCTGTTTCGCCGCGCGCCGGGCGAGGGGTGGTCCGCGTCGGTCGAGCGGGTCAGGCAGGCGTTGGCCGAGCGTTTCGGCGCGGCGCCCACTCACGCGCATCAGGCCGACACGAGCGTCATCGAGAAGCCATCCCATCCTTTGGAGCCGACGGTCTGAATCGCGGTCGAGTCGAGGCGCGGATTCGTCGCGAGTAGTCGGAAGAATTCGTGCAGACCGATGACGTCGGGGTCGGTGCTCGCCGCATCGGCAATGCGGCCCCCGCGTATCACGTTGTCGCCGACGATGAGCGTGCCGGGCCGGCTCAGTTGCACCGACAGGCGTAAATAGTCGGGATAGCTCTTCTTGTCGGCGTCGAGAAAGATCATGTCGAACGGTTCGACGCCATCCGTGACGAACTTGTCGAGCGTCTGCGCGGCTGCGCCGATCACGATCGAGACGACGCCCGACAAACCGGCTCGCTGGACGTTGGCGCGCGCCACCTCGGCGTTGCCGGGATTTGCTTCGAGCGAGATGAGCCGGCCGTCCGGCGGCAGTGCTCTGGCGAGCCAGATCGTGCTGTAGGCGCCTAAGGTGCCGACTTCGAGAATTCGCCGCGCGCCGCGCAACTTCGCGAGCAGATGCAGCAGCTTGCCCTGATTAGGCGCCACATTGATCGACGGCAGCCCGGCCGCTGCGCTCGCCTCCAGCGCCGCATCGAGCGCGGCGTCCTGCGGCAGCAACCGGCTCGTCAGATAATCATCCATCGCATTCCACTGTTCGTGATTCATCGTCTCACCCTGGTCATGTGTCGATACGGAAGGACAGGTACGTTGTAGCAGAAAAGCGCGCGGTGCATGGTTGGGCAGCGCAGGTTCGTATGTAAGCCGGGACGCTTCGTTCCGATCGTGCGGCGAGAGACGCGGCGCGCAGGTCTCGCTACTACCGATAAACAGATGCGATGACCTCGCGTACTGCTTGACATGCGCTCAAAACGCTTTTGAATCCTACAATGGGGCTGGTGCGCAGACCACAGGAAGGAGGGGACATGCCACACCAGGCAATTCCATGCACGACCCGTTCGCGCCTCGATCGCGCAATCCGTGCCACGTCTTTCGTATGGGAAGCATGGCGATGAGCGGCCTGACACGCATCGATACAGTGGCTTTCGTCGGCTTCGGCGAGGCGGGTGGCATACTCGGCGCGGCGCTGGCCGCGAAAGGCGTGCAGGTGTCGATGTTCGATCTGCGGCACGATCAGCTTCGCGACAAGGCGCAGGCCGCAGGCGTCCGAGTCGCCGCGACGCTGCAGAGCGCGCTCGCTGGCGCGCAGGTGGTTATATCGGCGGTGACGGCGCAAGCCGACCTCGACGTGGCGCAAGCGCTCGGGCGCTGCCTAGAAGCCGGGCAGATCTGCCTCGACATCAACTCGGTTTCGCCCAACACGAAGCAACATGCTCAGGCGTGCATCGAAGGCGCCGGCGCGCACTACGTCGAAGCAGCGGTGATGGCGCCCGTGCCGCCTTACGGCCTCGCCGTGCCGATGCTGTTGGGCGGCGCCGCCGCGGCGGATGTCGCGCCGCTGCTCAACGCATTGGGCTTCAATGCGAGCGCGGTATCGGAGAAGATCGGCGTGGCGTCGGCGGCGAAGATGTGCCGCAGCGTGATGATCAAGGGTATCGAAGCGTTGACCGTGGAGTGTCTGCGCGCCGCGCGGCATTACGGGGCGGAGTCGATTGTGCTGGCCTCGCTCGCGCAAAGCTTCGGCAAGATGCGCGACGATGCGGACGTGCCCGGCTACCTGGTGAGCCGCGTCGCCGAACATGGCCGCCGGCGCGCGGCGGAAATGCGCGAAGTCTCGCAGACGCTGCACGAGGCCGGCATCACGCCGTTCATGAGCGACGCGTGCGCGCATCTTCAGGACAGCATCGTGGATGCGATGCAGGCGGGCGGCATCGACTATGACGCGCTGCCCGCGCCATTCGACTGGCGCGCGTTCCTTGACCGCTTGCCGGGCCCTCGGTAACAAAAAGGCGCTGAAAACAGCGGCTAATTCGCGCCGATGCTGATCGTGCGCGTGACGTCGACCACCGAGAGCCGGATCGCATCGATCAAGGCGCGCGCCGCCGGCGACGGCGTGCCGGCCGCGCGCACGGTCAGGCCGATGTCGCGCCGCGTGTTGTGAAGCTGCACGTCGAGCACCACCAGTTGCCCGGACTGCACCTCATGATGCAACTGCTGCGCCGACAGCGCGGCCGCCATGTCCGTGCCGAGCAGCAGCCCGCGTATTACCGCCAGGTCGGCGGTTTCGACCGTGGGCAACGGCGGCTTCACCTTCATCCGTTTGAATTGCGCCTCGAACAGCGCGCGTGCCGGCGAGTGGCTGCGCGGCAGGATCCATTGCACGTCGCGCAGGCCCATGACGGTCAGGCCTTTCTCAAGCGTCAGCGGATGATCGCGGCGCACCAGTACCACCATGTTTTCCGACATCAGGCGCTCGTTCTTCAGGCCGCTTGACGCGTCGTTGTCGCGCAGCGCGCCGAGAATGAAGTCGATGTCGCCCGCGCGCAGGCCGGCTACCAGCGTCTCGTAGGAGCTTTCGTCGGTGACGACCCGCACGCCGGGATTCTGCGAGGTCATCCGCGCGATCGCTTTGGGCAGGATCAGCGTGCGCCCGAGCGGCAATGCGCCGACCGTCACTGAGCCTTGAATCTTGCCGTGCAATGCCGCGATATCGTCGGGCACGTGCCGCAGTTCGTTCAATGCGCGACGCACGTGCAGCAAAAACGTTTCGCCTTCGGCGGTGAGCAGGATGCCGCGCGGGCTTCGATGAAACAGACTCATGCCGGAGCCGCTCTCCAGCACGCGAATCGCGGTACTCACCGCGGGCTGACTGATGCCGAAGGTTTTCGCCGCGCTCGGCATGTGCCGATGCCGAGCAAGCGCTGCGAACAGCTGCAGCCGCCGTGTGTTGAGCAGATACGCCGGCAACGCGCCTTCCGCTGCAGGACGGCGGCGCGCCTGGCGCGCGGCGCACCACTGCGCGAGTTCTTCCAGTTCCGCGAAAATCCGCTCGCAACGATGCAGCACGGCGCGGCCGACGGGCGTGGGCAGCATGCCCGACGGGCCGCGGTCGAAGAGCGGCTCATCGAGCGCCGATTCCAGTTCCTGCACCGAACGCGTCACCGCCGACTGCGCGCGAAACAGCGCCGCGGCCGCGCGCGTTGCGCTGCCCAATTCGGCGACGAGCCGGAACGCGCGCAGTTGCGCGAGGTTGAGCTGTTCTTTGCTGGTCACGGGCGACGGTGTTTTGACAGGCGCCGCGTCGCTGGCCGTCGACGTGTCGTCGCTCATCACGCGGCCCCCGCGATCAGATGCAACGACGGCAGCGACAAATTCAGGCTTTCCTTCGAAATGTGCGTGTGCTCTTTCATCAACGCATCGACGCGCGCGCCTTCGCCCTTCTTCAGCGCATCCACGATCGCATGATGCTGGCGATGCGCGTACATCAGCATCATGAACTGGCGCTCGCGCGCGGTTTCGTCGAAGGCGATCGTAAAGGGCGAAACGAATGGAATCTTGTCGTTCAGGCGCAGGGCGGCCGCCACCGCCATGTTCTGCGCCGCGTCGACGATCAACGCGTGAAAGCGGCCGTTCATCTGCGCATAGCGCAGGTCGTCGCCGGGCTTCAGATGCCGCTGGCCGAAGAGATCGTCGCCTTCGCGCAGGCAGTCGTCGAGCGCCGCCGCGAGTGTCGCGCTCACGCCGTTCTCCGCAACCGAGCGGGCCGCGAGTCCTTCGAGCACGCCGCGTACGTCGATCGCGTCGAGCACGTCACGCACGCTGAAGCGGCGCACCACGTAGCCGCGCGAGCCCGAGCGGTCCAGCAGCCCTTCCGACGACAGCACGCTCAGCGCGTAACGCAGCGGCGTGCGCGACACGCCGAGCCATTGCGCGAGTTGCGCCTCTACGAGCCGCTGGCCGGGCGACAACTCGCCCGCGAGGATCTTTTCGCGTAACGTCTGGACAATGGCCTGCTGGGTCGTCTCGTTCATTGTTGTCTGCTCGTCAGAAGCACGGAAGTATAGCTACGCGCGCCGCACCGCACCACGCCTGCAAAACGGCTTGCGACTTCTTTTCAGGGGCATCTGTTCTGTTTATCGCGCGCGGACGGATGGCCGGGGAGGCCGGGCCCCGCCAAGCCGGCTTGGGATACCGACAAAGCCATGCGCCGCGTGGCTTGCAGCGGCCCGCCGCCGTTCGCCGAGCACCGCCTGGCCGCGTTTTACCCGATTACCCTATCGCCGACTGAGGTTTACCCGCACTTCCTGTCAGAGCGCACAATTCCTATCTTTGTATCCCAAGATGGTCGTGCTGGCTACCTCCCCGGTCACGCGAACCTATCCGATTGGCAGGCGGCACGAAGCAACGGAAGACAACGAATATGGCAAGGATCATTGGCGGTATCGGCACCTCGCACGTGCCCACTATCGGATTGGCGTACGACAAGGGCAAGCAGAACGAGCCCGCGTGGGCGCCGCTCTTCAAGGGCTACGAGCCGGTGGCGAAATGGCTCGCGGACCGCAAGCCCGACGTGATGGTGATGTTCTACAACGATCACGCCAACAGCTTCTTCTTCGATTGCTACCCGACCTTCGCGCTGGGCGTGTCGGCGAATCACGAATTCGCGGACGAAGGCGCGGGCAAGCGCCCGCTGCCGGACATCGCGGGCCATCCCGATCTGGCGATCCACATCGCCGAGCAGATGGTCGCCGACGAGTTCGATCTGACGATCTTCCAGGACCGTCCGCTCGACCACGGCTGCAATTCGCCGCTCTCGCTGATGCTGCCGCATGACGGCGGCTGGCCTATGTCGCTCGTGCCGCTCGAAGTCAACGTGCTGCAGTATCCGCTGCCCACCGCGAACCGCTGCTACCGGCTGGGCCAGGCGCTGCGCCGCGCGATCGAATCGTTCGATCAGGATCTCGATGTCGTGGTGGTCGGCACCGGCGGGCTGTCGCACCAGGTGCACGGCGAGCGCAGCGGCTTTAACAACACCGAGTGGGACATGGAATTTCTCGACCTGATCGTCAAAGATCCGCAACGTCTCGCCGCGATGAAGCACGTCGATTACGTACGCCTTGGCGGCGCGGAAAGCGTCGAAACGATCATGTGGCTCGCGATGCGTGGCGCGCTCGGTCCGCAAGTCCGCGAATTGCACCGCAACTACTATCTCGCGACCAGCACCGCGATGGCCGTGACGATCTATGAAGACGAGGTGGCGCAATGAATCCGCAACTGATCGGCGTCGAAGAACTGACCGGCACGTATCCGTTCGATATTCGCCAGAGCATGAAGGCGATGCGCCTGAACCGCTTCTTCTGGCAGATGCGCGAAGCGCCGGCCCGCACGCTGTGGCTGGAAAACCGCAGCGCCGCCTATGACGCGGCGAAACTCACGGCCGAAGAGCGGGCGCTGGTCGACGAGACCGACTGGATCGGCCTGATTCGTTATGGCGTGTGTTTCTTCGTGCTCGAAAAATTCGCGCGCGTGGTGAAGATCACGAACCTCGGCATGTACGCGAGCATGCGAGGAGAAACACTCGAAGCGTTTTTGAAAACGCGCAAGGTGCCTGACGCGGTATAAGGCACCGGATTCTGCCGGGACACACCGGCAGGCATTCACTTCTCGACATTAAAAGAACCTGGATTCGACAGAAGTCCGGGGCGGGAAAATATTTTCTCGGAGACACGCATGACCTTCGCTCATTCAGCCGGTAGCACGGTGTTTGCCGACGCGCGCCATATGCCGCGTTCGTCCTCATTGCGTGCGTATTCATTCGCGCATTTGCCGCAACGCCCCTTTCACACGTTGCGCCGCGCGGCCTAAGCAGCTTTGAAACCTGAACCCGTGCGCGGCAGCATCACGCGATGCCGCGTGGGCCGTTGCGGCTGCGGCGCACGATATCCGTTGTGATGAAACGTGTTTCGAGGAGAGAGGACATGAGTGGCGATTTCGGCGTGAGCGGAGCGAACCTCGAAAGAGGCTTGCGATCGGCGGATTTCGAATCACCCGGCTGCATGAGGACGTTGCGCGCAGGCGTGATCGGTGGGTTGATCGGTGCGGTGGTCATCTGGATTTACGAAGCACTCGTGTGGGTCGGCGCACAACACCTGATGCCGCTCGCAGGCATACCGCGCAACGCGACGGGTCTCGTGTTCGGCAAACACGCGCAGGAGTCGCTGGGCATCTGGGCGTATGTCGTGGGCACGGGGATTCACTTCGTGTTCGCGGCGGCGTGGGGTGTGCTGTTCGCACTCGTGTGGCCTTATTTTCGCCGACGCGACTACGAAGCGACGCTCGTGGCGCTGTTCTATGCGGTGATCGCGTGGATCGTCATGCACGTGGCGATCATGCTCGCGTCGGACAACCACCCGAACTATTACGACCCGGCGGTGATTATCGGCGGGTTCATGTCGCACATCTTCTTCACCGTGCCGCTGGCTTTGACCGTCAAGCGATTGCTGCAGCCCCAACGGCACTAGCGCAACAGGTTCGACAAACCCTTCACGCGCGATGCCGATAAAAAAGAATTTCAACGAGACGTAAAACCTGGAGATCAGAAGCATGAAAAAGAGTTTTAGACGAGCCGACGCCGTGCTGTTCGGCGCGGCCATGGCAGCCGCCGTGCCGGCTTTCGCTCAAAGCACCGTGACGTTGTACGGTATCGTCGATAACGGGCTGTCGTACACCAATAACCAGGCATCGCTCGGCGCCACCAGCGGCGGCAAATCGGCGGTCAAGATGACCCCCGGCGTGTGGGCCGGCAGCCGTTTCGGCCTGAAGGGTGCAGAGGACCTGGGCGGCGGCACGAAGGCGATCTTCCAGCTCGAATCCGGTTTCAATTCGGCGAGCGGCGCGCAGCAGTACACCAACGCGATGTTCGGCCGTCAGGCGTGGGTCGGCGTGACCAACGCCACATACGGTACGTTGACGGCGGGCCGCCAGTACGCGTCGTATTACCAGATGCTCTCGCCGTACAGCCCGACCACCTGGATCACCGGCTACTACGGCGCACACCCTGGCGATATCGACGGCCTCGACACGATCTACCGTTCGAACAACACGCTCGAGTACACATCGCCGAAGATCTTCGGTCTGACGGTCAGCGGTTCGTATTCGCTGGGGGGCGTACCGGGCAGCTTCAACCGCGGCTCGACATGGACGACCGGCGCGCAGTATGCACTCGGCCCGGTCGGCTTTGCGGTCGGCTTCTCGCGGATCAACAACTCGACGCTCGGCGGCGGCGCGTGGGGTGCGGATTCGACGACCACGAACGGCGGCGCGCAGATCGGCGTGTCCGCGCTGACCAACGGCTATCAGACCGCGCAGGCGCAGCAGCGCTTTGCAGTAGGCGGCGGCTACACGTTCAATAGCGCGTGGGACATCACGGCAACCTATTCGAACGTGCAGTACATTCCGGGCACGGGTTCGAAGTTCCATGACACGGCCATCTTCAACACGGGTGGCGCGGTGCTCCACTGGAAGCCGGCCATCGCATGGGATCTGGGCTTCGGCTATAGCTACACGCGTGCGACGCGCGCGAACGCGATCGACGATAACGCGCAGTACCATCAGTTCAATCTCTCCGAGTACTACTCGCTGTCCAAGCGTACCGGACTGTATGCGCTGCAGGCGTATCAGAAGGCGAAGGGCAAGACGCTGGGCACCAATGGCGCCGGCCAGATCATCGACGCGACGGCGACGTTGGGCGACGGCTACAACACGACACCGTCTTCGTCGGGCAGCCAGTTCGCGGTTGGGGTGGGCATCATCCACCGTTTCTGATGTGAGGTTCGTGTAGTGAAGAAGCCGGGTTGCTCGATAGCCCGGTTTTTTTTTGCGCGGCCGTTTTCGCCTGGGTTATTACATCCGGGGTAATTGGCGCGCTGCTCAGCCGCATCTAATCTTCGGTGGTCGCGCGGTTCATTCCGGATCGCGCTCATCATCGAGGACAGATCATGTCGACGTTTCAGATTCATACCATCGAGTCCGCGCCGGAATCATCCAGGCCGGTATTGCGCCAGCTCCAGCAGAACTTTGGCTTCATCCCCAACATCGCGGGGGCGATGGCTGAGTCGCCCGTTCTGATCGATGCCTTCTTCGGTCTGTTTCAGAAGGTTCATGCAGGGACGTTCAACGAAGCGCAAATCCAGACCTTGCTGCTGACGAACGCGGTGACCAACGCGTGTTCATGGGCGGTGGCGTTTCACACCGCGCTGGCGCTGAACGAAGGACTTGCACCCGCCGACGTCGAGGCGATTCGCGCCGGTCGTACGCCTGCGGATCGCCAGCATGCAGCGCTTTCCATCCTGACGAAGGCGTCGATCGAGAAGCGCGGTGACCTCGACCGGCGAGACGTGAGCGCGTTTCTCGAAGCCGGTTTCGGCCGCGATCAGTTGCTCGAAGTGCTGGCCGTCGCGGCGGCGTCGACGATGACGAACTATGTCGGCAACATCGCGCAGCCGCCGTTGGAGGAGCAGTTTCACGGGCACGTTTGGCAGCACGCCTGAGTCTCTTCACTGAGAGTCGGCAGAGCGAAGGGAGTATGCTGACCCGCTGGGTTCGGCGGCCCCGTGTGGCTCGCCGGTCGCCAGACTTTGCATGCATCCAGACTTGCGGACAGACAGCGATGAATCCTGCGAAACCAATAAAGAAGGCCTCACCGAACGACCTCGGCGCGTTGTTGCGTCACTGGCGAGATATGCGCGGCGTCAGCCAGCTGGACCTGTCGTTCAATGCGGGGGTCTCGCAGCGTCATATCAGCTTTATCGAAAGCGGACGCAGCGTGCCGAGCCGTCAGATGTTGATGGATATCGCGCAGGCACTCGACATCCCCCTGCGCGAACGCAACACGCTACTGCTGGCCGCAGGCTACGCGCCGATGTACGCCGACCCCGCGTGGAACGCGCAGGAAATGCAGAGTGTCACGAAAGCGCTCGGCAGGATGTTGCGCCAGCACGAACCGTTTCCCGCGCTGGTCATGGACCGCTACTGGAACGTGCTGATGACCAACGAGTCCGCGCCGCGATTTTTCAATTGCTTCATCGATATGGCGGCGCGCAAGGGACCGCGCAATATGCTGCATCTGATGTTCGATCCCGCTGGATTGCGCCCATTTGTCGCCGATTGGAAAAGTGTTGCGGATAGTTTGATTCAGCGGGTTTATCGGGAGGCGGTGGGGCGGGTGATTGACGAGCGCACGCGTGAGTTGGTTGCGGCGTTGCGTGCGTATCCGGATGTGCCGGAGGGGGAGAGGGCTGAATGTCAGGCCGGTGCTGCTGCTGCGATGCCGGTGATACCCATTGGCTTCGTCAAGAACGGTCATGTGCTGAACTATTTCTCGATGGTCGCGAGTGTCGGCACACCGCAGACCGTTGCGGCGCAGGAACTGCGTATCGAATGCATGTTTCCCGCGGATGACGAAACGCAAGCGCGTCACCTGGAGATGCTGGACGCGCTGCCGCTGCGGGATTGAGGCGTTGTGTCGATGGTTCGAGGGCGCTTGCGAGTGCCGAAAGCTGAACGAAAAGAAGAAATCACGTGACGGTCATGTCGCGTCTATAAGGTCTCCGGCACGGTAAGAGGCGACAGCTTCGTCGCCGCCGTCAATGGAGACTAAAGACATGGCACGCGTTCTTTTCCCTGCATCGGCAACTCTGAAGGCGCTCGCCGCCGCGGCGATCATCGGCCTCGCTTCGGCGAGCGCACAAGCCGACGTGCCCGATCCCACCACGCAGATCACGCAAAGCGGCTACTCGCCGGTATATGTCGGTGTCGATGCCGAAACCGCGACCATGCCGTCGAATCCCGCGGCGGCGGGCGGCAAGGCCACCGTGAGCCGCGCGTACGTGATGCGCGTCGACCTGCGCGCGCCGGGTGTGAGCGTCGAGACAACCGGCCATAGCGGCCCGCTGATGACGACGTCGGAGACGATTTCCCAGTTTGCCGCGCGCACCGACGTGCGGCTCGCCATCAACGCGAACTTTTTCGCACCGTGCTGCGCGACGACGTCCGAGCCAAAGACGATCATCGGCTTGCTGGTGTCGCATGGTCAGATCGTGAGCCCGCTGACCAGCGATCCGACGCAAAGCGAAGCGGTGCTGGCGATTACGCGGCAAGGTCGCGCATATATCGCCAATGCGCCGCAGATTTCGGCGCAGGATCTGAAGCTGATCGACACGGCGGTCGCCGGCTCGGCGATTCTGCTGAAAAACGGTCAGGATGTCAGCGCCCAAAGCCCGAACGAAGGTGATCCGCTCAATCCTAATCCACGCACACTGGTCGGCCTGTCGCATCAGGGGCGGTTTCTTTACTTCGTCGTGATCGACGGGCGTGTCGCGGGTTATTCGACGGGCACGACCAACGCGCAATCGGCTCAACTCATGAAGGCGGTCGGCGCGGACGATGCAATCAATCTCGACGGCG
The DNA here is from genome assembly GCF_012275575.1 of Paraburkholderia sp. SG-MS1. Lineage (GTDB taxonomy): Bacteria > Pseudomonadota > Gammaproteobacteria > Burkholderiales > Burkholderiaceae > Paraburkholderia. The sequence continues at coordinate 63,263 of NZ_NPIH01000274.1, read as the reverse complement.
GCGGCTCGACCGAACTGGTGCGCGCCGATCAGATCGGCGTGCCGTTCATCGTCAACACGCCGAGCGGCGGTGCGGAACGGCTCGACGCGTCGGCGATCGGCGTGCATGCGCTAAAACTGCCGGAACTGCCGGGGGTGCCGTTTTAAAGCGGTTGATCTCTGCAGCAGTGCCAGTTGCTTTATAAAACCAGGCGCTCATACGTCTGGTTTTTTTCTGAATTCGCGACAAACGAAGGTCCAGATCACCTTGCCTCGAGCAGCTCCTTTAGCCTGCTCAAATCGCGCATGACCCATTGCGCGTCGGCGGCGAATTTTTCGTCGTTCATCCCCGGCACGCGGAACAGCGTGAGCATCACTTCGCTGCCTGTCCCGTTCGCGATGACGCGCATCGGCACGTAAATCTCGCTGCCGTCGGGCAACTCGACGTAGTGATCGAGCACGCCGTATGCGTTGGGTTCGGTGAAACGGATCTTCACGGGGCCGTTCTCGCCTTCGAATCGCCACACCGCGCCTTCGTTGCCGAGCGGCTTGCCGAGACCCGATGCCCAGCGCGCGAACGCGGCGGGTGGTGCCGTGAAGTCGTACACGTCCTGCGCACTGCGCTGCATCGATATGCTGATCGTTTTCAATCCGGTCGTGTGCATCGCGCTGTCTCCGGGTTTGCCTCAAGCATTCGAATGAGTGCCGTGTCGGTGGATGATGCAGCCTTCACCTCCGGCAATCGAGTGCCGGCGAGTGAGTTCGAGGCGCAGGCGTCATCAATGATAGATCGTCGTGGACGACTGCAGCTTCGTCAGGACTCCGCGCTTGAGCCGGAACCAGCCTTGCGAGCTTTGCATCACGACTTCATCGTTTTGCCAAAACACGCGTTTGACCGTCATGCGCTTGCCCGAACGCTCTACGATCGGCGGAGTGTGGCGGAAGTCGTACAGCACCGGGCCGGAATCGGTCTGCACGAGCGTGCGCGCGACGCTGTCGTTCGCATCGCTGGTGTCATCGAAATGCGTCAGCGTGTTCGCGCCGAAACGATCGAAGATCTTGTTGTCGAGCGTCCCGACGAAATCGCGGTCGTCGCGTACGAACCGCAGTTCGCCCGACGGCGTGACGAGCGGTCCGGCGTCGCTGCTTTGCGCGTGAACGGAAGTCGCGAAAGAGGCGGCTGCAAGCGCGGCGATGAACAGTCGTTTCATATCTTCCAGCGGGTTAAGTCGCGCGTCGATCGCGCCAGGCACGTTTTCGGTGGCGTGGATCGCCCGGCACGGCATGTAGTGTTGTCAACATGCATGGGCCCGTCAGCGGAGTTTATCGTCCTCCGGCGACGACGTCTTTTTGAACAGGCGGGCGCCGGAGAGGATCAGCAGCGCGATGGCCAGGCTGAGAATCGCGGTAGCTTCCCGGCCCATGCCGGCCGCCATCCCGAGACCAGCGGCGACCCACAGACTGGCTGCCGTCGTCAAGCCGCGCACTTCGCGCTCGGCACTGAGCTTAATGATCGCGCCCGCGCCGAGAAAACCGATACCGGACACCAGCCCTTGCAGCACGCGGCTCAGGTTGTCCTGCGAGAACCCGGCCTGTAGCGGCACCAGAACGAACAGTGCAGAGCCGACCGAGACCATCATGTGCGTGCGCATACCCGCATCCCGGCCTGCCATCTCCCGCTCGAAACCCAACACGCCGCCGAGCACGAGTGCCACCACGAGCCGCACGAATAGCTGGGTCAGATCCGCCGCGTCGTTCAGATCGGCGAACTCGCCCAGCACCTTGTGCCAAACCTCATGCCACCAGCCATTCATGTCATCTCCCTGAACTCGCTTGTCGGATAATCAGCACGACTTTAACGGAAATGAAGGCCCGAGGACGGCGGCGCCGCTGCGTTTTCGTGCCGCGTATCGCGTGGCGACGGCTCGCCATAGACTGCCTGCGTCAGGTGGGCGTTGCCGTTGCCGTTCAAACCCGGCGCCAGCCTGTCCGATGGTCTGATCGTGCGCTACGGACCGGCGCGGCCCATAACAACGAGATGCCGGACGAATGCATCGGGCCGCCAGGGAGCTAGCCTGGACGGTTCGGGTTTGACCCGCAGGACAATTGATTGAACGAAGAAAGACCCGGTCAGTAGCGCCGCCCACGGCTGAATACCCACTGTCGATCATTGCATTCTGGCTTCGTGCACCCGAAGTAATGAATGAGTATGTGCGGTATGCAACGAACGGAGTAACGTATTGCCGATTAACAATGCGCCAAACAGTAGCCCGCACAGCCTCAAATTGGTTCGCTTCTGCACGCGTTATGTGCAGAAGCAATTTTTTGAAGAGGATTCGGAAATATTATATTTCCAAAAATTTCTTACGAGCTATATTCGCTGGCATATAGCGTATTCTGTTGCCATCGTGCGCAAGTGCGATGAGCCAGTGCCCGGGCGGCACGTCACTCACGCCCGGCGCCGTGCCTCCGCGCAATTCCTGTACGCGTCATGAACGATAAGTGCGGAGAGGTTTCTGTTTTTTTAACGCGATCTAAAGTCAATAAAAAAGTACTCGGCCAGCGGCTCGAAAAACGCGTCGCTCGCCAAAGCCATAACGTTTTAGTTTTCGATAAGCCTCTTCGCTGCTGTACCAGAGGAGCGGATGCAGACGGCTGACTCACAACCGTTGCGACGCACTTCTGGAGCATGAGTTACAACGCCCGACCGTCGCCCAACGATGGCGCTTCATCACGCACGCACCCTGGTATGACGATCAACACGTCCACGTCACGTTACGAAGCCCCGCTTCTTACCATCGTTGTAGCGGCCTACAACGTCGAAGGCTACATTGAAGAGGCGCTCGCGTCAGTACTTGGGCAACCCTATGGTGACGCAATCCGGCTCGTCGTAGTCGACGATGGTTCCACCGACGACACCTACGCTGCGGTTCAGGCTGCCATAAAGCGCGATGGTCGCAGGCGCGTGGAATTGATCCGGCAAGACAACGCGGGCGTGAGTGCTGCGCGTAACAGAGGTCTCGCAGCGGTCACCACCCCGTACGTGGGATTTCTGGATGGCGATGATATTTATCTCGACGGATTCTCAGCTGCGGTTATTCCGCAGTTAGCCGATCTTGCGTGGGACATCATCGAGTACAACGTGACTATTATTGACGACGATGGACGGCGACTCGAAGACATCAAGATCGTTCCGGCCGGTAGCGAGGGCGGCAAGCGCATGGACGACGCCGGGCGCAGACAGTTCGTCGATCTCTTCCACACATTCGTATGGGCGCGCGTGTTCCGGACGTCGTTGTTCGACGTTGCGTCGTTCCCCGTGGCCAGGCATTACGAAGACATGGCAGTCATGCCGTCGATCTACATGCGAGCGCGTAGCGTGTTTCGCATTAGCTCGCCGCTGCTTGGCTATCGACGCCGCTTTGGCAGCATCACGCAACAGGCGTCTTTGCGCGACATCAAGGATCTGCGCACGAACGGACTTGAAGCGCTCGCGCAATGTGGCCACAGCGAGGCTGCCGACTTCTGGCTTCGCGTGTTCAATAATAATTTCGAGCGTGCGTGCCATGTGGGCGCCCGTGTAGATCGCGGCTCCTTTCGCGAAGCCCTGGATATTCTCTTTGCGATGGCTGCCGATCGTCGCGAGGCCTGTTCCGATCAGGGGCGGGCGACTCCACGGCACAACGCGGAGCTCGGCCGATTGCACCTTAAAGTCGGCGTGGACCGGGTGGTCCATTTGCTCAAACGAATGGTGAAGAAGGCGTTGCGGCGCAGGCTTGACCGCCAGGCTCGACCGCGCCGCCATTCGATCAATTAGAGTCGGGGGCTGACACACCGCGCGGGGCCTGGCTGGGCGGAAGCCACCGCTCGGGCAGATCACGGCTCCCGTCGGGTTAGTAACCCCCGCGGCTCGCATCTAATGGCCATTGTTGTCCGGGCCAGGCGGCAACTGGCGGGTACCGCCTCACCCTCGACGGCCGAGGGCAGGGTCGATCTCGTTGTGTGTCAGGCCGAATCTCGCCATGCGAGCACGGTGGTTTGGCGAGCCCAGATATAACCGTAGCTGTTCGTTTACCGCATTGAGCAAATCGCTGCTTCTTCTATTAAACGAAAATGCTCCGAGAGGAAGGTTTTGCTGCCGCTCGGGCGATCCCGTCTCGTGCTCCACCGCCTCAAGGACCGAGTCGCCGATGCGATTAGCCAGTATGCGATTTCCCAGGGCGGTGCTCGCGTATGCATCGATCGTCCCCGAGCGTACCGCCGCGATTGCGTCGCTCTGGTGCTCGAAGAGAGTTATTTGATTCTCGACGACACCTGATTCTTTCGCCGCGTCGTGCTGTACCTGACCGGCGATGATGCCGAGACGTGCATCGCGGCGTTCGGCAAGTGATGCGTAGCTTTTGAGTGCTTTCGGATTACCGGCCCGCACGAGGAAGCCGTCTCCGATCGCCCATACGGGCACGCTGAACGCCACCCGAGCGGCACGTTCGGGCGTCACGAAGAGCGGAACGTTCATATCCCACCGGCCGGCCTGGACGCCCGGCAGCAGTTCACTGAACGTCGTCAGATGATGCTCGATCCGGGTGACACCGATCCCCCGAAGAACCGCTTCGGCCAGGTCAATGTCAGCACCGGTAGCGATACGATTCGCGTTCGTCCAACCGAACGGTGGTTCGTCGATATAGGCAATCGTTACCTTCATCGCTGTATCTCAAGAAGGGAGACGGCCTTCGACATTTTCCGGGCCGATTGTCGATGATTCTACGTGTATGCCAGAAGGCCGCACATTTTTCGCCGCGCTCCGCCTCCTGGAAAGTGAAGGCCGAGCCGGCTGCGATAGAACCACATTCACGCGCCGACGATCGGATATAGCTCAGACGCCACGCGCAGCGCTGAGCAATTCTCCCCACTCGTAGTCGACGCGATCCGGGGTGAAAGGCAGTACACCGGCGCCCGGCGTGAAAGTCAATTCGCCGAAATAGAGTCGATTGTCAAAAGCATAAAGGTCGACGCGGACATATTCGAAATCGCTCGCCAGTGTTGCAGCCGCTTTCAGAAGCGCATTCAGGTTCGATGGCGGCACTAACCGGTGATCGCTCCGCTTGTACGGCCCAATTGCGATTTCCATGCGGTTCCAACTGGCATCGTACACATCTCCGCGTGTGTTGCTACCAAACCGGTCGCTAATGACAAGGATATACATCACCGGTTTTCGGAGGTTTCCCGAGAAACAATGGATTTTGAAGTCGGCCGGAATGTTTCCGTTGCGATCGAGCAGCAGGGTCTCGAAGAAAATGCGTGGCTTGATCTCGCGGTAATGCCTCTCGCGATCCACCCAATAGAAATCCGTGGAGAGCCATTTCTCCTCAAGTTGCTTTAATTCCTCAAACGAGGTTTTGGATTTGTCCGTGACTATTTTGACAAAACTGCTGCCATGATTCGCTTTCATGACAAACTGATCCGGCAGGCTATCGTAGACTTCGCGGCAAAAATCGGCGGGTGCCGCAATCAGTGGAACAACATGTTGGCTGCCCAGTTTTCCTTCGACGTACGCACGTGTGGCAAGTTTGTCGCTCAGTATCGCGTAGCGCGGATCGGGTCGTAAATTACGTTGAAGTATCTGCTCATTGAACGTCACGGGATTGCGCAGTCGAGGGAAGCGCCCAATGCACTTCTTGTGCAGCAAACGAAGGAACAGGGCGTCGGGCAACAGTGATTTCCCGGCTTCCTTGAATCCGCGGATCAGGCTCTGCGGTTCGGATTGATGCGAATGCTCGCCGGGCAGAGCGTGATTGCCATTGCAAACGTCGGTCAGTTTCTCAAGAAGCTTGACTGCTTCAATGCGCGAGTTGAATTGCGCCTCGATCTTATGACGCGCGTTCGCTGCTATTTCCGCCAGGTTGTACATGCCTGCGGCAATTTCATCGATGACCCCCGCGAGGCCGACCGGATCGCGCTCTTTCACGAGAAAACCTGACACACCGTGATCGATTAACTCAGGAATGCCTCCATGACGGGACGAAACGGCTATGACGCCCGAGGCCATCGCTTCCATCAGCACGACCGGCACCCCTTCCATGTCGCCATCCGACGCAGTCACCGAGGGGAGCACGAAGATGTCGGCTTCATTCATCAACGCCCGTACCTTCTCGTGAGGTTGCCCGCCTAGAAAACGGACATGCGATTCGAGATTCAACTGGACTACCAAAGTTCTCAGCGAATTTTCAAGTTGACCTGAGCCGACGATGGTCAGCTTCACCGCAGACTTGATATATGTCATCGCCCGAATCGCATATTCGACACCTTTCTTTTCCGTCATTCTTCCAATGAGCAGAATACTCAACGTCGTCGGTGATGAGTTGCACCTCGAGAACGGAAATGTGTCGATATCCACACCCATACGGCTGACATGGATCTTTGCGGGATCGCAACCCCAGCCCCGAATGCGCTCTGCAAGGAACTGACTGACCGGCAGAAAGAGTTGGCCACATCGAAAGAGGCGAAGATAGTCGCGACGATAGGAATCAACCAGCCGGTGGCTCGTTACGTCGTGGCCGTGAAAGACAGTAACCAGGGCTCCAGAAATCAGTCCTGCTTCGCGCAAGTATTGCGCACGAACACCGACCATGCCGAAATGTGCAATGACTGCTTCGTACTTCATGCTCGAGTTCATGCTCGAGACGCGCGCAATATCGGTCGCCGCCGCCCACCGTCGCTGAAGCACCGCCCGCGCCGCGACACGACAGGCATGGTGTGCGCGGCGATCGTAAAGTCCGCGAAACACGAGTTGTGCAACAGCTAGCATTTTTGCAGCGCGACTCGCGCCGCACTTCGGACTCGCGAAGGATGGACATTCGCGGTCTATCACCCGGACAAGCGAGTCATCTCCCCGCGTGAGGCCCAGAATCGAAACATCGGCGCCAGCATCTCGTAGCGCCTTCGCTTGTTCTATGATGAACGTTTCGGAAAGCACAGGAAAGCGTTGCGCAATGATAAGTATCCGCATGAATCGGCCCTCGTTAGGCGTGCCGGGAACAGATAACCACGTGCGCCTCACGCGAAAAACTGAACGCTTATCTTATTGCTCTTGACCTTCGCGAGACGCAAAGCGCACATGAGGCGCCTTATAACTCCCCGAGTCTTGCGCGTCCGTTGTGGATGCCTGGCGTTCCATACATCACGAAGAAAACCGAACGCATTCCCGCCGAACGTTTGTGAGCGAATGCCGATCGCGGTCTCAGGACCGACGCGTCAGTGCGATGAGCGGAGTCTGCCGCTAACGAATACGTAGCACACAAACATCCTCGCACGGCGCAGACATTGCAAAAGCCCCCCGAATGCGCAGCACAACCCCAGACGCGCCGCTACCGACACTTGCGCCGCTCATAAAGCGACCATTGACCCGCTTGACTCACCAGCACAGCATCGCAGTCGTTGTTGGCAAAGACATTCGCCGGCAACGGCTCGATCTTGTGAATATTCCGATGGCGTCCGATTGCGCGAGCGTTTGACGCCGCCATAACGGGCATTCTTCGCATGCAGCGCGTCAACAATGAGCCAGGTGCGGTCGCGGGAACCGTCGTTGACGAAAGTGATGCGGCCTTTGTCACTCACTTCGCCGACGTCGGTCAATCGCTCCGCAGGCGCGAGAAGCCGCGTACCCGTTTCGGGCAGCACTTCTTCGTTGTAGCGCGGTACGACCAGATTCAGCGTCGTCATAGGCAAACCCCCATTTCTGAAGCTGCCTCGACCCGGAGTCAGGCGTTTAACCTATTGGACATTAATACGCATTTCCGATCACATGCAAGCGCAAGGGCCTCGCGTGTCCGAAAATCACTAAAACAGCGGGGAAAACGCCGAATCTGAGGGCGTCAGCCGCGCCAACAACGTTTGCGCATCGGGCGAAGGGTCGGTGTTTTTTGCCGTGTACGAAATTCGCGACATCGCTGTGAACGACAGGGTCATCGCCGACACGCCCATTCGCGGCGGGAAGAACTCGTTGCCAATGTTGCGCGCGAAAAACCCGAAGATGACGAAATCGAATACTTCGAGCGCTCCGCCGGTGCTGGCGACGAGAATGGTCCAGCGTTGGGGGGTGGTCATCGACGCCTTGCGGGGTGGGGCTGAATCGTCGAGCATGAAAATCCCTGATGTCGCCGGTAACGACAGCGGTTACGAGCGGGTGCACCGCGGCAAAGGGTTCCAGGCACCCACAATCCGGCTCCCGCGGTGACGCAAGATCGTTCCGGCTCAATCATGATGGACGACAATCCGCCGGCACGAAAGGTCTTTGGTTTCGCGCGGTGGTCCAGGCCAATGGTCGACGGGTAACGATGCAGGGCATGCAGCGAGGCAGCCATTCATGGCGGGCACAGCCTCACTGGGTTGCCGTGAACGGCTTTTACATCCTCAGGCGGCGAACGCAGCACACTGCCCGAGGCCCGAGGCCGACATCGCACAGGAAGTCAGATCAGGCGACGGCCGCCAATCCATTCAAGCGCAGACTGTTTCGCGGCACGCCGGATTCAGGGTTAGGCCTCGCGCGGTCATGACGTGCAGCGACGTGGTGTGGCGCCTGTCGATTCCGATGCGAGTCGATCGTCGTATCGACAAACCGATCGCATCCGTAGGCCCGGAGAACGTTATGCGCAAGCTCATTGTTTTCACTTTCATCAGCCTCGATGGCGTCGTTCAAGCTCCAGGCGGCCCCGAAGAAGATACCAGCGGCGAATTCCGCTTTGGCGGCTGGATGGTTCCCTACGCCGACGAAGCCGTCGGCCAAAACCTGCAGGAGGTGCTCTCGGAACCGTTCGAGTTGCTGCTGGGGCGTTGCACCTACGACATATTCGCGGGGTATTGGCCGCACGTGCCGTCCGACTCAGGCAGCCGCGCCATTGCCGAGCTGTTCAACCGCGTACCCAAGCACGTGGCCACGCATCGACCCGGTCTTCTCGACTGGCAGAACAGTCGCGCGCTGCAGGGCGACCTCATCGACGCCATACGCACGCTTGAACCGCAAGACGGCGCCAATCTATTGACGTTCGGCAGCGGCGCGATGGTGCGCCAACTGCTCGCCGCCGGTCTGGTGGACGAGCTTCGGCTTCTGATTTACCCCGTCATGCTTGGACGCGGCAAGCGCTTGTTCGGCGACGACGCACTGGCCCGCGCTTTCACGCTGGCTCACTCGGTCAGCACGCCCGGCGGTGTGCTGATTACCCGCTACCTGCGCGACGGCGAAGTGCGCACCGGATCGTTCGAGTAAAGCGGGTATCTCCGCAGGGAGCCGGCAATTTCGCATGCTCTCCCGGGCAAGACGAATTGCCGCCTAACGTATCCTTCAAGGCATCCTTCAAGCCGAACCCATTTCGCGGCTCGGCTCAATGTTTGTGTTCGGGCGAAGAGGCGAATTCATGACACGATTCGCATCAGTCTTCGCCGGCAATTCAAGGTCACCAGTCGATCGCTTTCCGATATGCCATTAACGGCGGACTGGTCCCGGGTCAATGCAAACGACATATAACCCTCGAGGGCACTGACAGCGGTCCGCGAAGGGCGTCCCATGCGCAACACCCCTCATACCCCCACAAAAAAAAATCCTCACCCTCACCGAATGTGCTAGAAATAACAACTGCACGGGGGCACCGGCAAACAGCCGTACGGGGCAAGCGAGCAAAGCGATCTTGGGCTTTCAAAATTCTTAATCGCCGCGAGGTGAATCATGAGAATAAAAACGCTTTTAGGGTTTGGGGTGACGACGGTTGCCTCGGCGCTAACGCTGCAGTGCGGCCCTGCGTGGGCCGACGGTCCCGAAGCCGCCTATGCGGCCGACGAGGAAGCGCCGGCTGCCTCGCTCAGTCCGGATGAATACCAGGTCAACGCGGACGGCATGAAAGAGGATCCGAAAGCGAAGATGTCGGATGTGGCTCGTGCTTATCGCAACGGCTATATCAATCGCGGCAAGGAGGATCAGGCCGGTTATAACGCGATGATCGAATCGCACAACCACGGCCAGCGCAAGCCCACCAACACGCCGGTCGCCCGAGTGGACGTGCCGCCGTTGCCGGCCGGCCTTCCCGAAGACGACAACTCGAAGTACACCACCATCCCGCCGCAGCCTCGCCAGTACGCGCAGCGCCAGGTCTCGCAGCCGCGCCAGGTGCCGCAGCCGCCACAGCAACAGCCGCAGCCGCAGTACCGGCAGGCCTATCAGGAGCCCCAGTACGCACCGGCGATGCCGATGCAGTACCAGCCGGCGCCCGAGTATGCACAGGCGCAGATGCAGCCGGTCTACGCCGACAGCCAGCCTGTGTATGTGCGGCAGGAGTATGCGCCGCCGCCTCCGGTCCAGTATGTTCAGGTCTACGCGCAGCAGCAGTACGACGAGATGCCGGTGGTCGAAACCGTGATGCAGCCGGTCGCGCCGCCTGTCGCCTATCAGGTCTATCGGCCGCCGGTCTACTACAGCGCGCCGCGCATGTATGCGTACCGCGCGCCGGTGGTGAGCTATCGGATGTGGCGCTGACGCGTTAGCCAGGCGTCGCTGGCCGGCGGCGCAAGGCCGGCGCGCAAAGCGAACGCCTGGAAAACAATCGATGGGGTTTGTGTGGGCTCGGCAGATTCACGCCGAGCCCTGAGTCCTTGCACGCACGAGAAGTGCGATCACGCAAGGCGCGCAGATGGCGCCTCAAACCGGAGTGTTGCCCGGTCGGCTCATGCAAACCAGACTGGTCATGTAAAAGCCGTTACGGCGGCATCGATGCTGAACGTTCGATGCCGTCGCGCCGCGCATCGGCGACACCGTGTCGAGCCTAGTGACCGCTGCTGTGCCGTGTGCGCACCGTCAACCGGTTCGTCACGGCCCTGACGCCGCGAACCGATCGTGCGGCATTTCCGGCCCGCTGAATCTGTGAGCGCTGCGGCACGCTGCCCGTCAGCGTCACCACGGCGTGGCGCGCCTGCACATGAATCGACGCGGAGTTCAGCCCGGTCGTGCGCGTAAAGGCGCGGCGAACGTCGCGCACCAGCTGGCTATCGGTTCTGGCTCGAGACGCAGACGTCGTGATCGACTGGTTCTGCGCGGACGCATCGTTCGGCATGCCTCCGGGCGTCTGCGCAAACGCATACGTTGCGCCAATCGCGAGGGATACGGCGACAATCGCGCCGACTATTCTGCTCGTGCCGTTTGTTCTCACTATTTCTCCTTTGCCGGTTTGTCCGGGTCTGCCTTTGAAGCTGCGTGGTGCCAGCGGGGGGCGAAGCGGTGAAACGTGACGCCGCCTCGATAAGCGTGTGCGACCGCCGGATCTGATTATATGCCGCGCTGACAGTCGCATAGGCCAGCAAGCGAGCGTCGCGTTGACGAGAAAGAAGGCGACCAAGCCTATGTTGTATTGACTTTGCATCGGTCCGCGGCTTTTATAAGAGCTCGAATAGTGACGACTGGCAGAGTCGCGGAATTGGTCGCCGGTGAATGGCTCGCAAATGGCTCGCAAACGGCTCGCCCGGCAATCCGCACTGGCCGATGCGGTGGTTTATTCAGTTGGGGTCTCGTGCGTGGCAGCCGGATCATTCCGGCGGCATTGCACTGGTTGGGAATTGAATTCGGTTCGGATGCAGAATGGAGCGGAAAACAAAACAGAATCGAGTTCAGTACAGCCGGCCGAAAGTTGATTGAAGAATTGAAGGGCAAATGACGGGTTAATTGCAGTGGATGCCGGATATATGGCGGCTCGGCGGCGAGGTGCGCAAGCGCGGTCACTGGCGGGATTCGGCGCCGTTCGACCCCTGTTGAGGACCGCCGCGGACGAATAATCAACCGCAGCTTCAAACTGTGACAGCCCCATGTCTTCTGGACGAAGCCGGCCTTGCGACGACGGCCGCCTCGGCGAACGCACCGTATCCTTGCGCAGTTCATCAACCCGTCATGTGCGTAAGCGCACCGACGGAGTGCATTACGCCGGCGCGTAATAGAGCGAAAATTCCTCGTTCAGAAAACCTGATATGGCCAACGCATTGGAAATGCTTTCTGCTACACCCCTCGACAATCGGCGCGAGGATAGCGAGGCGAATAAAGTCGACTTCAAAATGCATCCCGTCAGTTTTGGCGGCCATTTTGGTTGGCTTTCCGAACCGTTGCCAAAATCCGGTAAAAATGGCAAAGCGGGCATCGTATTTTGCGCTCCGCTCGGTCACGAAGCCTTGTGGTTGCATCAGACTTTGCGCTCGCTAAGCGAGCGTCTCGCGGCCCGGGGATTCGTGGTCCTGAGATTCGATTATGCGGGCACCGGCGATTCCATCGACCCCGGCGGCCTGGTCGAACCGGATAAATGGGTGGATGAGGCCGTCGAGGCCGTGGGCTTCATGAGACGCGCGACGGGTGTCGAGCGAGTCGCGCTGGTGGGATTCCGCTTTGGCGCGATGGTCGCCGCGCAGGCAGCGCGGGCGGCGCATGTCGATACCGTGGCGCTTATCGCGCCGGTCGTCGGCGGACGGCAGTTCGTGCGGGAATTGAATGTGCTGCAGCGCACCTGGCTGGAGAAGGCCAGGCAAAACGTTCGTGACGACGCTGACGTGGCGGTCGGCGCGTTCGACGTGCTGGGGCATCGCTTCAGCCGCGCCGCCATCGACGCGATCGCGCAATGCGATCTGCGCCGCGCGACAGCATCCCCGGCGAGCAAGCTGCTGATCGTCCATCCCGGTGACCAGGGTCCCAGTAACGAGTTGGCGGACCAATATGGTGCGCTCGGCGCGCAAGTCGATTCGCTTCCATTTGTCGACTACGCCGAGGCGCTGCAGCCCTCGTGGCAGGCAAAGCTGCCCGAGTCGACCCTCGCCTCCATCGAAGCATGGTTCGGCCGCGAGTTCGAGCCGTCGTTCCCGGCGACGGGTTTTCCGCCTGCGGCATTCAACACGGTGGCGTCGCTGCTCGCGTATCGGCGCTCGCGCGGGTTGAGCGGCGCGGTCGAAAGACCCGTGGAACTCGCCGACGGACGTTTGTTCGCAATCCTGTGCGAACCGGAAAACCGTGCGGAACGTGCGCCGCTCGTCGTGATCGCCAACACGGCGGCGACCAGCCATGTCGGCGACGGCCGCTTTAACGTCGAACTCGCGCGCTCGCTGGCGCGCGCAGGCTTCGCCTCCTTGCGCGTCGATGCGCACGGCATCGGCGACAGCCGCAACGCATGGATGGTCGCCGATCCTTCCTTGCTCAGCTACGAGCAGCTTGCCGCCGATACGTCGCTGGCGGTCGATTGGGCGGTGGCTAGGGGGCATCCACGCGTGGCCGTGTTCGGCATCTGTTCGGGCGCGTATCTCGGCCTTCTCACCGCCACGACCAATCCTGCGGTGCGGGCGCTGTTGCTGGTCAATCTGCAGGCCTTCGATTTTCCGGCCGGTTTCCGGATGTGCGACGCCACGAGGATCGGTGCGGGTTCGACGCGCGCCCACTTTCGGGCAATGCTGCGGGTGCGGAAATGGTCGCAGGTTCTGCGCGGCGAGGTCGGTCTGCGGCCTGTGTTGCGAACCCTGTCGCGCTATGCCGTCGACGCTGTGGTCAGCAATGTCGCGGCCTTGACCGGCGACGCAAATCGCGCCACGGTGAACAAAGGCTCCCGCGCCCGGCAGCGCATGAAAGATCTCGATGCGCGCGGCGTGCGTGTCAGGTTGCTGTTCAGCCCGCTGGATCATGGGCTCGACGAACTGCGCATGCACTTCGGACCGGGCGGCCGCCGGCTCAACAAGTTGTTGCACGCGCGTGCGATGGTCATCCCGAACATGGACCACGAAGTCTTGAATCGTGCGGCACGGCAGCAGGTTGCCGCGGTGTGCGAGAGTTTCTTCAATCAGGCGCTCGCTCACGAATAAAGCGTGCGACGTGTACGAGTGGGCGCGTTCGTGCGTAGGCGAACGGCAACGGTGGGCCGACCGGCCGCCGCAATCGACGCCCTATCCTGGACCGGCTATCGCCGCGGTGGATTGGGCGATAGCGTCGTCGAGCGAGTACTCGACGAGCCGCTCCAATCGCTGATCGAACCGATTCGCACGCGCCGTTGCGAGTTGGCGAAAGAGCGGGCCGGGGTGCCGGCGATTCTTCGTCGTAGCACGATGCGCGCGCGAGAGGCCCTCGCCGGACAGGTCATCTACGCCGGCGGGGGCCGCTCACTGCACAGGACGGCAGACGCAACGCGCACGACCGGCTGCGCTTTCCGGTCAGGCGGATTGAGAACCGCGTCGCCGCATCATCGAACTATTTAACGTATTGCGCGTAGGCTCAATATGAAAGCCCGTATCCGTACGGATATAACGGATGCGCCGTATCGTGCGGCAGGTCCTCCAACTGCGCGTTGACCTCATCCATCGACGACGGCAGTTCGAACGGGAGTTTGCCCTCCGGCTTGCCTTTGCCGCTCAGCACGTCGAACAGCGCGATATCGCTTGCGCCGAAGTTGGCGAGAATCGCAGTCGTCTTGTCCTGCACATTGGTCAGAATGGCCGGTCTGTCCATGTAGACCGATACGATCGATTTCGGCGCGCCGGCCGCCTGTTTGATTGCCTCATAGTCCTTGTTGCCATCGACGAAGGCGAGACTGCCTTCGTGCTGCATGGCACCGAACACGTAGTTCGGATGCAAGGTCTCATAGGGCGTGCTCACGCGCACAATGGCCACATCGGCGGCTTGTGGCGTATCGACAACCGTGTAGCCGTATTGCTGCGCCACCGCCGGGTCGATACCGTACAGCCATACTTTCTTTCCCGTCGCCGCCAACGGCAAGACGTTGCCACTGTTTTGCAGGAGCACCATCGAACGGCGTTGTGCATCGAGCGCCTGCGCCTTGAAATCCGCATTGCCGACGATCGCGGCCGCTGCATCCGCATCGACATACGGGTGATCGAAGAGCCCTTGCTGGAATTTCTGCAGCAGCACGCGATACGCGGAATCGGCGAGCCGTGTTTCACTCAGCAAGCCCTGATTGACGGCTTGAATGAGGAACGACGGATCGTCTTCGCCGCCGAACTGGTCGATGCCTGCCGTGACGGCCTTTGCGAAACGCTGCAGGCGCGTAGCGGTTTCCATGCCCCACGGCATGCCGAGCCCCGCAAACGAGGGCGAGCCTGATGAAGCGCCGTTCATGCAGTTGGTGTCGCAATCCGCGGCGATCAGCCAGTCCGACACGATTACGCCCTTGAAGCCGTATTTGCCGCGCAGCAGGTCGGTCAGCAGTGCTTTGTCGTACGCCGCGCCCACCTGCTCGAGTGCGACGCCGTCCACCGTCACAGGGCCGTCCGGCTCCGAATAGGTCGGCATCACCGAGCCGACGTTGGCCGCGAATGCGCCCTCGAATGGCTTCAGGTGATAGGCGAAGTTGTTACCCGGATAAGTCGCATAACGGCCATAGTAATTGTGGCTGTCAAAGCCTGATTTTTGTGCGCCGTAAGCGGCCCAATGCTTGACCACGGCAATCACGCTCTTCTCGTCGATGCCCGTGCTGCCACCCTGGAAACCTTCGATATACGCCTGAACCTGCGCCTTGGCGAGATCCGCGTCTTCACCGAAGGTGCCATTGATGCGGGCCCAGCGCGGCTCGGTCGCCAGATCGGCCTGCGGCGAAAGCGCCTCCGTGATGCCGGCCGCGCGATATTCCTGCCGCGCTATATCGCCGAACTTGCGTGTCAGCGCGCTATCGCCGATCGCCGCGAAGCCCAGCGTCTCCGGCCATTGCGAAAAGCCGCTGCCGCCTGCGCTCGCCCCCAGCACATACTGGAAGTGATTGCGCGGATCGGAACTGATCGACACGGGGATGCCGAGCCGCGATTGCTCCGCCAGCGTCTGGATCTGGTTGTATTGCGATGCCATCGTCTTCGCATCGCCGCTCATGCGGGTAATGTAGGTGCTGATGTCGAGATCGTTGATTTGCGTCTTCAACGCCGCGAGATCGTAGGCCGTGCCGGTTCCCGCACCGGTCGTATCGTTCAGTACGGGCGCGGTGCCGTGCATCATCAGGCCGGCTTTTTCTGCCAGCGTCAGACGGCCGGTCAGATCACGTGCGCGGTCCTCGGCGGAAAGACGCCAGTCCTCGTAGGGGTCGAGCTGGCCATTGCGATTCATGTCCTTGAACTTGAGGTTGTCCTTCGTGAGCAGCGGCAGCGTGGTGTATCCGAGGTCGCGCTGTGCGACGGTGGGGGAATCGTTGACGTCGCTGCCGCAAGCGAACAGGCCGAGCGCGAGCGCGGCGCTGGCGGCGGCGATTGCCGTGACCCGGCAAGCGGGTTGGGAAAAGAGGCGCATCTGTGTCTCCGGGATTCGGTGGATCTTTCGAGTTCTGACGGCCCAATCGACGGGCCGCGCATTACCTTATCCTTACCGTCTGCTACCGGTTTGACTGGGCGGTGCATGGTTTGCCTTTGTGGAGCAGGGCGCGTAACGAGCCTTGGTGAAAGCAGGGGAAGGCGAAATGTAATGGCAATTCCTGATGGATTCGCATGCGTGTTGTGGGCATGATCGGGACATGCCCGCCCATCTGGAATTCATGTCTGCCAACACGACGTCGCGCATCGCCCCGCGCCGTACCGTTTCGAACCGCATAGCCGTCGCCGCGCTGCAAGCTGCCGTGTCCGCCGGCATGCCGCCGGAAACATTCACTGCACGCACCGGCATCGCTGCACAGGACCTGAGCGACATCAATGGCCGGATCGACGGCGCGCGGCATCGCCGGCTGGTCGAGTTGATGGCTTCCATGAGTCCGAATGTCGAACGTCTTCTGGACGAACGCTGCGGTCTCTTTCCGGATTTCCCTGTGCTGGGCAACCTGTGTTTGAACGCGCGCACGCTGCGCGAGGCTATCGAGGCGTTCATTACTTTTCGTCCGCTCATTGGCGAGTTCGACTTCCTTTTCTACAAGGAAACGCCCGAGTGGGTGCGCTTCGAGTACATCGCCGAATTCGCGCCCGACAACTGCTTTCAGGCGCTCGCCAATTTTCACGTGCTCGCTTCATTGATTCGCGCGTACGACGGCTTGCACTCGACGGTATTTCGTGTTGCGTTGACGTGTAGTGAGCCGCGTCGCTCCCGCATGCCCGGCGATTTTTTCGGCGCGACGGTGCAGTACTGCGCGCCCGCAAACCAGATGCAGTTCTCCTCGGCAGCGTTAGACCTGCCCTTTTCCAAATACAACGCCGTACTCGCGCCGTTTTTGCTGGAGCAGACGCAAAAGGAATTGCAGCGCGTTCAGCAGAGCGGTTTGTTTTCTGCCCGTGTCGCGGAGCTGGTCAGGGACATCATCGCGGACGAAAGCGCGGAGGCGCCGACGTCATCCTCCTTGCTGGCTCAGATCTGTGAACAACTGAATACCTCGCGTTGGACTTTGCGTCGTCAATTGCAGGCAGAAGGCCTGCATTTCAGCGAGCTGGAAGCGCGGGTCAAGTTCAAGGAAGCGTGCCGATTACTGGCTGACACCCGCCTCAGCGTCGCGCAGATCAGCGAGCAACTCGGCTTCTCGTCTCAAAGCGCCTTCACGCGCTTCTTTCGCAGCCGGCACGCTACGCCGCCAGTGGCCTTCAGGCAGTGGGCGCAGATTCAGCAGGAGAGCAGAGGGTGGCTTTGAGGTTGGCCTTTTGCTCGTCATCTTCAGCGTGAGCGAACGACTGTTCCAACATTGTGATCGTCGTTGAGATCTCATCGGTTACGCTGAAATGGTTTTCGAACGTCGCCCGAATTATTTGCCAGAAAGAATCGAGTCTGTAATTTCATACCGCTCATCGCCAATGGAAATCAGATTGACCTCGCCGTTTTTTCGGGCGACAGATTTCTCCGCCAGTGACTGACCGGTGGTCGTTGTACTGACTCCTGTCACTACACCGTCCGCACCGAAGAAGATTGTGCGGGCCCCGCCTCCAGGCCAGTAGACCGTGACATTCGCAGTACGGTCGCTGTGACGTGTGACGCTGAATCTGCACATGCCTGCAGTCTGGCCCGCACTTCGCACGCACGGAAGCTTCCCCGTCGCGCTGAAAGCGGTTCCCTTTGCCTTTGGGTGTTCGTTTTTGTGGCGGGACGCGGCGCTGCTCATCGCTGCATCTATTGGCACCGAAATCAGTGTGACGCCTTCCGCCTGGCCGACCACATGCCCGCGATGATCGCGCAGCATGGCGCGCACACTCGCGCTATCAGCGCCGCCCGGACAACCGACGAGCGTTGCCGTATGGTCGAGGTAGGCGGCAGTCGCGGGCGACTCGCCAAGTCGGCGACACGCGTCTCCTGCCTTGGGATAGCCGTCACCGAAGGGAGCAAGTGAGGCCGGCCATGCGAAGGGTTCGCTTGCATCTGCCCCATGCGCCGTGCTAGTGACCGTGACGAAGACGAGCGCCGCCAACGCTGCGGCCGAACGGAAAAGATTGATAGAGTTTCCCATTGGACTTTCTCCTCGCGTTGACACCGGTTTGCAGTATCGACACCGAATGGCGTCACGCAGCCCTCGGCAAGCGCTAACCATCAACCCTTTCCAGCAACACCAGTCAATTACGTCTCGGCCAGAACCTGCTCGATGACCTTCACGAACTGCTCGACAGGCTGCCCGCCTGTCACCAGAAATCGACGGTTGAAAATAATAGCCGGCACCGACTGAATGCCCATCTCCTGATTATTCTGTTCTTCCGCGCGAACCTCATCGGCATAGATGCCGCTCGTCAGGATGTCGCGCGCTTGCGCAGCGTCGAGTCCCACGGACTGCGCCGCTTCGAGCAGCACGCCATGATTGCTCGGGTCTTTCCCATCGGAGTGATAGGCCTGCAGCAGCGCCATCTTGAGTGGCAACTGTTTGCCCTTGATGCCGGCCCAATGCAGCAGGCGATGCGCATCGAAGGTGTTGTAGACCTGCGTACGCGGGCCGAACGTAAAGCCGACGCTCGCCCCGCGCTCGCGGATCATCGCTTGCGTTTCGGCGATTTGCGCCGGTGTGCGTCCATACTTTTTGCCGAGATAATCGACGATGGCCTCGCCGGCCGGTCCCATCTGCGGATTCAGTTCGAACGGATGCACGGCAATTTCAGCGTCTATAGTGTCCCCCAGACGCGCGAGCGCGAGCTGAAGCGAAGATAAACCGATCGCACACCACGGGCATGCGATGTCGGAGACAAAGTCGATGGTTAGCGCCTGTTTCATTGTGGTCCTTGCTGGAATGGGGCGTTGCGCGGCCTGCACGGCAAGTTCGCAACAGAGGCCGACAGCGTAGCCTGAATCGCCGGCTCTTGCAGGACCGCGCGTCGATGGGCGAGCATTGTCGAATTGAAGCGCAAGTCCCGGTGTGTTTTCTTTTGCCGTCGGCCGTACACTGGCTCGAATGATGATATCTCATGGAACCGGGCACGCGTGCGCCCGCGAAGCAGCTATGAACCCAAGTGAAGCGAATGCTCCCACCCTCCCATTTACAGCAACGCAGCGGATCGACGCACTGGACTGGCGAAGAATCGAGCAGGATCTCGACCTGTACGGATGTGCTACCGTGTCCGAACTCGCCACAGCGTCCCAATGCGACATTCTGGCGGCGCTGTATCCGCGCGACGAACTTTATCGAAGCCGCGTCGTGATGGCTCGCCATGGTTTTGGCCGTGGCGAATACAAGTATTTCCAGTATCCGCTGCCAAACCTGATTGGAGAATTGCGCACAGCAATATATCCGCACCTCGTGCCGATCGCGAACCGATGGAATCAGGCCATGAACATCGACGTGCGTTATCCGGCGAGGCACGCGGACTTCATCCGCCGGTGCCATGACGCGGGCCAGCTCCGTCCGACGCCGTTGCTGCTGCAATATGGCGAGGGCGACTATAACTGTCTGCATCAGGATCTTTACGGCGAACATATATTCCCGCTTCAGCTCGCGATTTTGCTGTCGGAGCCGGGGCGGGATTTTACCGGCGGGGAGTTCGTCATGACGGAGCAGCGTCCGCGTATGCAGTCGCGTGCGGAAGTGGTGCCGCTGGCAAAAGGCGACGCAGTGGTATTTACGGTGAACAGCCGGCCCGTCCAGGGGACGCGGGGTCCATATCGTGTCAATCTGCGTCATGGGGTTAGCCGGTTGCGGTCGGGGCACCGGCATACCGTGGGCATTATCTTTCACGACGCATTGTGAGGTGAGTCGTGCAGGTTGGAAGCGGCCGCGCAGGGATCAAAAGAGCGTCATAAGCGGCGTTGTCGTCATCACGCATGAAGGTCCGCACCGGCACACACCGTCTTCTTTGGCGAATTCCGCAACCCGCGTCACAATTCAGGAATCCGCCGCGACACGACACCATGGAAAACCTCCTCAAGAAGCTGGACCTCACTTCGCTGCGCCTGTTCGTTGCCGTCTGCCAGGAGCGCAACATTGCCCGTGCGGCCGAGCGGGAGTTCATCGCGTCGTCGGCCGTGAGCCGGCGCATCGCCGAGATCGAAGTCGTGATCGGCTTGCCTGTGATCCAGCGCCAGTCGCGCGGCATCACCGTGACGCCGGTCGGCGAGACCGTGCTGCGCTACGCGCTGGCGATCATCGGCAACATCGAACAGATGAGTGCGGAGTTGTCGCGCTTTTCGTCGGGCGCAAAAGGGCGCGTGCGCGTGGTCGCGAATCTTTCGTCGATCGTGCAGTTTTTGCCGGAAGACGTGGCGGCATTTGGGCGCGCGTTTCCGGAGGTATCGATTGAACTGGAAGAGGAAAACAGCGCGGACGTGCTGCGTATCGTCGATGAGCACGGCGCCGACTTCGGCATCTGCAACCAGATCGCCGGCAGTGAGGCTTTCGAGCAGGTGCCTTACTGGCAAGACCGGCTGGCGGTGCTGGTGCCGGGTGGGCATCGGCTCGCCAACGCGCCGCGCGTCACGTTCGACGAACTGCTCGAAGACCGCTTCGTCGGCCTGCGCAGCGAGAGCGCCTTGACGCGGCTGCTCGCGCAGCAGGCGGCGAGCGCGGGGCGTCAGCTCGATGTGAGGATTCGCGTCAGCAGTCTCGACGCGCTGTGCCGAATGGTGCACGCCGGGCTCGGCATCGCGATCGTGCCCGAGCAGGTCGGGCTGCTTTACGTGAATGCGCTCGACGTGCGCCTGCCGTCCTTGAGCGATGCGTGGGCCGTGCGCCGTCTCATCATGATCTTCAAGGCGCGCGAGCAGTTGAGCGCGAGCGGGGCAGCTTTGGTCGGGTTCCTCGGCAACCAGCCATAGCATGACCGAGGCAGGGTAAGCTGGCGCGAACCAACGCCAGCCGAGGCGCTTCGCCGTGATGTTCAAAGCAACATAACGCACCCCGCCCTCGCCAAACGAGAAGGCTGCGTTGCCGCACTGGCACTTCGGCATCGACCCTGTGCGCCGTATAGTGAGCGCAAGGAGAAATGCACTGATGAGCGATACGATTCGTCTGGATGGCCGCGTGCTGTACCTGTCTCAAGACCCTGCGGTGATCGACGCGCAACTCGCGGGTAAAAATTTCACGCGCGTCACAGCCGGGCCGTTACGCGAGAACGTGTCCACCGATGAGATCACGCCGGTCACCGTGATGCTCACCTACGACGAACGGCTCGGCCAATATCCCTACGTCGGCTTCAAGGCTGGCGAGCGCATGCCGATCGGCCGCCATGCGGTGAAAGACGGCGGCTTTCAGGTCACGGTGGCGGGCAAGCGTTACGGCAAGGGCTCGTCGCGTGAATCGAGCCCGTTGGCGGAATTGTCGGCGGGCATCCGGCTGATCGTCGCGGAGAGTTTCGAGCGGATCTATCAGCAGAATTGCGACAACATCGGCATTCTCACGACCACCGATTTCTCCGTACTCGATCGGCTGGTCGCCGGCGAAACGGTGCCGATCGACGAGTTTCTCAAAGGCCGCGACGCGCTCACGCAGCAGATCATTCGCAGCGGCGGCCTGCTTGCATACAGCAAGTTCGCGCAGTGGCCCGCGCCGTGTGTGCGCGATGCCGTGGGCAACGCAGCGCAAGGCACTCAAGTTGACGAGCCGAAAACGCTGGTCGAGAAAATCATCGATCGCCATCTGCATCCGGGCATCGCCAGCGCGCAGCGCGGCGACGGGGTGTTCATCGCCGCCGACTGGCGCTTCAGCCACGACTACTTCACCGGCATGTGCGCGCATCTGATGCATCGCGCGTTCGGCAAGCCGGCGCCGCTGCACGCGGCGGATCACATCATCGCGTTTCAGGACCATCTGGTGCTGGCGCCGCAGAGCATCCCGCACGTGCGCGACGGTCTGTTGCCGGGCGTTGCCAATCTGATGGAAGGGCATACGTCGTTCTCGCGCGATTATCCGGTGCGCTCGCACGGCGCGCTCGACGGCATGCCCGGTTCCGAAGGCATCTGTCACGCGTTGATGGCCGAGCACTATGCGTTGCCCGGCCAGGTGGCGTGCGGCACCGATTCGCACACGCCGCATTCGGGCGCGCTCGGTTGCCTCGCGTTCGGTGCGGGCGCGACGGAAATCGCCAATAGCTGGGTGACGGGCTATGTGCGCTGCAAGGTGCCGCAGACGCTGCGTGTCGAGGTCGACGGCAGCTTGGGCGAGGGCGTGAGCGCGAAGGACGTCGTGCTGCATCTGCTGCAAATGGATGCGATCCGCTCGGGCGGCGCAATCGGCCTCGTGTTCGAATACGGCGGCGCAGCGGTGCGCGCGATGTCAATCGACGAACGCGCGACCTTGACCAACATGGTCGCGGAATTGGGCGGCTTCACCGGCATCGTGGAGCCGGACGCGTGCACGGTGGCGTTTCTGAAGGAGCGGCGCGGCGTCGATTTCGCGCTGGAAAGCTGGATGAAAAGCGATGCGGGCGCAGTCTACCGCGACACGATCCGCATCGACGCCGGCGCCATCGAGCCGATGCTCGCGCGTCCTGGCGATCCCGGCAACGGGGTGCCGGCGCGGCAACTGGAGCAGGACGTCGCGATCGACATTGCGTATGGCGGCTCGTGTACCGCAGGCAAGCGCGAAGACTTCGATTTCTATCACGAGGTACTACGTTGGGGCGTCGAGCGTGGCATCCGCGTGGCGGAGGGGACGCGTCTATATCTGCAATTTGGCACCATGGCGGTGCGCGAGTATTGCGAGGCGCAGGGCTATTTGCCCGTCTTCGAGCGAGCGGGCGTGACGATCGTCATGCCGGGTTGCGGCTCGTGTGCGAATTGCGGCCCGGGC
This sequence comes from Paraburkholderia sp. SG-MS1, assembly GCF_012275575.1. Taxonomy (GTDB): domain Bacteria; phylum Pseudomonadota; class Gammaproteobacteria; order Burkholderiales; family Burkholderiaceae; genus Paraburkholderia. The sequence continues at coordinate 40,123 of NZ_NPIH01000274.1, read as the reverse complement.
CAGTCGGCCGACGCGGGTCAGGTGACGATCAGCGCGATCAACCGCAATTTCCCGGGTCGCTCAGGCCCGGGCAACGTATGGCTGGCGAGCCCGTATACGGTGGCGGCGAGTGCGCTGGCCGGGAAAATCACGAGCTTTGAACAATTGAAGCGCACACGCGGCTAGAATGCTGGCCGGACCCTGGAGCCGGCATCGTGGTGCGTGCGACGCGCGAACTTACGAAAGGCCGGCGTCAGACCGGTTTCGGCGAACCTTATTTTTCGCCGGTATTACGAGCATTCAGGTTGCATGGGACTGGAGTAGGCGCTAAAGCGGCAACTCCAGTCGACAGCTTTGCATGGGACTGGAGTAGGCGCTAAAGCGCCAACTCCAGTCGACAAAGGAGACAAATGACATGGCTTCCCCAGATCACGCCGACTCCGTCGCACGCAACGGCGGCGGCGTGACGCGTTCCAGCATTTTCGGCGACACACCTTCCGACACCACGGCCACCGTGCCGCTCGACGCCGGCAGCATTTCGGCGCGCCTCGACAGGCTGCCCGCCACGCGTTCCATCTGGAAGCTGGTAGTGCTGCTGAGCCTCGGCTTCTTCTTCGAACTCTACGATCTGCTGTACTCCGGTTATGTCGCGCCAGGTCTCGTCAAGAGCGGCTTGCTGAGCGCGACGACGCACGGTCTGTTCGGCTCGACCGGCGTCGCGAGTTTCATTGCCGCTCTGTTCAGCGGCCTCTTTATCGGCACGATCGCCTGTGGCTTTCTGGCCGATCGCTTCGGACGCCGCGCCGTTTTCACGTATTCGCTGCTCTGGTATACAGCGGCCAACGTCGTGATGGCCTTTCAGGAAACGGCCACTGGCCTGAATTTCTGGCGCTTCGTCGCGGGCGTCGGTATCGGCGTCGAACTGGTAACGATCGGCACGTATATCTCCGAGCTGGTACCCAAGCAGATTCGCGGCCGCGCGTTCGCGTGCGAGCAGGCGGTCGGCTTCACGGCGGTGCCGGTGGTCGCGTTTCTGTCGTTTCTGCTCGTGCCGCGCACGCTATTCGGTCTCGACGGCTGGCGTTGGGTCGTGCTCATCGGCGCGCACGGCGCGCTGTTCGTCTGGTGGATTCGTCGCGCGCTGCCGGAAAGCCCGCGTTGGCTCGCGCAGCAGGGGCGTCTCGCCGAAGCGGACCGCGTGATGAGCGCGCTCGAAGCGAAGGTGCGCCGCGAGTACGGCCGCGAGTTGCCGCCGCCCGCACCGCCGCTGCCGGTTACGCCGCGCGGCAGCTTCCGCGATATGTGGGTGCCGCCGTATCGAAGCCGCACGCTAATGATGACTCTCTTCAACATCTTCCAGACCGTGGGCTTCTATGGCTTCGCGAACTGGGTGCCGACACTGTTGATCAAGCAGGGCATCACGATCACGACGAGCCTCATGTATTCGAGCATGATTGCGCTGGCCGCGCCGCTCGGTCCCGTCATCGGCCTCTTCATCGGCGACCGCTTCGAGCGCAAGACGGTGATCGTCGTGATGGCCGGCGTGAACATCGTCTGCGGGCTGTGGTTCAGTCAGGCGTCGGGCGCGGTGCTGCTGGTGAGTCTCGGCGTGTGTCTGACGCTTGCGGGCAACATCATTTCGTACAGCTACCACGCGTATCAGACCGAACTCTTTCCGACCAGCATCCGCGCACGCGCGGTGGGCTTCGTTTATTCGTGGAGCCGGTTTTCGGCGATCTTCACGGCCTTTCTGATCGCGGCGGTGTTGAAGCACTTCGGCACGACCGGCGTGTTCGTGTTCATCGCCGGTGCGATGTTGATCGTGATGCTGGCGATCGGTTTGATGGGGCCGCGCACGAAGGGGCTCGAACTGGAGAAGATCTAGAAGCAGACGCGCGGCGTTAGGGTTCCGGCTGCAATAGCGGCAACACGTCGTGCGCGAGTTCTTCGATCACGTCGGCGGCCGGGCGCTCCGATGCAAGGTTGAACGTCACGTGATGCGTGCCGCCGGCGCGCATGTCGTTGAGGATGCCGACCAATGCGCGCCGGCCGGTTCGATAGCCTAATGTGACGGGCCGCGCCGGCTCATGTGGATCGCGGCTGAGGTCGAGCCGCATCGCCACGCCGAATGCGCGAAACGCAGTGGGCGCCGCGCGTTCGACCGCGGCGCGCCACATGTTATAACGCGCGCGCTGTGCATCGGGCTCGCGATGATAAGTCATCCACCCCAGCGAGTGCCGTGCGATCCAATCGACGCTCTGGCCGCCCGAGCCGACCGCCAGCAGCGGCACGGTATTCGCACTATCGGGCAGTAGCTGGAAAGTCGGCGCGCCTTCGGGCGCACGATCGGGAATCACGCGAGACGGCTTGCCGAGCGCGGCCGCCAGTGTGTCCCAATGTCGTCGATACAGTTCGCGCCGTTCATCCGGGGCGCGGCCAAAGGCTGCGTATTCCGGCGGGCGGTCGCCGGAGCCCAGTCCTAGAATGAAGCGGCCGTGACTGAGCATGTCGACGGACAGCGCCGCCTTGGCGATATGCAACGGATGGCGCAGCGTCAGCACGATCGCGCCGCTCACGAGCGCGATACGCTGTGTGTGGACGGCAAGTGCGCCGAGCAGGGCCCACGGGTCGAGGTGGCCGACCGGGTCCGGATAGTCGGCGCTGTTCAACGGCACGTCGCGGACCCAGAGCGCGCGAAAGCCGCGTTCGTCGGCGAGCCGCGCAAGCGTCAACTGCTCGTCGAAATCGGCGACGATGGTGCCGGCGCGCAGCAGCGGCAGCGTGAGCCCGAGACTGAGTGCATCGTTTGCGAACACGCGGCTCGCCGCAGTTTGCGCGTGGTTCTGCTGTCCGCTTGCTGTCGTCAACTTTCGACTCCTCGTGGTTGATCGGGTCGCGCCCCGCCCGATGCTGACACCGCGTCAGAACAACTGCCTTTGCCCCGACAGCAGCGTCGTGAAGTCATCGCGCAGCAGCGGCAGAATGGCATCGGCGACGGGCTGCAATTGCCGCGTCAGATAGTGTTCGTAGTCGATTGCCGAGCGCAGCGTTTCCAGTGGTTCGGGACCGGCCACCGTCATCACGTAGCTGATCCAGCCGCCGTTCTGGTATTGCAGCGGGCGCCCCTGGCTACGGTTGAACTCATCGGCGACGCGCGCCGCGCGCACATGCGGCGGCACGTTGCGTTCGTATTCGCCGAGCGCTCTGCGCAGGCGCTTGCGATAGACGAGCTGATCGTCGAGCTTGCCGTCGAGCGTGTCGCGCACATAGTCGCGCACGTAGTCCTGATACGGCTGCTGCCTGAATATGCGTCCGTATAGCGCCTGCTGAAACCGCTGCGCGAGCGGCGTCCAATCCGTGCGCACGGTTTCGAGTCCTTTGTAGACGATCTCCTCGCCGCCGTCGGGCAATACCGTGAGCCCCGCATAGCGTTTCTTGCTGCCTTCCTCCGCGCCGCGAACGGTCGGCATGAAAAAGCGCCGATAGTGCCGCTCGAACTGCAACTCGAGCGCGCTGTCGAGCCCGAACCGCGCGCGCAGGTTCTCTCGCCACCATGCGTTGATCTGCTCGACGAGTGCGCGGCCAATGCGGCCGGCGTCTTCTTCGCTGTGCGCATGTTTGAGCCACACGAAGGTCGAATCCGTGTCGCCGTAGATGACCTCATAGCCCTCGGCCTGGATCAGCTCGCGCGTGGTGTGCATGATTTCGTGGCCGCGCATCGTGATCGACGACGCCAGACGCGGGTCGAAGAAGCGACAACCGGTAGAGCCGAGCACGCCGTAAAACGCGTTCATGATGATCTTCAGCGCTTGCGAAAGCGGCTTGTTGTGCTCGCGTTTGGCGCTTTCGCGGCCTTGCCACACTTGCGCGACGATCGATGGCAGGCAATGGCGCGTGCGTGAGAAGCGTGCGCCGAGAAAGCCCGGCACGGAGTGCTCGTCGCTGGGGTTCAGCATGCCTTCCACGAGACCGAGCGGGTCGATCAGAAAGGTGCGGATGATCGACGGATACAGGCTCTTGTAGTCGAGCACGAGTACCGAATCGTACAGGCCGGGCCGGGAGTCCATCACGAAGCCGCCCGGGCTCGCCGCGCCCGCGACATCGCCGAGATTGGGCGCGACGTAGCCTTGCCGGTGCATGCGCGGCATGTACAGATGCGTGAAGGCCGCGACCGAGCCGCCGCTGCGATCCGCGGGCAGGCCGGTCACGGTCGCGCGTTCCAGCAGGAACGGCAGCAGCTCGGTCTTCGCAAAGATGCGCGTGACCAGCTCGCAGTCCTTCAGGTTGTAACGTGCGAGCGCGGGCTTGTCCTCGTCGAAGCGGCGCTGGATTTCATCCATGCGCTGATACGGGTTGTCGATGGCCTTGCCCTCGCCGAGCACCGCGCGCGCCACGTGTTCGAGACTGAATGACGGAAAGCTCCACGTCGCGGAACGCAGCGCCTCGATACCGTCGATGATCAGCCGTCCCGCGGCACCGGCAAAGAAGTGATTGCGCGTGAGGCCGTGTTCGCGCCACTCCATCACCGTACTGCCGCGCCCGAGCCGCAGCGGTACGCGATATTGTTCGGCATGCTGCTGCAATACACGCAGATCGAACTGCACGAGATTCCAGCCGATGATGGCATCGGGGTCGTGCCGCTCCATCCACAGGTTCAGTTTTTCGAGCAACTGGGCGCGGGTTTCGCAGTACTCGAGTTCGAAGTCGAGCCCGCTTGCATCGCCGTTCGGCGGTCCGAGCATGTACACCTGGCGTTGTCCGCAGCCTTCGAGCGCGATTGAATAAAGCTCGGCATGCGCGCTGGTTTCGATGTCGAGCGAGACGAGTTTCAACGGCGGACGATAGTTCGTGGCCGGTTTCAACTCGCAGTTCAGCAGCGGGCCGCCCGCTTGCGACTCGCCGCTGAACCACACCGGCGCGGTGATGAAGCGCTCCATCATGTAGCGCTCGGGCGGGAAGATATCGGCTTCGTAGACGTCCACGCCGCCTTGTTTCAGGCGTTTCTCGAAGCCCGTCAATTGCCGGTATTGCGAGCAGTAAAGCCCCATCACCGGCCTATGCTGGAAGTCGCGCAGTTCGAGTGGACGCAGATCGAGCGGCATGTCGCGGTGCAGGATCGTTTCGGCGCGCTCGCGGTGTTCGGCGGGAATGAATGCGACCGATGGCTGAGGCCGCAAGCGGATGTGACGGGGCCCGCCGTCTGTTGCCAGCCAGAAATCGATCTCCGTGCCGGCGGGCGTGTCCCGCCAATGTCGGGTCAATATGAAACCCTGCTCAAGCTCAGTCAAACTTCCACCTTTAAACGGGCGTCATCGCCTCGCGCAATTTTACCGCCATGCGCGCCGGGCGGTGCCGACCCACGACGCGCCTCTCGAACGCGGCATCCACGACCCACCCTCACTGCAGCCTCGCGGCGCTATCTGTATGATCGTGCTGCAGCGATTCCCTCGGCGCAGCGCATGCGCTGGTCAAGTCTACTAAGAACGGAGTGAATGAGATGACGTTGGGCAAACTTGTTGTCGTAGTCGCGGTAGCTGCAACCAGTCTGGGTGCGCAGGCGCAGGTCGCCGGCACACAGACGCTGAGCGTCACGGTCGAACAGTCGAATGCGCTGCTGAGCGGCTGGAGCGTGAAGAAGAGCATTCTCGGCAAGGCCGTCTACAACGATCAGAACGAAAAGATCGGCACGGTGCGTGACCTGGTGGTCGCGCCGGACGGTTCGCTGTCGGCAGCGATCGTGTCCGCCGGCGGCTTCCTCGGCGTCGCGTCGCATGACGTCGCCGTGCCGATCGCCGCGCTCGATATTCATGACGGCAATTTCTATCTGGCAGGCGCGTCCAAGGCTGCGTTGAAGGCGACGCCCCAGTTCCAGTACAACAAGGTGCAGACGCCGCCGAAGCCGAAGAAGCTGACGGGGCAGTGAGGCAGGGAGCCGGTCGGCCGATCGGCTCTGATACGGTCGGCGGCTTGCGATCGGGTTGCCAATCGATAAGCGGCGCACGTGGCGCGAAGCGGTTGATGTTGTGAAAGCCGTTTCATGCTAACGGCGCCGCTATTGTATTGCTGAGGGGGTATGCGAGCCGTCCGGGTTCGAATAAGGCCCGTCAATAAGGCCTCAAAAAATCAGGCGAGAGCGCCACACCGCTGCCCCAAAAAACTCATCAATCAAGCCTCCAGAGCAAGCGTCGCGAAAGTACCTAGCCAGTGCTCGCCCATATAGTCACCGGCCACATGAGGCAACGCGCTTTGCAGATGACGCTCGGCGGTATCGCACAGCACGGTCCGGCGAACGTCGCCCGCGGGCAGCGCTCGCGCGAGCGAGCGCTGGCACCACGCACGGCTCAGATTCAGGCCGTCCAGGTGCGCGATCTTGCCGTCGCTGCGATCGGTCACGCTCACCGGTTCGAACAGCGTCGCGGGTTTCTTCGCACCGAGATCCGGCAAAAAGCGCCCGAGCCAGTCGACGAATTGCGCGGCCGGCAGCACGCGGCGCATCAACTCCGCTTCCATCAGCGAGGGCGAGAGGAACTCGTCGCCGGCCGGCTCCCAGGCCTGGCACGCGACGTCGTTCAGAAACCAGCGCTCCGCGGTGCTGACGAGCAGCGCTTCGAGCGAGCTGTGTGAAGTCTGGCGCGCAAAATCCAGCGTGAGCGCAAGCGCGAACGCCATGTTGAAGTGCGTGCCCACGCGTAGCGGGTAAGTCGCCTTCGGCAAAAATTCCTCGAAGCGTTCGACGAAAAACCCGGTGAGCGGCGCGAACGTTTTCGACCAGCGCGTCGCGTCCGCGAGTTTCAACGAGTGCAGCTGCGCGCTGAGCGCGAGCAGCCAGGCCCAGCCATATGGCCGTTCGAAACCGCGGTTGTGCGGCTGCTCGAGATACGCGAGTTCGCCGGCCACGTTGGCGTCGGTGAAATGCTCGTCGACCACCGCGATGATGCGCGCGGCCTCTGGCAGATCGGGAAAGCGCTCCAGCAGGTGCAGGATCAGCCAGTAACCGTGCACGCACGAATGCCAGTCGTAGCTGCCGTAGAAGATCGGATGCAAAGCTCGCGGACCTTGCACGTCCTGCGGTCCGGCGAGCGAGTGCGTCAGCTTGTTCGGATACTCGCGTGTGAGGTGAGCGAGCGCGAGATTGGCGAAACGGGACGCGATTTCGCGAGTGAGTTGAACGGTCATCGGCAGGCTCCTCAGAAGCGGAATACGAGCATATACAACAGTATGGTATTGACGATCAGCAATAGTAAAGCGGTCGGCCATTGCGCTTTGATCACGCCGTTCTGGTCTTTCAGCTCCAGCAGCGCCGCCGGCACGATATTGAAGTTCGCGGCCATCGGCGTCATCAAGGTGCCGCAAAAGCCGCACAGCATGCCGATCGCGCCAAGAATCGCGGGGTTGCCGTTGAATTGATGCACGATCAACGGCAGGCCGATGCCGGCGGTCATCACCGGAAATGCGGCGAACGCGTTGCCCATGATCATCGTGAAGATCGCCATACCGAAGGTGTACGCCGCGACCACCGCGAATGCGGAGTCGACCGGAATCCACGTTTTCACGAGATCCGATACCACGTGGCCAACGCCGGCAATCGCGAACAGTGCGCCGAGCGCGGCGAGCATCTGCGGCAGGATCGCGGCCCAGCCGACGGTGTCCATCGTGTGCCGTGCGTCCTTGAGCGCGTGCACCGGCGAATCGCGCAGCATGAACAGCGCCGTGACGAACGCGACGAGCGTGCCCATTACGAGCGAAATCAGCGTGACGTTCTTCGTTTCGACGAACGGTGCGTATTTCAGCGTCAATGTGCCGAGCAGCGTAATGACCGGAATCAGCAGCGCGGGAATGAACAGCTTGCTGCCAAAGCGCTGCGCATTGGCTTCGCGGCGCGCGGCGGCCGCTTCGCTGTTGCTGTCCGCGCGGCCTTTGCCGAGCCTGCCGGAACCGGCGATCAGCGCGAGCGCGATGGCGAGGCAGCCCATCACGAAGTGCGGCAGTTCTCCGCCGAACATGAACGTGATCGCGTAGATGCCCCAGAATAGAAAATTGACGACGCGGCGCGGATTGGAACGGTCTTGCAAATTGAAGAGCGCGAACGCGGCAAACATCAAACCGGCCAGCATATAGAGGGATTCGAGTTTGATCGTCATTGCGCGGCGCCCCCGCCCAATGTATTCATTTTGTGCGACAGGTTGCGGTCGAGCAGCATGAGCCGAACCATGTGAATCACGAGCGCGGCGACGGCGGTAGGAATCGCCCATACCGACACGTGCAGCGGTTCGACCACGATGCCGTTCTGTTCGAGAAAGCCTTTGATCAGCAGGATCGACTGGATCGCGATGAAAATGTCTTCGCCGAAGAACACCGCGATGTTGTCGACCGCCGACGCGTTGGCGCGAATCTGCTGGCGCACCGCATCGGGCAATTCGCCGTAGCGATTCGCGGCGGCTGCTTCAGCCATCGGCGCGATCAGCGGACGCACCATTTGCGCGTGACCGCCGAGCGACGTGAGCCCGAGCGCGGCCGTGACCTGACGAATCACGAAATAGAGCATCAGCACGCGGCCGGTGGTGGCGGCGTGAAGGCGCGAAATCAGGTGCCGCGCCTGTTCCTTCAGGCCGTTGCGTTCGAGCAGCGCGATCACCGGCAGCGTGAGCCAGATCAGGCCCATGTAGCGGTTATCCGCGAACGCCTTGCCGAAGGCGCTGACGATTTCCACCGGCTGCAGGCCGCCGGCCACGCCGGTGGCGACCCCCGCAATGGTCACCACGAGTAGCGCGTTAAAGCGCAATGCGAAGCCGATTACGACGATCGGCACGCCGATTAAAACCCACATAGGGGTCTCCTTGTTCTGTCTTCTGCCTGGTCGGAGTTGTGCCGCCGCCGTGTGTTCCGGCGCAGATTTGCCGGTTGGCAATGGCTGGCAGGCGACGGAATCTAACACGATAATTTATCGATAAATAGTCGGTAATTTCGGTTTATCGGGTAAACGCCAGGGTTGGATGGAGAGGCCTGCGCGAGCGCGTCCATCGCGGCATGGCATGCCGCGGGCGGACGGGCCGAGCGGCTGGATCTGCCGCGCTCGGCATGCGGCTCGATGAGCACGGGGATAGGCGGACGGGTGCCTTGCGTAACGCCTCTACGCCACGCCGAGTTGCCGCGCAGTGGAATCGATCGCCGCTTTGGCCTTCGAGACGATTTCGTCGATCTCGATCTTGCTGACCACGAGCGGTGGCGACAGCAGCATCCGGTCGCCGGTGGCGCGCATGATCAGGTTGCCGTTGAAGCAGAAGTCGCGGCAAATCGTGCCGACGTCGCCTCCATTGGCGAAACGCCTGCGTGCCGCCGGGTCTTGCGCAAGTTGCAGACCGGCCACGAGACCCGCGCCGGCAATCTCGCCGACGATGGGATGGTGGGCAAAGGTATCGCGCAGCTTTTTCTGGAAGTACGGGCCAATATCCGTTTTGACGCGCTCGACGATCTTCTCGTCGCGCAGCAGCCTGAGATTGGCGAGCGCCACGGCGGCCGCCACCGGGTGGCCGGAGTAGGTGAGGCCGTGATTGAAGTCGCCGCTCTCGATGATCACCTTGGCGACCCGGTCATGTAGGCCGACCGCCCCCATCGGCACATAGCCGCTCGTCAGCCCCTTTGCGAGCGTGATCAGATCGGGCTCGAAACCGAAGTGCTGATGGGCGAACCACTCGCCCGTGCGGCCGAATCCGCCGATCACTTCGTCGGCAACCAGCAGAATGTCGTACTTGCGGCAGATGCGTTGAATCTCAGGCCAATACGTCGACGCCGGGAAGATCACACCGCCCGCCCCCTGGAAAGGCTCGCCGATAAACGCGGCCACCTTGTCCGCGCCGATTTCGAGGATCTTCGCTTCGAGCTGCTGCGCGCGCGCCAGCGCGAATTCTTCCGGCGTCTGCTTGTCTTGCGCTTCGCCGAAGAAATACGGCTGATCGATATGCACGATGTTGCCGACTTTCGACAGCATCTGTTCATGCATATAACCCATGCCGCCGAGCGTGCCGCCCGCGATCGTCGAACCGTGATAGCCATTCTTGCGCGAGATGACAAACTTTTTCGCGTGCTTCTGCTGTGCCGCCCAGTACTGATGCACGATGCGCAGCACCGTGTCGTTGCCTTCCGAGCCGCTGTTGCAATAGAAGAAGTGCTTGAACGGCTCCGGCGCCAATTCCGCGAGCAAGGCCGACAGTTCGATCACCGGCGGATGCGTCGTCTTGAAGAAGGTGTTGTAGTAGGGGAGTTCCTGCATTTGCCGGTATGCGGCGTCGGCGAGTTCCTTGCGGCCATAGCCGACGTTCACGCACCAGAGCCCCGCCATGCCGTCGATGATCCGGTTGCCTTCCGAGTCCCACAGATACACGCCTTGGGCTTTGACGATCACGCGGCTGCCGCTGCGATTGAGCGAGCCCATATCCGAAAACGGATGAATGTGATGGGCGGCGTCGAGCGCGCGGTATTCGGCGGTGCTGCGCGACGCGCTCTGCCCACCTTGCGCGAGTTGCATGTAAGCGGCTTCTTCGATTCCGTAGCTCATACTGCCTCCAGATTTTATGTTTGCATCGGATAACGACGTCGTAAGACTGGGCCTTTTTATTTGATCCGGTCTCAAACGTGCAGCAGCAAATGCCGGCGTTCCCACGAACTGATCACGCGAAAAAACGCCTCGTACTCGGTCTCTTTCAACGCCAGGTAGGCTTTGACGAATTTCTCGCCGAGTACTTCGGCAATCGGTTCGCAGGCGGCCATCAGCGTCAGCCCTTCTTCGAGGTTGCGCGGCAATTGATACGGCAACGCATAACCGTCGCTGAGCAGCGGTTCGGTGGCGTCGAGTTGCTGTGTCATGCCGAGATAGCCCGCGGCCAGCGTCGCGGCAATGGCCAGATAGGGATTGCAGTCCACGCCCGGAATGCGGTTTTCGATGCGGCGCGCGGCCGGTCCCGAATGCGGAATGCGAAAACCCACTGTGCGATTGTCATAACCCCAGGCGACGTTGATCGGTGCGGCCATGAAGCGCGAAAGACGGCGATAGGAATTGATGTACGGCGCGAAAATCGGCATCAGCGCCGGTGTGTACTTCTGCAAGCCTGCGATATACCTCGTGAACTGCACCGTCGGCTTGCCGTCCGCGCTGGTAAAAATGTTCTCGCCGGTTTCTTCGTCGATGAGACTTTGATGCATGTGCATTGCCGAACCCGGTTCGCTTTCCATCGGTTTGGCCATGAAGGTTGCATACATCTTGTGGCGCAATGCCGCTTCGCGCACCGTGCGTTTGAACAGGAACACGCTGTCGGCGAGCTTCAACGGATCACCGTGCATGAAGTTGATTTCCATCTGCGCGGCGCCGACTTCATGGATCAGCGTATCGACTTCCAGTTCCTGCACCTCGCAGTACTCGTAGATGTCTTCGAAAAGCGGATCGAATTCGTTGACCGCTTCGATCGAATACGACTGCCGTCCTGTTTCCGGCCGGCCCGTGCGGCCGATGGGCGGTTGCAGCGGCAAGTCCGGGTCCTTGTTCATGTCGACCAGATAGAACTCGAGTTCGGGCGCGATGACCGGCTTCCAGCCTTTGGCCTTGTAGAGTTCGAGTACCCGGCGCAATACGCGGCGCGGCGAGATCGCGACCGGTGTTCCGTCGAAATGAACGCAATCGTGAATCACCTGAGCAGTTGGATCGACGGCCCATGGAATCATCCGGATGGTGGCCGCGTCGGGCACGCACACCATGTCCGGATCGGTGACGCCGGTGAGCGAACCGTCTTCGGGATACTCGCCCGTGACGGTCTGGATCATCACCGCCTGCGGCAAGCGCATGGACTCGCCGGATTCGAACTTGCTGCGCGGAATGATCTTGCCGCGCGCGATTCCGGCCATATCCGGAATGATCGCTTCGATTTCGGTGACGTGATGCTTCTTCAGAAAATCGTCGATGTCGTGCATGATTGTTCTCTCAGTTTTTGATGCGTGACCGGCTCAAACCTGCATGGCGGCGGATGCAAATGCCGCACCGCAGCCGGTCTTCGTGCGCATTCGATCGCGGCACGCGTCGCCGAACGTGCGGAAGATCGCGGTGGAGAGCGGGTCGTCGGCGTACTTCCACTCCGGGTGCCACTGCACGCCCAGTGCGAAAGCGCATGCGTCGTTCACGCTGAGCGCTTCGATCAGGCCATCCGGTGCGATGGCTTCGGCAGTGAGACCTACGCCCAGGCGTTCGATGCCCTGGCCGTGCAGGGAATTTACGCGCGCCTCATGCGCGTTGCCCGCAAGACGCTGCAGCAGGCCGCCTCGCATCAACGTGATCGAATGCGACGCCGCGTATTGCGCGTCGAGCTCGTCGTGTTTGTTCTCGCGATGGTCGTTCATGCCCGCCACGGCGTGAACGCTTTGATGCAGGCTGCCGCCGAACACCACGTTCATTTCCTGGAAGCCCCGGCATATGGCCAGCACCGGTACGCCGGCAGCGAGCGCCGCGCGCATCAGCGGCAGTGTCGTCGCATCGCGTGCGGCGTCGTGCAGCGTGCCGGGCGCACTGGGATGGCCGCCGTAGCGATGCGGCTCGACGTTTGAATAGCTGCCGGTAAACAACAGTCCGTCGACTATCGGCAGCACGTCTTCAGCGGACTGACGTTCACCGAGCGCAGGCAGCAGCATGGCCAACGCCTGCGAGCCATCGACAATCGCCGCAATGTATTTCTCGCCGACTACATGCGACAGGTGGGCTCCGAGCATCGTTCTGTCGGCGCTGATGCCGACCAGGGGTTTGTTTCGCATAGCGAGGTGTGTGATGGGAATAGCGCTAAAACGCGGCGCGACATGACCCCGCGGCCGCGCACAATGCGCGAGGCCGCCAGGAGTTCGCGTGCTGTCGCTGTCGAGGAAAGACGCGCCGCGCGCCGCAGCAGGAATGGCCGCTCGATTCGATCCGCCGCAGTGCGCGAGTCACGGAGCCGCGTTAAGCGGCACAAAGCGTCCGCCCAAAGCGTCCGCGCAAAGCGCAGGGACGGCAGACAGCACCGCCCATACGCACGAACGCATAGGCAAACGGATGGAACGAATGGCGAAAAGGAGGGAGGCGCTACGGCAGCAGCGAGGCGACTTCGTCCGTTCGCACCGCAATGAAAGCGCGCGCGGAAACGGAGTTGTGACGTCGAACTGAACGGCGGGACAGGATCGGAAAGACGGACAGGAAGCGGCGGAACGTAAGGCTGCCGTTGCTGCCGTCGGCGATGGCGCTGTCAGCGAGCGTACAACCCGCCTGACTGCGATTCCATCTAACCAAAGGGCCTCGGACTCTCACGATTACACTCGACTGGCAACGTTGAAAGTGTTGAACGGCCTGCTCGAAATCCGCACGGGGCGTTTAAAGAAACAGACCGCTGGCACGATCGTCTCGAAGCGTGCGAAATGAATTCGCTGTGCCGCAGAACATCGTGCGATGTTTTTTGGCATGCGCGAGACGACCGCCTGGTAACTAGCATATACGAGCCAATAAGGCCGTCAAACCCCTTTTATAAAAAAGATGGACCGGGATTTACCCAATGGTGCTATTACTCAAGTGATCAAAAAGGATTCAATATTCATTGCGCACATGGCACCGATCGCCGCGCTCACTCCGCGAGCCTCGCACGCACCGTGTATTCATCCTCGGCACCTGAATGATCATGATCCTCGATCATATGGGCCATTGCCGTATTGAAGTCCGGCGGCAGCGGTTCGACCGGATAGCCGCGTTTCTCCCACGCGTCGAGTCCGCCCTTCAGCGCGCGGATATGATGGATGTTCTTGCGATGCAACTGGGCGACGATGCGCTTGGCCGTCGCCTCGTTGGGGCACACGCAGTAGACCACGATCGGCCGCTTCAGGAACTCGGGATGAATCGGATCAGGTGAATCGAGATCGAGCGGCCGCGCGCCGGCAATCCGGTGCGACTCCTTTTCGCGCACGCTGGGTGGGCGCGCGTCGAGAATCAGCGGCGGCTCATTCGACTTCATCAACGCGTCGAGCTGATCCGGCGTAATGCGCGTATGCGCGAGCCAGCGGCGAAACTGCCAACGGCGCACCCAGCGATACAACAGCGCGGCCACGAAGATCGCCGCGAAAGCATCGAAGATCGTGCCGCCGTTTTGCCGCACGAGCAGCACCAGTTGCACGATCTGATCGTGCAACGCGGCGCCGCCGATCACCCACACGCTGGCCCACAACGTGGCGCCGACGAGATCCCACCACAGAAACACGCCGACACTGATCGCGGTCGTGCCGAGCAGCGGTGCGGAAATCAGCCCGAGTCCCGGCAGAAACTTGGCGATCGTGAGAATCGGCGCACCGTAGCGCTCATAGGTGTTGCGCGCGACGCGCACCGTGGTATCCAGCGAAAGGGAGAAGCGCACCAGATAGTTCAGCAGACGCCGGCCGTACGCCCGTCCGGTGAAGAACCATAGCGAGTCGGCGATCAGCGTCGCGGCAACCGCGGCGAACACGACGTTGACGTAAGAGGTTTGCCCCATGGCGGCCATGGTGCCGCCGAAGATCAGCATCGGCGCGGCGGGAATCGGCACACCGAGCTGCGTGATGAGCACGCTCATGAAAACGGCCCATACGCCCAGCGAGGAGGGAATAGCAACCGGGAAATGCCACACAACCGCGCTCCTGAGAAGGCAATGAAAGGAAATGAAACGAAGTCAGGCTCTCGCCGCGCATGGCGAACACGCATCCGCGCGAAGAGCGGATTTAAGCACAGGTGGCGAAAGGGCGCAGGGAGTGCAGCCGAACGCCGCGTGGATTTTAGCTGGGTTAGTCGGCAGGAAGCCGCGCGCGAACCGGCTGGCGTGAAGCAATGGGCCGGTTGCCAGCGCGAATCGAAAGAGGCGGCGGATCCGGTCAGATCACGCGTCGGCGGCCGGGTCGTAGGGCACCACGCGTTCGTGTTCGTCCGGATGGTTGCGCGCGACGATGGCGCGCGCGGGGCGGCTGTCGTCGAGATTGAAGGGCTGATGCGGCACGCCCGGAGGAATGAACAGAAAGTCGCCCGCTTCGGTAATCACGGACTTGCGCAAACCCGGACCATAGCGGGTCTCGATTTTGCCTTCGAGCTGGAAGATCGCGGTTTCGTAGTCGGCGTGACAGTGCGGCTCGGCATGACCGCCCGGCGGCACCACCACCATATACATCGACAAACCCGTGGCGCCCGCGGTGCCCGCGGAGATGCCGACAAAGTAAGGCAGCCGCTGGGTCGTCATCATCTCCCGCTCGGGGCGCACCTTGACGACCGTGGCCTGCGCTTCGCGCAAAACGTCTGACATGGTTTCTCCTGTGCTGGTCGCCGCCGCTGCTCGGGGTTCAGCTCACGTTCGCCGAGACTGCAAGTCTAGACGATAGGGGCGTCGAAATCAGACCTTGTCGAGCGCGCAGCAGCTGGGGCGGCGATTGCTACAATCGTCTTTGTGCACCACGAGATATAACGGAGACATCGCATGACAAAAGCTCAACCAATCAGCCGCTACCCCGTGCCGCAGCCGGGCGAATGGCCGGACGACGTCCGCGCCCGCATCCTTGAAGTGCAGGAGAAAGCCGGCTTCGTGCCGAATGTGTTTCTGACGCTCGCCCATCGTCCCGACGAATTCCGCGCGTTCTTTGCCTATCACGACGCGCTGATGCTGAAGGACGGTGGCCTCACCAAGGGTGAGCGCGAAATGATTGTTGTCGCCACGAGCGCCGTGAACGCATGCCTCTATTGTGTGGTCGCGCATGGCGCGATTTTGCGCATCTACGAGAAGGCGCCGATGCTTGCCGATCAGGTCGCCGTCAATCATCGCAAAGCGGACCTCACCGCGCGGCAGAAGGCGATGCTCGACTTCGCGCTGAAGGTGTGCCGCGAATCCGGCACAGTCGGCGACGCCGATTTCGAAACGCTGCGCGAGCACGGCTTTAGCCATGAAGACATCTGGGATATCGCGGCGATTACCGCATTTTTTGGTCTGTCGAACCGGATGGCCAACGTGATATCGATGCGCCCGAACGATGAGTTCTATCTGATGGGGCGCGTGCCGAAAGACGCGGCGGAGAAGCCGAAAAAATAACCGCACGGATTGATCCGCTATTCATATCGAATCGAGGCGCGGAACAAGCCCACTCACGCACGCACTGGTTCGCCCCGAAGCGGGGGCTTGTTCACCGTGGTGTCATCGATCGGAAAATGCAGCATCGCCGCGGCGAGCCCGGCGACAACCGTCGCTTCCCACAGCAGCGAATACGACCCCGTCAGATCGAACACCAGGCCGCCTAGCCACGCGCCGAGAAACGAGCCGATCTGATGGCTCAGGAAGCACACGCCGAACAGACTGCCGAGGTGGCGCGTGCCGAACACTTTCGCAACCAGCCCGCTCGTGAGCGGCACGGTGCCGAGCCAGGTCAAGCCCATCACGGCCGCGAAAATCACCACGGACGCGGCGCTTTTCGGCAACACGAAGAACGCGCCGATCGTGACGCTGCGAATCAGGTAAAGCCAGCCGAGCACATGATGCTGCCGGAACCGGCCGCCGAGCCAGCCGCACGCCCAACTGCCCGCCATGTTGAACAGGCCGATCAATGCGAGCGCGGTGGCGCCGAGCCCGAGCGGCATGTGACAGAGCGACAGATACTCGGGCAGATGCGTCGCGATGAACGCAAGCTGGAAACCGCACGTAAAGAAGCCGAGGGTCAGCAGCCGGTAGCCGCGATGGCGGGTCGCCAGCGCGAGCACCTCGCGCAGCGGCGCGGCAGGCGCTTCCTGCACCGGCGTGCCGACTCGCGCACGCCGGTCGAGCAGGATGCCGAGCGGGGCGATCGACAGCATCAGGAAGGCGAGCACGAAGAGCGACGTGGCAACACCCGAACTCAGCCGGATGCCTTGCACGAGCGGAATCATCAGCACCTGTCCCGCCGAGCCGCCCGCGCTCACCAGCCCCATCGCCATGCTGCGCTTCTCCGGTGTTGCAATGCGGCCGACCGCAGGTAACACGACGCCGAACGTCGTGCAACTCACGCCGATGCCGACCAGCAGTCCCATGCCGATGATCAACAGCGTGCTGTTCGGTGCCACGGCCGCGAGCCCGAGGCCGGCCGCGAACGTCGTCGCGCCGAACGCGACCACCGGCGCCGAGCCGTAGCGGTCGGCGGCGGCGCCCGCGAACGGTTGCGCGAAACCCCACACGAGATTGTGCAGCGCGATGGCGAACGCGATCTGCGTGACCGGCAAGCCGCGGTCGAACGAGAACGGACCGATGAAAAGCCCGAAGGTTTGGCGGATGCCCATCGCCGCGCTCAGGATCAGCGCGCCAGCGAGGATCACGAGCATCGTCGGGTTGATGACGGGGGCGAAGCGTTTGCTATTGGTGCTCGACATGGTTCTGATCTCCTTGGACACCATGGTCGCAGCGAGCGTCGGAAGCGGCAAAAGAAAAGTTTTCGCCGACAGGTGAGGGTGGCTCACCTGTGCGGCGCTACGTGAGATTCGGATTCAGATTCAACCAGACGCGGTTCTCGAGCCCGGGCCCTTGGCATCGGCGGGCGTATCGAACTGCCC
>NZ_NPIH01000274.1:0-22514 GCF_012275575.1 Paraburkholderia sp. SG-MS1 | reverse complement strand
GTTCCGGCCGGCGGTCAGCGTTTTCGGCGCTCACGAGCCAGTAGGCGCCAGCCGAATCGATCGTCCCGGTGGAGGCTTCGACAAGCGCGCCGCTCGCGAGATCGCTATCGACCAGCGGCCTTCTGCCGAGCGCGACGCCGAGGCCGATGGCGGCCGCCTCGAAAGCGAGCTGAATCGTGTCGACACGCAAACCTCCCGTGGTCTCGATACCGTCGGCACCAGTCGCATCGAGCCACGCCTGCCAGTCTTCACTCGCCGCGTTCACGTGAATCAGCGTCGCGTGTTCCAGCTTGATATTGCCGTGCTCGTCGCGCAGACTCTCCAGATAAACGGGGCTGCACACAGGTACGAAGCGTTCGCCGAACAGGCGCGTCCACGCGGCGCCCGCGACTGGAGACCGGCTCAGGCGAATCGCGAAATCGAAGCCGTCGACCGGAAAGCCGACGTGGCGGTGCGACGTGTCGACGCTCACGTTCACCTTCGTGCAGCGCTCGCGAAAACCCGCGAGACGCGGCAGCAGCCAGCGCGACGCGAAAGTCGGCGCGCAGCTCAACGCGATCGGGCGATCCGCGCGATGGTTGGGCAGACGCTGCGTGCCAATGGCGATCAGCGAAAACGCTTCGGCAACGTAGGACAGGTAATCGGCGCCGGTCGTCGTCAGCGAAATGCCGCGCGGCTCGCGCACGAACAGCTCGACGCCGAGCGCCTGCTCCAGCCCGACGATGCCGTGACTGACCGCGCTCGGCGTCACGTTCAGTTCCGCGGCGGCGAGCTTGAAACTCTGATGCCTGCCGGCCGCCTCGAAGAAGCGAAGCGCGGGCAGAGGTGGCAGACGAAGCGGCATGTTGCATCCCCAAGGACGACGGCGGTGACGCTGGCTCTGGGTTTATCCGCGTTTCACGCGCGCGTGCTGTTTCGCAAAAGCATACCTTGCCGCGCGGTTTCGGTGACGGCCGCAGTGCCAGGGTTGCCGGATGCCGTCGCCCACGTCCGACGATTTTTTCGTCATGAATGTCGATTTGCCACGACGCCGATCGTCGTGACCATATGGAGGACGACACGAGCGACGATAAGCGCCCTCCATCCCTTTTCCGCACAAGGAGATGGCTGATGACTGACGTAGACCTATCCGCGCAAACGCTCAAGCCGGCACGGCAACTGGCCGGGCAGCCGCCGCGTTTTCCCGGCGAGAGCGCCGACTATCGCCGCGCACGCAACGACTTGCTGGCCGAGGAGATCGAATTGCGCCGCCATATCGAACGGGTGGCGGCGCAGCGCCGTGCGCTGCCGCCAGGCGGCGTCGTGCCCGAGGATTATCGTTTCGACGGCGAAGCGGGCCCGGTGACGCTCTCGGAGATGTTCGGCGAGCACGACACGCTCATCACCTACAACTGGATGTACGGCCCGCAGCGCGCGCGGCCCTGTCCGATGTGCACGTCGCTGCTGAGCGCCTACGACGGCGAAATGCCCGACATCCTGCAACGCGTGGCGTTCGCGGTAATCGGCCGCTCGCCAATCGACAAGCTGGTCGCGTTCGGGAAGGAGCGGGGCTGGCGGTATCTGCGGCTGTACTCGTCGGGCGGCAACACGTTCAACCGCGATTACGCGGCCGAAGATCCCGCCGGCGACGACAACCCGGCGTTGAACGTGTTCACGCGTTCGAACGGCACCGTGCGGCATTTCTGGGCCGAGGAGATGGGGCCGTCGTCGGCGGATCCCGGCCAGGACCCGCGCGGCGCACCGGACCCGATGCCGCTGTGGACGCTGCTCGACATGACACCTGGCGGCCGCGGCACCGACTGGTATCCGAGGCTCGACTATCCGGACGTGCCGCGCTAAGCGTGCGGTGGCCACGACATCGCGCTGTATCTTGCTGCCGTTGCACGGGGTCTGGACGCCGCGGGACTAGCGCTGCGCATCCATTGCGTAAGGCTGGCCCGGCGCCGCTTGCAGATACGCGGCAACGGCGCACGCGCGCATCGGCTGGCTGAACAGATAGCCTTGCACCGCGCGCGCACCAAGCGCCTGAACGACCTCGGCTTGCGACGCGGTTTCGAGGCCTTCCACCACGCATTCGAGCCCGAGGTTGCGGCACAGGTCGAGCACCGACTTGACGATCTTCTTCGACGCGCTGTTCGAGTCCACGTCGGTCACGAAGCTGCGGTCGATCTTGATCGTATCGAATGGCAGCCGATGCACGTAGCTCAGGCTCGAATAGCCGGTGCCGAAGTCGTCGAGCGAGACTCGGCAGCCGGCCTGTTTGATCATCGTGAGCGAGCTGCGCGCCTGCTCGAAATCGCGCGTCACTGCGGTCTCCGTGATTTCGAACGACACCCGCTGCGGCGGCACGCCGCTCGCTGCCACGATATCGATCAGACGACGCGCGCGCGCCGACGTCGAAATGTCCACCGCGGACAGATTGAACGAGAGAAACAGATCGCACGGCCAGCGCGCAGCTTCGTCGAGTGCTTTGTGCAGCAGCACCTCGGTAATGTGCAGAATCAGTTCGGTGCGCTCCGCAATCCGGATGAACTCTTCCGGCCTGACGGCGCCGAGGCGCGCGTTGTGCCAGCGCCCGAGTGCTTCCAGACCGATGGGGCGCCGCGTGAGCAGATCGTAGATCGGCTGGAATTCCAGAAACAGCTCGGCTTCCAGATCGGCATGGCGCAGTTCCTGGGTCACGAGGCTCGAGCGCCGGATGCGCGTTTCGTGTTCCGTCGAGAAAATCACCGGCTTGCCGCGACGGCTTTCCTTGCCGAAGTACAACGCGGCGTCGGCGCGTTCAAAAACCTGCGCGACGGTCTCGCCGGCTTCGGGAAACGCGGCCCAGCCGATCGTCCCCGACAGCTCGGCGATATTACCCGCCACGCGATACGGTGCGCTGAGCGCGCCGCAGATGCGCTGGCCCAACTCGACGAGCGCTTCGTCCGATAACCTCTGCTGCGCGAGGACGCCGAATTCATCGCCGCCGAGGCGCGCGAAGAAGAGGCCCGGCTCGGCTTGCGCGAGCAGCCGCGAGCCGACCTCCTGGAGCACGAGGTCGCCGCTCGCGTGACCGTAGATGTCGTTGACCTGCTTGAAGCCGTCCAGATCGATCAGTCCGACATTGAAGCCGCTGCCCGTGGCGAGCGATTGTTCCGCCATCGCGCGCAACGACGCGAAGAAGCTGCGCCGGTTGGGCAGGTCGGTCAGGCTGTCGATGCTCGCGAGACGGAAGTTGTCGTCGCTGAGCCGCTGTGTTTTCTGCTGGCTCGCCTGCAGTTCGCGCTGTGCATGCACGACGTCGGCGAAGGTCCGGTAATAGAGCTGGATGATGACTGCGAGCGCGACGCCCACCAGCGTCATGTCGATCGCCATCGCGATGAACACCGGGTAGCCCGTGAAAACGAGGAAGGTGGAAAAGCTTAGGATGACGATGGAAAGCAACAGCAGCGCGGCCGTGCGCAGATGCATCAGGCAGAACACGCAGCCGACCAGCGTGGTCGCCATGTAGAACGCAACCTGCGCCTGCTCGAACGCGGTGCCATAGGGAAATAGCAGAAGCGACCAGGCGCTGAACGCGATGCCGAACAGGCCGGCGAGCCAGGTCAGTTGACGCAGTTCGGCCTCGGCCTGGTCGCCGGTGAGCACGCGATGCCGGACGCGCCACCAGCGTATGCAGCGGACAATGCACAAGGTGCACAGCACGGCGGGCAGATAGATGGACAACCATGCCGGCGCACTATGCCAATGCGTGACCGCTACGGCCATCGTATTGACGAGCAGGATGAAATAGAGGAGCGGGATCTGGCGGCTGAACGCCTGAAGCTGCGAGCACGCGAGCTCTGGGTCGCTTTCCGTGACCCAGCGTGCTTCCCACAATCTGACTAGCCGACCCATTCCCTTCCTTTTTGACGTTTGCGCCGCGTACGCAGCTTTGTATATCGGCAACGCGGGGACGAGCTTGATAGGTTATTGGAAGGAAATAAATGGGCGTCGAGCAAGCGGTAAGTCCGACCTCGCAGAGCCTGGATGAGCGGGTCATTTATGCCGCGTCGCCTACAACGCCTGGCGTTTTTACCGATTCACAGTGCCGGGCACGACAGCACGCGTTGAGGGGCAACGGCGAGGCCGGGTTCGCCATTCGTGGCCGGCGTGCCTTGTGGCGGGGTGGACACGAGGCGGACCGCATTCGCGCCCGCATTCGCCAGCACGTATTTTTCCGCGCTTTTCTCGGGCTGCCAGTAAGCGCGGAAGGCGCCGCTGTCGGCGAAGACCAGCAGCTTGCCGTGGACCGTTTTTGCGCCGCTGACCAGATCGACGGGTTCGCCGTCTCGCATTTTGAAGCCTTCGGGTGTCGCCGAACCGGTTGCGCCGACGAGCGTGGCGCAGCCGTTATCGTCAGTGGCCGAGGCGGCGCACGACAGCGTGGCCATCAGCAAGCCTGTTGCAATATGGCGAAACGTCATTTTTATTTCCTCCCGAATTCCTGGATCGGCCGGGGCATCGAGAGCTCTACGCCGAATCTTTGCGACCCACCCTAACACAGTAAAAATGCGTGCTGCCGGCTGTTTTCTGGCCGCTAAATGACTGAAATTGCAACGGATTGTGATGCGCTGCCAGAGCGCGCGAAGCGCCGGAAGCGCGTAAGCGCGCGATTCTTATGGCACTTTGCGACGAAAAATCGTCAAATTGGCTCTGGGCGGGTGATACAAGCCTTACACGAAGGTTTGCGCGAATGCGCGCCTATGCGTTAGTGTGTCGGTCCCGGCGCGACAGATGTGGCGCCGGTTCCATGATTACCATACGGGAAGTGCTATGAACAAACAGGAACTGATTGATGCAGTCGCCGCAGCGACGGGCGAAAGCAAAGCGGCCACCGGCCAAACCATCGACGCAATCGTCGAAGCGGTGACCAAAGCGGTTGTCAGCGGCGATACGGTGCAACTGGTCGGTTTCGGTTCTTTCTCGACCGGCGCGCGCGCAGCACGCGTGGGCCGCAATCCGTCGACGGGTGCCGAGATCCAGATCGCGGCGGCCAAGACGGTGAAGTTCACTGCCGGCAAGGCGTTCAAGGAAGCCGTCAACGCGTCGTAATGCAACGCGCTTCACGCCGGAGCATCCGCGTGCGCGCTGCCATGCTGTGACGCGTGCGGCGAGCCATGTATCGGGCGTGAAGAACCACGCGCTGCCCAACCCCGTCGGGCTGAACCGGTCGGTGGCTGGTGCGGCGCGTGTGCCTGAGTCGCGATGAATTGCGACTCGCGGCGCGCCTCGTTCGAGCTGCGGCTCAACCCGGCGCACGACGCTTGCGGGTCGCGTCGGCGAGGGTGTCGAGCACCGGCTCGGTTTGCGCCCAGCTCACGCAGGCATCCGTAATCGATACACCGTAACGCAGCGGCACACCGGCCTTCAGATCCTGACGGCCTTCTTCCAGATGACTCTCCAGCATGACGCCGATAATGCGGCGCTCGCGCTGCGTGAGTTGCTGCGCCAGATCCTGCACCACGTCCAGTTGGCGCAAATGCGATTTGCCCGAGTTCGCGTGCGAGCAATCGATCATCACCTGTTCGCGCAGACCCGCTGACTTGAGCGCTGCGCAGGTCGCCTCCACCGACGCGCTGTCGTAGTTCGGTCCTTTCTTGCCGCCGCGCAGGATCACATGCGCGTCGTCGTTGCCGCGCGTTTCGAAGATCGCGGCCATGCCCATTTTCGTCATGCCCATGAACGCGTGGCTCGCACGCGCCGCGACGATCGCGTCGGCGGCGATCTGCACGCCGCCGTCGGTGCCGTTCTTGAAGCCGATCGGGCAGCTCAACCCCGAGGCCAGTTGCCGATGACTCTGGCTCTCCGTCGTGCGCGCGCCGATGGCGCCCCACGCGATCAGATCGGCGATGTATTGCGGACTGAGCAGGTCAAGAAATTCGGTGGCGGTGGCGAGGCCCAGGCCGTTGATGTCGAGCAGGAGTTGCCGCGCGAAACGCAGGCCTTCGTTGATGCGGAAGCTGCCGTCAAGACGCGGATCATTGATGTAGCCTTTCCAGCCGACCGTGGTGCGCGGCTTTTCGAAGTACACGCGCATCACGATCAGCAGATCGTTCTTGTAGGTGTCGGCCGCAGCCTTGAGCTTGCGGGCATATGCGATCGCCTGGTCGTGGTCGTGAATGGAACAGGGGCCGACGATCAGCACGAGCCGGTCGTCGCGGCCATGCAGAATGTCGGCGATTTCCGCGCGCGTTTTTTCGACGAGCGTTTGCACCGCAGGCGGCACGGGCAGTTCGTCTTGCAGCAGCGCAGGGGAAATCAACGGACGTACCGCACCGATCCGAACGTCGTCGATGCGCGTGGTGTCCTGGGTGGCGTCGGCCGAGCCGACTTCCTGATCGTGCAAAGGATTGTCGATGGCGCTCAAAATATTCTCCGGGGCCTGGATGATGAGGCGGCGTGGCCGCCTGAATGTGCGCGTGCCTGCACGCCGGTTTCGCGTGGACTCTGCGCTGGGGTTAGGTTGTTTGTATCGAGTTTGCGTCGATCCGCTGGCGCGATTATGACACCCGCTTGCCGCAGCGAGGACTGCGGCGGGATCAGAGTTTGCCGATCAACGCCATCGCGGCGGCCGGATTGCGCTCCTTGAAGCCGCTGATCACGTACAGGTAGACATCGCGTGCCACCGCTTGGGCCGGCGGCTCGGCGCAGGTCTCCAGGTCCGCCGGTGTGGTGCCGGCGGCAAGCTGGCGCGCGCGCTCGGCCCATGCGTCGAGTGCTTTCGCCGAGTAGCCCTTGGCCTGCTTGTCGGTCGTGCCCATGATGCGGACGTACACGAACGGTGCGGTGAGGTCGGCGATTTGCGGGTAATCGCTGTCGCCGGCCAGCACGACCGCAACCTCGTACTTCCTCGCGAGCGCGATGAATTCCGGCGACTTGAACGTATCGTTGCGCACTTCGATCGCGTGCCTGAGCTTCTGCCCTTCGATACTGGTGGGCAGCAGTTTCAGAAACGCTTCGAAGTCTTCGTGATCGAATTTCTTGGTTGGCGCGAATTGCCAGTTGATCGGACCGAGCTTCTGTTTGAGCAGCAGCACGCCGCTCGTGAAGAAGCGTTCGATCGTTTCGCCTGCTTCCGCCAGCACTTTTCTGTTGGTTGCGTAGCGCGGCGCTTTTAGCGAAAAGACGAAATCGTCCGGTGTCTCCTGATACCACTTCTCATAGCTCGCTGGCTTCTGCAAACCGTAAAATGTGCCGTTGATTTCTATGGACGTGAGATTGCGGCTCGCATATTCGAGTTCGCGGGCTTGCGTGAGATCGTCCGGGTAGAACGGTCCACGCCACGGCGCATAGGTCCAGCCGCCGATGCCGATGCGAATGTTCGCGGTCTTCGTGGATTTCGCGCGCTTTGTGCTCGTTACGCTTTTTGCTTCAGCCACTTGGATTCTCCTTCTGGGCACGGCCGGGGAAGCAGTAGATTAAGCTTCTTTTTGCCCGGCGCACAGACGTGGAGAAGCGCCTTCGTAGAGAAACGGCGCATTGACCGTGGGCTATGTTTCGCGCTGTGTGGTTGGCGAACGCCGCGCAGCTGCCTGGTCGAAGCGCCGGTTCGCCTCCGCCACTTCCATCCTGAACTGCTGCAATGCACTCACGGCCAGATCCGGCGGCGTGAGCGCGCTCCACAACACGTCGATCAGTTGATCCGCGGTCGTGTCGATATCGATCTGCCGGTTCGTCAGCGTGGCGTCCCACAGCACGTGCTCCATGGGCCCGAACACCATCGAGCGTAATAGGCGCAGCGGCATGTCGGCGCGAATCTGCCCGCTCTCCTGGCCCTGCGCCAGCACGCGCATCAACGGCGCGGTGTAGCGGCGCTGCAGTTCGGTCAGCGCCTCGCTCAACTCGTGATGACGCGCGCGGCCCTCGGACAGCACCAGCGCGCACAGATCGGTGCCGTTCACCAGCATCAGCCGCAAATGTGTGCGCACGATGAAAGCGAATTGCTGGCGCACATTGCCGTCGCGCGGCAAGCCGGACTCGATCGCTTCGATGATCTCGTCGTACCAGTCGCCGATCACGCGCGCGCACAGCTCGCGCTTGCCGCGGAAATAGCTGAACACGGTCGCCTCTGAAATGCCCAGACGCTGCGCGATCTCCGCGGTCGTCGCGCGTTCGTAGCCTTTTTCGGAGAACACGTCACGCCCCGCCTGAAGAATCTCCTTCACGCGTTGTTGCGATTTGCGCCCAGCCGGCTGGCGGCGCGACACGGGTAATTCGGCCTTCACGGCAACCGTCATATGAGTCAAGTTCAGATTTACGGCTCGGCTTGAGCCCGAAGATAGGCGTTTGGCGCTTGATGACGCCGATCCTATCACGGAAGAGGGCGTGCGGAGACCGTCCGGCTATTTTCTGAGTAACACTCAAAAATACCTATTGACGCTTACGTCAATCTGGCGTGAAATGCACGTTGAAGCTAGCGCGCCTCGCGCAGCATGGCGGCGCTCCGGCAGACCGCGAACGTTCGCCGGGCTGCGCCCGACCGCGCCCGGACCTGCCGGCGCCCCCGTGAGGCAGTCCGGTCGTCAACGAACTCTGGAGACACAGCAATGCACAACCTGCCCGGTTTGCAATTCCCGCTCGGCGAAGAAATCGAAATGCTGCGCGACAGCATCGCGGGATTCGCCGCCAAGGAAATCGCCCCGCGCGCCGCGGAAATCGATCGCACGGATCAATTCCCGATGGACCTGTGGCGTAAATTCGGCGATCTCGGCGTGCTCGGCATGACGGTGTCGGAGGAATACGGCGGCGCGAACATGGGCTACACGGCGCACATGATCGCGATGGAGGAGATTTCGCGTGCGTCGGCTTCGGTGGGCCTTTCGTATGGCGCGCATTCGAATCTGTGCGTGAACCAGATTCACCGCAACGGCACGGACGCGCAAAAGCAGAAATACCTGCCCAAGCTGGTCTCCGGCGAGCATGTCGGCGCACTCGCGATGAGCGAGCCGAACGCGGGCTCGGACGTGGTCAGCATGAAGCTGCGCGCCGAGAAAAAGGGCGACCGCTACGTGCTCAACGGCACGAAGATGTGGATCACCAACGGCCCGGATTGCGACACGCTGGTGGTCTATGCGAAGACTGATCCCGAAGCGAATTCGCGCGGCATTACCGCGTTTATCGTCGAGAAGGGCATGAAGGGCTTTTCGGTGGCGCAGAAGCTCGACAAGCTCGGCATGCGCGGCTCTCATACCGGTGAGCTGGTGTTCGAGAACGTCGAGGTGCCGGAAGAAAATATTCTCGGCCAGCTGAACGGCGGCGTGAAGGTGCTGATGAGCGGCCTCGATTACGAACGCGCGGTGCTGGCGGGCGGCCCGACCGGCATCATGGTCGCGGTGATGGACGCGGTGGTGCCGTATATCCACGACCGCAAGCAGTTCGGCCAGTCGATCGGCGAGTTTCAGCTGATCCAGGGCAAGGTGGCCGATCTCTACACCACGCTGCAGGCGTGCCGCGCTTATCTGTACGCGGTGGGCCGTCAACTCGACACGCTCGGCAACGAGCACGTGCGCCAGGTGCGCAAGGACTGCGCCGGCGTGATTCTCTATACCGCGGAAAAGGCCACGTGGATGGCCGGCGAGGCGATCCAGATACTCGGCGGCAATGGCTATATCAACGAGTATCCGGTCGGGCGCTTGTGGCGCGATGCGAAGCTGTATGAAATCGGCGCGGGCACGAGCGAGATCCGCCGCATGTTGATCGGCCGCGAGCTGTTTGCCGAAACGGTCTGACGTGCGGTGATGGCGCTGCGTCACGCGGAGAATCGTATGGCGCTCGCGCGTCACACGACGGCGCGCCTCGACGGGGCGCGCCGAACGCCCGGCCTCTATATAAAGCGGCAAAAAGGAGAAGCCACTTCATGCCGATCATCGAATCCAAGCTGAACCCGCGCTCGGACGACTTTCGCGCCAACGCGGCGGCGCTCGAAGCGCTCGTCGCCGATCTGCGCGCGAAGGTCGCCAAGCTCGCGCTAGGCGGCGGCCAGGCCGCACGCGACAAACATACGGGGCGCGGCAAACTGCTGCCGCGTGATCGCATCGAGAAGCTCCTCGATCCGGGCACGCCGTTTCTCGAGTTCTCGCAACTCGCCGCCTACAACATGTATCACAACGACGCGCCCGGCGCGGGCGTGATTACGGGCATCGGCAGAATCGCGGGGCAGGAGTGCGTGATCGTTTGCAACGACGCGACGGTCAAGGGCGGCACCTATTATCCGGTCACCGTGAAGAAGCACGTACGGGCTCAGGAAATCGCCGCGGAAAATCATTTGCCCTGCGTGTATCTGGTCGACTCGGGCGGCGCGAATCTGCCGAATCAGGACGACGTGTTCCCCGATCGCGATCACTTCGGCCGCATTTTCTACAACCAGGCAAATCTGTCGGCGGCGGGCATTCCGCAGATCGCCGTCGTGATGGGCTCGTGCACGGCGGGCGGCGCGTATGTGCCGGCGATGAGCGACGAGTCGATCATCGTGAAGAATCAGGGGACCATTTTTCTCGGCGGCCCGCCGCTCGTGAAAGCGGCGACGGGCGAAGTGGTCAGCGCGGAAGATCTCGGCGGCGGCGACGTGCATACGCGTTTGTCGGGCGTGGTCGATCATCTCGCGCAAAACGACGCGCACGCGCTGGGGATTGCGCGCAGCATCGTCGGCAATTTGAATCGCACGAAACCCACGCCGCTCGCGTTGCAGGAGCCGAAGCCGCCGCGCTACGACGTGAAGAGCATGTACGGCGTGATTCCCGTCGATACGCGTAAGCCCTTCGATATTCGCGAGGTGATCGCGCGCATCGTCGACGACTCCGCGTTCGACGAGTTCAAGGCGCGCTACGGCACCACGCTCGTCACCGGTTTCGCGCATATCTGGGGGCATCCGGTCGGCATCATCGCGAACAACGGCATTCTGTTTTCGGAGTCGGCGTTAAAGGGCGCGCACTTCATCGAGCTATGCTGCCAGCGCAAGATTCCGCTGGTGTTCCTGCAGAACATCACCGGCTTCATGGTGGGCCGAAAGTACGAAAACGAGGGTATTGCGCGTAACGGCGCGAAGATGGTGACGGCGGTCGCGACTGCGAGGGTGCCCAAGTTCACGGTGATCATCGGCGGCTCGTTCGGCGCGGGCAATTACGGCATGTGCGGGCGCGCATATTCGCCGCGTTTCCTGTGGATGTGGCCGAACGCGCGCATCTCGGTGATGGGCGGCGAGCAGGCGGCGTCAGTGCTGGCCACGGTCAAGCGCGACGGCATCGAAGGCAAAGGCGGCACATGGAGTGCCGAAGAGGAAGAAGCGTTCAAGCAGCCGATCCGCGATCAGTACGAACATCAGGGGCACCCGTATTACGCGAGTGCGCGACTATGGGACGACGGCGTGATCGATCCGGCGCAAACGCGCGACGTACTCGGCCTCGGCTTGTCGGCCGCGATGAACGCGCCGATCGAAGACACGCGTTTCGGCGTGTTCAGAATGTGACGATGCGCGACGAAGCGCGGGAGCTGCGATGATGCAATACGAAACACTGAATGTGCAATTGGCCGGACAGGTTGCCACGGTCACGTTGAATCGCCCGGACGTGCGCAACGCGTTCAACGAGACGATGATCGCCGAAGTGACCTCGGCCTTCACGGCATTGAACACACGCGACGACGTGCGCGCGGTAGTGCTCGCCGCGAACGGCAAGGCGTTCTGCGCAGGCGCCGACCTGAACTGGATGAAGAAGATGGCCGGTTACTCGGACGACGAGAACCGCGCCGATGCGATACTGCTCGCGAACATGCTGTCGTCGGTGTATCGCTGCAACAAGCCGGTGATCGCGCGCGTGAACGGCGACGCATACGCGGGCGGCATGGGCCTGATCGCCGCGTGCGACATCGTGGTGGCGGTGCAGAGCGCGCGCTTTTGCCTGTCGGAAGCGCGGCTCGGTCTGATTCCCGCGACCATCGCGCCTTACGTGATCCGCGCGTTGGGCGAGCAGGCCTCGCGCCGCTATTTCGTCACCGCCGAGGCCTTCGATTGCGCGACGGCGTTGCGGCTCGGCTTCGTCAGCGAAGCGGTCGAAGCCGGGCAGCTCGACGCCACCGTTGCGCAGATCGCCGACACGCTCTGCGCGAATGGGCCGCAAGCGGTGCGCGCCTGCAAGCAGCTCGTGCAGGACATTGCGGGCCACGAGTTGAACGATGCGATGATCGAAGACACGGCAACGCGTATCGCGCGCACGCGCGCCGGCGCGGAAGGTCGCGAAGGCGTCGCGTCGTTCCTCGACAAGCGCACGCCGGGCTGGCGCGGCTGACGCGCGAGCTCGCCCGTTGCCGGGGCGCGTGAGCGCGCCTCGATCCGATACAGAACAACAGCGCCGAACGGCCCATTTCATCGAGACATTCATGTTCAACAAGATCCTGATTGCCAACCGTGGCGAGATTGCCTGCCGCGTTGCCGCGACCTGCAAGCGGCTCGGCATCGCGAGCGTGGCCGTCTATTCCGACGCGGACGCCGACGCGAAACACGTGGCCGCCTGCGACGAGGCGGTACACATCGGCGGCTCGACGGCGGCGGAAAGTTATCTGCGGGTCGCGCGCATCATCGAAGCGGCTCGGGCCACCGGCGCGCAGGCGGTGCATCCGGGCTACGGGTTTCTATCGGAGAACGAAGATTTCGCGCACGCGTGCGAGGCGGCCGGCATCGTCTTCATTGGACCGCCGGTGTCGGCCATCGCCGCGATGGGTTCGAAGGCCGCCGCGAAAGCGCTGATGCACGCAGCCGCGGTGCCGCTCGTGCCAGGTTATCACGGTGACGATCAGGACCCGCAGTTGCTGCACCGCGAAGCGGATGCGATCGGCTATCCAGTGCTGCTCAAAGCGAGCGCGGGCGGCGGCGGCAAGGGCATGCGCGTGGTCGAGCGCAGCGAGGATTTCGCGGCGGCGCTGGCCTCGTGCAAGCGCGAAGCCGCGAGCAGTTTCGGCAATGACCGCGTGCTGATCGAAAAGTATCTGACGCGGCCGCGTCACGTGGAAGTGCAGGTGTTCGCGGACCGCCACGGCGGTGCGGTGTATCTGTTCGATCGCGATTGCTCGGTGCAGCGGCGTCATCAGAAGGTGCTGGAGGAGGCGCCGGCGCCGGGGCTTAGCGCTGAACTCAAGCGCGAAATGGGCGAGGCCGCGGTGGCCGCCGCGCGCGCGGTGGATTACGTCGGCGCGGGCACGGTCGAGTTCATCATGACCGGCAGCGGCGATTTCTACTTCATGGAAATGAACACGCGTCTGCAGGTCGAACATCCTGTCACGGAGATGGTGACGGGGCAGGACCTCGTGGAATGGCAACTGCGCGTCGCCGCCGACGAGCCGCTGCCGCTCACGCAGCAGCAGTTGAAGCTCGATGGCCACGCGATCGAGGCGCGCATTTATGCGGAGCATCCGGCGCGCGGCTTTCTGCCGTCGACGGGCAAGCTCAAGCATTTGCGCATGCCGGAAGGCGTGGAGTTCGCGATCGATGCGGCCGGCGCGGCCGGACCCGGCGCAGCAGGGCGCAAGGCGCCGGTGCGGATCGACAGCGGCGTGCGCGAGGGCGACACCATCACGCCGTTCTACGACCCGATGATCGCCAAGCTGATCGTCCACGGCGCCACGCGCGAAGAAGCGCTTGCGCGCCTGAGTCGTGCATTGCATGCGTGCGAGGTGGTTGGCCCGCATACCAACATCGAATTCCTGCAACGTATCGTCGCGAGCGAGCCGTTTTCCACCGCCGATCTCGACACGGGCTTGATCGAGCGTCATCACGACGCGCTGTTTGCTCCGCACAGGAAGCCCTTCAAGGAAGCGCTCGCGCTCGCCTGCGCTGCGCTGCTCACGCGCGAGGGCGGCACGGCGCACGGCGCGTCGCCGTGGGACGCGTT
The DNA here is from genome assembly GCF_012275575.1 of Paraburkholderia sp. SG-MS1. Lineage (GTDB taxonomy): Bacteria > Pseudomonadota > Gammaproteobacteria > Burkholderiales > Burkholderiaceae > Paraburkholderia. The sequence continues at coordinate 8,610 of NZ_NPIH01000274.1, read as the reverse complement.
ATCGCATTGGCGACTGAACGGCGGCTATACGCAGACACTCGGCTGGCGCGAGATCGGTCACGGCGACAATGAACGTGCGTTCACGGTCTCGTTCGCCCGCGACGGCGGCACGCAGACGCTCGAACACGACGGCGTGCGCGAAGACTTTTCGTGGTCGAGCGGGGCGGGCGAGCACGCATTGCGCGCAACCCTCGGCGATGTGCGGGTGACGGGACGCGTGTTTATCGACGGCGATACGTTCCATGTGTTCTGTCTCGGTGAGGCGCTCGCGTTCGAGTGGCAGAACCTGCTCGCGCATGCCGCCGACGCGGAAGGCGGCGAGGGCCGCCTGACCGCGCCGATGCCGGGCAAGGTGATCGCTGTGCTGGTCGAACCAGGCGCCGTGGTCGAGAAGGGCGCGCCGCTGCTCGTGATGGAAGCGATGAAAATGGAGCACACGATCGGCGCGCCGGCGGCCGGTACGGTGACCGAAGTGCTCTACGCGGTCGGCGATCAGGTGGCCGACGGCGCGCAGCTTCTCGTGCTGGACGTGCAGTAGGGTCGCGGCTCAGGCGAGGCGCGCATAGCCGGCGGCGCGCGCTTCGTTTTCGAGTTGCCCGATCCGTTCGTAGTCCGTCAGCGGTAGTACGGAAAAGCCCTGCAAACGCAGGCGTTTTGCGCGTTCGGGGCGCACTTCGAGGGTTTCGTTCAGCGCGTCGCGCAGCGCTTCGACGGTGGCCGCCGGCACCGTGCCGGACGCGATCAACGGTAAGCCTGGCGACGCCGCCGTCATGCCGATCGCGCGAAGCCGCCGCGCCAACTCCGGCATCACATCATTGACGAAGGCGAAAGTCACGCAGTCGACCGCGGCGACATCCGCGCGATCGTCTGCGATGGCCCGCAGTGAACCGAGATGGGAGCCCGTGCGCAGCACCGTGCTGAAGAACATGCCGGCGCGCGCGAGCGGCGCGACCGCATGACGAAACACATTCATGCCGCTATTCGAATCGTCCTGGTTGTAGGCGGCGCGCGCGCCCCGGCAAGCCGCGAGCGTATCGAACTGTGCGTCGGCTCGCGTCACCAGCACGCTCGCGTAGTGCGCTCCCTCGCAGCCGGGCGCGTCGAAGCGCGGCGTCGCGATCAGGCGAACCTGTTCGTGCAGGCCGTGCATCAGCGGATAGCCGCAGGTTTGCGAGAGCAGCAGGTTGGGGCGCCGCCAGAAGCCGTGCAGTTCCTCGTCCGGCTCGACGATGCGGCACGCCGGCTTGACCCGGCGCAGCACGTCGATGAGCCACTCGCGCCACTCGAAGTCGAGGGCGGGCGTGACGTTATACATCGGCAGGGCGGCGATCCAGATCATGATGCGATTCTGACACGGCTAATGTCTGACCATTCGGAATTCGTCGAGTCCGAGCCGCACGGGCTCGGTCGGTCTGAAGGTCCACTTCTGCGCGGCGACCGAGAGAATCTCCAGTTGCGCGTCCTCGAACGCGACGAGCAGGTCCTCCTTGCGCTTGCTCGCCGCCCCGCAGAACGTGACGAGCGCATCGGCGCTGACTTCGAAAATCTGCGCACGATCGTCGCAGCACACCCGGAATGCGACCGTCGCGCATTCCGTCACACAGGGCCTGAACCCTTCATCGACATAAACCGACATGACGATCTCCCTCCGACGCCCGAGTCAACAGGATGACAAGCCGTAAGGTTTGAGTATGTGGGAGAACCGGCATTGGCGGTGAAATGGCGGGATTCCGACGCCTGACTCGGGCGGAAATTGACTACATGCCTGCAAGCTTTTGTAAGCGCCTACCTGTTTTTGCCCGGTATTCATCCGTTGTTCGCGCGCATGCGCTGGCTACACTCGCTGCGGCGATTCCGCTTTTGCTCGGGACAATCGGTACGGAGGGGACACGATGAATCATGGTAGTCGATACGGCAGAGTGCTGAAGCGCGAGCGGGTCCGGCGGTGGTTATTCGCTGCGACGCTGGTGTGCGCATGTGGTCTGCAGGGCTGCGCGACTTCGCTCGAAACCTTCGGGCTCGGTGCCGGGGTGGGCATTGTCGGGGCGCTAGGGGCGCTTGGCTGTGCGATCGGTTGCCGTTGATCGCGTCGTGAGGGGTGGCTTGAATCGCGCGAGCCGGCGAAGCCGCGTGAGACGCATCTATCGCTGCGACTGCGCACGGCTCTGGAGATCGGCCGGTATGGTCGACGGTTGCAGCGGTCGCCAGCGCCTGACCCACGGCAAAGCATCGGGCCGGGCGTCGTCGGTTAAGGGGTAGCTTGCCGGGTGCACGGCATGAGCGACCGGCGTCCATGCGTAGCACGCCAGCCATTCCTTATAACCGCTTACCAGAAAGCCGCCGTTGCGATCGAGGTAAGCGTCGCGTCGCGCTTCGTAGATCTTTTTCAGCGCGAACCACGGCACGTGTGGCAGATCGTGATGCACCGCGTGATAGTTGTTGTTCAGAAACAGCAGCCGCCAGTACCAGGCCGCTTCATTGATGACGGTGCGATGCGCATGATCATGCGCCGTGCGATGCTCATGAAACGAGCGGATCGAACCCAGCGACAGCGCGCCATAGCCCACGCCGACGATAAAAACCCACGCCGGTATGGCGCAGCTGCGCTGCAACCACACCGTGAGCGCGGCCAGGGCGGCGAAGTGCGCGAGCCACGCCGGCACATCGCGCCAGTCGCCGCGCTTGATCCTCGCGAGCGCCTCGACGCCGGTGGCGGCGATAGCGAACGCCGGGCCGACCAGCAGCCGGCCGATCAACGTATTGCGGAAAGCCAGCAGCGCGCGAATCGCCCACCCCGCGCGTTGCCACACGAGCGGGGTGACGAAATAGCTCTCGGGATCACGTCCGGGATGCGTCAGGTGCGGATCGTCGTGATGCTGCAGATGGGACTCGCGATAAATGCGATAAGGAAACCATACCGCGAGCGGCGCGAAACCCAGTAGCGCGTTGACGAACGGCGAGCGGGTCGGATACCCATGCAGCAGTTCGTGCTGCAGCGACGTGTACCACGCGGCGGATATCGTCAGCAGACCGGTGGTCAACGGCAGGCCGAGTGCACGCGCATGGGTCGCGACGCCGAACCAGCCGCCGTAGATCGCAACGATCAGCGCCCATGTGGGCCATTGCGTGCGCCAGGTCCAGCTATTTGCCAGCCGGGCGATGGAATTGCGTTGTGCGTCGTCGAGATAAATCGCCATGGGCGGGATGGTCATGGTGCAGGTTCAGACCGATCCTACGGACCCAGACGCGCTGCCAGAACCAATTTATCGAGCGAAGTATCTGCCCAATAGTGCATAGGCGGCGAGCCCTTGCGGCGGCGTGTTCTCTGGCCTTCACGGCGCATCCGCGACGCGGCACGCGTGATCCATCAGACCTTCGGCCGAGCCGCTGCCGTCGTCGACGTCGATGCCGCTGTTCAGGATCAGCCAGCCATCGGTGTCCGCTGACGGCCCCGCGCCTGTCACGAGGATGGTTTGCGTCGCCATGGCTTCGGCATCCTGATTGTCCCGCGCGACGATGCGGAAAGGATTGCCGGCCTGACTCAACGAAGTCACGCGCATGATCCGGTAACGCCGGCCGTCGATCGTATCCCAATGCCACTGGCCGGGCGCGTCCTTCGCGTGACGCCCGAGCGCCAGGCTGACGTCGCGGCGCATGCAGTCGATATGGATATGCAACTGGTTTTGCGAGCGGCGATATTGGGAGTTGATTTCGAGTCCGAGCAGATTGTCCGGCAGCGTACGCTTGACCGACTGCGCGACATCATGCCGCGAGCTCCACGCATCGACCCAGTAATCCTGCGCGTGCGGCGCGAGTATCAGCGGACTTTCGATTCCGGTGATGCGATCGGTAGGAATCAGCAGATACTGAGAGCGCCCGACAATATCCTTCAGGATCACATAGCGTTTCTCGAGATCGACGCGCGTGCATTGGCCCGGCGTACCGGTGGCCTGCTGCGACGGCACGCAGCGTATGTCGACGATTTTCCACAACGCGTTCGAATCGACGGTGGCAAGGCGCGCGCATGCGGTGACGGTGAGGGTGATGGCGAATGCCGCGGCCAGTCTCGCGGCATGGCGCAATCGGGTTCGCTGAGGGGAGGTGGGCGAAGGGCTGGGTGTCGGTGTTGGCATCGGCACTTGGGTGGGTGTCGTCGGAAGAGTTGGCTGTCGCAAGGAGCGAAGGGCAAAGCGCTGCGGGCAAAGAGCTACGGGTAAAGGACGGCATCAAAGCACAGGCGCCGGCACCCCACCGAGCACCTGCTCGAACGCGACGCCGATCGCAAGCAGGCGCCGGTCGGCCCCCACCGGGCCGTCCAGTTCGAGGCCGACCGGCAGGCCGCTCGCGGTCATTCCCGCGGGCAGCGAGAGCCCTGGAATGCCCGACGTGCTGGCCGGATCCGTATTGCGTACGAACGCCTCCATCGTGTCGATCGACGGCCCGCCGTCGATCGACACGCTCGATGAACCGCTCAGGTCGTCGATCGGCACGGCGGCGAGACGCGTGGTCGGAAACAGCAGCGCGTCGACACGCTCGCCGGCGAACGTCGCGGCTATGTACTGCTGCAAGCGCGGCCGCCACTGATTCAGCGCCGCCGCGTAGTGGCCGCCGAGCGCATCGGCGAGCACGCTATCGTAGATCGCGCGTACGTCCGGACTCGCGATGCGCGCGGCCAGATCGGCGACGGTGCTCACCGGCGCATCGTTGGCGACGAGCCACGCGCGCACGTCGTCGAGCGCTTCGTGGATCGCAATCGGGCCGCCGACCATGCCGTTCAGGTGCTCCAGTTCGTCCATCGCGACCGGCACGAACACGACGCCCGCCGCTTCGAGCCGGCTCAACGCGGCGCGCGCCACGTCTTCCACCTGTCGTTCGATCCCCTCCCATAGCGGCGCGGGCAGACCGATGCGCAGCCCGCTCAGCGTGAGCGCCGGCAACGCGCCCGCGCCGGTGATCACGCCGTCGAGCAGCGCGATGTCGGCGACGGTGCGCGCCATCGGTCCGACGGTGTCGCGCGTGTGGCTGATCGGCACGACGGCGTTCGGATCGTGATAGCGCCGCTCGGCGCCGCCGTTGCCGACCGACGGACGAAACCCGGCGGTGCCGGTCAAGGCAGCGGGAATGCGGGTCGAGCCGCCGGTGTCCGTACCCAGACCTGCGGGCGCGATGCGTGCGGCGATCGCAACGGCAGTGCCGCCCGACGAGCCGCCCGGAATCAGCGAGGGATCGTAGGGATTGCGCACCGGTCCTGCATGCACGGCGAAATTCGTGCTGGTGATGCCGAACGCCAGTTCATGCATGTTGGCCTTGCCGAGCACGATCGCGCCCGCGTCCACGAGCCGTTGCACGGACGGTGCGTTGGCCTTCAGAATGAAGCCCGCGAGCGCGGCCGTGCCCGCCGAAGTCTGCAAGCCCGCCGTATTGATGTTGTCCTTGACGACGATGGGCAGCCCCGCGAGCGGCAATTGCGCCCTGGTGGTTGCCGGCAATGCGTCGATGCGCTGCGCGGCGGCGAGCGCGCCGTCGAGGTCGAGGGTGGTGAGCGCGTTCAGGCTGGAGAGCGAGGCCGCGCGCGCGAGCAGCGTGGCGACATAGTCGGTGGCCTTGAGGCGCCCGGACTGGATCGCGGCGACCGCCTGCGTGGCGGTCAGCGCGAGTTGTTCATCGACGGTCCATGTCATGGCCGCGTCTCCTGATCGTCGTGTGCGTTACGGGTGCGAAAACGCGCTGCACAGCAAAGCCACAGGCCGCGCGTCGCGCGATGCCCTCAGGCATTCGCGTGAGTATTCGACAAGATCGATTGATGGATCAGGCATGGCAGGCGTGCGCAGGGCGGACTCGTGGTGCCGCCTATTCTGGCACAACCGTTTGACAGACGACGCCGGGGACTGCAGCGAAGCGGGCGCGAGCCAGCTATGCCACCGGCGCTCGTTGCCCTCAGATTCGCGGCGCGACCGCTACGGCCGCGTCGATCCCGTTAAGTGCGCCGACCGGGGCGCCCACCGTCACTGATGGTGGTCGATCCACATACGTCCCCAGCGGAACGCGTAAGCGAGCGCATGTTCCTCGTCGAAGAAGTAATCGAGCGCATCGAACGAATACGCTTTCCCGTTGTTCGCGGAGGTTTTTTCGATGGTCAGGTTGGCGGCGAACAGCCCGTTGGGCAGAAGCTGTGCGGCCGGAGCGACCTCGTAACCCTTGTAGCGGATATGTGAATTCATGGTATCGACTTGTCAGTGTGCCCGCATGCGTTGCAAGGAAACCAGTGCGTAGAACGTAACCCTCTCGCCACGACTCCATTGAATGGGCGAACAGGGTCAAGCGTAGGGCGCGCTGCGCAGCGGGTGAACCAATCTTTCGTCGTTTGCAAATCAGCGGGGTTCGGGAGCGGTCTTCAGGAGCCCGGATCGGATCGTATCGCTGTGTCCGGACACACTAACAGCGTGGCGGCGAAAGCGTCTGTTATGTGCCGCACGGTTCGTGAAAACGCCGATGCCGTGGGCCGCGAACGCGGCGTCACGGGCATGGTGGGCAGGGTAGTCGGACAGACAGTCGAAAGAATCAGACCGCGTGCAGCAGGCGCGCGGGCGGTGCTTCGTTGAGCGTGCTGGCGGAAGGCTGCGAGCCCGTTGCGCGATGCGCATTGAACGCCAGCGCGAATTGCGCGGCCTGCTGGCCGACCGTGGCGAGCTGATCGACGACCTTCGCATCGGAGCAGGTGTCGACGGAATCGAAGCGCGTTTCCACTGTGTTGATGCCTGCGCCGAACGGCGTAGGCCAGCCGCGCAACGCATGGACGATCGAGCGCAGCGAGGTCAGCACCGAACCGGCGGCCTGCCAGCCATAAGCGGTGACGATGCAGCCGACCGCGCGGCCGTCCAGATAGGGGCGTTCGTCAGCGCGCAACTCTTCGAGCGTGTCGAGCGCGTTCTTCACGAGACCCGACACGCCGCCGTGATAGCCGGGCGTCGCGATGATCAGCGCATCCGCGTGGCGCACGGCCTCGATCAGTTCGAGTTGTTCGGCGGTGCGGTTCGGCTGTTCCGGCGCGTAGTGGGGCAGGCTATGCAGGAACGTGCCGCCGAACAGGCGGGTGTTCGCGCCCGCAGCTTCGGCGCCGCGCAAGGCGAAGCCGAGAGCGCGTTCAGTCGACGATGCCGCGCGCGTGGTGCCGCCAATGCCGACGACGAGCGGGCGGCGATGATGATCGAATCGGGTCAACGAAATACTCCTTCGGTGGCGGTTCGCGACACGCCGACGCGCTGACGCTGGGGTGCGCGCAGACGGGCCGGGGCGAACCGGACTTTGAAGTGTCATCTTAATGACCGCGGGACGCGAGGCTAAGCGACTTTTTGTTCTAACGATATAACCGCACGGTCCGACGGCGCGCTGCAATGCACGTGAGGCCACGCCAGATAAGCATATGGCGAACCGTTGTTTGGGGGCGCGGCGACGCACGGCTATGATCGAATCGTCTCCTCCATGACACTCCTTGACATGGGACTCGGTCTTGCCACGACAGTGGCGAGGCCTTTTTTTTCGTGCCGTGGCAGCCGCTCACGCACGGGCCGCGTCACGATAGCGGCGTTTTTCGCATGCTACGATGGGCCGCGATGATTCCCGGCGAGGTCGAGCAAGCAATGACAACCCTTTATGACACGCTCGGCGTGCACGCGCATGCCAGCGATGACGAAATCAAGCGCGCCTACCGGAAAGCCGCGATGAAGTGGCATCCGGATCGCAATAGCGGCGCCGAGGAAGTGGCGCGCGCCGCGTTCCAGGAGATCAAGGACGCCTATGCGATTCTCTCCGACGCCGCGCAGCGCAAGGTGTATGACGCGGTCTACGCGGAGCAGATGCGCGGCTGGGAAGCGCAGCGCGCGCGCCAGCAGCAGGCGCAGGCGAGGCGCGAGGCGGCCGCGCGCGCAGCCGACGAAGCGGCATACGCGGAGATGGTCTCGGTCGCCATCCGTTTCGCCGACGAAGGACATAATCGCGACGTGCTGTTCGGTGTGCTGCTCGGGCGACAATGCGAATCGAAGCGGGCCGCGCAGATCGCGGACAGCGTGGCGGCGTTGCAGGCGTCGCGCCGCGAAGCCGCGCAGGCCACGAGCGCCGATATGGCCGGCGCAGCAAGCGAGGCAAGCCATGCGAGCGAGACGGATCAGGCGGCCGAAACGAGCGCATCGGTTCACTGCGACGCCGCAGGCGGGAAAGACGCCGCCGCTCGCGACCTGCGCGGCAAACGCGCCAGCCACACCAGCCAGGCCAGCAACGCGAAGCACGACGAACCCGGCACCGACGCGCATCCCGCCGGCGCCCTCGGCGGTCTGTGGTTTCAGTTTCTGAACGGCTTGCGCTTCTGAGGTTCACGCAGGCCGGCTGCCCATGCGTGTCAGCTCGGCCGCGAGTTCGTCGATATAAGGATCGTTCAGGCTGCATTCCGCCAACGCGCTTTGCAGCTTGAACACGTACTCGGCGTTCGTGCCGAACAGACCCGTGGCGACCGCCATCGACGTCGCGATGGCCGGCACTCGCACCCGACGCGCCGCGCGGCAAGCCGCTGATTCTCGCCGCCGTCTGCCTGGCCGCGCTGGTGCTGCCGCTCGC
>NZ_NPIH01000273.1 GCF_012275575.1 Paraburkholderia sp. SG-MS1 | reverse complement strand
CTTCTTTTCCATTAACCGTTAGAGGACAAGATGCCCAAAGTAGTCTCCGTCGAAACCGCTGTCGCACCGTTGCAGCTTGAACATGGTGTGGGCGCCGTAGAAGGCAAGTGGATCGTCAAAACGATCGATAACGTGCTGGTCCGGGTGACGACCGACGATGGAATCACCGGCACTTCCTACATCTGGCTGCCCACGGCGCGCCAAACCCTCGAGACGCCGGAGACGGCGACGATCATGATCGCGGAGCGGGCCGTCAGGTCGCTGGCGGAGCAGTTCGTGATTGGCGAAGACCTTTTCACCACCGAGCGCATCTATACGCGCATCAACGCGGATGCAGGACACCTCGGGCTTGGGATGGTCACCAAGGCGCATTCGGCCATCGACATGGCCATGTGGGATGCCATGGGCAAGGTCGCGGGGCTGCCGCTTTACAAGATGCTGGGCGGTCACAAGGAGGAGGTGCCGGTTTATTCGAACGAACTGCTGATGTCCACTCATCTTCCGCCCGACGAACTCGGCGAGGTGGCGCGTGGCCTGGCGGCAAAGGGTTTCCGCGGTCTGAAGTTGCCGTTCGGTGTTTTCAAGGATGTGCCCGTGTCTCTCGACGTCGCAAGAATCAAGGCGGTCCGCGAGGCGATCGGCCCCGACGTGAAGATCATGCTCGATACCGCCGCCCGACTCCCGGTCGACGAACTGATCCGCCGCATGCGTATGATCGACGATCTGGACATTGCCTGGGTTGAAGATCCGGTCCCGGCTGACCAGATCGACAATCTGCGCAAGATTAAATCTGCCTTGAAGACACCGGTCGCCACTGGCGAAGGCGTGTGGGGCACTCGCCACTTCCGTCGTCTGTTCGAGGCGAACGCCGTGGATATCGCGCTCTTCGAGCCCATGCGCGTTGGCGGCATTACCGGTTGCCAGAAAGTGGCTGCGCTGGCATCGGAATTCGATGTGATGATCACCCCGCACGTCTATCCGGACCTGGGCGTGCAGTTAATCGCGGGCTTCTCTAGCGGTCTGATGGCGGAATATCTGCCCTGGTGGTCCAGGCTCTTCAAGAACCCCATCGAAGCGCACAACGGCTTCGTCAGCGCGCGGCAAACGCCGGGCATCGGCTGGGAGTTCCGCGATGAGTTCTTTGCCAAGAGTGCCACCTGAGCGTAGGCGGGGATGGGTATGACCAATGTCGATGCGGGTGCCGTCCTGGTCGTGGAACACCTCAAGGTGGCCTACGGATCCGGAGCGGACCAGGTACACGTCCTTGAGGACGTGTCCTTCTCGGTCTCCCGGGGTGAAATGCTCTGCGTTGTAGGGCCCTCGGGATGCGGGAAGACCACGTTGCTCAAGAGCCTCTGCGGCCTGCTCAGGCCAACCTCGGGTCGCATCGAGGTGGCGGGCAAGGCCGTGGCCGGACCGCCACCCGAGCTGGCGATGGTCTTCCAGGACTACACGCGCTCGCTGATGCCGTGGAAGCGCGTGCTGGAAAACGTGACCTTTCCCCTGCGCGCGCGTGGACTCAGTGCACAAGTGGCGCGGCAAAAAGGCCTGGATGCGCTTGCCCGGGTCGGCCTGTCGGGCTCCGAAGACAAGTACCCCTGGCAGCTTTCGGGCGGTATGCAGCAGCGGGTAGCGATCGCGCGCGGCATCGCCTACGAGCCGCAGGTGCTGCTGATGGACGAGCCCTTCGCCGCAGTCGATGCACAGACCCGCGCTGACCTCGAGGACCTGGTGATGAAACTCATGCATGAGCTTGGCATGACCATGGTGCTCGTGACGCACGACATCGACGAGTCCGTGTACCTGGGCGATCGCGTGGTGGTGCTGTCAACCCGGCCGACCCAGGTGAAGAAGTCGCTCAGGGTCGAGCTGCCGTTTCCGCGCGATCAGGTGGCCACCAAGGCCGAGCCCGAATTCATCCGGTTGAGGTCGCAGATTGCCGAGTTCATCCGGCATGACACCTTGACCGTAACAAAG
>NZ_NPIH01000272.1 GCF_012275575.1 Paraburkholderia sp. SG-MS1 | reverse complement strand
CCGCGCGTGTCACCCACTTGCGTGACTGCAACGCTCGCGATGACGCGGCGCTCCGCCGCGCAAGCGTCGCCACGCTCACGAAGCGCGTGAAGGCCGACGGGCGGCAAGAGCGTGCGGGCAGGCGGTGCGTCATGAATCTCTCCGTCATGTTGCGCGGGGTCACGCGGGGCTCACGCGAGCGAGCGCCGGCCGCGCAAAAGCGCATTGGCTGTCAGGCAGGCTTTTGCTTCGCGAGTTCCTCATCGCGCAGCGCGCGGCGCAGAATCTTGCCGACGTTGGTTTGCGGCAGCTCGTCGCGGAACTCGACCAGCTTCGGCACCTTGTAGCCGGTCAGATTCTTGCGACAATGCGCGATCACCTGTTCGGCGGTCAGCGATGGATTGCGCCTGACGACGAACACCTTCACCCGCTCCCCCTGCGCGGCGTCGGGCACGCCGATTGCGGCCACATCGCGCACGTCTGGAAGCGCGGCGATCACGTCTTCCACTTCGTTCGGATAGACGTTGAAACCCGACACCAGGATCATGTCCTTCTTGCGGTCGATCAGACGGATGAAGCCGCGCGAGTCCATCACGCCGATGTCGCCGGTGGCGAGCCAGCCGTCGTCGTCGATCACCTTGGCGGTTTCTTCGGGGCGGTTCCAGTAGCCTTTCATCACCTGCGGTCCCTTCACGCATAGCTCGCCCGCTTCGCCGATGCTGGCCCAGCTGCCGTCGTCCTTTCTGAAGCGCACGTGCGTGGACGGCGCGGGCAAGCCGATCGAGCCTTCGAACTCGCGCATGTTGTTCAGATCGACCGGATTCATCGACACGATCGGCGAGCACTCGGTGAGCCCGTAGCCTTCGATGATCGGTTTGCCGGTCACGGCCTTGAAGCGGTCGGCCACCGCTTTTTGTGTGGCCATGCCGCCCGCCATCGCGAGCTTGAGGTTCGAGAAGTCGCGCTTGCGAAATTCCTCGTTGTCGAGGAAAGCGTTGTAGAGCGTGTTGACGGCGGTCATGCCGGTGAATGTCTCGTGGCGGATGATCATCATCACGCGCTTCATGTCGCGCGGATTGGCGATCAGGATGTTGCGCCCGCCGAGTCCCATGAAAATCAGCGCATTCACGGTCAGCGAGTAGATGTGATAGAGCGGCAGCGGCGTGAGCACCGTTTCGATGTCGCCGTTCAACTGGTGCTCGGACCACGCCTTCGCCTGCAGGAGATTGGCGATCATATTCCTGTGCGTGAGCATCGCGCCTTTCGCGACGCCGGTGGTGCCGCCGGTGTACTGGAGGAACGCGATGTCCTCGTGCGCGGCGCGCACCGGCGTCAACGGCCGCGAGTAGCCGGTCGAGAGCGCGTCGAGCAGCGACACCGCCTGCGGCAGGCGGTATGCGGGCACCATCTTCTTCACGTGCCGCAACATGAAGTTGAGCAGACGCCCCTTCAAATTCAGGCCGTCGGCGAGCAGGTCGCCGAGACCCGTCACGATCACGTTCTTTACCTTCGTGCCGGGCAGCGCATCTTCGACGGTCTTCGCGAAGTTCTCGAACGCGATGATGGTTTGCGCGCCACTGTCCTTCAGCTGATGCGCGAGTTCGCGCACCGTGTAGAGCGGATTCACGTTGACCACCACCGCGCCGGCCTTCAGCACGCCGAACAGCGACACCGGGTACTGGAACGTATTCGGCAGCATGATCGCGACGCGCTCGCCGGGCTTCACGCCGATACTTTGCAGATACGCGGCGAACGCGGTGGCCTTGCGGCCCAGTTCGCCGTACGTCAGATTCGCGCCGACGCTCACGTACGCCACGCGCTCGCGGAACCGCGCGATGCATTCGTCGAAGAACTCCACGAGCGACGCATATTGCGTGACGTCGATGTCGTGCGGCACTTCCGCCGGATACGACGCGTACCAGATGCCGTCGGTGTTGGGCATGCGCTGCGCGGCGGCGTTCGCCGTTGCCGCAGGCCCGGCGGCGGACGGGAGAGGGGCTTGAGTAGGCTGGGTCATTGGTCGTCTCCTGAAGCCGTAGCTTCGTCTGTTTATGTGCTGGTTTCGTGGCCGGTCATCGAAGCAAGCTAAACACGTGGTTGGCAGCGAGTGAAGCGGAATGCGCTGCACATCGATGCGGAAACGTCCGCGCGGTTCAGCGTTCGAGAATCGCGACCACCCCCTGGCCGCCTGCCGCGCAGATCGAGATCAGCCCGCGCGCAGTGCCGGCCGGTTTGTCGAGTTGCGCGAGCAGCTTCGCGAGGCCGGCGACGATGCGCCCGCCCGTCGCCGCGAACGGATGACCGGTGGCGAGCGAGCTGCCGTTCACGTTCAGTTTTGTCGGATCGAGCGCGCCCAGCGGGCCGGCGAGGCCCAACTGCGTGCGGCAATACTCGTCATCCTGCCACGCCGCGAGCGTGCATAACACCTGCGCGGCGAAAGCTTCGTGGATTTCGTAGAGATCGAAGTCCTGCAGCGTGAGGCCCGCGCGCGCCAGCATGCGCGGCACCGCATAGACGGGCGCCATCAGCAGGCCTTCCTTTTTGTCGAAAAAGTCGACGGCGGCCGTCTCCGACCAGCTCAGACAGGCGAGCACCGGCAGCCCCCGGCGAGCCGCCCACTCCTCGCTCGCGAGCAGCACGGCGGAGGCGCCGTCGGTGAGTGGTGTCGAGTTGCCGGCGGTCAGCGTGCCGGCGTCGCGATCGAACACCGGCTTCAGGCTCGCGAGTTTTTCGAGCGTCAGATCGGCGCGCAGGTTGTTGTCGCGCGCGAGGCCGCGGTACGGCGTCATCAGATCGTTGAAGAAGCCGCGCGCGTACGCTTCGCCGAGCTTGCGATGGCTCTCGCAGGCAAGCACGTCCTGCGCCTCGCGCGAAATGTTCCAGCGCTTGGCCATCAGTTCGCAGTGCTCGCCCATCGACAGTCCCGTGCGTGGCTCGGCGTTGCGCGGCAGCAGCGGCTTGAAGAACATGCCGGGACGCAACTTGGCCAGCGCGCCGACGCGCTGGCCGGCGCTCCTGCCGCGGTTCGCTTCGAGCAGGATCTTGCGCATTTTTTCGTTGACGCCGATCGGCGCATCGGACGTCGTGTCGACCCCGCCCGCGATGCCCGCGTCGATCTGCCCGAGCGCGATCTTGCTGGCGACGAGAATCGCCGCTTCGATGCCGGTGCCGCAAGCCTGCTGCACGTCGTAAGCGGGCGTTTCCTTCGCGAGCGTCGTGGACAGCACCGCTTCGCGCGTCAGATTGAAGTCGCGCGAATGCTTGATCACCGCGCCCGCCGCGACTTCGCCCAGACGTTCACCGTGCAGTTCGTAGCGGTCGATCAGTCCTTGCAGCGTGAAGGTCAGCATGTCCTGATTCGACGCGCTCGCGTACGCGGTGTTCGAGCGGGCAAACGGGATCCGGTTGCCCCCGACGATGGCGACGCGGCGCACGGCGGGTAGCGGGTTGGACATGCTCGGCTCCTTCGGGTCGTGTTCTGGTCATCGGGTGATGCGAACGGTGCTGCGGATGTCGGCGTCAGTCGATCGGCGATCGCGACATCCTGATACAACAACGAATGCCGGCGCCTTTAATTCCACTGCGCGCCTGCGCAAAAACAGGCTCCTGCGTCATTGCAGGCGCCACTGCATGCGGCCGCGCAAATGCGGCTTTTCTCCGGCGATGTCGCGCACCTCGATATCGCGTTCGATCAGCGACGGCGACGCGCTCCACAACGATGCCTCTCCGGGCAGCAGCAGCGGCAGCTTGAATTCGGCGCTGAGCGTGGCTTCGGCGAGCGGCTTCGGTGGTTGCAGCGCGGAGGCGGCGCGCGCAAGCGTCCACATACCGTGCGCGATCGCGCGCGGAAAGCCGAACGCCTTGGCCGACAGCGCGGTGAGGTGGATCGGGTTGTAGTCGCCGGACACGCTCGCATAGTCGCGGCCCAGTTGCGGCGCGAGCTGCCAGCGCGACATGCGTTGCAGCGCCTGCGGGCCGAGTTCGAGCGGATCGAGCGGGTTGCCGATCGCCGGCACCGCGCGTTTCAGATAGACGCTGTCGCCGTCCCACACGGCCTCGCCGCGCCGGTACATGCGGGTGTGCAGCACGAAGGCCTGACCCTTGTCGTGACGCAGCAGCGCGCCGAATTCCACCTCGACGCGCAGCAGGTCCTTGTACGTGAGCGGACGGCGCAGCCGCACATGGTTGGCCAGATGCACGAGCCCGAGCGCGGGCCACGGAAACGCAGGATCGGTCAGCATCAGCAGATGTAGCGGAAACGCGAGCAGATGCGGATAGGTGAGCGGCACGCCATGCTCGGGAATGAAGCCGCACACGCGCGCATAACGCCAGACCGGTCCTGGATCGAGCGTGACGGCGGGGCGCACGAGGCGCAGCGGCGGCAATGGCGCGGCGTGCGTTGAACGCCCGCGCTTGACGATGCCCGACAACGCGCGCGCATAGAGCTTCGCCGGCGCGGGCAAGGTTTCGACGACGACGGTTTTAAGCCGCACTGCATCAGGCCGCGTCGCGCTCGAGATGAAACCGTCTTCGAACGGGTTGCCCGGTTCACGCATGGTCACGCTCCAATCAGGCTTTGTCCGCACACGCGCACGATCTGGCCGGTGACGCCGGCCGATCCCGGATGCGCGAGCCACGCGATGGTCTGCGCGACGTCGACCGGCTGGCCGCCCTGGCTCATCGAGTTCATGCGGCGGCCCGCTTCGCGGATCGTCAACGGAATCTTCGCGGTCATCTGCGTTTCGATGAAGCCGGGCGCGACCGCGTTGATCGTGATGCCGCGCGCGCGCAATTGCGACGCCATGCTTTGCACCCGGCCGATCACGCCGGCCTTCGAGGTCGCGTAATTGGTCTGGCCGGGATTGCCTGCAATCCCGCTGATCGACGACACGCCGATAATCCGTCCGCCGTCGCGCAGGATGCCGGCGGCGAGCAGCGCGTCGTCGATGCGCTCCTGCGCGCCCAGATTGATGTCGATGACGCTTTGCCATGCGGCGTCAGTCATCTTCGCGATGGTTTTGTCCTTCGTGATGCCGGCGTTGTGCACGACGATGTCGACGCCCTGTTCGTCGAGCGCGGCGGCGATCTGCGCGGGCGCTTCCGGCGCGGCGATATCGAACGCGAGGGCGGTGCCGTTCAACTGGCGCAGCGTCGCGTCGAGTGCATCGCGCGCCGACGGGATGTCGATGCCGATCACGTGCGCGCCTTCGGCCGCGAGCACGCTCGCAATCGACGCGCCGATGCCGCGCGCGGCCCCGGTGACGACCGCGCGCCGGCCCGCGAGCGGCTGCGACCAGTCGAAGGCGGGCGAGGTGGGCGACGTGGGGGCGCCTGCGGCGGCGGCCGGGCGACCTGGGGCGCCTGCGTCGATGCGCACCACCTGGCCCGATACGTACGCCGAACGCGGCGACAGAAAAAAGCGCAGCGTCGCTTCGGCGCTACCCTCCGCGCCTCGCGCGACATACACGAGATTCGCCGTGATGCCGCGCCGCGCTTCCTTGCCGAGCGAACGCGTGAGACCTTCGAGCGCGCGCTGCGCGGTCCACTGACGCGGGCTGGCGCAAGCTTCAGGCGGGCGCCCGAGCACGACGATCCGCCCGCACTTGCCGAGCGAGCGCAGCGTGTCGTGGAAGAACGCATGCAGCGGCGCCAGCTGACTGCTGTCTTCGACACCGCTCGCGTCGAACAGCAGCGCGGCGAGCTTGCCTTGAGAGCCGGCTTCGGCGGGTTGGAAGCGGCCGGTCATCAGGCCATGCCGATGCGCGAGCGGCATCCACAGGCCGGCGCTTTCATGCGCCACGCTCGTCACGCCGATGCTCGCGACCAGGTTCGCGAGCGCCTCGAGCAGCCGTGGCTCACGGCCCGCGCCGATGGCGACCAGACCGTCGAACTCGGGCCGGTCCGCGCGATAGCGGCGCAACACCTCGGGCTTCGGCAAGCCGAGCGAGCGCGCGAGGCGCGCGCCGAACGGCGAGTTGGCGAACTTCAGATACGAGTCGTTCATATTTTTGGTTGCTCCGCTGGAGGCGCCCCGAGGACGTGCCACGAGGGTATGCCCCGACGACCGAAGGAAGTCCCTGTGGCATCGGACCTGTGTCAGTGTGCACTGAGTTGGGCGTATCCGGTGGGGCTTCCCAGGATGTTTTTTCATGCGCCAAGGCTTGCATTCGGGCGCTCAGGCCGCGAGTTCAAGCGCCTTGTCGAGCGTCTCCTTGCGTTTTTGCAGATTGGCGAGCATGTCGAAGTCGGCCGGGAAGTCGTCGACTTTCAGGACCTGCGCGCCATAGTGGGCGTAGTCGTCGAGCACGCGCTGCTCGTCGGCGTCGATCAGGCCTTGCTGCCGGGCCGCCTCGGTCCAGGCCGCGAGGTGCGCGAGGCTTTGCGGCATCGGTGCGAGCAGGCCTTGCCTGACTGCGTCGCGCAGCTTCTGGTCGATCTGCGTGAAGCGCGGGTTCAGCTCGAACACGAGCTCGCCGTAGCCGAGCGCGTCGACCTCGGGATGCGGCACGTACGAGTCGGACACGAGCCGCTCGCGCGCCGCGCCCGGCGTTTGCATCAGTTCGGCGATTTCGCCGCCAAGCTGGTCCGACGGCTCGCGATACGGCAGGCCGAACGGGAACGCGAGCATCCGCACGAGGCTCGCGGCGAAGCGGTTCGGGTAGTTCGCGAGCACGCCGTCGAGCGCCTGCTGGGCCTGGTACAACGAGTCCTCGACGCCCCAGCGCACCAGCGGCAGATCGTCCTGCTGACGGCCTTCGTCTTCGAAACGCTTGAGCGTGGCGGAGATCAGGTACAGCTGCGAGAGCACGTCGCCGAGTCGCCCGGAAAGGCGCTCACGGCGTTTCAGGTCGCCGCCGAGCACGAACATCGAGACGTCGGCGAGCAGCGCGAAGATGGTCGAGATGCGTGTGGCCGCGCGGTAATACTCATGCAGGGGCGCATAAGCGGCACGCGGCTTGACGATGAAAGCGCCGCCGGTGACGCCGTACACGAAGCTGCGCACCATGTTCGACAGCGTGAAGCTGACGTGGCCGAAGAATGCCGTGTCGAAATCGCGCAGCGCCTTCGCGTGATCCGTTTCGCGCGTCGCGGCCATTTCCTTCAGCACGTACGGATGACAGCGGATCGCACCCTGGCCGAAGATGATCAGGCAACGCGTGAGAATGTTCGCGCCTTCCACCGTGATCGCGATCGGCACCTGCTGATAAGCGCGCGCGAGAAAGTTCGACGGTCCCATGCAGATGCCCTTGCCGGCGGCGACGTCCATGCCGTCGTTGATGACCATGCGGGCGCGCTCGGTGATGTGGTACTTCGCGATCGCCGAGATCACCGACGGCTTTTCGCCGAGGTCCACCGCATGCGCGGACAGGCGGCGCGCGGCGTCCATCACGTAGAGGTTGCCGCCCATGCGGCCGAGCGCTTCCTGCACGCCCTCGAACTTGCCGATCGCGGTGCGGAACTGGCGGCGAACCGCGGCATACGCGCCGGTGCCGCGCACGGCGAGCTTCGCCATGCCGACATTGGACGACGGCAGCGAAATCGCGCGCCCCGCCGCGAGACATTCCATCAGCATGCGCCAGCCGTTGCCGACCTGCGCGCGTGCGCCGATCACCCAGTCGAGCGGAATGAACACGTCCTCGCCGGAGTTCGGGCCGTTCTGGAATACCGCGTTCAATGGCCAGTGACGGCGGCCGATGTTCACACCGGGGTGATCGGTCGGTATCAGCGCGCAGGTGATGCCGGGTTCTTCGTCGCCGCCAAGCAGGCGGTCGGGATCGAGCGCACGGAACGCGAGACCGAGCACGGTCGCGATCGGCCCGAGCGTGATGTAGCGCTTGTCCCACGTGACGCGAAAGCCCAGCGTTTCGCGGCCGTCGAACACGCCCGTACAGACGATGCCGACATCCGGAATCGCGGCGGCGTCGGAGCCCGCATAAGGACTCGTCAACGCGAAGCAGGGGATTTCTTCGCCGCGCGCGAGGCGCGGCAAGTAGTGGTTTTTCTGCTCTTCGGTGCCGTAGTGCATCAGCAATTCGGCGGGGCCGAGCGAGTTCGGCACCATCACCGACACGGCCGCGGCCGAGCAGCGCGTGGCAAGCTTCATGATGACCTGCGAATGCGCGTATGCGGAGAACTGCTTGCCGCCGTACTGCTTCGGAATGATCATGCCGAGAAAGCCGCGCTCCTTGATGAACTGCCAGGTTTTCGGCGACAGGTCCTGCCAGACCATCGTGGTTTCCCAGTCGTTCGCGAGATCGCACAACTGCTCACATTCGACGTCGAGGAAGGCCTGCTCTTCGGCGCTCAGCGCGGCCGGGCCGTAGCCGAGCAGCGTGTCCCAATGCGGGCGTCCGGAGAACAGTTCGGCGTCCCACCAGACCGTGCCGGCTTCGATCGCGTCACGCTCGGTCGGTGACATCTCCGGCAGGATCTTGCGGAAGATATCGAGCACCGCTTTCGTCAGCCACGCGCGGCGCAGCGGCTTGAGCGCGAGCACGAGGGCAGGGAGAACGAACACGATCGCAAAGAGCGTCGTGAGAACGGGACCCGCCGCCCCGCTAACATGCGCGGCGGCCACCCAGACGATCATGACGGCCAGCCACCACGACGCACGTGCCTGCACATAGAGGAGTGCGAGAGCGGCACAGACGAGCACCAGGATGAACCACGGCATGACGTTTCCTCCTGTTTCGATGGTGCGTGCGAACGCGTCCACGAGGCGCGGACGGTTCGCGTTTTTGTAGATCTTCTGCGGCTTCCACATGGAGCGGCGCGGTGGCTTCCCCGTGCGCCCCGGGTGTTTCGAGCCGTACATGCGTCGGTAGCGAATGGCGTTCCTGACGCGAATCCGGGGGGCGTCCTGTTCTGTTATCCCTGTCCCTGTCGCTGTGTGGCCGCGTGTGTTCTGTTGCCTGGAGGGCGGGCTGCCGCGCGTCGATTACCGCCCGTGACCTGGCGAGCGTCTTCTTGCCGTCGTGCGCAATGCGTCATGTCGCGCGGAAATAAAAAGGCCGTTCCGATGTGGATCGGAACGGCCTCGTACTTCTTGCTACCTGAGTTTGGCGTTGCGCTGATGGCGGGACGCGTGTTCGCGCCGCGGCGGTTCGAACCGCCTTTGCGGCTAGTGTGCCGGGGAACGCGCCGGCATACTAGCCGTTTAGTTCGAACGCTTAAAGCTGTCCAGCAACGGCACTGTTGGGAGAGTGCGCGGCGATCTCCTTGGCCGACTGCGTCATGTCGATACCGCGACGCTCGCGGCTGAACGGAATCAGCACGGCAATCACCACGGCGACGATGCCGATCACCACCGCCATCACGAGCGCGTAGTTGTTGCCGTGCGCTTCGGCAGCGCCTGCCTGCAGCGGACCATTCACCGACGCGATCAGATTGCCGAGCTGATACACGAGACCGGGGAAGGTCGCGCGGATTTCGTCGGGCGAAATTTCGTTCAGGTGCACCGGTATCACGCCCCACGCGCCCTGCACGGAGATCTGCATCAGGAACGCGCCGAGCGCGAGCAGCACCGGCGTGCTCGAGAACGCCCACAACGGCAGGACCGGCAACGCGATCAATGCGGCGATGAAGATCGCGCGCTTGCGGCCGATCTTTTCCGACGCCCAGCCGAAAAACAGGCCGCCGCAAATCGCACCGATGTTCAGCACGATCGTGATCCACGACACCGTATGCGCATCGAACTGATGCTGCACGCGCAGGAAGGTCGGATACAGATCCTGAGAGCCGTGGGAGAAGAAGTTGAACGCGGTCATCAGCACGATCGCGTAAATGGACAAGCCGACGTTCTGCTTCAACGTGGCGACGAGGCCCGGCCGCGCTTTCTTTTCGAGCGTCTTGAAGGCCGGCGATTCCGGCACGTGCGCGCGCACGTACAGCACGAGCAGCGCGGGCAGCACGCCGACGAAGAACATGCCGCGCCAGCCGATGTATTGATAGAAGAGGCCGAACACGATGGATGCAAGCAGGTAGCCGCTCGGATAACCCGCCTGCAGCAGACCCGAGACGATGCCGCGCGACTTCGGCGGCACGGTTTCCATGGTCAGTGCGCCGCCGACGCCCCATTCGCCGCCCATCGCGATGCCGAACAGCGCGCGCAGCACCAGCAGCGTCATCAGATTCGGCGAGAGGCCGGAAAGCAGTTCCAGCAACGAGAAACACGCGATGTTCAGCATCAGCGTGGGGCGGCGGCCGTATTTGTCGGCAAGCCAGCCGAAAATCAACGCGCCGACCGGGCGCATCATCAAGGTCAACATAATCGCGACGGCAACCGACGGAATAGTCGTATTGAATTCCGCCGCGATATCTTTCAATACGAACACCATTAGAAAGAAATCGAATGCGTCGAGCGTCCAGCCGAGATAGGCGGCGATCGTGACGTTTCTCTGTTCCCGAGTCCAGCTCATTGATTGTTCCCCTCAGTCTCCAATAACCCGTGTTTTACGACGGGCGGCTCCGTAGCCCCGTACGCCCTATAGGACAAGGGCTTGCGGCGAGTGTACGCCGACCGTTAAACGCTTGCATGGTTGAAGCAGCTTTTATCCGTATTAATACCTGGAGCGAATTCCATGCTGAATCCGGAATGCATGCTGAATGTCGGATAAATGTAATTCTTGTATTGCATGTGTGAGTCGGAGTGTCTGTTATTTGTAATGTATATTTGACTTCAAAAACGGTGAATCAGGGTTATCCGACCGATGCATTTCCCGTTTCGCAAGAGGGGCGTTCGTCGGATTCAAATTGGCGAGGGCCAACCTGCGCGGGCAATAGCAGCGGCTCGCGCGGCATTCGCCGTGCACATACGAGGAGTCTGTTAAATGAAAATTCCCCATCTTTGCCTGCTCATCGTGGCGCTGCTGCCGTTTCCGTGGATCATGCTGGCGAAAGTCAGCAAGCGCTACGACAACGGCGCGCCTCGTGCGTATCTCGCCGGACTCGAAGGCTGGCGCGCGCGTGCGCATGCGGCGCATCAGAACGCTTGGGAAGCGTTGGCGATGTTTACCGCGGCGATCGTCGTGGCAGGTCAGGCGGGCGGCACGAACCCGTGGATCAATTGGCTAGCGATGACCTTCGTCGTCACGCGAGTGCTGCATGGCATGCTCTACGTGGCGAATCTCGCGTCGCTGCGCTCGCTGATCTGGTTCGTCGGCTTCGCGTGCGTGGTGTCGATGTTCTTCGTGTCGGCGGGATGAGCGTGCCTGGGGCGAGGCCGCGCGCTATGGGTATCGCGGGAAGGGGTCCGATGCAGCCCGCGGCCAACGCGAAGCCACGCACGCGCGCAACTCCCCGATCATACATGCGCGTTTCGCGTCTTCGCGATTGTCGGCGTGCTGGCGATGCGCTGGCGATGCATTTCCCGCCGTTGCTTGGCAATGGCAAAGGTCC
The DNA here is from genome assembly GCF_012275575.1 of Paraburkholderia sp. SG-MS1. Lineage (GTDB taxonomy): Bacteria > Pseudomonadota > Gammaproteobacteria > Burkholderiales > Burkholderiaceae > Paraburkholderia. The sequence goes on along the minus strand of NZ_NPIH01000272.1, from coordinate 4,967 downwards.
TGCGGGACTTGCATTCGCCAGGCACCTCACGCAGCCAAAAACAAAAAACCCCGCGAAGCACGAAGGCTCAACGGGGTGTTTCGTTTCACTTGAATAGGGGTGGTGCCCAGGAGAGGACTCGCATCTGCATTCTAGTGGTTTGATTTTGAATAACATTTTCCATGGATGCTCATCGTCATGTACTCGTTGATGTACTCATTTGCGGCTGGCTCGAAAACATGCCATTTTTCTGCGTAAACATAGCGTTGGATCGACGCTACAGTGATGGTCTTTTCAGACTACGCGTCATCAGCGCCCGAACGTAGAGTTGTTGTAGATTGGCTCTGTTCAGATTAGTTTTTCGTTCATAAAGTATGAACATGAAAAATAATTGAACAGAGGACGCTCGTCGTTCATAATGGCTGCGTGTTCACGTTTTTTGAACAAGTGAAATCTATGAACGACAACGATCCGTATGGTCTTCCGGACTTTGACCGCCCGACCGAGGCGTTGCTCAATCAGCTCACTAGCGCCGCAACGCGGCGCGGGCGCATTCCGCTGGGTGTTATCGGTTTTCGTCCGGCTGGACAAAGCGAAAGTTTGGCCGAGGAGGGCACGCTGACGCTCGACGTGAACGGCGCGGCCCGGCAATACACGCTCGCAGCCCGAGGCCGGATAAGATCCCGGGCGGAAGTAGCAGCCCTCGCGGCGAAGCACCGAGCCGCGGCTTCCCCGGTCCTGCTGGCCACTACTTATTTGACCCTAGCGTTAGCGGACGAGTGCGTCGAGCACGACCTGCAGTTCATCGACCTGGCCGGCAATCTCTACGTGCACGCGCCTGGTCAGTACATGCTTGTAACAGGCCGGCCGGCGAGTCCCGAAATCAGACGCCTGGCATCGAGATCCGGGAAACCCGCGATCTCCGCGAGCGCCTCTCCGCTCAGGATGACTTTTGTGTTGTTATCTGCGCCAGCGTTGCTTAACCGTCCATACCGGGAAATTGCGGCCGCCGCGGGTGTGGCGCTCGGCACCGTCGGCAGCGTGCTGGACGATCTGCGTGAGCGAGGTTTGCTGGCGGGCACGGACGACCGGCGATTGCTCGATCCGGCCGCGTTCAGGGAAGAGTGGGCGATCAACTATCCGCTTCGCCTGCTGCCGAAGCTCAACGTACAACGGTTCGCAGTCGGCGATCCATCGTGGTGGGAGCATGCCGAGCTTCCCGCCGGGCAAGCGTGGTGGGGCGGGGAGGTTGCCGCTGCAAAACTGACCGGGCAGCTTCGGCCGGCCGCGCAAACGCTCTATGTCGAACCCTCGGCAAGGGCGACTGTGACGATGGCGCTCGCGAAGCGTCATCGCTTGCGTGCCGATCCTGCCGGCCCGCTGGAAATCATCGATGCTTTCTGGCATCTCGACGAGGCAGGGGCGGAAAAAGGGACCGCGCCGCCGTTGCTCGTATACGCGGATTTGCAGCGTACGAGGGAGCCCCGCAATGCGGAGGCTGCGGTGCTGATTCGCAACCAGATGGAGCAGGCGGATGACTCAAGTCCATCTTAAGACGCCGCTGCCGGCAGGAAAGCAGGTGCTGTTAACGATCATGGATCGCGTGGCCCGGCTGACGAACCTGCGGTACTTCGTGGTCGGTGCGACGGCGCGCGACATCCTGATGTATCACCTGCACGGATTCCCGCTCAACCGCGCCAGTCCCGACATGGATTTCGCGATGGCGATCGAGAACTGGACAGTGTTCGAGGCGCTCAGAGCGGCGCTTCTTCAGGAGCCGGGCTTCCGGCCGGACGCGAAAATCCTGCATCGGCTTCACTATTCACCCGCCGTGGGAGAGGGCTTTCCGGTCGATCTGGTTCCGTTCGGCGGCATCGAGATCTCTCCCGCGCAAGTGGCGTGGCCTCCGGACATGGCCATCGTGATGAACGTAGCGGGCTACGCCGAAGCGCTGGATAGTGCGGTAACCGTGCGCATCTCAGATCAATGCGAGATTCCCGTTGCATCGATCCCTGGTCTCGTGATGACGAAATTGATCGCGTGGCTGGACCGTGGGCAGTTCAATCCGAAAGACGCCGTGGACGTCAGGTATCTGCTGGAAAATTATGCTGCCGCGGGCAATGCCGACCGGCTGTATGGAGAAGAGTTGCCCTTGCTGGCTGCATGCGATTATGCGTTCGAGCGCGCCGGCCCGAGATTGCTGGGCCTGGACATAGCGTCTATCGCTGCCGCGCAAAGCAGGCAGCAGATCGTCGGCATTCTGACCGATCCCAAACTGCATGACCGGCTGGTGACTCACATGTTGCGAGGCGAATCTCACTACGGCGACGCGGTCGGGGAGATTGAGAACCGGCTTGCTGAACTCAGGATTGGGCTGATGGATTGGCCTGGCCCGTGATGTCCTGACTGTGCCCGTGGCAGAACCGTTGCATCAGGGCAGAGGATTTTCCTCGGTCTTGTGCACCTGGCGTTAGCAACGATCCTAAACGATCTCTCAAGAAAAGTCGTGGGAGTCGCGTTGCCGCTCTCGGCGAGCTCGCGCTGATCCAGACGCACTGTGTCCTTGAAAAGGCTTGCCCTCCCAAAGGCGACGTTCGAGTGTTACTTCGGTGCGGCAGCTGTTCGGTGCGGATTCAACCGGTCGATGCAACACAATCGACCGGTTGAATCCGCAGGCCAATGCTGACATTCGCTGCTCGTCGATTGCTAGGCAGGTTCAGGCCGCTCTTCTGCCATTCGGATCTCCGTAGCTGCGAATGTCGCGCTTGCTGTCCGCGAATGCGTACTCTCGACCCTGAGCCGACTTTGGACCGAGCACCACATATTCGGCAGCTTCAACTGCAGCGGCCATTCACTCCTGCAAGTCGCTCGACGCGTCATCGGCCTTAACGTTAGAACTCAGCGGCCGCAAGCTTCTGACCTAGCGACCAAAAAATCCTGTGAGATCGGGCACCTTGGTGATGTAACCGACTTTCACCAAAAGCTCCATCTGTTCTTTCGTGCTCGCAATACCGGTATCTTCACTCCACAGTGGCAGAATCATTGAACGAACATCGTCAGCATTGATTGATGTGGTCTTTGCGACAGTCTGGCGTGCAAGTTGGTCGTTCGAAGCCAGCGCTTTAACAGCTTTCGCGTAAGCGGCCTGGAACGCCTTTACGTTGTCTGGGTGTTCGGTAGCATACTTTTGCGTCGTCACCGCGTAGCCTGCTATCGCTGGTCGGTTCGCGAATACACTTGTCGGGTCGGGGATGACCGGCGCTAGCTCGGCCTTGTGCTGTGTAAAGTACGGCTCGGCAACCAGGCCTGCGCCAATGGTTCCGCCAGCGATGGCGGCGGGAATGTTAGGCAATGGAATTGGCCGAAACCTGACCTTCGAGGGATCGCCACCGTCGTTTCGCACAGCTGTAATCACCATGGCGTCGAAGTTGCCTTTCAGTTGATTAACGCCCACCGTCTTACCTTCAAGGTCGCGCGGTCGCGTGATATTACTGCCCTTCTTTGTGAATAGCCCTTGGCCGCCCTTCGGATTCCAATAGTAGGCGGGGGAGACGACCCGGAGGGGCAATCCTTGCTGCAAAGCTGACGCGAGAGCACCAATATTAAGGATCGCTATCTGCTGCTTGCCGGCCATGAGATTGGCGATTCCGTCCGGGGTCGTTACGACATTCGTGAAATTGACCGTCAATCCCTCTGCCTTGAAGTACCCGGCGTCCTGGGCAAGGGTGAACGGCGCAGTTCCGGCAGTGGGGTACATCCCAAATGTGATGGTCTTGCTGGCGTCGCTGACATTCCCCGCTGCGAATGCCGTAGATGCGAACAACGCTATGGATAAGTACACTCCGCGTTGACACCACTTCAAGATCTTAGACGTCGTCATTAGGCTTTCCTTTTTCTAAAAATGGATCTGTAGCGAGCAGAACGTTGCGCCTATGTGTTTCGGGGCGCATTCTGTCGGGCCACTGCTTCGAGCTTTGTTACGGTCAAGGTGTCATGCCGGATGAACTCGGCAATCTGCGACCTCAACCGGATGAATTCGGGCTCGGCCTTGGTGGCCACCTGATCGCGCGGAAACGGCAGCTCGACCCTGAGCGACTTCTTCACCTGGGTCGGCCGGGTTGACAGCACCACCACGCGATCGCCCAGGTACACGGACTCGTCGATGTCGTGCGTCACGAGCACCATGGTCATGCCAAGCTCATGCATGAGTTTCATCACCAGGTCCTCGAGGTCAGCGCGGGTCTGTGCATCGACTGCGGCGAAGGGCTCGTCCATCAGCAGCACCTGCGGCTCGTAGGCGATGCCGCGCGCGATCGCTACCCGCTGCTGCATACCGCCCGAAAGCTGCCAGGGGTACTTGTCTTCGGAGCCCGACAGGCCGACCCGGGCAAGCGCATCCAGGCCTTTTTGCCGCGCCACTTGTGCACTGAGTCCACGCGCGCGCAGGGGAAAGGTCACGTTTTCCAGCACGCGCTTCCACGGCATCAGCGAGCGCGTGTAGTCCTGGAAGACCATCGCCAGCTCGGGTGGCGGTCCGGCCACGGCCTTGCCCGCCACCTCGATGCGACCCGAGGTTGGCCTGAGCAGGCCGCAGAGGCTCTTGAGCAACGTGGTCTTCCCGCATCCCGAGGGCCCTACAACGCAGAGCATTTCACCCCGGGAGACCGAGAAGGACACGTCCTCAAGGACGTGTACCTGGTCCGCTCCGGATCCGTAGGCCACCTTGAGGTGTTCCACGACCAGGACGGCACCCGCATCGACATTGGTCATACCCATCCCCGCCTACGCTCAGGTGGCACTCTTGGCAAAGAACTCATCGCGGAACTCCCAGCCGATGCCCGGCGTTTGCCGCGCGCTGACGAAGCCGTTGTGCGCTTCGATGGGGTTCTTGAAGAGCCTGGACCACCAGGGCAGATATTCCGCCATCAGACCGCTAGAGAAGCCCGCGATTAACTGCACGCCCAGGTCCGGATAGACGTGCGGGGTGA
>NZ_NPIH01000271.1 GCF_012275575.1 Paraburkholderia sp. SG-MS1 | reverse complement strand
GATTCGAACCCCTGTACTCACCGTGAAAGGGTGATGTCCTAGGCCTCTAGACGAAGGGGACATAATCTTTTCAGATCTGTCTTTAATCAGCTGCTAACTGACGCCAACTTCTCAGTCATTTCGTTCAATAGCAGCGAAGACCAATATTCTAGCTACGTTTCCAGCATTTGTGAAGTCTTTTTTTCTACAACTTCCAGACTTCTGAACAACTTTACTCTTTTGTTGGTGGAGGTAAGCGGGATCGAACCGCTGACCTCTTGCATGCCATGCAAGCGCTCTCCCAGCTGAGCTATACCCCCTGCACATCAGAGAAACGAGATTCTAGAGGCCAATCTGCGCTTTGTAAATACCCTTTGAGCAATTGCATGCGACTTTTTTCAAGCCGCATGCAAGCCCTTTCAACGCGCATGTGAACGCACGCGTTTAAGCCAGCGCTTTTCCAATACGGCTCACGACCACGTCGCGGCCAAACAGCATCAGCACGCTGTCGATTGACGGCGTATGCGTCGTGCCCGCCACCAGCAGACGAACCGGCATCGCCAATTGCGGCATCTTCAGTTTGTGCGCGCTGAGCGTCGCCTTCAGCGCGGCGGCGATCGCCTCCTTGCTCCACTCCACGGTCTTCAGTGCGGCGGCCAGATCGGCGAGTGCCGGACGCACCGCGTCGCTCACGTGCTGCGCGAGCGATTCGGCGTCGGGCGTCGGTGCGCGATAGAACATCGCGGCGTTCTCCGCGATCTCCTTGACCGTCGACGCGCGATCCTTCAGCAAGCCCACCACTGCCGTCAGATCCGCACCTTGCGCGAGCGCCGCTGCGTCGATACCGAGCTCGGCAAAGAACGGCTTTGCCAGCTCCGCAAGACGCGCGTTGTCCGCTTCCTTGATGTAGTGCGCATTCAGCCAGTTCAGCTTGTCGTGGTCATACTGGGCCGGCGACTTGCCGAGGTGATCCAGATCGAACCATTCGACGAACTGCTCGCGCGAAAACACTTCCGCGTCGCCGTGCGACCAGCCGAGGCGCGCCAGATAGTTGACCACCGCTTCTGGCAGATACCCCGCATCGCGATAACCCATCACGCTCATCGCGCCATGGCGCTTGCTCATCTTCTCGCCCTGCTCGTTCAGTACGGTCGGCAGGTGCGCGTACACCGGCGGCTCGCCGCCCAGCGCACGGAGGATGTTGATCTGGCGCGGCGTGTTGTTCACGTGGTCGTCGCCGCGGATCACATGCGTGATGCGCATGTCGAGATCGTCGACCACTACGCAGAAGTTGTATGTCGGTGTGCCGTCCGGACGCGCGATCACGAGATCGTCGAGTTCCTCGTTCGAGATCTCGATGCGGCCCTTCACCGCGTCGTCCCATGCCACCACGCCCGTCAGCGGATTACGGAAGCGCAGCACCGGCTGCACGCCTGCCGGCGGTTGCGGCAGTACCTTGCCCGGTTCCGGGCGCCACGTGCCGTCGTAGCGCGGCTTTTCGCCGGCTTCGCGCTGCCGTTCGCGCAGCGCGTCGAGCTCTTCGGTCGACATGTAGCACGGGTAGACGAGCCCGGCGTCCTGCATCTCTTTCAGCACTTCGCGGTAACGGTCCATGCGCTGCATCTGGTAGAACGGGCCTTCGTCAAAATCGAGGCCGAGCCACGCCATGCCTTCGAGAATGGCGTCGACGGATTCGCTGGTGGAGCGCTCGACGTCGGTGTCCTCGATCCGCAGCACGAAGGTCCCTTTCATCTTGCGCGCGAACGCCCACGGATAGAGCGCGGAGCGAATGTTGCCGAGGTGGATGAAGCCGGTGGGACTCGGTGCGAAACGGGTACGAACGGAGGTGGTCATTAGCGTTACTCGGAAGACTGGCGCCGGCGCCCGGACAGACATGGCCCTTCAGGCGCGGCAGCGGACCGCGCCCATGCAGCGCAACAGCACCGTGCATGGACACGAGGGAAATAAAAGCGAGAGGCGAATTATACCTTCCGCGCGTGCGTTGCCTGGCCTCGTCCGAATGGACGATGGCGGTGCGTGCGAGGCAGCGGTTGGCGTATGGAATGGGCCTTAAGAGCTTGCTTGACCGTGTCGGTGCGTGCGCCCAGCAAACTTCCGGGACGTATCGCGCGAGCGGTGGGCTGCGGCGCGCCCTGGCCTGGTCGCAGGGACTATGTTTTCTCAACAGGGACCGGCCGAAGGCAACGGGGCCCCTCCCGAGTTGCGCGAGACGCGGGTTTCGCCGAACTGAGCCGAGGCACGTGCGCAACGCTCCAGCGGCGCACGTGCGCCGAATCCGAGCCGTCTCGAAGCCTCGGCGAAACCGCGCCCCAAGCCACCCAAATGCTTCCTCTGCAACGTTTCATTACCAGGCCGCCGCGCCCGTGGGCCTTTGATTTATGATGTGCGCGCGCTGCGGTTGCCGATAGATCCACAGCGCGTGGAATCGTCGCTGACGATCCTGTCCGTTTGACTATCAGCCTGACCGCGGACCGCGGCGACGTCGAATGCGTCAGCCGCGCCGTTGCTGGAGAACTCGTTGAAACCCTCGTCGCCCCGTCTCGCCCGCCGCAACTTTTCCTTGGCAGCCGCCTCCGCGGTGCTGGCCGCCTGCACCACGACCGGCGGCGGCAAAACCGATAACTCGCCGCTCGCCGCCACGCCCACCGTCAACCCGCCGCCGCTCGACAAAGCGCAGCGGCCGGTCCGTGTGGCGCTGGCGCTGGGCGGCGGCGCCGCGCGCGGGTTCGCGCACATCGGCGTGATCAAGGCATTGGAGGCGCGCAACATTCATGTCGATCTGGTGGCCGGCACCAGCGCCGGATCGGTGGTCGGCGCGCTGTATGCATCGGGTATGAACGGCTTTGCGCTGAACAAACTCGCGCTGACCATGGACGAAGCGTCGATCAGCGACTGGGCGATGCCATTTCGCACGCGGGGCTTCCTGCAGGGCATCGCACTGCAGAACTATCTGAACACGACGCTGAACAACCGTCCCATCGAAAAGATGGCGAAGCCTCTCGGCGTGGTGGCGACCGATCTGAAAACCGGTCAGCCGATTCTGTTCCAGCGCGGCAACACGGGCATCGCGGTACGCGCGTCGTGCAGCGTGCCGTCGATTTTCGAGCCGGTGAAGATCGGCGGTCACGAATATGTCGACGGCGGTCTGGTGAGCCCGGTGCCCGCCTCGTTCGCACGCAAGATGGGCGCGGACTTCGTGATCGCCGTGGATATTTCGCAGCGCCCGGAGAGCGGCCTGACCGCCAGTTCGTTCGACGTGCTGATGCAGACCTTCACGATCATGGGCCAGACGATCAAGGCTTATGAACTCGACAAGTACGCCGATGTCGTGATCCGGCCGAATCTGGCCGCGATGAGCGGCAGCGATTTCTCGCAGCGCAACTCGGCGATTCTGGCGGGCGAGGAAGCGGTGGCGAAAATGATGCCGGAGTTGCAGCGCAAGCTGGCCGCGAGCCGGGCGACGGCGTAGGCGGGCACGCCGGGGCGGGTGCGGCGCCCTTGTGCAGCAGCGACACGGCAGTGGATCAAAGCACCGCGCCGAGCCNGCAAATCCCGCCTATTCGGTCCGAAAAACCGCGCAACCCAGCCTCCGCGCGGCTCACAAGCCGCCGGCAGAAAGCAAAAAGCCTGCTTCATTCGAAGCAGGCTTTTTTCCGCGCTTAAACGCCGACGAGGCCGAATCAGTTATTCCCGCCGATCGTCGCATTCACGCGTTTGCGCAGATCTTCTCCTTCCTGATACGACGCCTCGATACGACGCGCGCCCGTAAAACGCTTTTCCCAGTAGCCGCTATCCATGTCGTCGACGCGGATCGTGCTGCCCGTGGACGGCGAATGCACGAATTTGTTGTCGCCGATATAGATGCCCACGTGCGAGAACGTACGGCGCATCGTGTTGAAGAACACCAGGTCGCCCGGCTTCAGATCGCTCACGCGAACCTTTTCGCCGACGCGGCTCATTTCCTCGGCGCGGCGCGGCAGCGCCATGCCGAGCGTGTCCTGGAACACATAGCGCACGAAACCGCTGCAATCGAGACCCGAATCAGGCGTATTGCCCCCCCAACGGTAGCGAACGCCGATCATGTTCAGCGCACCGACCACCACGTCGCCCGCTTTGCCGGCCATGCCGGACAGGAACGATTTGGCGCCGCTGTCGCTGTCGGAAGCGCCCGTTTGCGAGTTGGAGAAGGACAAGGGATTCGACCCGGTGGAGGTCGACAGTGAGGCATTCTGATTGAAACTGCTTACTTCGTCGGCGAAAGCGCCGGGAGCTGCTGCCATCAAGACGCCAATGAACATCCCGGCGACGACGCGCGTGCAAGCCTGGGTTAAGTTTCTGTGCTGCATTGGTCGGTAGTTTTTGCCAAAAAATCAGGGGTATACGGAAAAAAGTTTGGTCGATACTAGCCAGTAAGTATTCACGTGTCAAAACAAATAGAAAAATTCAATCGAGATACGCACCCAATTGGTGAAAGGGTGAAAAATCAACGGTCGAGCGCCGCTTTCAGCAGCTTTCGCGTGTAAGGATGCACAGGCGTCGCAAAAATCTTCTCAACCTCTCCGCTTTCGACAATCGAACCGTTTTGCATCACCGCGACGCGGTGCGCCATCGCTCCAATCACGGCAAGGTCGTGGCTGATGAAAACGAAGCCGAGGTTGTACTTGTGTTGCAACGCGGCTAGCAATTTCAGCACTTGCTGCTGAATGGAAACGTCGAGCGCGCTGGTCGGTTCGTCGAGGATCAGCACGCGTGGTTCGAGCACCAGCGCGCGGGCAATCGCAATCCGCTGACGCTGGCCGCCGGAAAACTCATGGGGATAACGGTATAGCACCGTGCGGTCGAGCCCGACTTCGCGCAGCACCGCGATCACCTTGTCGCGCCGCGCTTGCGGCGTCATTTGCGGCCGGTGCAGCGTGAGCCCTTCGCCGACTATCCTCTCGATCGTCTGACGCGGTGAAAGCGAACTGAACGGGTCCTGAAACACGACCTGCATGTTCGACCGTAAGGCGGTCTGCTCGGTGCCGCGATAGCTGCCGAGCGCCCTGCCCTGAAATTCGATTGCGCCGTGCGCGGTACGCTGCAGACCGAGCAGTGCCATCGCGAGCGTCGACTTGCCGGAGCCCGATTCGCCGACGATCCCCAGCGTCTCGCCCTGCCGAACCGACACGTTCGCCTCGGCGACCGCGCGAAACCGTCCCGAGCGGAACCAGCCGGCAAAGCCCGGCAACTTCGTTTTGAAGTCGACGGAGACCTCGCGCGCCTCGAGCAGCACGGGCGAGATCGGCAGCACCGGCACCACCGTGCGCTGTGGCCGGCTCGCGAGCAGGCGCTGCGTGTACGGATGCCGCGGCGCCATGAACACCTGCTCGACCGGCCCGCTCTCGACCAGCACGCCCCGCTCCATCACCGCGATGCGCTGCGCGAAGTGGCGCACCAGATTCAGGTCGTGTGTGATCAGCAGCACGGCCATGCCGCGCTTTTGCGCTTCGTCGCGCTGCAACTCCAGCAGCAGGTCGACGATCTGGGCGCGGATCGTCACGTCGAGCGCGGTGGTCGGCTCGTCGGCCAGCAGCAGGCGCGGACGGCACGCGAGCGCCATCGCAATCATCGCGCGCTGCCGTTGCCCGCCCGACAGTTGATGCGGGTAACTGTTCACGCGCTTGCCCGCCTCGGCGATACCGGTGCGCCCCAGCAGCGCGACCGCGCGCTTGCGCGCCTCGCTCGCCGTCACGCCGTCATGCACGACGATGGTCTCCGCGATCTGGTCGCCGACCGTATAAAGCGGATTGAGCGCGGTCATCGGCTCCTGAAAGATCATGGCGATGTCCGAGCCGCGCATGCCGCGCATCTCGCGTTCGCTTTTGGCAAGCAGTTCCTCACCATCGAAACGGATCGAGCCGCTCACCTGCGCGTCGCTCAGGAGCCGCAGGATCGACAGCGCAGTCACGCTCTTGCCCGAGCCGGACTCGCCGACCAGCGCGACCCGCTCGCCGCGCCCGATCGCGAGCGTGACGTCGTTCACCGCGACGGTGTCGCCGAAGCTCACGCGCAGATGCTCGAGTTCCAGCAGAGGCGGCGCGCCGTTCTGAAGCGTTGCGCTCATTGATTGCCCCCAGCGCGCATCGCATCGGAGATGCGGGTGTCGAGCGCGTTGCGCAGCGCGTCGCCCATGAATGTCAACAGCAAGAGCATCGCGACGAGCACGCCGAAGGTGGACAGCGAAATCCACCACGCGTCGAGATTCGCTTTGCCTTGCGCGAGCAGTTCACCGAGGCTCGGGGTCGGCGACGGCACGCCGAGGCCGAGAAAGTCGAGGCTCGTCAGCGCGAGAATCGCGCCGCTCATGCGGAACGGCAGGAACGTGATCACCGGTGTCAGGCTGTTGGGCAGCACGTGGCGCCACATGATCTGCCAGTTCGACAGGCCCATCGCTCGCGCCGCGCGCACATAGTCCTGGTGACGATTGCGCAGAAACTCCGCGCGCACGTAATCGGACAGGCCGATCCAGCCGAACAGCGAGAGCAGCACGATCAGCAGAAGGAAGCCCGGCTCGAAGATCGACGAGAAGATAATCAGCAGATAAAGCTCCGGCATCGCGCTCCAGATTTCGATTAACCGCTGCCCGACGATATCGATACGTCCTCCGAAGTAACCTTGCACGGCGCCCGCGGCGATGCCGAATATCGTGCCGATCAGCGTCAGCACGAGTCCAAACTCCACCGACACGCGAAAGCCGTAGAGCAGCCGCGCGAACAGGTCGCGGCCACGGTCGTCGGTACCGAGCCAGTTCTCGCGCGACGGCGGCGCAGGGTTCGGTGCCTTCGAGAAGTAATTCAGCGTGTCATAGTAGTAGCGATTCGGCGGATACACCGCAAAGTTGCCCGGCGCGTCAAAGCGGTGCTTGATATACGGATCGAGATAATCGGCCGGAGTCGGGAAATCGCCGCCGAAAGTGGTCTCCGCATATGTCTTGAACATCGGGAAATACAGGAGGCCGTCGTAGCGCGCGACCAGCGGCTTGTCGTTCGACCATAGCGGACCCGCGAGGCTTGCCGCGAACGCCACCACGAACACGATCAGACTCCAGTAGCCGAGGCGCTGCTGGCGAAAACGCTGCCACACGCGGCGCGCGGGCGATGGCGACACGAACGCGCGCGCGGGTTCGCTGCGCGCCGCCGCGTCGACGGAAAGACGGGCTCGATTCATCAGCGCTCCAGTTGTTCGAATTGGATGCGGGGATCGACCCACACATAGCAGAGGTCGGAGATCAGCTTGGTCGCGAGGCCGATCAGCGTGAACAGATACAGCGTGCCGAGCACGACCGGATAGTCGCGCCGCACCACCGATTCATAAGAGAGCAGCCCGAGCCCGTCGAGTGAAAAGAGCGTCTCGATCAGCAGACTGCCAGTGAAGAACGCGCCGATGAAGGCCGCCGGAAAACCGACGATCAACGGCAACAGCGCATTGCGGAACACGTGCTTCCACAGCACACGCTTCTCAGACAGGCCTTTGGCGCGCGCGGTCAGCACGTATTGCTTGCGGATCTCGTCGAGAAAAGCGTTTTTCGTCAGCATCGTGACGACCGCGAAACTGCCGACTACCGAAGCCGTAATCGGCAACGTGATGTGCCACAGATAGTCGACGATCTTGCCGCCCACGCTCAACTGCGCCCAGTTGTCCGAAGTGAGATTGCGCAGCGGAAACAGTTGCAGGAACGTGCCGCCGCCGAACAGCACGAGCAGCAGCACGCCCAGCACGAAGCCCGGAATCGCGTAGCCGATCAGCACCACGAGGCTCGTCGCGATATCGAAGCGCGAGCCGTTGCGCACCGCCTTCGCGATGCCGAGCGGCACCGATATCAGGTACGTGAGGAAGAAGGTCCATAGGCCGATGCTGATCGACACCGGCAACTTCGACACGATCAGCGACCACACGCTTTGGTGGCGGAAATAGCTCTGTCCGAGGTCGAAGGTCGAGAAGCGCTTGAGCATCAGGACGTAGCGTTCGAGCGGCGGTTTGTCGAAGCCATAGAGCTGCTTGAGCTGCGCGAGCTGTTGCGCGTCGACGCCGCTATGCGAGCGCAGACCGAACGGCGCGCCGCCCTCCGCGCCCTTGCGCAGTTCGTGCTGCATCTGCTCGACCGGGCCACCCGGCACGAACTGGATCACGACGAAGGTCAGCGTCAGTACGCCGAGCAAGGTCGGGATCATCAGCAACAGGCGTTTGAGAATGTAGCTCCACATAAGCGGCGTTCCGGTGCGAAGACGATAAGCGGGGGCGCGCTGGCGCGGCGGCGGTCGTGGCTACGAATGCGGTTGCGGCTGAGGCTGCGCAAGGGGTTGCAACCCGGACTGCGGTTGCGCGTGCCACCACGTCGATGTAATCCAGCCTTCCGCGCCATAGTACAGCGGCAGCATTTTCGGCCATGCAAGGCCGCGTTTGAACGCCACCCGATGCGTGCCGCTGTACCAGTGCGGCACGACATAGTAGCCATGCATCAGCAGCCGGTCGAGTGCATGCGTTGCATCGACCAGTTGCTCGCGCGTCTGCGCATGCACGAGCGCGTTCAGAACGGCGTCGACCACCGGCGACTTCAAGCCGATCGCGTTGTCCGAACCCTTGGTATCGGCGGCCTTGCTGCCGAAGCGTTCGATCTGCTCCGAGCCCGGCACCTGCACGTCCGGCATGCGCAGCGTGGTGACGTCGAAGTCGAACGCGTCCAGACGCTTCTGATAGACCGCGTAGTCCGAGACCCGAAACGTCGCGGTAATGCCAAGCTTCTGCAGATTGCGGATGAAGGTCGCGACGATCGGCTCCATCGACGCGGCCGAGCCCGAATCGTCGAGAATCTCGAACTGGAACGGCTCGCCTTTGGCGTTACGCAACGCGCCGTCGCGGTAGGTCCAGCCGGCTTCCTGCAACAGCTCGCGTGCCTGCAGCAGATTGGCGCGCAGCGAGCCCGGCGCATCGGTGTCCGGCTGCTTCGGCGGCGGACCGAAGACGGCGGGGTCGAGTTGCGCTCGCCACGGTTCGAGCAAAGCCAGCTCGCCCGGCGAAGGCAGGCCCTTCGCCTGCAAATCGGTATTGGCGAAGAAACTGTCGATACGCCGGTATTGATTGAAGAACAGTTGCCGGTTCAGCCACTGAAAGTCGAGCGCGAGATCGAGCGCCTTGCGCACGCGCACGTCCTGGAACAACGGACGGCGCGTGTTCAGGATGAAGCCCTGCATGCCAGTACCGTTGTGCTGCGGGAACTCACGCTTCACCAGCTCGCCGCTATCGAACTTCTTGCCGACATCGCGCCGCACCCAGTTGCGCGCGACGTATTCGACCAGCGCATCGTACTCGCCGGCCTTGAAGGCTTCGAGCCGCGCGGTGGCATCCGAGTACAGCTTGTAGACGATGCGATCGAAGTTGTTCATGCCGACGCGCACCGGCAGATCCGCGCCCCAGTAATTCGGGTCGCGTCGATAGGTGATGGTGCGGCCGTTATCGTACTGCTCGATCAGATACGGGCCACTGGAGATCGGCTTTTCGAATGCGAGCTGGTCGAACGGAATGCGGCTGCCGTCAAGCTTCAATCCCCACTTGCGGGAGAACACCGGCATGCCGCCCGCGAGCAGCGGCAACTCGCGATTGCGCTGGCGAAATTCGAAGCGGACCGTGTGCGGATCGACCACCACCGCACGCTCGATTTCGCCGAAGATCGAGGCGAATTGCGGCGCGGCCTGCGGGCTCTTCAATGTGTCGAGCGAGAATTTGACGTCGTCGGCGGTGACCGGGTCGCCGTTGGAGAAGCGCGCGCGCGGATTGATGTGAAACGTCACCGACAAGCCGTCCGGCGCGACGTTGATGTCGTCGGCGAGCAGCCCATAGGCGGACGCGACTTCATCGCTGCTGCCCACAGTCAGGCTCTCGAACAGCAGGTCGACACCAGGCGCTGTATTGCCGCGCAGCGTGAACGGATTGAACTTGTCGAAGCTCGTGAGACGGCTCGGGTTGGCCAGCACCAGCGTGCCGCCCTTCGGCGCATCCGGATTGACGTAGTCGAAGTGCTTGAAACCAGCCGGGTATTTCGGCTCGCCGTATTGCGCGATCGCATGCGCCGCGTGGGCCTGCGACGTCGCGAGCCATCCCGCCATGGCAAATACGCAGGCTGTCGCGACGGCGCGCACGGGACGCCATGCACGCCACACCACTGCGAGCCCGGCATGCGAGGGGCCGTGCGAGGGTTCGTCAATCACGCGGCATCGACATGCAGGAGGCGTTTGAACCCGTCGCGAGCCAGTTGTCATAGGGGCCTTGTTGATCCGTGGGCAATTGCAGTGTGAGAGAATTCTACCTAATTAATCCGCGCCGTCCGCGCATCCCGGGCGCGCGATCTTCGCCTACGCGGCGCGCCGAACGTCAGGAGATGGCATGGGCTTCCTCAGTGGCAAACGCATCCTGCTGACCGGCTTGCTGTCGAACCGTTCTATTGCCTACGGCATCGCGCAAGCCTGCCGGCGCGAAGGCGCCGAGTTGGCCTTCACCTACGTCGGCGAGCGCTTCAAGGAGCGAATCACCGAATTCGCCACCGAGTTCGGCAGCGACCTCGTGTTTCTCTGCGACGTCGCCGAGGACGCGCAGATCGACGCCCTCTTCGCTTCGCTCAAGGAGCACTGGAGCGGCCTCGACGGGCTCGTTCACTCGATCGGCTTTGCACCGCGCGAAGCGATTGCAGGCGATTTTCTCGACGGCATGACGCGCGAAAATTTTCGCATCGCACACGATATCTCCGCATACAGCTTCCCCGCGCTCGCCAAGGCCGCGCAGTCGATGTTCACGCCGGACGCGTCGCTGCTGACGCTAAGCTACCTCGGCGCAGAACGCGCGATGCCGAACTACAACACGATGGGACTCGCCAAGGCTTCGCTCGAAGCGAGCGTGCGTTATCTGGCGGTGTCGCTCGGCGCGCAGGGCGTGCGCGTGAACGGGATTTCCGCGGGACCGATCAGGACGCTAGCCGCCAGCGGCATCAAGGGCTTCGGCAAGATTCTCGACTTCGTCGAACAGAATGCGCCGCTCAGACGCAACGTAACGATCGAACAGGTCGGCAATACCGCGGCGTTCCTGCTGTCGGACCTGGCAGCCGGCGTGACCGCGGAAATCGTGCACGTCGATAGCGGCTTCAATGCGGTGGTGGGCGGTATGGCTGCGGCGACCGGGTGAATGTTGAAGGCGTCCGCAGTCTCGCGATGTCACGGCATGATGAATAGGCCGCACGAACAGGCTGCAACTCACGGGCGTGACTCGCGTCACGTCGCGCTATTCGCGAGCCGGGTGCGCATGCGTGACAGACGTAAAAAACCGCCCTGTCGGGCGGTTTTTTACTGAATCGACGACGCCATCCTGATCGCGCTCGACAGCTCAGTGCCAGCCGCGATGATTGTCGTAGTGATGCCGGCCATAGTCGCTATGGCCCGGAGGATGATGGCGATACCAGTCATCGCGCGCCCAGTAGCGGCGG
>NZ_NPIH01000270.1 GCF_012275575.1 Paraburkholderia sp. SG-MS1 | reverse complement strand
ATCCGCGAGCTTCAGACCGACCGCCGCTGCCGAACCGCTCGACGAGCCGCCCGGAATACGCGTAGCGTCCTGCGGATTTTGCGGTGTGCCGGTGTAGTCGTTGATACCGGTCATGCCGAACGCGAGTTCATGCATGTTCGCTTTGCCGACGATGCGCCAGCCGGCCGCGAGCAAACGCGCGACGACCTCCGCATGCTCTGCCGCGGGCGCCGTGTCGGCCAGCGCACGGCTTGCGGCCGTGGTTGCATAGCCGGCGATGTCGATTGTGTCCTTGATCGCGATCGACGCTCCTGTGCCGCCCAACGACAGGGTCTGGATGAACTCGTTCATGGATTCGATGTCCTTGCATTGACTTGCCACGGCGCATCGAACAGGCGCTCGGTGCGAAAGTGAGTGATGAGCCAGTCGCGGCCATTGGCCGCTGGCGCGAAATCCACTTCGAGACGCGCCGAGATCAGTTCCGCCGGCGCATCCACGTAACCCGACGCCTGCAGCATGATCCAGCGGCCCTTCGCGGCGGCGCCGCCCACCTCGATCGCTTCCGACGTGAGCAAGTGCACGTTCACCGAGAAATGCGGCGACGGCGGCAGGTAGCGCGAGAGCATCGCGATGATCGCCGTACGACCCTTCAGGCATCCGAACTTGTTGGCGTACTGTGGGCCGATGCCTTCCCAGACGGCATCGTCGGCAAACAGTGCGGCGAGCGTCTCGCCTTCGAGCGCGCCGCACGGCACATCGCATAGCGCCATATAACGCGCCATCGTGCCGCGTACCGCCGTTTCGGCTTCGAGCGCGGCAAGCCGCTCGCTCAGCGCGCGCAGCGTATCCGGGTTCGTCTGCATTGCATCGCGCTCGGTCATGTTCACGATGCGCTCGCGTGCTGCGGCGGCACTTGCAACGCGCGCCCGATGCGCGCTTCGATCTTGCCGTAGCGCCACAGGTTGTATTCGCCGACAGGCGTCGTGCGATACAGATTGCACACGGCGACCGTCGTGTCGAAGTCGCGCACGTCGGCCATGATGTAGAAGGTCCACGGCGAGTTGTCCGCGTGGCCGACGGTGAGGCGGTCGTCGTCCATGATGCCGAGTACCTCGACGCCTTCCATCGCTTCGATCGCGGCCAGCATCTTGCCGTAGGCCTGCCACACCGAGCCGATCTGCTCGCGCGGCAAATCGAAGAAATTCTGCGTGACGCCGCAGCAGAACAGAACGCGTAGCGGCAGCGCCGGATTGCCAGTCGAGGTGGACATGAGTAGGTTCTCCTTGAAATCGTGTGAACAGGGGGCAAAAGCGGAACGTGATCGGGTGACTTCACAGCGTGCGGAATCCCCAGTCCGCTCAGAGATAGCCGGGAATCGGGGGCACGCCGACGAACACCGCGCCGGCGCCGTCATAGTTGCCCTCACCCAGAAACGCGTGCTGCGTGACGACCATCGAGTCGCGCAACAGCCGCTGTAACGGATGCGTGCGATAGATCGCCATCGTGCCGCCGAGCCGGTATGCGCGCTGCACGACCTCGGCGCCTTCGCGTGCGATCTGTGTGGCCGCGAGACGCAGCAGGCTGACCTGATCGGCGGTGACGGGTGTGCCGGCGAGGATCGATTGCCAGACCTGATCGGTCGTGTCGTAGAAGAACGCGCGGGCCGAGCGCAATTGCGCCTCGGCTTTCGCGAGTTCGATGCGGTAGTACGCGCGGTCGGCGAGTTGCGGCGCGCCGGTCGTGGTCTTGCGGCCGCCCGCCATCTGATTGGCGACATCGAGCGCGGCGCGGGCCAGCCCCAGGTTGACTACGGCGAGCACCTGCGCCGCATAGGCGATGGTCGGGTAGCGATACAGCGGTTCGTCCACACACGGTTCGCCGCCGCGCACGAAAGTCCACGCATCGGCGACGAACTGGTCGTGCACGCGCAGATCGTGGCTGCCGGTGCCTTGCATGCCGACCACCTCCCAGTTCTCGACGATCTCCACCTGATGTGCACGGAACACGGCTGTGCGCGGTTTGCCGGGTGCGCCCGCGCCGCCCGTGCCGATGCCTACGCCGAGCCAGTCCGCACCCTTGCAGCCGCTCGCGAATTTCCAGGTGCCGTTCACGCGCCAGCCGCCATCCGCGGGTTGCGCGGATTGCACCGGAAAGAGGCCGCCCGCGAACACCTGGTCGGGTCCGTCGGCGTAGATCTGCGCCTGCGTCTGAAGCGGGAGTGCCGCCAGATAGACATTGGCCGACCCGAAGCTCGCGACCCATGCGGCCGAACCATCGGCCGCTGCAATCCGTTCGATCATGTCGAGAAACGCGGTGGGCGCAAGCGCATCGCCGCCGAAGCGCCGCGGCGTGGCCGCGCGATAGATGCCCGCGCGCTTGAGGCTGTCGATCACGTCGCGCGGCACATGCGAAAGCCGGTCGAATTCGTCGCGGCGCGCGGCGATCACGGCGATCACGTCGGCGAGCGGCAGGCGCGCGCTCATCGACGCGGGGCAGGGGCCGGAGGCGACGGCGCTGGCGGTGGCGGACATGTGGGCTTCTCCTTGATTCGATATCGGCGGGAATAGGGCGCACGGTGTGGTCGAAGAAGACTCGCCGTGCACAGTGAGGCCAGTCTAGGAACGCAAAAAGAACGCTTCAATTGGGATACGGGGCGCGCTTTTAGGTAACGCGCCGGGGTCGTCTAAAGAAATCTTCAGATACGGATTGCGGGTACTGGTGTTATGTTTCTGCACACACCCGATCGAACCTGTATGCCGCCGTGCCCGATGACTTTTCCCGCCGAAGCCGATTTTCACCGCCTGCTCGACGCGCTGACGCTGTGCGTGCTGCTGCACGACGCCGAAACCAAGGCGATCGTGTGGGCCAACCGCGCGGCGTGCGCGGCGCTCGGCTTCACGCTCGACGAATTGTTGCCGCTTAAAGCCAAGGACATGACGCGCCCGGTGCCGAAGTACCGGCGCGAGATCGGCGTGGGCGCGATGGACCGTTCGATCACCGAGGGTCCGCAGGTCTACGAGTGGTGCTACCGTTCGCGCAGCGGCGCCGATATGCTGTCCGAAGCAATTGCCACCTTTGTGCCGCTCGCCGCGCGCCCGGTCGTGATGGTGCAGTTCCGCGACATCAGCGCGGAGGACACGCTCAAGCAGACGTTGCGGCGCTACGAATCGCGGCTGCGTGAATTCATGCAGGATCTCGGCGAAGGCGTCGCGGTGCTGACGCCCGCGGGCGTCGTGGAATTCGTCAGCGAGTCCGGACGGCGCGTGCTCGGTCTCGAAGAAGGCGCGCCGATGGGCGACCTGCTCGACTATTGCAGCGCGCCCGATCGCGACCGTCTGCTCGCGCAGCTTGCTGCCGCGCCGCGCATCCAGCCGTCGGCGCCGCAGCGTTACCAGATCACGCGCCGCGACGGCGCGCCGGGCTGGCTGCGCATCACGTGCCGGCGCATCGAGATCGAAGACGACCTCAATGGCCGCCTGCTGCACTTTCGCGACGTGACCGACGAGGTCGCGCTCGAAGAGGCCCGCCGCAACGAAGCGCGTCTGCTCGAATATGCGGGGCGTTACAACGCCATGGGCGAAATGGCGACTGCGATCGCTCATGAGTTGAGCCAGCCGCTCGCGGCGGTGCGCAACTTCATCGAAGGGGCGATTCGCCGCCTCGCGCAACCCGGCTCGCTCGACGACGCCGTGTGGGGGCTGCGAAGTGCCGATCGCCAGGCGGAGCACGCGGCGTTGATCATCCGGAGCGTGCGCGATTACATTGCGAGGCGCGAGCCGAGCGAGACACATGCCGATTTGCGCGAGGTGCTCGCCGACGCCGCTTACTTCATCGCGTTGCGCGCGCGCGACGCGCGCGTGACGGTCACGATCGATCAGGCGGGCGAGCCGTTGCCGGTCTATGTCGAGCGCGTGCTGATCGGCCAGGTGCTGCTCAATCTCGCGTTCAATGCGATCGACGCGCTGGGCCAAGGCACGCAGGCGGACCCCACACTGCCGCGAAAGAACGAATTGCGCCTTGTCACTCAACTGCGCGGCAAACACGCACGGGTCCAGGTGATCGACAACGGTCCCGGCGTGCCCGCCGATGCGTACGGGCGCCTCTTCGACGGCTTTTCGTCGTCGAAAGCGGGCGGCAACGGCATCGGCTTGTCGCTGTGCAAGAACATCGTCATGCGGCACGGCGGCGAGATCTGGGCGAAGCCGGCGCCCCACGGCGGCCTCGAGTGCAGCTTCACGTTGCCGCTCGCGCTCGCGCCGCCCGCCTGAGCCCGGCCTAATCATGCGCGGCGTGCGTGTTCTTCGGAATGGTCATGAGCGTCAGCGCGGTAATCAGGCCGAAGCCGATCAGCATCAACGCAACCGGCCACGGCGCCCGGACCTGCGCATACAGTGCGGTCGCGACCAGCGGCGCGAGTCCGCCGGAAAAGACCGAGGCGATTTCGTGGCCGAGCGCCATGCCCGAGTAGCGCACTTCGGTGGGGAACAGTTCGCCCATCAGCGCGGGCTGCGTGCCGATCATCGCGGCGTGGCACAACGGCAGGCCCAGCGCGAGCGACAGGAAAACATAGAGTGGCTGATGCGTGTCGATCAGCCAGAAGGCCGGAAACGCGATCACCACGAGGCCGAGTGCGCCGATCATATACACGGGGCGCCGTCCGATCACGTCCGAGAGCCGGCCCCATAGTACGATCGTCACGAGTTCGAGCAGCATTGCGATCATCACGCCGCCGAGCATCACCGAAACCGGCACGCCGACCGTCTTGCCATACACGAGCACGAACGACAGAAAGATATACGTGCCGCCGTTTTCGGCGACACGCAGCCCCATCGCCTGCAAAACCTGCTGCGGATGATTGCGCAGCACGGTCAGCACCGGCATGTGCTTCGGTTTGGCAGCGGCGAAGTCGCGGCTTTCGGGCAAGCGCCGGCGAATATACACACCGACACCGAAGATCAGCACGCTCGCGAGAAACGGCACGCGCCAGCCCCACGACATGAAGCTTTCGAGCGGCAGCCGCTGCACCAGATAGAACGCCGCCGCCGACAGCACGAAACGGCCGGCTACGCCCAATTGACTGAACGACGCGTAGTAGCCGCGCCGGTTGGCCGGTGCGCTTTCGCTGATCAGGAGCACACCACCGCCCCATTCGCCGCCGGACGCGATGCCTTGCACGATCCGCAGACACACGAGTGCGACGGGCGCGAGAAAGCCGACCTGCGAGAACGTCGGCAACAGGCCGATGCCGAAGGTCGCCACGCCCATCATCATCAGCGTGAAGACCAGCGCGCCTTTGCGTCCATGCCGGTCGCCGATGTGGCCGAACACGACGCCGCCCAGCGGCCGCGCGAGAAAGCCGATCGCGAAGCCCGCGAATGCGGCGAGCGTGCCGAGCAACGGATCGCCGTGCAGCGGGAAAAACAGCGGCCCGAAGATCAGCGCGGCAGCCGTGCCGTACAGAAAGAAGTCGTACCATTCGAGCGCATTGCCGATCACGGAGGCGACGATGATTCGCCGCAAGGTTCGCGAAGCAGCTGGCATCGCGGACGCGGGAGGCAAGCCGGCCGCGGGGGAAAACGTATCGTTTTGCATCGTGTGCTCGCTGTTGTCGCGGTATCGCGGGGGGCGCGGAAAGGGTGCTAGCGCCCGAGTGACTTCGCGCTCTGGCCGCCGATGCCGAAGTCGGTATTCGGGATGTCCTTGATCATCACGCGGGCGGCTGCCAATGGCGTATCGAGCAGGTTCGCGGCGGTCTCGCTGAGCGCGGCGATCAACGCGCCCTTTTGCGCGGGCGTGCGGCCCGCGATCAGAATCGCGACAATGCTCAACAGCGGGCTGCGTGCGCCAGGGGCATTGCTCGCGCAAAGGCCGCCTAGGCCGATGTCGTGCGGCGGCAATTCGCTCAGCAGAATCCGCACCGCTTCAGCGGGCGCGCCGATCGCCTCGACCGTGGCCTGCGTGAGACTCGCGATCAGTTCCGCCTTGCGCGCCGGCGCGTGTCCGGCCGGTAGATAGACTTCTAGTGTAGGCATCGTTTCGCCAAGCTCGCAGGTTCGCAGGTTCGTCGATCACGGTTTGGCGATCACAGCAGGAAGCCGATCGCGCTCAACGCATCGGTCGAATCGATCAGACGGATCACCTTCTGCGCGATGCGTGGCTCGCCGCTCGCAAAGCCGATTCGATGCGTGAGGTCCGCCGCGAACAGCGTCGCCTTGCCGCGTTTGTACGCGACGATCACTTGCGCCGAGTTCACCGTGACTTCATCGCTGGCGTCGCTCGTCAGGGTGAAGCGCGAGACCGTGCGCACGGTGCGGGCGGCGTCGCTCGCCGACGCCGAGTAGCCGGACGTCATCCGTTGCACGCGTTTTTCGCGCATGTCCCGATCGTCGTACGCGTAGTTCAGCGTGGCGGCGAAGTCGGTGGCGTCGGGCTCGATCGGCACCACGTAGAAGCCCGCCGGGTCCCACAGCGTCAGCCACTCGTGATAGTCCTTGCGATCGAGCAGTTCGGCTTCGCGCCAGATGAGTTCGATCGCGTCGGCGAAGAGCTTCTGCGAGAACAGGGTGTTGCGCTCGTCCATCATGCTTGCTCCATCATCGTGCGCCATTGCGCGTACGCTTCGCGCATGCCGGTTTCGTCGGTGGCGTGCGCGGTTTTTTCGCCGTTCGATGCGGTGTGCTCGCGATTCAGACCGCGGTTCACGAGAATCGGCAGATCGGGGCCGGCTTGCGAGCCGCGCTGCACGCGCTCCCAGGCCTCTGCGTCGTCGGGGCTGCCGAAACCGAACGGGCCCTGGAAGTGTTCGTGAATACGCAGACGCACGCGGTTCGCTTCGTCCGGGCCGCCATCCATCGCGAGCGCGACGTGGCGGATTTCCGTTTCGTGCGCGGAAATGGGCCGCAGCACGCGGAAAAACGCCATCGACAACGCGAGATTCGGAAACAGATTCAGGTTGAAGCCGACACCCATCAGCGAGCGCACGACGCGGCGCACCTCGTCGGGCGTGTGATCTTTCGCTAGTGATGCAGCGAGCGCCTCGAAGCGTTCGGGGATCGGCGCGCCATCATCCATGTCCAGATCGACGAGTTCGGGCACGAGCACCGCAAGGCTATGGCCGTTGCCGAGCGAGCGGCAGAACGCGTCCTCGCTGGTCATGAAACGGGTGATCGCGGTGGCCGTTTCGTCGTCGATCGACTTCATCCACGATTTGTGGACGACCGGAAAGTGATAGAGGTCCGTGGTGTTTTCGAGCTGAATCTTCCAGTTGCCGTTGAAGCGGAAACGGTGTTCGCCGTTCGCCTTGATCGGATAGCCCGCACCCTGCTTCATGAACAGATCGATCCAGGGTTTCGCACCGCCGAGAAAATCTTCGAGCGGCTCGATCTCCTGATTGAAGCTCGCAAATATCAAACCTTGATAGATTCCCACACGCAGACTCGCAAGCGGCAGCTCCGTCTTGTCGATCACGCCTTCATAGCCGTCGCCATACGGTAGAGCGCGCAAGGCGCCGTCGAGGCCGTAGGTCCAGCTGTGATACGGGCACATGAAGCCTTTCGCGTTGCCCTTGTGCTGTTCGCACACGGTCGCACCGCGATGGCGGCAGCGGTTCTGCAGCACGTTGACCGCGCCGCTCCTGTCGCGCACGACGATCACCGGCTGGCGGCCGATCGTCGTGGTGCGGAAGTCGCCGGGGTTCGGCAGTTCGCTTTCGTGCGCGACCCAGATCCATGTCTTGTAGAAAATGCGCTCGAGTTCGGTTTCGAAGACGGCCGGGTCGTAGTACAGCGAAGGGGCGACGCGGTCGGACTGCGCGCGCTGGTACAGCGCGCTCGAATCGACGGTCTGATATGGCAATTCGCTCATGACGGTGTAGTGGGGGTGTGGTCGATGGAGCAAAGTCTCGCCGAGTGACTGATATGCGTCAAATTGATCTAAAATGAAAACTAAAATCAACCGCATGGATATATCGATGAATTCGCTGGACCACGTCGACCTCAACCTGCTGCGCGTCTTTCAGGCGATCGTCGAGGAGCGCAGCCTCACGCGGGCCGGTCAGCGGCTCGCGCTGTCACAGCCGGCCATCAGCTATTCGCTGGGGCGTCTGCGCACGCTGTTCGATGATCCGCTGTTCATTCGCACGCGCGCCGGCATGCAGCCGACGCCGATCGCGCTCGAGTTGTCGGCGATCGTGTCGCGCGCGCTCGACACGGTTCGCGAAGCGCTGCGTTACGCGGAGCATTTCGATCCGGCGGCGAGCACGCGCACGTTCCGGCTGTCGCTCTCGGACGCGGGTGAACTGGCTTATCTGCCGCCGATCTGCGAAGCCTTGCACCAGCAGGCGCCGCGCGTGAGATTGCGCGTCGAGCCGTTGCCGGTCGAAGAAATCGAAGACGCGTTGCGCGCGAGCCGGCTCGATTTCGCCATCGGCAATCTGCCGACGCTGACCGCGCGCACGCGCCATCAGGCGTTGTTCGAGGAAACCTATGTATGCATGACGCGCAAGCGGCGCGGCTTGCCGCGCGCGAAGGAGCTGGGTCTGAAGGCGTTTCTGGAGGCCTCGCACGTGCAGATCACGTCGGTCGAGCACAGCCATCATGCGCTCGACGACGAGTTCCGCGCGCAAGGCGTCGGGCGTCATATCGCGCTGGAATTACCGCATTTCGTCGCGCTGCCGAGCGTGCTTGCCGTGACTGATCTGTTCGCTACGCTGCCGCGCCGCCTCGCGCAGATTTTCAACCGCGGCGGCGGCTTTCAGATCTATGAGTTGCCGGTGAGCCTGCCGGTCGCGGCGGTCACGATGCATTGGCACGAGCATTTCGATCAGGACGAGGGCAACGTGTGGCTGCGCACGCTGATGGCGGACATCGTGCGGCGCTTCGACGCGCAGTGACGCCGTGGCGGCGTCACGTCCGTTTGAAGAGCCCGCGCGCGAGCGAACACAGCAACGTGGTGGCGGGCGACCCGTCCTGCAAACGGCGGCTCATGATGATCGGCGAGGCGATGCTGGCCGCCGGAATCGGCCGGTACACGACGCCATGCGCGCGCAAACCTTCCACGCTTTCCGGCACGAGGCACACGCCCACTTGCGCCGCGACCAGACCGAGTGCGGTTTGTAATTCCCGCACTTCATGAATCGCCTTCGGCTCCAGCGCGTGATCGTGCAGCGCCGAAAGCTGCTGGTCGGCATAGCTCGGCCGCGGCGTGCTCGGATAGACGATCAGCGTTTCCTGGGCGAGCGCGGCGAGCGTCAGCGGCTTCTTTTGCCGCGCGAGCGGATGGTCTTGCGGTAGCGCCGCAATCATGCGTTCTTCGACGAGCACTTCGCGCGCCAGTTGCGCGTCGTCAAAACGCAGGCGGCCGAAGCCGACGTCGATCCGGCCGCCTTTGAGCGCGGCCAGTTGCTCGATCGTGAACATTTCGATCAGCGACAACTCAATATGCGGCGCGGCCTCGCGAAACGCGCGAATCACGGCGGGCAGCGCGCCGTACAGCGTGGACGGCACGAAGCCGATCACGATGCGCTCGGCCAGTTGTGCGAGCCGGCGCGTGAGCGGCGCGAGTTCGTCGGCTTCGTCGACGAGGCGCTTCGCCTGCGTGTAGAAGATGCGGCCGGCTTCCGTCAAACGCAGCGGCCGCGACCCGCGTTCGAACAGCGGCAGGCCGACGCTTTCCTCGATTTGCTGAATCTGCCGGCTTAGCGGCGGCTGCGTCATGTGCAGGCGATTGGCGGCCCGCGTGATGTTCATTTCTTCCGCAACCGCGATGAAGTAGCGGAGTTGGCGAAGTTCCATGCAGCCCCCTAAGGTACTGGTTTTCTTATTGATCTCGAACGTTCCTGAGCACAGGCCAGCCCATGCGGCGAAGGCGCAGGTTAGTGCAGGCGGGCGGCTATGGTCAACGTTCGCGTATGCCTGGTAGGCCACGTACGCCGGTCATGGCCGCTGCGGCCCCGTACCATGTTCATGCGTGGCGGCGCCGGATTCCTTCAGATAGTCGTCGATCGCACTGCCCACCGTGGGATGGAAGTGGCGCTCGCCAATCACGTCAGTCAGCTCGAAGCGGATCAGCTTGTCGCGTACCGGATCCTTCATTTCGGCGAAATGCAGCGTGATGCCGCGCTCGCCGAGAATCCGGCTCAGTTCCCGCAGCATGTCGGCGGAAGTGACGTCGACGCTCGTCACCGGCTCTGCCGCGACGACGACCCGGCGAACCGGCGAGGGATAGTCGTCGACCGCTTCCAGAAGCCGATCCTGAAACAGCTCCGCGTTGGCGAAGAACAGCGGCGCATCCCAGCGGAACAGCAGAAGCCCCGTGGGCCGCGTGGCATGTGGATAGCGCTTGATGTCATGGTAGCCGCGCAATCCGTCCACGTGACCGAGAACCGCGTAATGAGGCCGCCAGCCGTCCCAGAGAAATTCGATGATCGCGATCACCACCGCGAGACAGATGCCAGGAATCGCGCCGAATACCGCGACACCGGCGAAGCATGCGAGCGAGAGCCAGAACTCCCACTGCTGGATGCGATAGATGCGCTTGAGGTCCCTCACTTCGAACAGGCCGAGCGCTGCTGCAATCACGACCGCGGCGAGCGCGCTGTTGGGCAGATAGCGCATCAGATTGGGCGCCGCCAGCAGCAGCGCCGCGACGGCCAGCGCGCCGACGACGCCGGTCAATTGCGTGCGCGCGCCTGCCGCTTCGGCCACTGGCGTGCGCGAGGCGCTGCTGCTGATCGGAAACCCCTGGAAAAAGCCGGCCGCGAGATTGGCCGCACCGAGGCCCACCATCTCCTGATTTGGATCGACGCGGCTGTGAAGCCGTGCGGCGAAGGTGCGTGACAGCACGCTGGTGTCGGCAAACGAAATCAACGCCACAGCGCATCCGCCAAGCAGGATCTTGACGAGGTCGGCGCCGCTCGCCCACGGCAGCACGAAAGCGGGCAAGCCTTGCGGGATTTTGCCGAGCACCTTGACGCCGGCGCCGTCGAGGTCGAAGAGGTAGACGCACAGCGTCGCCAGCACCACGGCGATCAGAATGCCGGGCAGCTTGTCGAAACGTTTGAGCAGCAGGATCAGGGCGAGACTGCCCGCCCCGACCGCCAGGCTGTACCAGTTGGTTTTCCCGGCGACGATGGCGTGTGTCAGGTCCAACAGGATGGCCAGAGAACCATCGCCGTTGCCGGAGACGCCGAAGAGCCGCGGTAACTGGCTGATCAGGACGGTGATCGCGATGCCGTTCATGTAGCCGTATCGAATGGGCTTGGACAGCAGTTCGGTGATGAAGCCCAGCCGCAGCAGTCCCATGACGATGCAGAACACGCCGGAGACGATCGCGAGCATGCTGGCCACCGCGATCGCGCGCGACGGATCGCCCATGGCCAGCGTCGCGACGACCGCGAGGATCGGCGCCGCAAGCGCGGAGTCCGGACCCACGACGAGAATCCGGCTCGGACCGAAGAGCGCATACGCGAGCAGCGGAACGATCGTCGCGTACAGACCGACGACACCAGGGACGCCGGACGCCTCGGCATAGGCGATGCCCACCGGCACCAGCATCGTCGTCAGGACGAGTCCCGCCGTCACGTCCTTCGGCAGCCAGCTGAGCTGATACCCCTTCAACATCACGAGTCCGGGGAGCCAGCGCAGCCATCCTTGCGGGCGGTTCGCGGCATGCCCGGCAGCGGGAGTCGATGGATCGGATTGCATGAATCGGCTACTTACCGTCGAAGCGCGCTTGCGCATGATAGGGAGGGACGTCGCCGTCGTTATCTAATAGAAAGAATAGTGCACAGCCGCCGAAGGCAGTAGAGGGTTCGCGCGCAGGGCCCGCCGTGAGCTGTGCCGCATCGCTCCAACGCGCTCGCGCGTTCCATACCGCCAGAGTATGGAAGTAGTCTGAATGAGTGTTGGACTGCCTGGCGCGTTTGTTCCTAATATGGGGCTCGCGATTAAAGCCGTTCAGGAGGGCAACGAATGACAGCAACACCCGTGAAGATCGAGAGCGTGGAGACGATTCTCGTCGACGTACCGACGATCCGTGCGCACCGCCTCTCGGTCGCAACGATGAACTGCCAGACGCTCGTGCTGGTGCGCATCCGTTGCGCGGACGGCGTGGTCGGCGTGGGCGAGGGCACCACGATTGGTGGCCTCGCGTATGGCGAGGAGAGCCCGGAGAGCATCAAGGTCAACATCGACACGTATTTCGCGCCGTTGCTCAAAGGCATGGACGCAACCCGCCCGGGCGCCGCGATGGCGACACTGCGCGGGCTGTTTCAAGGCAACCGCTTTGCGAAGTCCGCGCTCGAAACCGCGTTGTTCGACGCGCAGGCGCAACGCGTCGGCGTGCCGTTGTCGGAGTTGTTCGGCGGCCGCGTACGCGAATCGGTGGATGTCGCATGGACGCTCGCGAGCGGCGACACGAACCGCGATATCGACGAAGCCGAGCGCGTGTACGAGACGAAACGCCATCGCGTCTTCAAGCTGAAGATCGGTTCGCGCGCAGTGGCCGACGACGTCGCGCATGTGGCCGCGATCGGAAAAGCGCTCGAAGGACGCGGTGAAGTGCGGGTCGACGTGAACCAGGCATGGACCGAATCGGAAGCGATCTGGGCAGGCCGCCGTTTCGCCGACGCGGGCGTCGCGTTGATCGAACAGCCGATCGCCGCGGGGAACCGCGCGGGCCTGAAGCGCCTGACCGATCTCGCCCAAGTGCCGATCATGGCCGACGAAGCGCTGCACGGCCCGGTGGATGCATTCGCGCTCGCGAGCGCGCGCGCCGCCGATGTCTTCGCAGTGAAGATCGCGCAATCGGGTGGCTTGAGCGGCGCCGCGCAGGTGGCCGCGATTGCGGCGGCTGCGAATATCGACCTGTATGGCGGGACGATGCTCGAAGGCGCGGTGGGCACGATCGCGTCGGCGCAACTCTTCAGTACCTTCGGCGAATTGAAGTGGGGCACCGAGCTGTTCGGACCGCTGCTGTTGACCGAAGAAATTCTCACCGAGCCGCTGCGCTACGAAAATTTTGCGCTGCATCTGCCGCAGGCGCCGGGCCTCGGCATCTCGCTCGACTGGGACAAGATCGACCGTCTACGGCGCGACACGCGCAAAGGCGCGAGCGTTACCGCTACGTAACTTAGCCATCCAGAATATCAAACCAGGGAGATACCCCATGAACAAGCAAGCCATCGATACGCTGCTGCAAAAGATCAACGACAGCGCCACCAGTGAAGGCAATCCGCGCACGAAGCAGATCGTGAACCGGATCGTGCAGGACCTGTTCTATACGATCGAAGATCTCGACGTGCAGCCCGACGAATTCTGGACCGCGCTGAACTATCTCGGCGAAGCTGGCAAGAGCGGCGAGCTGGGCTTGCTGGCAGCGGGTCTCGGGTTCGAACATTTTCTCGATCTGCGTCTGGACGAAGCCGAAGCGAAGGCCGGTATCGAAGGCGGCACGCCGCGCACGATCGAAGGTCCGTTGTATGTGGCGGGCGCGCCGGAGTGCGTCGGTCACGCACGGCTCGACGACGGCACCGACCCGGGGCAGACGCTCGTGATGCGCGGCCGTGTGCTCGGCGAGGACGGCAAGCCGCTCGCGAATGCGCTGGTCGAAGTGTGGCATGCGAACCATCTCGGCAATTACTCGTACTTCGACAAATCGCAGCCGGCGTTCAATCTGCGCCGCTCGATCCGCACGGATGCCGAAGGCAAATACAGTTTCCGCAGCGTCGTGCCGGTCGGCTATAGCGTGCCGCCGCAAGGTCAGACGCAATTGCTGCTCGATCAGCTCGGCCGTCACGGGCATCGTCCGGCGCATATCCACTTCTTCGTTTCCGCGCCGGATTGCCGCAAGCTGACGACACAGATCAACATCGACGGCGATCCGTATCTGTGGGACGACTTCGCTTTCGCGACGCGCGACGGCCTCGTGCCCGCGCTCAAGCAGGCCGAAGGCGCCGACGGGAAACCGTATGGCGTGGAAGGCAACTTCGCGCTGATCGATTTCGACTTCACGCTGTTCAACGAACGCGACAATCTGCCAGGCGCCGAAGTGGAACGGGCGCGCGCCGAGGCTTGATGCTGTGCAGGCGTTGAGAAAAGGCGCTTGGACGTAGGGCAGGAATCTATGGACCCTGGCTTGCACGGCGTGTGGCTCGCCGTGTCAGCCAGGGTCTTTCATTACCGATCATTCTTTGATCATGTGTCGATTACCCATCGAGTGCGGTATCGATCACCCGAGGAGAGCAAGCATGTTGTTTCACGTCGAGATGACCGTCAATCTGCCGCCGGACATGGATGCGCAACGCGCCGCGCGTCTGAAGGCCGACGAAAAGGCGATGTCGCAACGACTTCAGCAGGAAGGCGTATGGCGGCACTTGTGGCGCATTGCCGGGCGCTACGCGAATATCAGTGTGTTCGATGTAGAAAGCCCCGCGCATCTGCATGACGTGCTGAGCCAGTTGCCGCTGTTTCCGTATATGGATGTCGAAGTGCGCGCGCTGTGCCGGCACGCATCGTCGATTCGCGACGACGACCGTTAAGCGTCGCGGAAGAGATCGGAGTGGGGAAGGTGCTGCGAATGCAGCACCTTTTGCTATTGCATGAAGCCGCTATCGTGCAATGGCGCAATGCCGAACATGCGGTTAGACGGTCATCACACGCCACGCGCAAAACCGCAAAATCGCAAAACCGCAACACCGCAACACCGCAACACCTCAAAGATCCAGCACGAGCACCGGCGACGTCGCGCGCGACACACAGCAGCAGATCACCTTGCCGCTCGCGCGTTCCGCTTTGCTCAGACAATGGTCGCGATGCTCGGGCGTGCCGCTCACCACGTCGATCATGCAGGTGCCACAGACGCCCTCGCCACACGACGTGTCCACTTCGATGCCGATCGACGCCAGCGCCGCCACGATGGTCGTGTCCTTGTCGACGCGCACGGTCGCGCCGCTGCTGGCGATCCGCACGTCGAACGCGTCGAGCGGCGCCGCTTCACCGCTCAGGGCGGCGCAAGCCGGCTCCGCCGCAAAGCGTTCCAGGTGAATTGCGTCCGGCGCGACGCGCGTTTCGCCGATCGCCACCACGCGATCCATGAAAGGCGCGGGGCCGCAGGTATAGATATGCGTGCCGTCATGCGAGCCTTGCAGACAATCGCCGAGCACCGTATCGAGCTGCTCGCGCGTTACGCCGAAGTGAAACTTCACGTGAGCGCTGAACGGCGCGCGTGAGAGCAACGGCAAGAACGCCGCGTGCTCCGCGCTACGTGCGAAATAGTGCAGCGTGAAGCGCTGCCGCTGCTTCAGCAACCGGTAGGCCATGCTCAATAACGGCGTCACGCCGATGCCCGCGGCGACCAGGATGTGTTCGTCGGCATCGGGCGCAAGCTGGAACAGATTGCGCGGCGCGCCGATCGTCAGTTCGCTGCCGACCGTGACCTCGTCATGCAACGCACGCGAGCCACCACGCGAAGCGTCTTCACGCTTCACCGCAAACAGATGCGCGTCGCGCTGATCCGGGTCGCCGCACAACGAATATTGCCGCGTGAGCCCGGACGGGCCGACTACGTCGATGTGCGCGCCGGGTTCGTAGTGGTCGAACGGCTGGCCATCCAGACGCGAGACGCTGAATGAGCGCACGCCGTGCGCTTCGTCACGCACGCTCTCGACACGTACGTTGAAGGTGGTTCTTTCCATGATTCTGCCGACAAGAAATAACGCTGCAATGCGCACTGCGTGAGCAGTGCGGGCGCCGCGCGCATGGGTTGCAGGCGGTCGTGCGTCAAGGATAGGAACCGAGGCCAAATCAGGCAAATCGATTAAAAATATCCAGTTGGATAAATCTGGCTGATATCAACCGGATTGGCCGAACCCTGTCCGAAATCGCTAGATTCCAGCCAGATGCCGCACCAGCGCCTTTTCCAGCCGTGACATCGCGTTCAGCTCGCGCATGCAGACCAGCAACTGGCGCGAGGCCCAGCTCTCGGCCAGCTCGATCGTGCGAATGCCCGGCGTACCGCGATAGCGCCGCGCGGCCGTGGCCGGCACGATGCCGACCCCCGCACCCTGTTCGACCATGCAGCAGATGCCGTCGAAGGTGCGCATGTGCGCGCGATAGCGTAGAGGCTGACCGGCCAGCAAAGCGCGCTCGCCGAGATACGCGTGCAATGCGCTGTCCGCGCTGAGACCGATGAATTCGCGCGCGGCCACCTCCGCGAGCGTGGCACGCCGGCGCGTGGCGAGCGGATCGTCGCGGCTCGTGATCAGCACCAGCTTGTCGACGGCAAACGCAAACGTCTGCAGTGCGCCATGCTCGACCGCATCGGAAATGATGCCGATCTCCGCGGCGCCCGTGAGCACGGCCTTGACCGTCTCGCTGCTTTGACGTTCCTTCAGATCGATCTGCACGTTCGGGTGTTCGCGCAGAAAAAGGCCGATCGCCGAAGGCAGGAACTCGGTGATGGCGGCGGTATTGGTCCACAGGCGGATGCAGGCTTTGCGCCCCTCCTGATGCTCGCCCAGCTCGCCCTGCATCCTTTCGATCTGCCCGAGCACGAGCCGCGCATGATGCGCGAGCGTATCGCCAGTCGGCGTGGATTCGACACCGCGGCGGCCGCGTTCGAGCAGCGGCATGCCAAGCGCGTCCTCCATGCCGCGCAGCCGGGCGCTCGCCGAGGGCAGCGACAGGTTCGCGCGCGCGGCGCCGTGCGTGATGCTGCCGGTGTCGAGTACATGCAGAAAGAGCCGGAGATCGATGAGGTCAAA
Source organism: Paraburkholderia sp. SG-MS1 (assembly GCF_012275575.1). Classification (GTDB taxonomy): domain Bacteria; phylum Pseudomonadota; class Gammaproteobacteria; order Burkholderiales; family Burkholderiaceae; genus Paraburkholderia. The sequence goes on along the minus strand of NZ_NPIH01000270.1, from coordinate 420 downwards.
GCGCATGAGCGTGTAGTTCGAGCAGGAGACGCGGAAAGGGAATCGAGCCTTAGCCTTAGTCTCAGCCTAAGTCACGATACGTATCTTACGCATTGTGGACTGCGCGGCGGCGATTGAAAATCGCTCACCTTACTTCAATAAAAATCGGCCGATGATCTCTTCGTTTGCGACTCTGTTTTCCGGTCTGCTTCCGGGTTCGATTGCGCTGCATGCCAGCGTGATCGCCGCGACCTTCGTCGTGGCCGGTTTCGTAAAAGGCGTGACCGGCATGGGCCTGCCCACCGTCGCAATGGGCGTGCTCGGCACGCTGATGCTGCCCGCTCAGGCGGCCGCGTTGCTGCTGTTGCCGTCGTTCGTCACGAACGTCTGGCAACTGTTCGCGGGGCCGAGCGTGCGCGCGCTGCTCAAGCGCTTCTGGCC
>NZ_NPIH01000027.1 GCF_012275575.1 Paraburkholderia sp. SG-MS1 | reverse complement strand
GTTTTCTTCGATGCCGTCGAGCGCGCGCACATTGCGCACGCCGAGATCGCGCAAGCGAGCGATCACCGCCTGCGCCAGCACTTCCGGCGCTGACGCGCCGGCGGTCACGCCGATACGCCGCTTGCCCTCGACCCATACGGGATCGATCTGATCGGGCGAATCCACCATATAGGCCGGCACGCCGAGCTTTTCGGCCAGTTCGCGCAGCCGGTTGGAGTTCGAACTATTCGGGCTGCCGACCACGATCACGACGTCGCACTGCGGTGCCATGAATTTCACCGCGTCCTGGCGGTTTTGCGTGGCGTAGCAGATGTCCTGCTTCTTCGGCTCACGGATGGACGGATATTTGCTCTTCAATGCGCGGATGATTTCTGCCGCATCGTCAACTGATAGCGTGGTTTGCGTGACGAACGCGATCCGCTCCGGATCGGCCAGCTGCAAAGCCTGCACGTCTTCAATGTCTTCGACCAGATGCATGCCCTCGCCGGCCTGCCCCATCGTTCCCTCGACTTCCGGATGGCCCTTGTGACCGATCATCACGATGTCGAAACCGTCCTGGCGCATCTTCGCGACTTCGATATGCACCTTGGTCACGAGCGGACACGTGGCGTCGTACACGCGCAGCCCGCGCGACTCAGCTTCTGAACGCACAGCCTTCGACACACCGTGTGCACTGAAAATGACCGTATTGCCGGGCGGCACTTCCTCCAGCCGCTCGATGAAGATCGCGCCCTTCTTGCGCAAGTCTTCGACGACATAGGCGTTGTGGACGATTTCGTGGCGCACGTAGATCGGCGACCCGTGCAGCTTGATGGCCCGCTCGACGATCTCGATCGCCCGATCGACACCGGCGCAAAATCCACGCGGCTGCGCCAGCAGGATCTCGGTTTCGGCAAGAGTCGTATCCGTGATGCTCATTTTTACAAAATCCCGATGATTTTCACTTCAAACGCCAGCGCCTGGCCGGCAAGCGGATGGTTGAAATCGAACAGGGCCGACGTTTCGCCGACCTCCTTCAGGACACCGGCGTAACGCCCGCCTCCCGGCGCGTTGAATTCGACCAGATCACCTGGCGAAAAATCCTCGCCGATCATGCTGTTTTCGCGCAGCGTGGCCAGCGACACGCGCTGGATAAGCTCCGGATTGCGGGGACCGAACGCCTCCCCCGGGGTTAGCTGAAAGGTCGAATGGTGGCCCACCCTCAAACCCAGCAAAATATCTTCCAGCGGCGGCGCTAGCTGACCGGCGCCAAGCAGCAGCGTAGCCGGCTTGTCGGTAAACGTATTGATGACTTCGGCGCCATCGGCAAGGGAAAGCCGGTAGTGAAGGGTCACGTGTGAACCGGCCTTCACCTCGGAAATGTCGATGATGCTCATGCAATGCTCGCTCAGTCGAAGCGCGCTGCACGGGTGCGCTGCAGGCGCAGTCGACGCCGCAGTTCACGCGTGTGGCAAACCATCGGGTGCCGTGCGCAAAGCGTCTATTGTAAGCCACATAGCGGGCGGCGGCTTGGGTCAGTCGCGCGCATGGCGGCAGGGTACAGCCTCTCCCTGCGCCACCCACCGAAGCGGAGGATTCTCTTTATATGGCCGATTACGTCAGCACAATTGACGATGTACCCGCGCAGACAGCGCTGCCGGGGGCGCCCACACCACGCGGCGCCGCTGCAGCTGGCGCGCCTGCTCGCCCCCCGCTGCCGCGCGGCAAATGGCAAAAAAGAGACATGCCGCGCGAGCGTCTGATCAACAAGGGGCCGAGTGCCCTGTCCGATACCGAGATGATCGCGCTGGTGCTGGGCTCGGGCCTGCCCGGCCACGACGTCTTCAGCATCGCACGGGCATTGCTCGACCGGTTCGGCTCGCTGCGCGCCATGCTCGACGCGGCCTATGTGGACCTCGATGGCATCCGCGGCCTCGGACCGGCGAAAAAAGCGCAGCTGCTGGCGATCATGGAAATGGCCCGGCGCTCTCTGGTCGATAAAATGCGCAGGCGCTCGCTGTTGAACTCGCCCGAAGCCGTGGAAAAATATCTGCGCCTGTTGATCGGCGGCCGCCAGCAGGAAGTGTTCGTGTCGCTCTTTCTCGACGCGCGGCATCGGCTGATACGCTGCGAGGAAAGCGCGCAAGGCTCACTTACGCGCATGGCGGTCTATCCACGCGAAATCGTGCGGCGCGCACTGAACCTGAATGCGGCGAGCCTGATCGTCGCGCATAATCACCCTTCCGGCGCAGTCCAGCCAAGCGCCAGCGACTGCCACCTGACGCACACGCTACGCGACGCGTTGGCGTTGATCGATGTGCGACTGATCGATCATCTGGTGATCGCCACTGACAGCGTCTACTCGTTCGCCTGCGCCGGCTGGCCGTGACAGCGCAAGGGAGCAGGGCCGGGAGCAGAGCCGCGCAGGCGGGGCGCCGTGTCCCCTGCCGCAAATAAGGTTTGATTTTGCGGCTTTTTTTCCGCTATAATTCCGGTTTGCCTATTTCCAACCCCCTGTTCCGAAGCCATCAAGGCGTTCCGGAAAGCTCAAGCGCCTCTAGTTTCCAAACTTAAGCGCGGCTCTTTTCGGGAAACTTTCACGGCGTTCGAACTCAGAATTAGCGTATTAGGAGTGCTCTCATGGCACGCGTATGCCAAGTAACTGGGAAAGCGCCGATGAGCGGCAACAACGTTTCCCACGCGAACAACAAAACCAAGCGCCGGTTCCTGCCGAACCTGCAAAACCGCCGCATTTGGGTGGAAAGCGAAAACCGTTGGGTGCGTCTGCGCGTTTCGAACGCCGGCCTGCGCCTGATCGACAAGAACGGTATCGACGCTGTGCTCGCGGATCTGCGCGCACGCGGTGAAGCCTAAGGAGTAAATCATGGCGAAAGGCGCACGCGACAAGATCAAGCTGGAATCGACCGCAGGCACGGGTCACTTCTACACGACGACGAAGAACAAACGCAACATGCCGGAAAAGATGCTGATCAAGAAATTTGATCCGGTCGTCCGCAAGCACGTTGAGTACAAGGAAACCAAGATTAAATAAATCTTGGCTCCAGCCTGACGAAGGCAAAAGACATGCAAAAAAGCCTCGCATTCGTGCGAGGCTTTTTTGTTTTCTGCGCGCCCTTCTTATCTTGTCTCCACGCCGTTGATTCGCTCTTCGTCCACCACCAACAGTCTTATGCCGTTCGGCCAGCTTTCGTTCATCCGTTGCGACGCGTATGCTTTCTTGTTTTAGCGGCGAGCGATCGGGCGCCGTCATGGCAAAACGAAAGACGGAGATGCAGGAAATGGAATTCGATGTGGCGATTGTCGGTAGCGGTCTCGCTGGCTTGAGCGTAGCGCTCAATCTGGCGGAGACCCGGCGGGTTGCAGTGGTCGCCAAGCGATCGATGACCGAGGGCGCAAGCGACTGGGCGCAAGGCGGCATCGCTGCAGTGCTGGATTCGGCGGACAGCATCGAAAATCACGTGCGCGACACGCTGATCGCCGGTGGCGGATTGTGTGACGAGGCCGCTACGCGCTTCATCGTCGAGCATGGGCGTGCCGCCATCGAATGGTTGATCAAGCAAGGTGTGCCGTTTACCAAAGACGATGCCGCCGAACTTGGCTTTCATCTGACGCGTGAAGGCGGCCACAGCCATCGGCGGATCATTCACGCTGCGGATGCGACCGGCCACGCGGTGGTCGCCACGCTCAGCGAACGCGTGCGGCGCCATCCGAACATTACGCTGTTCGAGGACCACTACGCGATCGATCTGATCACGTCCGATCGCCTCGGCCTGCCCGGCCGCCGTTGCCACGGTCTGTACGCGCTCGATCTGCAAAGCGGTCGCACGGTGACGATAGAAGCGCCGCATACGGTGCTCGCCACCGGCGGCGCCGGCAAGGTCTATCTGTACACCACGAATCCCGACACCGCGACCGGCGACGGCATCGCGATGGCATGGCGAGCCGGCTGCCGCGTGTCGAACATGGAATTCATCCAGTTCCATCCGACCTGCCTGTTCCATCCGTATGCGAAGTCGTTTCTGATTTCGGAAGCAGTGCGCGGCGAAGGCGGCATTCTGAAGCTGCCGGACGGCACGCGCTTCATGCCGAACCACGACGAGCGCGCCGAACTCGCGCCGCGCGACATCGTCGCACGTGCGATCGACTTCGAAATCAAGAAGCGCGGCATCGATTGCGTGTATCTCGATATCAGCCATCAGCCACCTGAATTCCTGCGCGAACACTTCCCGACGATTCTCGCGCGCTGCCTGGAATTCGGTATTGATATTACCAAGGAACCGATCCCGGTCGTGCCGGCGGCGCACTACACGTGCGGCGGCGTCGTGACCGACCTGGCGGGCCGCACCGATCTCGCGGGCCTGTATGCTGTCGGCGAGACGTCGTGCACCGGCCTGCATGGCGCGAACCGTCTGGCCAGCAACTCGCTGCTCGAATGCCTCGTGATCGGACGCTCCGCGGCGCAAGCCATCGAGGAAGAAGGCTTCGGCGCGGCCGTTCATGCGCCGTTGCCGGATTGGGACGAAAGCCGCGTGTCCGACGCCGACGAAGAAGTCGTGGTCGCTCACAACTGGGATGAACTACGCCGGCTGATGTGGAACTACGTCGGCATCGTGCGCACCGACAAGCGGCTCGCACGCGCGAAACACCGATTGGCGTTACTGCGCGACGAAATTCACGAGTATTACGCGAACTTCAAGGTGAGTCGCGATCTGCTCGAACTGCGCAACCTGGTCGACGTCGCCTCGTTGATCGTCGAAGGCGCGCGCTCACGGCGTGAGAGCCGCGGGCTGCATTTCAGCCGGGACTGGCCGGCAACACTGCCCAAAGCGCTGCCGACAGTTCTCTCGCCAGAGCACGTGCGCACCCGCAACGTATGATCGTTTCGAGCTGGGTGAAACGAAAAGGCCATCGCCGGAGTGATCCGGGATGGCCTTCATCATTGATCGAAACCGCTGTGGACAAGCGGTCAAACGATCCGCATCGAGTAATCCGTTGCGCGCACGTCCTTGGTCAGCGCGCCGATCGAGACGCGATCGACGCCCGTTTCGGCAATCGTCCGCACGGTCTCGAAGTTCACGCCGCCGGACACCTCCAGTACCGCTCGCCCCGCCGTGATGCGGACCGCGTCGCGCATTGCGTCGAACGAAAAGTTGTCCAGCAGAATGGATTGCGCGCCATGCGACAGTGCGGTTTCCAGTTGCTCAAGCGTCTCCACTTCAATCTGGATCGACACGCCCGCATTTAACGCGAGCGCGGCGTCCACGGCAGCGCCCACGCCGCCTGCCGCGGCAATGTGGTTTTCCTTGATGAGGATGCCATCGTACAACGCGAGCCGTTGATTCGCGCCGCCGCCCACGCGCACCGCATACTTTTGCGCGAGCCGCAAACCCGGCAACGTCTTGCGCGTGTCGAAAATGCGGGTGCGCGTATGCGCGATCGCGTCGACATACCGCCGCGTCGCGCTCGACACACCCGACAGCAACTGCAAAAAATTCAGTGCATTGCGTTCCGCAGTCAACAGCGCGCGAACCGGTCCGCGCAGTTCACAGACCGGCGTGTCCGCGGCCATCCGATCACCTTCACGATAGCGCCACCGCACATCGATACGCGGATCGACCTCGCGCATCACTGCGTTGAACCATGGCACGCCGCACAGCACCGCCTCCTCGCGCACGATGATGCGCGCATCGCGCAGATCCTCGGCGGGGACAAGGCGGCCGGTCTGGTCACCCGTGCCGACATCTTCGGCCAACGCATCGGCGACATTGCGCGCCAAGGCCGCGTCGAAAGCCGCGCCATACTGCGCGTGGATCTCGGCAAACAGCGGCGACACCGGCTCGATCGG
>NZ_NPIH01000269.1 GCF_012275575.1 Paraburkholderia sp. SG-MS1 | reverse complement strand
GCTTGGCACGACGGTGCTGACTGCCAATAACACGGCCGACACCACTTTCTCCGGTGTAATCGGCGGTGCTGGCAACCTGACCAAGACAGGCGCCGGGGCGTTGACCCTGACGGGTGCCAACACTTACGTCAGTGGTACAACGATCACCGCCGGGACGCTGGTGGCCACGAATGGGAACGCCTTGGGCACAGGCGCGGTCAGCAACAGCGCGGTCCTGCAACTGGACTTCGCCAACGACAGCACGCTGGCTAACCCCCTGTCCGGCGCGGGCAGCCTGACCAAGACAGGCGCGGGCATGGCTTCCCTGAGCGCGAGCGGTTCGAGCCAGGGAACGGTCACGGTCAACGCCGGCACATTGCATCTGAGTCAGGGCGGCGCCTTTGACGCGGCGGACTACACGACTCAGACGGGTGCAACCACGGCCATCGACGGCGCATCGCGACTGGCGGTGAGCGGTGCATTTACGCAGTCTTCGGGCTCGACGCTGGATGTCACGCTGGCTGCCAATAACCCGGTCATCACGGCAGGAAGTGCGACGCTTGACGGTACCCTGAACATCGCCGGTGTCTCGGGCACAGAGCCTTCATCCGCGAGCGGGCTGCCTGCCACCGAGTTCACGCTCATTCACACGACGGGCGGCATCACCGGCGACTTCAGTTCGGTCAGTCTCGGCGGGGCGACGAGCCCGGTGGATTATCTGACGCTGGCGGTTACCCGAAGCGCGGGCAACCTCGATTACAACGTCGGCTTCGGCCTGACCTGGCAGGCGGGCGTGACCAACGGCAACGGCACCTTCACGCTGACCAGTCCAACGGACGCGTTCAATGTCGACGTGGTGCTGGCGGACGAGGCTGCCTCGGCGACCGGCTGGAACGGCATGGACCTGACCAAGGACGGCGCGGGCAGCCTGACGCTGTCGGCGCCCAACACCTATACGGGCTTGACGACCGTCAATGGCGGCACACTGGCGATGGGTATCGCCAACGCGTTCGCCACGAGTTCGGCAGTCACCATCAACAGTGGGGCGACACTCGCGCTGAACGACTTCGCGCAGACGGCGAACAACCTGTCGGGGGCAGGCACCATTAATCTGGGCACGCTTGGCACGACGGTGCTGACTGCCAATAACACGGCCGACACCACTTTCTCCGGTGTAATCGTCGGTGCTGGCAACCTGACCAAGACAGGCGCCGGGGCGCTGACTTTGGCGGGTGTCAACACTTACGCCGGTGGCACCACAATCTCGTCCGGCACGTTGACCGGCTCCGCCGCCAGCTTCGGCACGGGCACTATTCTTGATGATGCCGCGCTCGTCATTAATCAACCCGACAATGCCGTCTTCGCCAATGCCATCGACGGGACCGGCACCTTTACGAAAGCGGGTGCAGGCGCCCTCAATCTGACAGGGATCAGCACACTGTCCGGGCCAACCACTGTGGCGAGCGGCTTGCTCAGCGTAAATGGCGCGCTTGCCGGCTCCGCAGTCACTGTTCAAAACGGCGCTACCTTAGGAGGTAATGGATCGATTGGCCGCACCGCCATTCTTTCGGGTGGCACGATTGCCCCCGGAAACTCCATTGGCACACTCAGCGTCAACGGCGCGTACTCCCAAGCTGCAGGTTCTGTCTATCAGGCGCAGGTGAACCCAGCCAGCACGGCCTCCGACCTGATCCGGGTCAACGGCGCCGCCACGCTTGCCCAAGGTGCCATTCTCGACGTGGTCAAGATTGCTCCTGGGCAGTATTCGGTGAACTCGCACTACACCGTACTCACCGCCATCGGCGGCGTGACGGGCACCTACACCCTCACTGGAGATATCAATAGCGCCTTCTATGCTCTGATTGACTCGTATGATGCCAACAACGTGTATCTCACCCCGGTGCGGGTCCGCAACTTTGTCGATGCAGCCGGAACGCCCAATGAGATCGCCACTGCTTATGCGCTGCAGAGCATGCCTGACGGAAACCAGGTAAAAGACGCAGTTGCCGCGCTCTCGACCGATGCCGATGCGCGCGGTGCCTTCAATCAGCTTTCCGGCGAAATTCACGCCTCCATCAAGTCAGCCTTGATCGAAGACAGTCGCTATATCCGCGATGCCGCGGTTGACCGCGTCCGGCACAGCTTCTGCATGCCAGATGCCGCAAACCAGCTTGCCACCGCACGCCTGACGGACGCGACGGCCTCCGCCAGTAGTGAATGCGCGGCGCACTCGACTGATCCGGTGATGTGGGCGCGTGTCCTGGGTGCGTGGGGACACATGAACAGCGACGGCAATGCGGCCACTTTGCGGCAGAACCTCGGCGGGTTCCTGGTTGGCGCGGACACGACCATCGCGCAGCAATGGCGAATCGGTGCGCTGGCCGGCTATAGCGGGGGAAGTTTTAATGTCGATGACCGAAATTCGTCGGCGAGCAGTGACAACTATCACGTTGGTCTCTACGGCGGTACGCAATTGGGCAACGTAGGTGTGCGGGCGGGCGCGGCCTATACATGGCATTCGATCAGTACGGATCGTTCCCCTGCCTTTGCCGGCTATGCGGACAATTTGAAGGGGGACTACAGCGCTCACACAATGCAGGTATTCGGCGACATAGGTTACCGGATCGCGGTAGAACATGCGGCGCTAGAGCCGTTTGCGAGCATCGCCTATGTCAACCTGCGCACCAGCAGTTTCAATGAGCAAGGCGGTGCGGCGGCATTGGCCGGCGAAAACGGTAGCACGAACTCGACCTTCTCGACGCTAGGGCTGAGAGGAGCAATGGACTTCGAGTTGCGCAACGGAACGGTGGCGACGGCCAGCGGCACACTTGGGTGGCGACACGCATTGGGGAATGTCGCGCCGGTGTCGACATTGCAATTTGCTGGCAGCAATCCTTTTACCGTCGCTGGTGTGCCGCTGGCACGCAACGCGGCACTCGTGGAGGCCGGGCTGGATTTTCAGGTGACACGCAATGCGTCGGTTGGCGTGATCTACAGTGGTCAGTTTGGTAGTGGCACCACTAACCAAAGCGCGCGGGGGACCCTCAAGGTCCGTTTCTGAAGGTTTTGCCGCTGTAACAGCCATAAAGGGAGGACTACCCGCAGACAAATCGCGAGACCCGTTATGGAGAAAAGGAACACCCACCGAACGGGCTTGACCGGCGGTCCGGATGGTCCCTGAGCATCGAGGTAAACACGACTCGCAATGGAAGGTGATCGCGTCGATTGCCACCAGGATGGGCTGCTCAGGTGAGGCGCTGCGCGACTGGGTGACCGCAGCGCCGAGGATCAGGAACACTTCAAAGAACTGGAACGGGAGGACCGTGAACTGCGCCGGCCAGTGAAATTCTGCGCAACGCATCGGCGTATTTCGCACAGGCAGAGTTCGACCGCCGACCGAGGTATGGGTCGCGTTCATTGATAATCACCGGCAACGCTATGAGGTCGATCCAATCTGCAAGGTGCTGCCGATTGCCCCGTCGGCCATTACCGGTATGTGGCCCGGCGCGCCGATCCAGCACGCCTGCCCACGCGGGCCGTGCGTGACGCGATGCTGTGCGGGAAGGTCGGGCGCGCGCGTGGAGGAGAACTTTCAGGAGTCCGGGTACGCAAGGTCTGGCGGCAACTCGCACGCGAAGGCACCCAGGTGGCCAGCTGCACGGGGAAGCGGTTGATAAAGGAGCTGGGTCTGCCGGGTGTGCGGCGCGGCAGATGACGGGTTCATGGTGAAGCGCCTCAACCAGGTCCGGCGATGGAGGCGAAGTGTGCCTTGTTTACTTTTGCGGAGAAACTGGTCTATAAACGAAACACTTTTGATTTCCGATCAAAGATGAAAGTTACCCTCGACGAATTGCGGACCTTTGCCAGTGTGGTCGACACCGGTTCGATCACCGCCGCGGCCGAGCAGTTGGAGCAGACCGTGTCGGGCGCGAGCCGGACGCTGGGCAGGCTCGAAGAAAAGCTGAAAACCACACTGTTGCGCCGGACGACCCGGCGCCTGGAGTTGACGGAAGAGGGCAAGTCTTTCCTGCAAAATGCCCGCGAGATCATCGATGCGGTGGAGAGTGCTGAAGAACAACTCGCGGCTCGCCGGGAGCGGCCTTCCGGGCGTCTGCGCATCGATGCTGCGACGCCGTTCATGCTCCATGTGATCGTGCCGCTGGTGGCGGGCTACCGCGCGCTGTATCCGCAGATCGAACTCGAATTGAACAGCAACGAAGGCATCATCGATCTGCTCGAACGCCGTACCGACGTCGCCATCCGTATCGGCAAGCTGAAGGATTCGACGCTGCACAGCCGTCCGGTCGGCAGCAGCCGGATACGGGTTCTGGGGGCGCCGGACTATCTGAAGAAGCATGGACATCCGAAACGTGTCGACGAACTCGCCAGGCATTCGCTGCTCGGGTTTACTCAACCCGAATCGCTTAACGTCTGGCCGATCGTCGGGGCCGACAACGAGCTATTGCGGATCGAGCCGGGCATCGCGTCGTCCAGCGGGGAAACGCTGCGGCAGCTGGCGCTGGAGGGCGCGGGCATCGTCTGCCTGTCCGACTTCATGACGGGACGGGACCGTCGCGAGGGCAAGCTCGTCCAGCTTTTCGCGCGGCAGACCCGGGAAGTCCGGCAACCCATCCACGCCGTCTACTATCGCAACACCGCGATATCGGCACGGATCGCGTCCTTCGTCGACTATCTCGCCGAAGCCGTGAAGGAAACGGAGTTCGCTCGCACGCCTGTGGCGCGATCGGGATAAACGTTAGCTTCGCTCTTTGGCAGTGAAGTTTCGGCGTGGACCCGAATAGCGCCGATCTGATTGAACACGGTATTGGCATAGCCGCTAGACGCCTGTTATCCCGGCTTTGGCCAGGTTGAAATCGATTGCCCGCCCGCGAATCTTTGCCGCTTCTGGTTTGCCGCGTATCCATTGCCGCATAGACGCGGATAAACAGGTTCGGCGAATTGCTCGATTTACCCGCCCCGAATTCGAATCATGACGGCTTTCAGCAGAGCGCAGTCATCGTATAACGTGAGCGTGCTTGATCTCGTTCTAATGTCAGCTTGCGAGGCGTCAAGATGTCAAACAATCCCCGCTCTCAGGGCTTGTCGCGTCTCTCAGCGGGTAAACACGGTCTATACAAGCCAAATCGAGCTTTATAGAATTTGTAAGTCGTCGTACAACTTGAGCGTTTTTTCGAAACACGTGAGTGAAAAAAACTCGCGTCTTTTCCGCCGCAAGGCGTCTTGAAACCGTGTCATCGAATCCGCAATCCGTTGGCTGATCTATTTAGAAATGTCATGATGAAAATGAAATTTGCCTCTTTCCGTTTCCCGATGATTATCGCGGCCTCTTTACTGGCATTCAGTACCGGTTCGGCACAAGCGCGAGTCTTTCGCGTAGCGGACGTCCATAGCGACACCTATCCGACCAACATGGCCGTGAAGTACATGGGCGAACAGATCAACAAGGCGACCGGCGGCAAGGATTCCGTGAAGGTCTTCGGCAACAGCGCGCTGGGTTC
>NZ_NPIH01000268.1 GCF_012275575.1 Paraburkholderia sp. SG-MS1 | reverse complement strand
TTTAGAAATGTCCGGTTCCGAGGTTCAGAAATATCTATGTTAGAGGGCTTTTAAGCACCGAGCCAACCCGCATTCCGGCAGTTCCCAGAATCGCTTCATTCAACTGCTCCCGGGTCAGTTCGCGCTGCTTGCGGGTGCCCACCTTGCGCTCCTTCGACCGTGGCGCTTCACCCTGATTGGTCCGCGATGGAGAGCCCGACGCCCGCCGGTCATCACGCTGCGACTGGATCACCTGGGCAAGTTGCAGTGTGTGTCCCAGCCGCTTGTTATCGACCACCGCCGCCTGATCGATCTCCGAGAGCCGGTCGTACGGCACACAGGGCAGGGCAGCGCCATTCACCCTGATCTCGATGCGTCCGTCCGGATACTCGAACACGTCCAGATAGTTGTGAATGAGGCGGTGGTTTGCCACCGTGTCTTCCAGCAGGTAGATCACGCGGTCGTACTGCACCGTCAACACCTTCGACACGCGCCGCGGTACACGAACCGTCAGGATCAGCTCAAGATCGTCGTCGGCACGCAGCGGCCGGTGTGCATCGAATGTGCTCCTGGGCACCTTGCCGAACCGGCCGTTGAAATCAGCGATGAAGTGGGGCGCATAAGCATTGGCCGCCTCCTTCGTGCTGATGCCGCGTAGCCGCAACTCCTTCACGAGGCGATCCTGCAACGTCAGATTGGCGCGCTCGACGCGCCCCTTCGCCTGGCTGCTGTTGGCACAGAACGTATCCACATTCAGCTCGTACAGCGCCCGGCCAAACTGCGTCACGCCCTTGCCAGGTGTCACGGAATGGCTGTTGCAGTGAAACACGCTCGCGCGGTCGCTGTACAGCGCCACCGGCTTGCCATGCTGTTCCAGATAACCGCGCATCGCCTCGAAGTAGCTGAAGGTCGATTCGGTCGCCGTAAAATGCAGCGCCATCAGCCGGCCCGTTGCATCATCGATGAACACCAGCAGCGTGCACGCCGGCGCGCGTTCCTCAAACCAGCGGTGATCGCTGCCGTCGATCTGCACCAGTTCGCCCAGACACGCGCGCCGGTTTCGCGGCTGATGGAGCTTCGGCGGCCGCTGTTTGCGTGGAATCCATAGCCCGGCATCCCGCATCCAGCGCCGCACGGTTTCCTTCGCCAGCACCACGCCATGACATTCGGCCAGCTTCTCGCACGCCAGCGTTGGCCCAAAATCAGCATAGCGTTCGCGCACCAGCGCCATGGCTCGCGCCCGCAGCTCCACCGGCAGTTCGCGATTGCTGGGCTGCCCACGCCGCGCCGAAACGAGCCCGGCCGGTCCAGCGGCTTCGTAGCGCCGCACCAGCCGGCTGACCTGACGCTCACACAGCTGCAGCCGTTCAGCCGCCTGTACGATGGTCAGGCGGCGCTGGACGACCGCCTCGATGATCTTCACGCGCTCGAGCTCGTGCATGCTGATCGTGATGAATCCACGTCCGTTCATGGTCAGGCTCCGGGCGGGCTGGGATGTCGCAGCATGCGCCACCGCAGCCCGCCCGGACCAGGAAACCGGACATTTCTAATGAGCCAGAACCGGACATTTCTAAAAAGCCCTGACATCGGTTTGGGTGATAATTTATCTTATGTCAACTTGCTAGAACCGGATAGCACCCAACTGGAGAACACTGCATGCCGACCATGAGAAGGTACGCAACCGCTACCACGGCACAGTCCGCTCGCTTATCGCAGGCTTCAACCGAGATAGCTTCGAGCGAGCGTACAACTCGATGTCGGCGTCCCCGTACAGGTATGAGGCGGATTCACGCCAACAATCGCCAGCCCCACCGGACAATTCACATTCCTGACTCGTCGGCCCCGGGGCGGAATCTCAATTCATGTCGGCACCATTCGGCGCCAGTAGCCTCTTCACGTCACGCGCTGCTGGCCGCTGCCGTGCCGGAAGTGCTTGCGGGGCTACCCATCGGCTTCTCGCTGACGTTGCTCTGCAGGCTTACGGCGAGATGTTCGCGTCGCAAATCGACATCGGCCGCATCGATGATTGCGACGGGCCGCAACGAGCGGTCGGCGCGTCATGCCAAGGGCAGCAACGGCCTTCGGCGTTGGTAATACAACGTATTTAGTACGAAACATAATTACATTGCGTGACTAATTTGACATTACTGTTATAACGTTAAAAAAATTGCCTAGCTGAATCTGCAAAGACACACCGCGTACCCAGCCCTCGGCGACCCTTCTCCCGCCGGCCCCCTGCCCGATTGAAACGCTGCTCATCCCCCCGCACCTGAATGGTCGCACGGGCACCAACCGCGCGCAGAACGCCCTCACCCAGATTGCGGCGCAAAACGATCTCGACGCAATCCACGCCTGGCTCGGGCGTTTCGTCGACAAGAAAACCACCTTCGACAACTACCGCAAGGAAGCCGAGCGCCTGCTGTTGTGGTCGCTGCTTCATTTGGGCAAGCCACTGTCCTCGCTCTCGCACAAGGACCTGCTTCTCTATCAGCACTTTCTCCCGCATCCGCAACCGGTCGCGCAGTGGACCTCAAACGGGGGCCGCAAGCATCCGCGTGCCGATCCACGCTGGCGTCCGTTCTACGGGCCGCTTTCCGCCACCAGTCAGCGTCAGGCATGGGTGATTCTCAATGTGATGTTTGCGTGGCTCGTGCAGGCAGGCTATCTCGCCGGCAACCCGCTGTCGCTGTCCCGTCAGCGCACGCGCCGCGCGAAGCCGCGCGTCACCCACTATCTTTCGCCGGCGCTATGGCTCGTCAAAAAATGGATTCCGTCCATGCCGCACGAGACGGATCGCGAACGTGAGCACGCCGTGCGTATGCGCTGGCTCTTCACCCTGCTCTATCTGGGCGGCTTGCGCATTACGGAGGTGGCCACCAATACGATGGGCGGTTTTTTCTGCCGTCGCGATGCGAACGGCGTCGATCGCTGGTGGCTCGAAGTGCTGGGCAAAGGCGACAGGGAGCGTCTGGTGCCTGCCACGGCGGAAATGATGGCCGAGCTCGTCACCTATCGCCATCAACAGGGATTGCCGCCGTTGCCTTTACCGCACGAGGACACGCCGCTCATACTGCCGATCGGGCAGTCGCGCAAACCGCTGACACGGGCCGCCTTGCACCTCATCGTCAAGCAGGTCTTCAGCGGCGCGGCGCAGGCGCTCCGTGCTCGTGGCGACGAGTACATGCAGCCAGCCGATCAACTCGAACTGGCCTCCGCTCACTGGCTGCGGCATAGCGCGGGATCGAACATGGCCGATCAGCAGGTCGACCTTCGTCTGGTGCGCGACAACCTGGGGCATGCGTCACTCACCACGACCAGCCAGTACTTGCATGCCGACGATGATCGGCGTCACAAGGAGACCGATGAGAAGCATCGGATTGGCTGGTAGTGCGCATGGCGGGTTCTGAATGTATCGGGCTCATATCCCGATCCCGACGAACGGCATCAACCGCCGCTGACAAATCCAGCACGACGTCCGGCTCCGCACTACCTTCCGCGGGACGTCCCACACAAATCAGCGCCCAGATTCGATCTCCGCGACGACCGCTCCCTCATACCGAACCCACGCCGACAACAACCGCGTCGAACACGTCTCGCACGTACCCGACCTGCAACTCGACGACGTGCCGGCACCGTGCGCCTCGGCGAATTCGAGCAAGCTGCCGTCACGCCGCGACCATTGAATCGCGCGCGCCGATTTCGCGAAAGTCACCGGTAACCCGCCAGCGTCGCGCGATGGCTGCCGCGGGCATCTCCCGTTTGATAACCGCGCGCTTCATATCCGCCCGTCCAAACGCCTCGAATCGGATGCGCTCATCCGCGACATCGAGGCCCGCAGTCCGTCGTACATGTCGCGCATGAACTGCTCACGCCCACACGGATAAAAATCATAGTCAAGCACTCGTGCCTGGCTGACGAATAACGGCTGCAAACTGCGGAGCGAATTCAACTTCCGACCACCGGAAAGGCAATGCACTGTGAGTGCGACGTACTTCGTCGATATGAAAACGGACAAGCCGTTCCGCGCCTGCGAAGGCTGCCAGTTCCGCGCCGTCCCAGATCACTTCCGCCCGCACCGCGAGATAAAGCAGATCGCCCGTCGCAAAGTCGATGAACAGCAAACCCGCGCGCGGATCATGGAGCAGATTGCCGATCGTGTTGAAGAACCGATTGCCGCTGTAGTCCGGGGTAGTCAGCGTGGTTGCGTTGTCGACGCGAACGAAGCCGGGCGCACCGCCGCGATGCGACACGTCGACACCACGCGCGGGCCCCGCCTTTTCTTCGAGGTTGGCGCTTGCAATGAAAAACGTATCGGCGCGCAGGATCAACGCACGGTCCGCGTCGCCGAGCTGTGCAGCGACTTCCGGCTCGCAAGGCAACGGCGCACCCGGCTCCACAAAAGTCGGCGTTCTGCTCTGGATGTACTTCGCGCAATTGCCAAAGCTTTGCGTCACCTCGACGAACAGCGTTTCGCCTTCCACCGACCTCACGACGCCGTTGACCCGGTTACGCCGCCGCGTCTGCGGCTGCAACCCGAGCCCTCCGATCATCGCGCCTGGCTGCCAGCGCCCCGCGAGCGGATCGCCGGGCAGCACGCCGCCTGCGTCGATGCGCAGCGTC
>NZ_NPIH01000267.1 GCF_012275575.1 Paraburkholderia sp. SG-MS1 | reverse complement strand
GGCGCTCGGCAGCGTGATCGGCTTTGAGCGGGAGCGGCTCTCGTGGGCGGCGGGCCTGCGCACGCATATGCTGGTGTGCGTCGGCTCGGCGCTGATCATGATCGTGTCGGCCTATGGTTTCGCCGAAGTGCTGACCAGCGATCACGTCGTGCTCGATCCGTCGCGGATGGCCGCGCAGGTGGTCTCGGGCATCGGCTTTCTCGGCGCGGGCTCGATCCTGCTGCGCGGCGAGATCGTGCGCGGACTGACCACGGCGGCGAGCCTCTGGTCGGTCGCGGCGATCGGCCTCGCGGTCGGCGGCGGACTCTACACGGCGTCGATTGCGGCGACCATCATCATTCTGATCATCCTCGCCGGTATCAAGCCGCTCGAGCGCCGCTTCATCACGGTCAAGCAACGGCGCCAGGTGACGATGATCGTCGAGCGCGGCACGATGACATTTCACTCGCTGCACGACGAACTCGGCGCGGCGAGCCCGCGCGTCAAGCAATTCGTGATGCAGCAAAGCGACGACACGCCCGAGTGCGACGAGGTGATGATCACGCTGCATCGCGTGTCGAATACGGAATATGAAGCGATCTGCGCGCGCCTGCGTCAACTGCATGGCGTCAGGCAGTTCCGGCAGGACGAGGTGTCGTCCTGAAAAGACGAAAATCGTCGGAGAATGGCTTCGGCGAGGGCGTGCGGCCATGCGACAATGCGGGCTCGAAAAATTCCAGTGGCATTGACGAGCGGTGCTCGGCGCCCCGCTTGACGGCGACGACCGCTCTTTTCTCTATGGCAGATTCCGTAGCAATCAGGCAGTCCCGGCCTCAGCGCGCCGCTTCGAAAAAGCGGCGCGAGGCCACCGTCTCGACCGAAACCGAAAACAAGCTGGCGCGCGCCGCGCGCTCGGCACAACGTCTCGCGCAACTGAGCGGCGCGTCCCGCGACGACAGCACGCTCGACCTGTTCCCCGACGATCCCACCCGCGCGACGCTGGAAGCGATGAATATCGACATCCGGCAGGGCACGCTGCATGGCTTCGAATTACCCGATGTCGTGCTGGCGGCGGTCGGCGCGATCGACGCGGGCGACGGCGCGTTGCCGGATGCGAAGGCTGCGCGCCGCGCACCGCGCGTCGCGAGAGCGGATGAGCCGGTGCCGGTCAATGCGCAATTGAGTGGGCTCGAAATCGAGCCGTCGACGCCGGCGGCTTTGTCCGTCGGCGAAAAAACGGTTCCGGCGGACGCGAACCCGGCGGCGCAAGCGGCTGCACATGAGAAACCGGCAGTGGCGGCGCGCGATCTGGCGATGCCGTTGACGTCCGCGATGGCGGCTGCGACCGTCGCGCGCAGCGTGACCGCGCTGCGCCAGGCGGAAGAATCGCGGACGACGGCGCCGGACCCGGCGGCCGCGTCGAAGTTGGGCGCTGGCAAGCCGTCGCAGCGCTTCGCCGCGACTTCCGCAAAAGTGGCGACGGCTTCGCAGGACGCGGTCGTGGCTGACGTCTAAGCGGCGAGCAGGGTTGCCGATGGTGCCAGTGTGGACATGAGCGCTGCGTCCGCAGAATCGACCGAATCTGCCGCATCGGCAACGCCCGCTGCTCTCGATGTGGCGGCGAAGCCGTTGATCCATACGGCGGAGGCCTCAGCCTCAGCGAATGCCGGCGCCGCCGCGTTCGCCGCGCCGTGGCGGGAAGCGCAGCGGATGGAGGCGGCAGCAGCCGCGCTACGTGCCGCGCCGGAACTCGATCGCGCGCGCGCAACCGCCTTCGCCGATACCGTCGATGCGCTCTACGGCGTGATTGCAGATCAGCGCCACGCCGCGACCGATCATTCGCGTCGCATGAAATGGATGTTGTCGATCGTGGTGGGCGCGTTGCTGGCGACCGTGGCGATCGGCATCACTCAGACGTTGCTTCTGATGCGCCTGACGCGCGAGACGACGGCACAGCAGCACCGCATCGAACAGATGATGCAGACCCAACAGGCGGCCATGGCCAGCTTGCTCGATTCGCACGTCGCAGTGCCCAACGCAGCGGCGGCCATGGCAGCTTCGGCGGCGGTTATGACGCCGCCCCCCGTGCCTCACCAAGCCGGCGCCGCGACAACGGCTCATGGCAAGCACACCGCGCGAACCCTGCATGGGCTAAGGGCCAAGGCGGTTAGCCCGGGTTGATCATGCGTCACTGCTGCGCCGGCGATAGCCCGCAGCGGCCATCACGTGCTCCGGCCAGCTTCGGTGATCACTGCCTTGCCCTTCTCATCCCGCCAGATAGACGCAGTAAGGCATCCACTCCCCGCCGCGCCGCAACTCCGCTGCGCGTTTTACACTTTCCCCGCTGTTGCGCAGCCGGACCGGGTACGCCAGCGTCCGTCAAACCGCAGGACAATCCTGCGCGGACGCTGCCGGGCCTGATCGTGTCATTGAACAGCGCGACATTGCTGCGCGTGGACGAGTCGGCGGCGGGCGCAGTCGACGCTGTCGTCGCAATCCGCGTAAAGACGCGCCGCGCGCGAAACTCGTGCGAGCCGCAAGGCCGCCTCGACCACGCACAGTAGTCGCCTCGATGGCCTCGACCGGACTTCCGAAAAAGGGACGTTGTCATGATGCAATGCACCATGACGTTCAAACGCACGCGACATCCCGCCGCACCAAAAATTTGCTGCATTGCACTAGCTTTTGCCTAGGGAAAACCCTATACTTCTTCTTAAGGGAAAACCCTAGCAAATGCAGTAACTAACCGGGAGTCGCCATGAGTTTCATTTTTGCACTGTTCCAAAAGGTCAGCGACCTCTTTGCGTCGCCCCACCTGCCGATGGATTCGGATTACTCGTACGAAGCGCGTAGCCGCGAATCGGAGCGTATGCGCCGCGCGCAAGCTACGTTGTTCGGCATCAAGCTGACCGACTAAAAGTCCAGCCACCCGTCCTGAGCGCGACCTCCGCGCCGGGACGCGCACGTCGGGTGCGCATTGCAATATTGAAGCCACTGTTCGCGAAACGCGTACCGTGGCTTTTTGTTTATCGTCGATTCGGCCCGCCTGGCTCTTGCCGAATATTTCGCCGACGAAATGAATGTAACGGAGCCTGACATCCAGCCGACGCTTTCCGCATGCTGCGTACGACGCATACCCCTGTGGACGGGGCGGGAGCGCGGACCGGCAGTGCCGTCATCCGGCCCCATCTCTGAAATGCCCGCTTACAAGTGCTCACGTCTTCACGCGGTTTGCGTCGCTAAAGTTGCTCTCAAGCGTACGGCGTCGGGTTCGATCCTTCGAACGAGCACCGGCGCTGGCTTGAAACAAAACTTTGATGGGAGCTCACTATGAAAACTTTTAACAAGACATCGCGTTCGATCATTGCAACCCTGCTGGCGGGCGGCGCGTTGCTCGCAGCCGGTAGCGCCTTCGCCCAGGACCGCGTCATCGTCGAGAATGGCTACGGCCCGGCGGTGTATGGTCAGCCGCACATGATGCCGGTGGGTGTGTCGATCAATATCGGCTGGCATGGCGACCGTTACTACGACGGCCACCGCTACTGGGATCACGACGAGTGGATGCACAATCACCCGCACGACCGCGATCCGCGCCACCACGACGACCATCGTCCGCCGCATCACGGTTAATGCATGCATGACGGCGCCGCGCATCGCGGCGTGAGGTTCTCAAAGCCGGTCCTTCCTCGCGGAAGACCGGCTTTGTCACGTTCGGCCTTGCAAACGGGTGCGCTGCGCTATGCTTGAAGGCTTTTATCGACGGCAGCAGGAGAGCGGCGTGGACAAGGCAACAATTGGCGTAGTGGGCACGGGGTTGATGGGCGTCGGCATTGCGACGCAAAGCGCGCTGCACGGGCACCGGACCATCGTTCACGACGTCGATCCGGCGCGTCTGGCCAGCGTCGCGTCGAAAGCGGAAGCGGTGCTGGACGAATTGATCCACGCCGGGCGTATCGACGCGGCGGCCAAACGCGCGGCGCTCGCGCGCATCGAAACCCATGAGCAACTCGACGCGATGGCGTCGGCGCAATTCGTGATCGAGGCGATTCCCGAGGTGCTCGAACTGAAGCATCGCCTCTATGCGGCGCTAACCGGACTGCTGGCCGACGACGCGATTCTCGCGAGCAATACCAGTGGCTTTCCGCCCGATCAACTGGTCGCGCCGTTGCGCGCGAAAGAGCGCTTTGTGATCGCGCATTTCTGGAACCCGCCGCACATGATCCCGCTGGTCGAAGTCGTGCCGGGCACGGCGACCGCGCCGGAAGTCACGCAACAGACCGCCGCGCTGATGAGCGCGATCGGCATGGAGCCGGTGGTGCTGGCGAAGGCGATTCCGGGGTTTGTCGGCAACCGCCTGCAATTTGCGGTGCTGCGCGAGGCGTTGAACATCGTGCGCTCCGGTGCCGCCACGCCGGACGTGGTCGACCGGGTCATGAAGGCGTCGCTGGGACGCCGTTGGGGGATCGTCGGACCACTCGAAGGCGCGGACATGGGCGGCCTCGACACTTTCCTCGACATCTCCGTGCATC
The DNA here is from genome assembly GCF_012275575.1 of Paraburkholderia sp. SG-MS1. Lineage (GTDB taxonomy): Bacteria > Pseudomonadota > Gammaproteobacteria > Burkholderiales > Burkholderiaceae > Paraburkholderia. Next base: position 40,385 of record NZ_NPIH01000267.1, on the reverse strand, counting down.
TGATGCCGGAGCTTGCCAAAGACGAGGACGTGCTGGACCTGCTGCGTCAGCAGGTCGATGCTGGGCGCGTCGGCGTGCGCAGCGGCGCCGGCTTCCATGAGTGGGACGACGAGCGTCTGGCGCGCGTCAAGGAAGGACGCAAACGCGTGATCAGCCGCGGCTGATGCGGGCCTTACGCGGGCGCATAACGAGAGTGAATGCAAACGAGCGCAGCCGAACACACTCGCCGCGCCGCGCGTTGCAACGACATGGCTGCCGCGTTTGCACCATGCTCCCAGCACCTTGCGACAGCCTTGCCGCAGCATCGAAGAAAGCGGCAACGCGTCCTGCTCCACACCACAGGACGTCCGCAGCGACTCCCGCCACTCTGCGGTATAACTAGTCACTTCGCGTGGCCCGCCAATTCATCACTACCTCATGTCCCACTACTTCTACGACCCCGCTGCCGGCCACGGCCTGCCGCACGACCCGTTCAAGGCCATCGTCGCTCCGCGTCTGATCGGCTGGATTTCTTCGCGCGATACCGACGGCACCTTGAACCTCGCGCCCTATAGTTTCTTCGGCGCGTTCGCCACCTTCCCGCCGATCATCGGCTTTAGCAGCGAGGGCCGTAAAGACAGCGTCAACAACATCGAGGCCACCGGCGAATTCGTCTGGAATCTTGCGACCCGACCGCTCGCCGAACAGATGAACCGTTCGTCGGCGCCGGTCGCGCCGCACGTCGACGAGTTCGAACTCGCCGGCCTGACGCCCGCGCCCGGCCGCAATGTCGCCGTGCCGCACGTCGCCGAATCGCCGGCCGCGCTCGAATGCAAGCTGCTGCAAGTGGTGCGTCTGCATACGCTCGACGGCAAGCCGATGGACAACTATCTGTCGCTCGGCCAGGTGGTCGGCGTGCATATCAACGAGGCGTATCTGAAAGACGGCCTGTTCGACACTCAGGCCGCGCAGCCGATCATGCGTGCGGGCTATCGCGCCGACTATGCGCAAATCGGCGAAATGTTCCAGATGTTCCGCCCGACTGCCTGAACGACGACTCTCGCGATCGAAGTACGCCGAGCCGTGCGCGCAATGCGGCGCGGCATCTGAAGTCTCGCGCGCCGTCGCGTGCCGCCGCAGACCAGCTCCGACCGAGGCGAGTACCAGAAAACTTGGCCTGCTTGATGCTTGCCATCGACGCTCCAACGCGTCGTTTCAACTGCCGGCTCACTCTCATGGAGCGCGATCATGTCCACCGAATTCGCCACGCAATTCAGCCATGTCCGTCCGCAAGACACGTCCTACGTGGATCAGGGCTTACGCGACTTTTTTCTCTACCGCGATCTGGGCATCGCGCAGGCGACCGGCGGCAAGGTGCTCGCGCAACTCGTCAAGGCGAATCACGCACCAGAGCAAGGCACCGGCTGGCACCGTCATGAGGCCGACTTCCACATTGTGATCATGCTGAAGGGCTGGGCGCGCTTCATGTATGGCGACAAGGAAACACTGGTCGCCGCTGGCGATTGCGTGCACCAGGCACCCGGCATCGTCCACTATCTGTTCGACTACTCCGAAGACATGGAGTACATCGAAATCGTATCGCCTGCCGATTTCAAATCGATCGAAGTCGAAGGGCCGTGCGAAGTGCCGGCCGTGAAGCCGTGGAAGAGCGTTGCTGTTTGATGGGGGCGGCAGTAGCGCTGGTGGCGGCATAGCCGTCAGCGCAGCGAACACCGAGTGCATACGCCCGCACGGCGGCGTATGCACTCGGCAGACATGCCCCAGCGAGCCACGTCACTAACTGGCCGGTGGCCGTCTGCGCGGCGCAGCCGGTTTTGCTGCGGCACCCGCAACGGCGGTTGAACTGCCGCCGCCGTCGGCACTCGCGCCGCCCGCCGCCAACTGCGCGTCCACTTCGACATCGACCACCGCCGCCGCAACTGGCGCCGCGGCCGTCATCTCTGCCGCGGCCGCAGCGGGCATCGGCACGGGCCTGATCGTGCGCGCCCGCGAACTCACCAGCACCGCGCGCGGCTCGTTGTCGTAGATCACGGCCCGCACGCGCGGATAAATGTGCCGCTCCCAGCGGCGTCCGTTGAAGACGCCGTAATGCCCGACACCGGTTTGCACGTGATGCGTCTTCAGATATGGCCGCAGCTTGTCGCACATGTCCTGCGCGGCGAGCGTCTGCCCGACGGCGCAAATATCGTCTTTCTCGCCCTCGACCGTGAGCAATGCAGTCCGGCGGATCTTCGACGGGTCCACCAGCCGGCCTTCCACTTCGAGCGCATGCAGCGGCAGCGCGTGCCGCTGAAAAACCGTGTCGACGGTTTCCAGATAGAAGTCGGCCGTCAGGTCCATCGTCGCGAAGTATTCTTCGTAGAACGTGTGAATCGCATCGGCTTTCGCCGGATCGCCCTTCGCGCGCTCGTAATACATCGTCTCGAACGAATCGGCATGGCGGGCGAGGTTCATCGACATGAACGCGCTCAACTGCATGAAGCCGGGATACACGCGCCGATGCGCGCCCGCGAAACCGAACGGCACTGCGCTGATCAGGTTTTGCTCGAACCACTCGATCGGTTTGCTCTTCGCCAGCTCGTTGACCCGTGTCGGATTGATGCGCGTATCGAGCGGCCCGGCCATCAGCGTCATGCTGGCTGGCTGGCCGGGATGATCGTCGGCGGCCATCAGCGCGACTGCCGCGAGCGCGGCGACGGTCGGCTGGCACACCGCCAGCAGATGCGAGCCGGGCCCGATTTTCTCCGTGAAATCGATCACGTGCTGGACGAATTCGTTGAAGCCAAAGCGGCCCTGGCTCAGCGGCACGTCGCGCGGGTTGTGCCAATCGGTAATGTAGACGTCGTGGTCGGGCAGCATGGTGCGCACGGTGCCACGCAGTAGCGTCGCAAAGTGGCCGGACATCGGCGCGAGGATCAGCACGCGCGGCTGGGGCGCCGACAGCGCGGTGTCCTTACGGAAATGCAACAGCGAACAGAACGGCGTGTGCGTGGTGATTTCTTCGACGACGGCCACCTGCCTGCCTTCCGTCACTACGCTGTCGATACCGAACGGCGGCCGCACCGGCGTGAGTCCGGCGAGCATCAACAGCTCGCAGCCCGCGCGCAATGAGCGGCCGTGCGACGTGTCGCCGAACGCGGGCCACGCGTCGAGCGAATGATTCATCAGTGCCGCGCCGTGCCGTAGCGGCAGCATCATGTCGGTGCCGGCCTGGAATGCGGAGTATGCGAACAGGTTCATAACCTTCGCACGAATGCGGAAAAGGAAGGAGCCCGAATAGAGGCAAGTCATGTGCCATGCGTGGCTGTGGAGCCCCGGCGGCGCACGCGTTGGCATGGCATTTGCGCCAGTCGGCACAACGGGCCCGAAGTGCCGCGCTTTGGTGCGTGCGCGCACGGCGGCGTGCATGCCTGAGCTCAGGCGGCGGCCGGGCGCGTCACCTGGAGGAGAAACGTATGGCGAATACCACGCTCACTATCAGCAGCAAGAACTATTCGTCGTGGTCGTTGCGCGGCTGGCTGTTGACGAAGTTCAGCGGCTTGCCGTTCGAAGAGATCGTGATGCCGATCGACGATCCCGCCGCGCGCGCCGAATTGCTGCTATTGTCGCCGTCGATTCTGGTGCCGTGCCTCGTGCACGACGGCATCGAGATCTGGGACACGCTCGCGATCGCCGAATATTTGAACGAGGTAAAACCGCAAGCCGCGCTGTTGCCAAAGGACATTCGCGCGCGAGCGCATTGCCGCTCGATTTGCGGCGAGATGCATTCGGGTTTCGCTTCGCTGCGCTCGGCCTTGCCGATGAACCTCAAGGCACATTTTCCGGGCTTCAAGGTGTGGGCGCGCGCGCAGTCGGATATCGACCGGATCGTGACGATCTGGGGCGACTGCCTGAAGCAGTACGGCGGCCCGTTCCTGTTCGGTGAGCGCACCGCAGCGGACGCGATGTACGCGCCCGTGGTGATGCGTTTCGTGACTTACGACGTGAAGCTCGATCCGGAAATCGTCGAATATGGGCAGCGTGTCGTTGCCCTGCCCGACATGCAGCAGTGGATCGCCGAGGCGCAGAAGGAAGTCGAAGAGATCGACGAACTGGACGCCGAGTTTTAAGCCGGCGTCGTCATAGCGCGAGCACGTGACTCGCGCATCGGCTGCGTTGACGCAAGCGCAGTTGGCGCGGCGACGAACACTGCGCCGCGCTTCCGGCGGCGCTGACGCGAGGTCACTCGCGCCCGCGTTCGAGCTTGAACACACTGACCACTTGCGCAAGACGCGCGGCCTGCTCGCGCAACTCGGCGGCCGCGAGTTCCGCGTCGCCGACGATGGTCGCGTTCTGCTGGGTCGCCTCGCCGATCTGCGTGACGGCGAGGTTGACCTGCTCGATGCCGCCCGATTGCTCGCGCGACGCGACGTTGATCTCGCTCATGATCGCGCGCACCTGGCCGACCTGCTGAACGATGCCTTGCATGGTCGAGCTGGCTTCTTCGGCGATCCGGAATCCGCTTTCGACCGTCGCCGTCGAACTCGCGATCAGGCTTTCGATTTCCTTCACCGAAGCCGCGCTGCGTTGCGCGAGCGCGCGCACTTCCGAGGCCACCACCGCGAAGCCCTTGCCGTGCTCGCCCGCGCGCGCGGCTTCGACGGCGGCGTTTAGCGCGAGGATGTTGGTCTGGAACGCGATGCCTTCGATCACCGTCGTGATCTCCGCGATCTTCTGCGACGAGCGGCTGATCTCGCCCATCGTCGACACCACCCGCTCGACCGCGCGGCCGCCTTCTAGCGCGGCATCGGCGGCGTGCGTGACGAGCGTGTTGGCTTGCGTCGCGTGAGCGGCGTTCTGCTGCACGGTCGACGTGATCTGTTCCATGCTGGCCGCCGTTTCCTCGAGGCTGCTCGCCTGCGTGGCGATGCGCGCGGCAATATGGCCGCTGCCGGTGGCGATCTTCTCGGTGCCCTCCGACATATCCGCCGATGCATTGCGCACCTGCGAAACGATACGCGCGAGGCCTTCCCCGATCCCGTCGATCGACTGCATCAGGCGGCCGATTTCGTCGGCGCGCGCGGTGCCGTGCCGCGCCACGCGCACGCTCAGGTCGCCCGAGGCGAAACGTTCGGAGGCTTTCGCGGCTTCGTCGAGCGGACGGCTGACGAGACGCCGCACCGCGATCAGGAACACGATCGCGAACACGCCGACCAGCGCCAGACCAAGCAGCACGAAGCGATTGCGCGTCGCGACGACGTCGGCCAGCACTTCGTCGCGCGGCGCGACGCCGCCCACCAGCCATTGCCACTCCGGCACCGTGACGAACGACACGAATTTGTCGCGCGCGCTTTGCTCGCCGAGCGTCGCCTCGGCGGAACTGTAGTCGAGCTGGCCTTGCTGCATGTCGAGCATGCGTTGATACGGCGCGTTCGCGTCGTCCGCCTTCTGCCCGGCGGCGGCCGGATGCACGATCAGCTTGCCGCGATCGGCGCCCTTCGACGCATCGAGCACGAAGTAGTAACCGCTCGCGCCGATCTTCAGATTGCGGATGCCGTCCTCGACCGACTGAATCTCCTTGTCCACGTTCACGCCGACGAACAACGCGCCGATCACGCGGCCGCTCGCGTCGGTGATCGGCCGGTATTGCGTGATCAAACGTTTGCCGAACAGCGCGGCCAGTCCCGTATAGGAGCGGTTCGCGAGCAACGGCGCATACGCCGGTCCCTTGCGGTCGAGCAGCGTGCCGATCGCGCGCGAGCCGTCCTGTTTCTTCAGCGAGGTCGTCACGCGCACGAAGTCGTCGCCGCTGCGCGCGAACACGGTGGCGACCGCGCCGCTGCGTTCGAGAAACTGGTCGGGGATCGTGAAGTCCAGGTTCAGGACTTTGTCGCCGGCCTTGAAGGTCGGCGTCGCGATGCCCCCGATGTCGACTTTTTGCGTCTCGTCGAGCGCGAAGTCGGCGGGCAGGAAGCTCGCGAACAGCGCCATCGAACGGTCGACTTCAGAGGACAGCGCCTTGTCGAACAGCGTGATCATTGCCGCGATGGAGCGGTCTTTTTCGGCGATGCGTTCGAGCACTTCATCGCGGACCTGGCCGCCGGCGGCGCGCGTGAGCGCCCACGCGAAGGTGGCGAAAAGTAACGCTACCAGCACGCATGAGAGCACGGCGAGCCGGACGCCGACGCTGGCGCGGCGCAAAAAGAGAAAGTCCATGAGCAGTCGCTGAGTAAGGGGGACAAGCGAAAGCGCCGGTCATGGGGAGCATGCCGGCGTCGTTGTCTGGTTTACGGCTGCGGCTGCGCTTACCTTTAGGGCCGTTGAAAGTGGTTCGTAATGCATGCGGCGCCGAGGGGCGCCTTTGAAGGGCGAGAGCGTGCGCACCCGCCTGATGTGCGATGCGCTCCTGAAGCGTCGCCAGCGCTTCTAACTCGCCGCAAATGTTCCTAACGTCCCAGCCCGCCGCGCCAGGTGCGCAACAGCAACGCGTTGGTGACGACGCTGACGCTCGAAAACGCCATCGCCGCCCCGGCGAGCATTGGATTCAGCAAACCGAACGCGGCCAGCGGAATGCCGATCAGGTTGTAGACGAAGGCCCAGAAGAGGTTTTGCTGGATCTTGCGCCAGGTCCTGCGCGAGATGTCGACGGCATCGGCTACCAGCGCCGGATCACCGCGCATCAGCGTGATGCCGGCGGCATGCATCGCGACGTCGGTGCCGGTCGCCATCGCAATGCCGATGTCGGCGGCGGCGAGCGCGGGGGCGTCGTTGATGCCGTCGCCGGCCATCGCGACGATGCCCGCGCGGCGGATTTTCAGATCGCGGATCACGCGGGCTTTGTCGTCGGGCAGGACTTCGGCGTGGAATTCGTCGATGCCGAGCGCGCGGGCGACGCTCGCGGCGCTGCCGCGGTTGTCGCCGGTGACGAGCACACTGTGGATGCCCATTTGCGCCAGCCGTTCGATGGCGGCGCGTGCGGTGGGTTTGACGGTGTCGCCGAACGCGATCAGCGCGAGCGCGGCGGGCGCTTGCGCATCACGCGCCATGAGCCACGAGACGGTGTTGCCGGCGGCTTCGAGCTCGTGAGCGCGCGCAGCGAGCGCGGGCGGCAATTCGATGCCGAGTTCGTCGAGCCAGCGCGTGCTGCCGAGCGCGAACGTGCGGCCGCCGACCTCCGCTTCGACGCCACGGCCGGCGATCGCGCGTGCGGCGGTGGCTTGAGGGACGCGTGGGTGAAGAGCGGGGCGCGTTGCCGGGCTGGCCGTCGCGGTCTGCACTGTCGATGCGGCGTGCGTCGGTGTCTGCGGCCTGTCAGCGGTTTCAGCAGCATCGACCCCTTCAGTCGTTGCCCCATTCGCCGTCGCCGCCGTCGCCGCTTCATACGCCTTCACCACCGCACGCGCCAGCGGATGATCGCTGTGCCGCTGCACCGAGGCGGCTAGCGCCAGCGCTTCATCGCGGCCCATCCCGCCGATCGGCTCGAACGCCGTCATCGACGGTTGCCCGAGCGTTAGCGTGCCGGTCTTATCGAACGCGACGATGCTCACCCGATGCGCGGTCTCCAGCGCCTCGGCGTCCTTGATCAGCACACCGTGCCGCGCGGCAACGCCGGTGCCGGCCATGATCGCTGCCGGTGTCGCCAGCCCCAGCGCGCAGGGGCAGGCGATGACCAGCACGGCAACCGCGTTCAGAATCGCGGTTTCGCCGCCCGCGCCGGCGATCAGCCAGCCGATCAGCGTGAGCAGCGCGATCGCGAGGATCGCCGGTACGAAGATTTCACTGACGCGGTCGACCAGCCGCTGGATCGGCGCCTTTTCCGCCTGCGCGTTTTCGACGAGCCGGATGATCCGCGCCAGCGTCGTTTCGGCGCCGATCGCGGAGGTGGTCACGGCAATCGCGCCTTCGCCGTTGATCGAGCCGGCCGTGACGATATCGGCCGGTTGTTTCGGCACCGGCAGACTTTCGCCGGTGATCAGCGATTCGTCGATATGCGTGCGGCCTTCGAGCACCACACCGTCGACCGGCACGCGCTCGCCCGGCCGCACGATCACCACCGTGCCGACCTGCACCTGCGCGAGCGGCACCTCGCGCTCGCCGCCGCCGACGCGGATGCGCGCGCGCTCCGGGCGCAGCGCGTTGAGTGCGCGAATCGCATCAGTGGTCTGACGCTTCGCGCGCGCTTCGAGCCATTTGCCGAAGCGCACCAGCGTGATCACGACGGCCGACGCTTCGAAATACAGATGCATCATGTCGCCCGGATGCGACGCGAGTTCGTAGACGCTGATGCCGTACGCCGCCGACGTGCCGAGCGCCACCAGCAGATCCATGTTGCCCGCGCCTGCACGCACGGCGCGGTAAGCCGCGCGATAGAAGCGCGCGCCGAACACGAACTGCACGATCGAGGCGAGCCCGAACTGCAGCCACGGCGGCGGCATCGCATGCACACCGAACCATTCGCCGAACATCGGCACGATGAGTGGCAGCGTCAGCACGGCACAGGCGAGCACGGCGGCGAGTTCGCTGCGCGCCTCGCTGCGCTTGCGGTCCGCGGCGGTGGGCGTCGTGGCGGCGGGCTGGCCGGCGGGGTCGGCAAGCGCCACGGTCTCCGGCGCCGGGATCAGGGTCGCTTCGTAACCGGCCTTCCTGACGGCGGCGATCAGCGCATCCGGGTCGGCGGCCGTGCTGCTGAGTTTGACGGTGGCGGTTTCGGTCGCCAGATTCACCGACGCGTGCGTGACACCCGGCACCTTGGCGAGCGCTTTCTCGACCCGCATCGCGCACGATGCGCAGGTCATGCCGCCGATCGCCAGTTCAGTGGCGGCCTGCATTTCAACCGGGGTGGCGTCGGTGCGAGTGGACGGCGTGGCTTCATAGCCCGCTTTGCGCACGGCGTTGGCAAGTGCTTCGGCATCGACGCTCGCATCGCCTTCGACCCGTGCCCGCTCTGTGGCCAGATTCACCGACGCGCGCGTCACGCCCGGCACTTTGGCGAGCGCCTTCTCGACGCGCGTCGCGCACGAGGCGCACGTCATCCCGCCGATATCGAGTTCGGCGAACCGGACGGGAGCGGGAGAGGGTGTGGCAGCGGTGCGCTGCGGATCGGCAAGGTCGGTCATGGTCGGCAAGCTCGTGGCGGCATGGGGCCGCATCGTGAATCCAGTATTGACCTTCCCATGATGGGAATGTCAAGGACCGACGATGCGGCGGCGAGCGGCCATCGCAAGCGTTCGCTCAGAAAGCCGGCGGCGCGTCCAGCATCGCCTGGCCGACGGCCTGCTGCTGATCGCTGGCGCGCGCGAGCAGCGCGTCGGCCGCGCCGCGCCGGTCGGCGGCTTCCTTGTTCTGGCCGAGTTTCCATTTGCCGACGAGGCGCGTCAGCTCGATTTCGATCCCGACGATCGCGCCGAGCATCTGCGTGATGAAGTCGGCGGGCGCGTCGCCCATCTTCCACGGCACCGCTTCGCCGGCTTCCATCTTGCGGATGAGCCGCGCGACGAGACCGCGCACGAACGGCTCGTCGTCACGCACCACGATCCGGCCGTGCGCATGCACCACGATGTAGTTATACGTCGGCACCTGGCGATGCGCTTCATGTTTGCTCGGATACCACGTCGGCGAGATGTAAGCGGCGGGGCCCTGGAAGATCACGAGGGCGTCGGGATGGGTGGCGGCTTCTTTCCAGACCGGGTTCGCGCGGGCGACGTGGGCGCGCAGCAGATAGCGGCTTTGCGGTGCCGAAGCGTCGTCCCCCGCAGGGACGAGCTGCGCTTCGAACGGCAAATGATTCGCGTCGAGCCCGTTCGGACCGTTCGTGATCAGCGCGCCGAACGGCTGCTCGGCGATCAGGCGGTGGAGAACCTCTGGACGGTTCTCTTCGAAATGGGCGGGCATATACATTGAAGCGCTCCGGATACGAAAGGGCGAAAAGACGTAAAGGGAAAAATCGTCGGTATGTCGGCAAGCGCGACAGGTGCCGCGCGCCGGAGCGAATCTGCATAAAAGCGTCAACCGTATCCTGGATGGATCACTCCCGCGTGCGATAAGCCGCGATCTCCGCCTTTGCGCTTGCCTGGTTAGCAAGGATACGATACAACCCGATGTTGTCGGCATCGCGAATCGCGGTCTGGCTGCGCTGGGCTTTGGGAGGCCACGCATGCAGGCATCGCTGCGCACCGGCATCTCCCATAGGACCGCACGTTCCGCCACCTGAACGAATGATAAAAAATCGCCGAGAACTGTTTTCGATTCACTGGACCTGCGCATCGTTCGCAGGCCTCGCTTTTCTGGCCGGTTGCGCGTCGACCCCGTCCGCGACGCCCAAATCGACCGGCTGGATCAAGGATGAAGTCGCCGATTCGTACGTATTCGGCTATCCGCTCGTGCTGATGGGGGTGGCGCGCGACGCCGCGGTCGGCACCGATCCGGGCCAGGCGCCTCTCAATACGCTGCGGCACGCCCAGGCGCTGCCGCCGATCGGCGCGGCCAATCCGCCGCAGCCGGGCGTCGACACACTCGACTCGACCGGCTGGCTCGACGTCGGCAGCGAGCCGGTGCTCGTGTCCTTGCCCGACTCGCACGGCCGCTACGTCGATGCCCGCGTGCTCGACATGTGGACCAATGTGGTGTGGTCGACCGGCCCGCAGTTCGCGACCAGCGCCAAGGGCATCAAGGCGCAGACCATTGCGTTCGTCGGCCAGGGCTGGCAGGGCGAGCTGCCCAAGGGCGTAAAGCGCGTCGACGTGCCGACCGCCAACGCATGGGTGAGCGTGCGCATCCAGTCGAACGGCGCACGCGACCTGGCGGCGGTCCGCAAACTGCAACGTGCGATTCGCGTCGCGCCGCTGAGCGCCTATGCGGCCGATTCGCGCTCGGCTCCGGCCCCGGTCGCGCCGCCGCGCGGCAACGCCGCCGATAACGCGCCGGCCGCCGCACAAGTGGCCGCGCTCGACGCAAACGGCTTCTTCAGCCGTCTGGCGGACGCCTTGCCTGACAATCCACCGACACCGGCCGATCCCCACGCGTTGAAAATTCTCGCGGACCTCGGTGTGACGCCCGGCAATCCGGTGAAGCTGCCTGGCGCGCGCAACGCGATCGCAGCAGGTCTCGCCGACGGCCACGAGCGTGTCGGGACACCGCCTTCCAACGTGCTGGCCGGCAATGGCTGGAGCTGGTTCGGCGAAGGCGTCGGCAACTACGGCCCCGACTACGCGTTGCGCGCCTACGCTGCGAGTGCGCAACCGGGCATCGGCACCCGCGACGACGAAGTGCGCGCGGTCGTCACCCAGGACAGCGACGGCCATCCGCTGAACGGTGCGAACCGCTACGTCATTCACTTCGCGCCGAATCAGTTGCCGCCGGTGCACGGCTTCTGGTCGATCACCGCCTACACGCGCGACGGCGCATTGGGCGACAGCGCGCCGGCGCGTCTCGCGGTGGGCGATCGCAACGGCGCACGCCGCAATCGCGACGGTTCGCTCGATGTGACCGTGTCGTCCACGCGCGCGCGAAACGGCAACTGGCTACCGGCGCCGCGCACGGATATGCAACTGGTGCTGCGGCTTTACGCACCGAAACCGCAAGCCACCGACGGCAGCTGGCAACCGCCTGCCGTCGTGCGTCAGTGAAATGTTTCGGTCAACTGTGTTAATGAAATCGCGCTAACTGCGCGAGCCAACTGTGTCGACGAAACGCGCCGGTGAAATCTGCCGGCGCAATGCGTCAGCGAGATGACAGCCACGCACCCGCTGACGCATCGGACGCCGTCTGTTCATCGCCTCGCCGCGGCGGACAAACGGCGCCATCACCCAGCCGAATTTTGAAGCCGCGGCTGACATTCCTATCCCACACCACGTTCACACCTTATACTGCCGCTTGCGGGATTTTCGTTTTCGCGGCGGGCTTGCCGCCGCACTACCCAAAACCGAGCATGGCAAGCCTCAATAAAGCATCACTAGCCTCTTCCATACAGACCGTGCGCGAAGCCGCGCAGTCACGCCGTACACGGCGCGTCCTCATAGGTCTGCTGATCTTTCTCGTATTGTTCGGTCTGCTCGGCTTTTTCGCGGCACCGCCGCTGATTCGTCACGTTGCCGAGCAACAACTCAGCAAGCAGCTCGATCGTCCGGCCACGATCGGCCGCATCGCGCTCAATCCATACACGCTGCGGCTCGAAGCCGATCGCGTGCGTGTCGGCGAGCGCGGCGGCGCGGGCGATTTCGTGGATATCGAGCGGCTCATCGTCAAGCCGTCGTGGAGTTCGCTGTTTCGCGGCGCGCCGATCGTCGACGAAGTGCAGCTCGACTCGCCGCGCTTTCACATCGTTCGCTACGATGCGCAGCGCTTCAATTTCACCGATCTGATCGAGAAGTTCGCGAACCAGCCGGCCAAACCCGATAGCAAGCCAACGCGCTTTTCGGTGTCGAACATCCGCCTCGAAAACGGGCAGATCACGTTCGACGACAAGCTGCTTGGGGCGACGCACGTGATCGATCAATGGAAACTCGGCATTCCGTTCATCGCCACGCTGCCTTCAAAAACCGATATCTTCGTCGAGCCGCTGCTGCGCGCGCGCATCGACGGCAGTCCGCTCGCCATCGATGGCAAGACCAAGCCGTTCGCGGCGTCGCGTGAGTCGGAAGTGTCGCTGCGTTTCGACGGGCTCGACGTGCCGCGCCTGATGTCCTATGTGCCGACCAGGCTGCCGGTGATCGTGCAGTCCGGCAAGCTGTCCACCGATCTGAAGCTCAACTTCGTGATGTCGAACGACGCGCCTTCGCTGCGCGTGGCCGGCACCGTCGACATGAACGACGTGGACGTGCAGGATCAGGGCAAGGCGCCGTTCTTCGCGGCGCGCGCGGTGCACGTCGCCGCGGCGACGCTGGAGCCGTTGAAGAGCCTTTATCACTTCGACGAGATCCGCATCGATGCGCCGAGCGCGCGTCTCGCGCGTGACAAGGACGGTGTGCTGAGCGTCGAGCGCATGTTCGCGCCCGCGCCGGCTCCGACGCGCGCGGCGGCTTCCGCGAGTGCGTCCGGCACCGAAGCGGTGGCGCAGCAACCCGCGGCGAGCGCACCCGCAGCGGCGTCCAGCGCGAAGGCGAACACCGCGGAAAAAGCCCCGCCGCTGGACCTGTCGATCAAACGTTTCGTGCTCAACGACGGCACCGTCAACGTGCACGACGAAGCGGCCTCCCGTCCTGTCGATCTCGGTCTGCAAAAACTCGCGGTGACGCTGAACGATTTTTCGACGCTCGCCAACGCGCCTGCGCATTACACGCTGAACACCGACTTCAAGGACGGCGCCGGTTCGCTCGCCGCCGACGGCAAACTCGGACTCGCCGCGAAAACGGCCAGCGCGAAGCTCGATCTGAAGTCGCTGAAACTGCCGCAGTTGCAGCCCTATCTCGACACCGCAACCGCCGCGCAAGTGACGGACGGCGCGCTGTCCGTGACGACGAATATCGACACGAACTGGTCGAAGTCGCCAGCGGCCGTGATGGTCGCCGATACGCAACTGGACCTGCAATCGCTGAAGCTGGCCGCGCGTGGCGACAAACAGCCGGTGGTGTCGCTCGCGCAGGGCAGCGTGGTGGTCAAGCAGGTGGACCTGGCCGCGCGCACGGCGGACGTGACCAGCGTCGCCACGACCGGCCTCGCGATCGACGCGCAGCGGCTCAAAGACGGCAGCATCAACCTCGCGTCGCTTGCCGGTCCGCATGAAGCCGCGCAGCAGCGCACCGCGGTCCACGCGGCCAAACAGGCGCACGCCGAGGGTCCGGCGTGGCACTACAAGATCGGCGAGTTGACGCTGAAAGACGCGACCGCCAATTTCACCGACCACACCACGCCGCAGCCGGTGAAGCTGAGCATCACGCCGCTGCAGTTGAAAGTGCAGCAGATCAGCGACGACCTGAGTCGTCCGCTGCCGGTCGATCTGCAGGCCACGCTGAACAAGAAGGGCACCCTCGGCGTGAAGGGCGACGTCACGGCGACGCCGCTCAAGGTGGCCGTCAAGGTGAACGCGAACCGGCTCGACGCGGCGGCTTTCGAGCCGTACTTCGGCGGCAAGCTGAACGCGGTGATCGCGAGCGCGTTGCTCAATGCGAACGGCGATCTCGCGCTAACACAGGCGAAGTCGTTGAAGGCGAACTATCACGGTGACATGGCACTCGTCGACGTGCGCATGCTCGACAAGGCGACCTCGGACCCGTTCGCGGGATGGGGCTCGCTCGCGCTGTCCAACCTGAAGGCCGACTACGACGAACACGGCACAGTGGTGGACGCGGGCCGCGTGACGTTCACGAAATTCTATGGAAGCGTGCTGTTGAACGCGCAAGGCAAGCTGAATCTGAGCGACGTAGTCGCGCATGAAGACGGCGCCGCGCAATCGCTGACGCGCGACAAGAGGGGCGCCGAACCCGTGCAGCTGACGCCCGCAGCGGCATCGGCAGTGGCCGCGGCGTCCGCGCCGGTGCAGGCTTCGTCTGCAACGCCTGCCGCGCCCGCCACGGTCACGGCCGCCACGCCGCCGCAAAGCCCGGTCAAGCTGCACTTCGGTCAACTGGTGCTGCAGCAGGGCCGCGTCACGTACACGGACAACTTCATCAAGCCGAATTTCACCGCGAACCTGGTCGGCATCCAGGGCACGGTCGGCGCGTTCGGCACGCAGTCGAGCACGCCCGCGCCGGTGGACATCGCCGCGAAACTGGCGGCCAACGGACCGCTGTCGATTCGCGGCACCGTCAATCCGCTGATCGCCAAACCGGCGCTCGATCTGACCGCGAGCGCGCACGATATCGAGTTGACCAACCTCACGCCGTATTCGTCGAAATATGCCGGCTATCCGATCACCAAGGGCAAGCTGAACGTCGATCTGCACTACAAGCTCGACAACGATCAACTGAACGCGGACAACCACCTGTTCATCGACCAGCTCACGTTTGGCGATCACATCGACAACGACACGGCGACCAAACTGCCGGTGCGTCTCGCGATTTCGTTGCTGAAGAACTCGCGCGGCGAGATCGACGTGAATCTGCCGGTGTCGGGCTCGCTGTCGAATCCCGAGTTCAGCGTCGGCGGCCTGATCTGGCATGCGGTGCTCAATCTGTTGCAGAAAGCGGTGACCGCGCCGTTCTCGCTGATCGCCAATGCATTCGGCGGTGGCGGCGAGGAATTGGGCTATGTCGAGTTTGAGCCGGGCTCGTCGAAACTCACGGACGCCGACACCAAAAAGCTCGATACGATCGTGAAGGCGCTGGCCGACAAGAGCTCGGTGCGTATGGATCTGATCGGCCGGGTCGATCCGGCTGTCGATGAACCGGCGTTGCGCACCCAATACGTCGAGCGCCTCGTCAAGCAGCAGAAGATCAAGGACGTGGTGGGCAACGGCGAGAGTGTCGATCTGTCGAGCGTCACGATCGATCCCAAGGAGTACGACAAGTATCTGACGAAGGCCTACGAGGCCGCGGACTTCAAGAAGCCGCGCAACTTCGTCGGGCTGACCAAAAGCGTGCCGGACGACGACATGAAGGGCGCGCTGGCGGCCAACGCGCCGATCGACGAAGCCAGCCTGCGCCAGCTCGCGCAACAGCGGGCGCAGAGCGTGCAGCAGTATCTGGACGGCAAGATCGACAGCAACCGCGTGTTCATCGTCGCGCCGAAGCTGACCGCGGACGGCATCAACGACAAGGGCGCGACCACGCGCGTGGACTTCGGTCTGAAGTGAGCGGTGTGCGCGGCTTGCCACGCCACGCGTCGCGTGACGCGCTGCTTGTCGATCAGGCGGCGCGCGTCGGCGCTTTCAACGCGGTCTGCTCGATCACGCGCGCGAGCGTGTCGAACGCGGGGCCGATCTTGTCGTTCGCCACGCACGCATAGCCGAGCAGCAGTCCGCGCCGTGGCGGCGGATCGACGCTATAGTAGCTCGCCAGCGGCCGCACGATCACGCCGGCATCGAATGCGGCGGACGTCACCGCGCGATCGTTCGCGTGTTCCGGCAGACCGAGCACCAGGTGCAGACCCGCCTCGTCGCCCATCACGGGCAGTTCGCTGCCGAAGCGCGCGGTGATCGCGTCGATCAGAATCTGCCTGCGCTCGCCGTACAGCGCCCGCATGCGCCGCACATGCGACGTGAGATGCCCGTCCATGATGAAGTCGGTCATCACGGCCTGCTGCATCAACTGCCCTTCGCGATACAGTTCCGCGACGCCGGTGCGAAACGTATCCACCAGGTGCTCCGGCGCGATCATGTAGCCCATGCGCAAGCCCGGAAACAGCATCTTGCCGAGGCTGCCTACGTAAATCACCTGACCGGCGCCGTCGAGTCCCTGCAGCGACGCGAGCGGGCGGCTGCCGTAGCGGAACTCGCTGTCGTAGTCGTCCTCGATGATCCACACGTTGTGCTGGCGCGCGTATTCGAGCAGCGTGCGGCGGCGCGCGAGGCTCATCACCATGCCGAGCGGATATTGATGCGATGGTGTGACGAGTGCGAGCCGCGGCGGCTGTTGCAGATCCTGTTCGCGTGGATTCAGACCTTCCTCGTCGACCGGCACCGGCACCAGCGTCACCCCCGACGATTGCAGCACGCTGCGCGCGCCCCAATAGCACGGCTCCTCGACCCACGCGCGATCGCCGACGTCGGTCAACAGGCGCACCGCAAGGTCGATCGACTGATGAATGCCCGTCGTGATGATGATCTGGTCCGCCGTGCAATTCACCGAGCGCGCGACCCGCAGATAATCCGACAGCGCGCGCCGCAACGGCCGGTAGCCGCCGCCGGGCGCATAGGTGAGCAGATCGGGATTGGCTTCCTTCCACAAGCGCGCCTGCAGGCGGCTCCACGTGCGCGCGGGAAATTCCGCGACATCGGGCACGCCCGGCATGAACGCGCCCCACTGCTTGGCGGAGACGCCGGCCTTGTCGATCAGGCGTCGTCCGCGATTCGACAGGTCGCTCAAGTCGCGTTTGGGTGGCGTCGGGATTTCCCCAGGCAACGCGCCGCGTGCGCCGGCCTCCACCACCGCCGGTTTGCGGCGCGTATTCACCGCGGCCGAGTCCGGGCGCGTGTCGGCGACATAGGTGCCGCTGCCGGTGGTCGAGATCACATAGCCTTCGGCAGTCAACTGGTCGTAGACGTGCAGCACCGTATTGCGCGCGACGCCGAGGTCTTCGGCGAGCGTGCGCGAGCTGGGCAGCTTGGTGCCGGGCGGCAGCTGGCCGGTCAGGATGGCCTGCTGCATCAGCCGCAACGTCTGCCGGTAGACCGGTTCGGCGGCGCCGCGGTCGAGCCGCGCGGCGAGCCAATCCGACAAGATCACCGTGTCCAAGTGGTTCTATCCGGAATAATGAAATGGTTCCATATTGTAGAACCGTAACGGTCTATAGTGAGCCACGCAATCGATGCAATCCCGCTGCCTGCAGCAGGTGCGCGCCGGATGAAACTGCATGGGATCGGAGTAAGCGCTAAAGCGCCAACTCCCATCGACAGGAGACGAGGGCATGAAAACCGATGACGTGATCGTCAGCTTTCGAGGTGTACGCAAGACCTACGACGGCGAAACGCTGGTCGTCAAACAGCTCGATCTGGATATCTATCAGGGCGAGTTCCTGACGCTGCTCGGGCCGTCCGGCTCAGGCAAGACCACCTGTCTGATGATGCTGGCGGGCTTCGAATTTCCCACCGGCGGCGAAATCTGGCTCGACGGCACGTTGCTCAATACGGTGCCGCCCCATAAGCGCAACATCGGCATGGTGTTTCAGAACTACGCGCTGTTTCCGCATCTGACGGTCGAGCAGAACGTCGCCTATCCGTTGACCGTGCGCAAGCATTCCGCTGAAGAGCGTGCGCATCGCACCCACAACGCGCTGAAGATGGTGCGCATGGAGAGCTTCGCGAAACGCTATCCGGCGCAGCTGTCCGGCGGCCAGCAGCAGCGCATCGCGCTCGCGCGGGCGCTGGTGTTCGAACCGAAGCTCGTGCTGATGGACGAGCCGCTCGGCGCACTCGACAAACAGTTGCGTGAACACATGCAGTACGAGCTCAAATCGCTGCACGAGAAGCTCGGCGTCACCTTCGTGTACGTCACGCACGATCAGGGCGAGGCGCTCACCATGTCCGACCGCGTCGCCGTGTTCGACAAAGGCATCGTGCAGCAGCTCGATACGGTTGATCGCCTCTATGAATCGCCGTGCAACGAGTTTGTCGCGAACTTCATCGGCGACAGCAACAAACTGCGCGGCACGGTCGCGAATGTCGACGGCGAGTATTGCGAGCTTCATCTGAGCGACGGCACGCGTTTGACCGGGCGCAATATCGGCGATGCGCGCACGGGCGCCCCGGCGATCGCCTGCATCCGGCCCGAGCGCATGAAACTCGCGAACGGTTCGACGCGGCCGGGCGCCAACGCGCTCAGCGGCGAAGCGCGCGGGTTGATCTATTTCGGCGACCACGTGCGCATGCGCTGCGGCGTGCGTGAGCAGGACGAGTGCTTCGTCAAGGTGCCGCTCGGCACCGCCGCGCTCGACACCTTCTCGCCTGGTGCGCCCGTCGCACTGGAGTTTGCGCCCGAGCATCTGCGGGTGTTCGCGGCGGCGTGAACGTGTCGAACGCCCAGCGGTTCGACGCAGGCAAGGCAAAGCAGCACATAACAAGTCGCACTGTACTCAGCTTGATGCACACCACCAAAGGAGAACACACCATGAACAAGATCGGGAAATCGCGCTGCGCCATCGCTGTCGGTGCGCTCGCGCTCGCGCTGGGAGCCGCGCAGGTCAATGCTGCCGAGCTGACGGTCGTCAACTTCGGCGGCGCGAATGGCGATGCGCAGAAAGCCGCCTTCAACCAGCCGTTCGAATCGCAAACCGGCAATAAGGTCACCGCCGTCGAGTACAACGGCGAGCAGGCCAAAGTGAAGGCGATGGTCGAAGCCAAGCATGTGAACTGGGACGTGGTGGAAGTCGAATCGGGCGACATCGGCCGGGGTTGCGACGAAGGGCTGTACGAGAAGCTCGACTGGTCGAAGATCGGCAAGAAGTCGGATCTGATTCCCGAAGCGCCGCAAACTTGCGGCGTCGGCTTTTTCGTGTGGTCGACGGCGCTCGCGTATAACGCCGACAAGCTGAAAACCGCGCCGAACGGCTGGGTCGATTTCTGGGACGTGAAGAAATTCCCCGGCAAGCGCGCGATGCGCAAGGGCGCGCGCTACAACCTCGAATTCGCGCTGATGGCCGACGGCGTGCCGCCGAAGGACGTCTACAAGGTGCTCGCCACCAAGGAAGGCCAGGACCGCGCGTTCAAGAAGCTCGACGAACTGAAGCCGAACATCCAGTGGTGGGAAGCGGGCGCGCAGCCGCCGCAGTTTCTCGTCGCGGGCGACGTGGTGATGTCCACCGCGTATAACGGCCGCATCGACGCCGCGCAGAAGGAAGGCAAGAACCTCAAGGTGGTGTGGAACGGCAGCATCTACGACCTCGACTACTGGGCGATTCCGAAGGGCTCGCCGAACAAGGCGGTGGCGGAGAAGTACATCGCCTATACGCTGTCGTCGAAACCGCAGCAGGACTATGCGCAGCACATCGCGTACGGTCCCGTGAACGTGGCGGCGATCAAGGCGCTCGACCCGAAGACGCTCGCGAATCTGCCGAACTCGCCGGCCAACGGCAAGAACGCGGTATTGCAGAACCTGGCGTTCTGGACCGATCACGGTGATGAGCTGGAACAGCGCTTTTCTTCGTGGGCTTCGAAGTAAGCGGATCGAGGCAGGAGGGCGCGGCTTTGCGACAGGCGGGGCCGCGCCGTATCGATACATGAAAACGTGCGCGCGGGTTCGAAGCCGGCCGCGCACGCTCGGATGCGACGTGGGAGAACAGGTGTGACTACGATGACGATCGCCGCCGATTCGACGCCTGAATCAACCGGGCGCCTCAAGCGCGAACTGAAAGCCGCGGAATCCAGAAAGCGCGCAATGGCGCTGCTGCTGATCGCGCCGCTCGCGATTTTCCTGCTGCTCATTTTCGTCGTGCCGATCGGCGCGCTGCTCACGCGCGCCGCGCAGAACCCGGAAGTCGCCAACGCGTTGCCGCATACGCTCACCGCGCTGAGTAACTGGGACCGCAAAGCGCCGCCGCCGGATGCCGCGTTCGCCGCGCTTGCCACCGACCTCACCGCGGTCGCCGACAGCGACGGCATGGGCGCGCTCGCGCGGCGTCTGAACGTGGAGATTCCGGGCTTTCGCTCGCTGGTCGCGAAGTCCGCGCGCGCGATGCCCTTCGTCGACGACAACAGCCAGCCCCTGCATCTGACACCTCCGCAGGTACGCGCGAAATTCGTCGAACTGGACGAACGCTGGAACGACATCGCGTACTGGCAGGCCATTGCGAAAAACGCCGGCACGTTCTCGCCGTTCTACCTGCTCGCATCGCTGGACCACAAGCAGGACGCGTTCGGCCGCATTATCCCGACCGATCCCGATCAGCAGATCTATCTCAAGGTGTTCAGCCGCACGTTCGTGATCGGCGCGGCGGTGACGCTGTTCACGCTGCTGCTCGGCTATCCGCTCGCGTACTGGATTTCGACGCTGTCCGAGCGCCGCGCGAATCTGGTGATGATTCTCGTGTTGATTCCGTTCTGGACGTCGATCCTCGTGCGCGTCGCCGCATGGATCGTGATTCTGCAAAGCGAAGGGCTCGTGAACAAGGCGCTGATCGCAAGCGGCCTGCTGCACGATCCGCTCGCGCTGCTGTTCAACCGCACCGGCGTCTACATTTCGATGACGCACATTCTGCTGCCGTTCATGATCCTGCCGCTGTACAGCGTGATGAAATCGATTCCGCCCACCTACCAGCGCGCCGCGATCTCGCTCGGCAGTCATCCGTTCGCCGCGTTCTGGCGCGTGTATGTGCCGCAAACTTATCCGGGCGTCGGCGCGGGCGCGCTATTGGTGTTCATTCTCGCGATCGGCTACTACATTACGCCCGCGTTGCTCGGCGGACCTAACGACCAGATGGTCAGCTACTACGTCGCGTACTTCACCAACGTGACGATCAACTGGGGCATGGCGTGCGCACTCGGCGGCTTGCTGCTGGCCGCGACGCTCGTGCTGTACGTGATCTACGGACGCTTCACGCGTTCTTCATTGAGTCTCGGCTGAACGGAGCGCATTGCGATGAAACTTGCCAAGCCCCTGTTCGCACCGCATACGTCACTGGTCGAGCGTGTGTGGTATTTCGTGCTGCGCGCGCTCGTGGTGCTGACGCTGCTGTACCTGATCCTGCCCGTGCTGGCAATCGTGCCGCTGTCGTTTTCGTCGAGCACGTTCCTGGTGTATCCGATTCCGGGCTGGTCGCTGCGCTGGTATCAGAATCTGATCGTGTCCGACGAGTGGCGCATGGCCGCGAAAAACAGCTTCATCGTCGCACCCTCGGCAACGGTGGTCGCGACCGTGCTCGGCACGCTCGCGGCGGTCGGGCTGACCAAGGCGAACTTTCGCGGTAAAGGCCTGCTGATGGCGATTTTGATCTCGCCGATGATCGTACCGGTGGTGGTGGTCGGCGTCGGCATGTATCTGTTCTTTGCGCCGCTGGGGCTCGCGAATACCTACCTCGGTCTGATCCTCGCGCACGCGTCGCTCGGTGTGCCCTTCGTCGTCACCACCGTCGCTGCCACGCTGCAGGGGTTCAACTACAACCTGGTACGCGCCAGCTTGTCGCTGGGTGCGAATCCGCTGAAGACGTTTTTTCGCATCACGCTGCCGGTGATCGCACCGGGCGTGATTTCCGGCGCGCTGTTCGCGTTCGCGACGTCGTTCGACGAAGTGGTCGTGACGCTGTTTCTCGCGGGCGCGGATCAAACCACGCTGCCGCGGCAAATGTTCACCGGCATCCGCGAGAACATCAGCCCGACCATTGCCGCGCTCGCGACGATTCTGATCGTCTTCTCGACATCCCTGCTGCTGGCGCTCGAATGGCTGCGCGGACGCAACGCCGCGCGGGCAGTCAGGGTTTGAGCGGGGCCAGTGCCGCCGGGAGACCAACCGGTTCCCGTGCGGCATTGCGATAGGATGATTCTCTGACGCGATTCTAAGATTGCTCCCATTCCCCGCGGGTCTGCGGGTCTGCATACTTTGAGCCTTCTAAAAAGAATGCGCTCGGCGCAGACAGACCATGACATTCCCGCTAACGACGCTGGGTGGTTCGTTGGCCCTGGCCGGCTGCACTGACCATGCGGCGCGTGAACGGCTCGGCATCGCCACCACGATGCTGCGCGGCGGCAAGCTTCGTTTCAATGCCATCGCGCTCGACCCAAAAAAAGCGGGCGCCACCCGCAAACCAACTATCCGCTACACCCATCGCCGCGGCGGCGACGCCTGCGACCACCGCACGGCGTTGCTGTGCGCGCGACCCGTCGAGCAGTATCTGCGAACGCGCGGCGTGAGATTACCGCCGTGGTTCACGGTCAAGGCAGTTCGAGTCCGCGAGCCGAATGCCGGCAAACCAAGCGCAATGAACTGGAGCGATGCCTCGCGCCCAATCGCCAGGTGGAGATAGAACTGGCGGCTGCGGCTTCGTAGGCCGAGCCGTACGACGCAAATAACAAACAGGCACGCCGCGCGGTTCGATGACGAGCAACGTGCGGCGT
Source organism: Paraburkholderia sp. SG-MS1 (assembly GCF_012275575.1). Classification (GTDB taxonomy): domain Bacteria; phylum Pseudomonadota; class Gammaproteobacteria; order Burkholderiales; family Burkholderiaceae; genus Paraburkholderia. The sequence goes on along the minus strand of NZ_NPIH01000267.1, from coordinate 17,770 downwards.
CGAAAAAATTTCGAGGGGGAGTTCAACATGTCAACGATTCTGGTTATCGACGATCATCCGGCATTCCGGATGGTCATCAAGATGCAGCTCATGCAGTTGCTGGGTATCGAGGAAGTCATCGAGGCCGACAACGGACAGACCGCCGTCGAATTGGCCCGCCAGCACACTCCGAAACTCGCCATCCTGGATCTGGATATTCCGCGCATCAGCGGGCTCGACGTGATTCCGCGCCTGAAACTCGCCCATCCGCCGATCCGGATGCTCGTGCTGTCGGGCCACGATCCCGCCACGTTTGCGCCGCGCGCGATGCGCTGCGGTGTCCACGGTTTCGTCAGCAAGTCACAGGAGATGAAGGAGATCATGCGGGGTGTGGAGGCCGTCCTCGCGGGCTACTCCGTGTTTCCGGTGACGACCGCGAGCGGCCTGCCGCCTGCCCACGGCGCATCCGTCGATGAGGAAGAGCGCGTGAGGCTGCTGTCGGATAAGGAACTGGTCATCCTGCAGATGCTCTCGAAAGGCATGTCGAACAAGGCGATCGGCGACGCGCTGTTTATCAGCAACAAGACGGTCAGCAGCCACAAAACCCGCATCATGCAGAAGGTCGGTGCGAAATCGCTGGTGGAACTGATCGATCTGGCGCGGCGTTGCCGGATCGCTTCGACGAGATGAATTCACCGATGCCCACGTACGAAGCGCGTGCGCTGCACGCGAAAGCACTCGAATTGGCGTGCGACGATCACCGGGTCGCCCAGTATCTGCTCCAAATGATTAGCGAAACTAATCGAACGGCGCTCGTGTCGTTGCAGGAGAGTGTCGCGGCGTCGTCGTGGGACGCCGTGGCGGGTGCCGCGCATCGAATCGCCGGTTCGGCGCGTCTGCTCGATTGCAATGAACTGATTGCATTGCTCGCCGCAATCGAAGCGGCGGCGCGTGAGCGGCAGCAGCCGGTGGTCGGGACGCTCGTGCCGTTGCTGGTCGACGCGTTGACGAAGCTGAAACTGTCGATCGACGCAGCGGTGGGCGATGTCCGTTTTGCGCTGAGTTGAGCGATGCGCGCCTGTCACCGGTCCCGGCAGATAACCGGTCAGTCGCCGGTTCCGGTGCGGACCACCAGCGAGCGCCCGCGAACGTCCTCCGCCACCTCCTGTACCCGTGCACTGCTCGCGGCTGCCAGCGCCGCGCGATACCATCTGTATCGCGCGATCACCTTGGGCACATAGCTCATCGTTTCCGCGTACGGCGGTATGTGGCCGCCATACTTTTGCACCGCGCCTTCGCCAGCGTTGTAGGCCGCGAGCGCGAGCGGCAGCTCGCCGAACTGCTGCGTGAGTTCTCGTAGATAACGCGCGCCTGCACCGATGTTCTGGCGCGGATCGAACAGATTCGATGCACCGTGTCGTTGGCCCGTACCGGGCATCAACTGCATGAGGCCGGTCGCGCCCTTGGGAGACACCGCTTGCGGGTTGCCACCGGATTCCACTTCGATCATGGCCATCAGTAGCGCACTGTCGATACCCGCGACGTGCGCGGCTTCGTCGATGATCGGCGACAGCGCCATCACGCGCGCGGCGACCGATGCGGACGTTTGCCGGATCGCGCCGGTCAATCGCGAGTCGCCGGGCTCGAGTAGCACGGCGTGCGCGCTGGTGTATTCCGGACGTGAAAAGGCCTCCGTTGGCGCCGCGGCGGGAGGTGCTGCAGGGTCGCTGTCGTCTGTCATGCCGCCGATCATCATGATCACGCCCGACGTGTGGCGTGGGTGAACCGATGCGCTGTCGGCGGCGAGCGCGTAGCCCGGCACGCACCAGCTTGCCGCGACCACGCCGGCGAGCACCAGCGATTCAAGCGACCCGAGCAACCCAAGCGACCCGAGCAACCCAAGCGATCCGAGCAACCCAAGCGACTCAAGCGACCCCGGCAACCGGCATGACATCCTGTCCCTCAACGCCGCGCCCGACACCACCCGATATAACGCGGACAATTCCTTCTCCACACGATCCGCCATCAGTGACTCGCAGCATTCGACGAATGGCTACTGCTGTAGGCGATAGGAATACCCGACGGATTCGGCGAGTCATTCAAGGCAGAAGCCCTGATCGGCGACTGCATGCGCACGATCGCCTCTGAATCCAGCGACAGGGGCCAGCGGCTCGTCTCGATGCCATCCTTGAGTCGGATACGGCAAAGATCGTCGCCGTTTTTGGGGTAGCCATACGGTTCCTGGTTCAGATTGGCCGGCTCGCGCGTCAGAAGGCCGCCCGTGCCGATGCTGCCGATTATGTTGGCCGCGTAGTAGATCACCTTATTGGCGAGCGGCACATACATGTCATAGCAGTAGTGCACATGAATTTTTAGCAGGTTTGCATCCTGGATATTCACGCCCGACTTCGCATCGACCGGGATCGACGAATCGCGATACATCAACGAATCGTTGGGGACCTCCATATAGGTGGCCGCCTCGTCTGCGTAATAGCGTGGCTGCGAGTAGTCCCTGATGGCCGCCGCCGTCGGATTGAGGATCGTGATCGCGCTGAAGTCGGCGGCATCGGTTTGCGCTTTCGCCAGCGCGTCGGCGGCGCCGTCGGTGCTCGCTTTGCGCGCGTAGAGCGGCGCGAGGCCGCGCGCGAGTCCGTTGCGCATCGCCTGCATTGAGCCGTGGTTGACCGCGCCTTCGCGGGCTGCTTCGATCACGGCGACATCCAGCGTCGCCTTCGCCTGATACAGCAGCACGAACTGCAGCGTGCCGAAACAGACGAACAGCAGCACCGGCGCAATCACGATGAATTCCACCATCGATTGACCCGACTGCCGAAGCCTGCGCGCAGCATGGGCCGATCTTGCGCGGCGCGACGCTGGCGGCCCGAATCCGAAATGGCGACGGGTCACGAGACTGCCTCGAAAACGAGCGGATCGCCGACGGACAATCCATGCTGGCTCGCGCCACCTGCCGGCATTTCCAGCGTTAGGGCGGCGCGAAGGTCGAACAGAACGCGGCACCTCGGCACCTCGCGATGAATCGCGACGACGCGCCGATTCCGGTCGACAAACACCACGTCGATGGCAAAGCGCATGCCGAACGTATGCACCGATGCGCATCGTTCGAGCAGCAACGCTTCCCCAGGCGCAAGACGTTCGCGGGTGAGCAGGCCGCGCAGCCGTTCGCGGGCGGTTTCCGTGATCGACACTTCGACACCGGAGTCGCGCCCGCGAATGTGGAGACGAGCTGTCTTCACAGCAAGCCCGCCTGGACGAACTTCATCGCGATCGGGAAGCCGAGCACGATAAACGTGACCGGAAAGATGAACACCAGCAGTGGGAAGATCAGCTTCACCGGCGCTTCCATCGCCTGCTTTTCCGCGCGCTGAAAGCGCTCCGAGCGGCGCTGTTCGGACTGAAAGCGCAGCGATTTCGCGAGCCCCGAGCCCATCCGTTCGGCCTGCACGACCGCGCCCACCAGGTTGGTCACTTCCTTGATGCGCAAACGGTCGTCGAGGCGGCGTAACGCTTCAGTGCGGTTCAGGCCGGATTTGAGGTCGCGCAGCACGTGTTCGAGTTCCCATCTTAATGGCCCCGGTGGACCCTTTTCGACCGCTTTCTGAATCGCGCCGTTGACGTTCAGGCCGGCTTCGACGGCGAGCGTCAGGAAGTCGAGATAGAGTGGCAGATGCTTGCGGATTTGCGCGACGCGGCGGCGCCGCACGTCGCGGGTCCAGAGGCGCGGGTAGAAGTAGCCGAGAAGGCCCGCGCCGATCAGCGCCAGCACCGACCACATGCCGAGCAGCAGCATCAGCAGCAGCGCGACGAGCATGGCCAATGCCGCGCCGATGATCGACAGCGCGATGAACTGCCGCGCGTTCATCAGAAACGTGAGCGATGTCAGCCGCAATTGCAGATCGGTTTTCTCGACCAGCTTCGCGCTGAAGCGGTTGCCGACATGATGGACCATGAAATTGACGAGCGGCCACAGCGGCTGCAGCGACTTCGGCAGCGGATCGAGAAACAGGCGATTTTCGAGCGGCACCGCGCCGATCAGATTGATGATCGATTTGCCGCCGATGCCGACAAATACGACCGCGCCGATACTGACGACAAGAGCAATGAATAGCAGCATAGGTCACACGTCGATGTGGGTAATTTTTTTGATCCAGGTGTAGCCGAGTATCTCCATCACGCTGATCACCGCCAGTGTGGCCCAGCCGACCGGTTCGCCGAATAACGGCGCCATCGCCGTGGGTTCCATGAAACGAAGCACCAGCATCAGAAAGAGCGGCAGACAGGTCATCACGATGCCCTGCATGCGGCCTTGCGAGGTCAGCGCCCTGATCTTGCCTTCCATCTGCAGCTTCTCGCGCAACGTGCGCGCGACAGATTCAAGTGATTCGGCGAGATTGCCGCCGACTTCACGCGCGATCGTGACGGCGGCGGTCATCATCAGAAAGTCGGGGATTGGAATGCGTTTTTCGATGTTGCGCATCGCGATGTCCAGATCGATGCCGAGGCGGATTTCGCGCATCAGCAGATCGAACTCCTGCGAGATCGGCGCAGTGGTTTCGTGTACCACAGCGTCGAGCGCGCTCGGAAAGCTCGCGCCCGCGCGCAGCGCGCCGGACATCATCAGCAGCGCGTCGGGCAGTTGTTTTTCGAGCGCCTCGATGCGCTTGCGACGCATCCGCGCGAGATACCGCCTCGGCAGGACAAGCGCGATCGGCACGCAGGCTGCGGCAATCAGGAGGCTGCGAGTGAGCAGAAACACCGCCAACGGCAGGCCGAACATCAGCACCAGGCTCCATGCGGCGGCCTTCTGCCGGTTCACGAACACGAAGGCGTCCGCGAGCGATGATTCGATTTCGCCTGCCATCTGCCGCGTGCCGGCCCTGAGCGTGACCGTACCCGTGCGAGCGACCAGCAAAATCAGCGCAAGGCAACCGGCGAACGTGAGCGCGAGAATAAAGGAAAGCGTCATGCGGGTCTCTCAGTTGCCACGCGTGAAGATGTCGGTATTCACGGGAATGCGCCGGCGAATCAGCTCCTGATAGAAATCGGGGACGTACGCTGTGGGCACGAACTCGCCGCGAATCTTGCCGTCCTCGCCGAAACCTTCTTCCTTGAACACGAATACGTCCTGCAGCGTGATCACGCCCGATTCCATACCGCTCACTTCCGTCACATGCGTGACGCGGCGCGAGCCGCAGGAAAAGCGCGACTGCTGCACGATGAGGTCGACCGCCGAGGTGATCTGTTCGCGGATCGCTTGCACCGGCAGATCGAGCCCGGCCATGAGCGTCATGACTTCGAGACGGGCAATGCAGTCGCGCGGCGTGTTGGCGTGCAGGGTCGTCAGCGACCCGTCGTGGCCGGTGTTCATCGCTTGCAGCATGTCGAGCGCTTCGCCGCCCCGGCACTCGCCGACCACGATCCGGTCGGGCCGCATCCGCAAGCAGTTCTTCACCAGATCGCGGATCGGGATCGCGCCTTTGCCTTCCATGTTTGCGGGACGTGCTTCGAGCGACACGAGGTTCGGCTGTGATAGTTGCAGTTCCGCCGCGTCTTCTACGGTGACGATGCGTTCGTCGTCGGGAATGTAGTTCGACAGCACGTTCAGCAAGGTCGTCTTGCCCGAGCCGGTGCCGCCGGAGATGATGATATTGGCGCCCTGCTCGACGGCGGTATGCAGAAATTCGAGCATGTCTGGCGACACCGAGCCGAACTGGATCAGATCGTCGCCTTGCAGTTTGCGTTTCAGGAACTTACGGATCGTGATGCTCGGCCCTTTCAGCGCGAGCGGCGGGATCACGGCGTTGACGCGCGAGCCGTCGGCGAGGCGCGCGTCGACCATCGGCGAGCTTTCGTCGATGCGGCGGCCGATTGGCGCGACGATGCGCTCGATCGCGCCGAGCACTGCACGGTCGTCGGTGAAGATGACGGGCGATCGGGTCAGGCGGCCGTCCTGCTCGACGAAAATCTCGTTGTGGCAGTTGACCATGATTTCCGACACGCTCGAATCGGCGATCAGCTCTTCAAGCGGACCGAGCCCGATAATTTCATCGAACACGCTTTTCTTCAGTGTTGCGAGCGGGACGTCCGTCGTGTGGAAGCTGCGGTCGTGATTCAGGATGTCGTCGAGCGCGGCGCTGACGGTATTGCGCAGTTCGTCTTCCTCCATTCGCGCGACGTTCAGACGGCGCAGGTCGAGCGCGGCGATGACCTTCATGTGCGCCTGTTTGCGCAGTTCGATGCCGAGCGGACTGTTGATCGGCGCAATGGGTAGCGCGGCGGCCGCGCTCCGTTTCGCGTAGAGCGTGCGCGTAGGTAGACGCGTGTCGAGGAAAGGCTGGGGGCGGCCGGTTGCGTCGCCGGACGCGCCGGGCGATGGTTGTGTGACCGGGAGGGCGGGCACGGCGGAGAGTGAGCGGCCGGCGGCGGCCGGCTCTAGCGAGCCGGCCGGGGTGAGTGCCGCCACGCGAGCGGTGAGCGAGGGCGCGACGTGTGTCGATGCCGGAGCTTGTGGTGGCTGCGTCGGCTGGGCTAGTGGCGATGGTGACGCCCAGGGTGCCAAGTGTGCTGGCTGGGCGATTTGCGGGGGCGCGTGTGCAGCCTGTGACGCTACGACGGACGCTTGCGCCGCGCCCCCACCACGAACGATCCTGATTGTCGTCATGCCGACCTCGATCTGGTCCGCCTCGGTCAGCGGACCGAAACGCGTGATCGGCGAGCCGTTGACGAGCGTTGCCACGATGCCACCCTGGTCTTCGATGTAATAGGCGTTGTTTTCCCGAACGATGCGCGCCTGCAGCTTGCCTGTCAGCATCCCTCTGACGACGATGTCGCAGCTCGCATTTTTGCCGATCGTGCAGCCCTGTTCGATCTGCAATGCCCGCATCGGCGCATGGCGCGTGTGTATCTGAAGATTGAGCATGATGTTGTTTGACTGCGTCGATCAGTTGACCGGGGTGCCGGGCACGCCGAGCTGTTGTGGCGCGACCTCGTCGTTCGAAACCGGCTGTGCGGGGTCGCCTCGCGCACTCGGCGCCGCAGGCGGATGCTGCGCGGCAATCAGCCTGCGCAGGGCCTCGGCGATGCCCTCTGGCGGCGTGCTGACAGCCGCCGTCGGTGGCGTCGTCGATGGCGTCGATGGCGGTGAAGCAGGCTCCTGCGTCGCCCCGCTCGCCGACGCGGACAGGCGACGCAGATCACGTTCCGGGACCGGTGCCTGAGACGACGCATGCTCGGAAATGGCAGCCGGATCAGGAGACGGCTCCGAAACAGGCATCCGCGGCTGCTCCACCGCTGGCGTGCTGCGCAACGGCGCCGGTAATAACGCGGGCGTGGCCGTGACCGGCTGGCGCGGCGCAGCGATGCGCGTCGCCTTTTCCTCGTCCGCGACCAGGGGCTCGGGATTGCCGTATTCCTTGCGGAAGGCCTGATCCACCGTGTCGGCGCGCGCCAGCAGATTCGTGTTCGGATCGAGCGCCGGATCGGAAATGATCGGCGTCACGAAAATCACGAGATCGCTCTTCTTTGCGCGGAACGCGTCCGAGCGGAACAACTGGCCGATGATGGGCAACTGGCCGAGAAACGGCATACCGGTCGAGTTGTTCGCCACATCCGCGCTGATCAGACCGGAAATCGCGAGCGTCTCGCCGGCCCGCATCGAAATATCCGAACTGGTGTTGCGCGTCAGAAAGCCCGGCATGCCGCCGTACGTCACGGTCGGATCGATCTGGCTGATCTCGGTCGTCAGGTGCGCCGAGATAATGTTGTTCGCATCGACCACCGGCACGATGTTCAGTTTGATTCCGTAGTCCTTGTACTGAACGTTGGTTGTGCCCAGCGCGCCCGATTGCGGAATCGGCACCTGTCCGCCAGCGAGGAAACTCGCTGTGCCACCGCTCTTCGTATTCAGCTCGGGCGCGGCGAGGATGTACGCGTCGCCGTTGCTGACGGCGAAGTTGATCTGCGACGTGATGTTCGACGCGATGCCCGCGAGGAAATAATTCGTGCCCGCGGTGACGGCTCTGGCCGCCCCCGTCGCAAAGGTGGCGGCGCCGGCGATCTGCGGTCCGTTGAATGCGCTGTCCCACGCAATGCCGAGGTTCCTCTGCCCGTTGCGGGTCACTTCCATGATCTGCACCTTGAAGTGGACGGTCTTCTTCAGCGCGTCCCCTTCATCGACCTTGGTCGTGTCGATCACGTTCTTCATGTCTTGTGTGGCGGCTTTGACGATCGACACCATGTCCCGATGCACGACACCGGACAGGACGATGTTCGAACCGATCGGATCGATCTGCAGCCCCTGCACCGACTCCAGCACCGAGCGCAGTTGTTGCACCGACGCGTTCACTTCCGCTTTGGCGATGCGTACCGTGGTTTGCAGCGCGATGCCTTTCTCGTTCCAGACAACCAGCGATGTGATGCCGTCCCGTTCGCCGAGAAGCATCAGGCTGCCGTCGACCACATTCGCGGTGATCAGCCTGCCGTTGCCTATCGCGATGCGTTTTATCGCGCCGGGGAGATGGAGAATCCGCACTTCGCCGCTGAACATTTCGAGCACACGGGTACTCGCGGACGCGTCGCCCGAAGCGGTGGCCGGCGGATAGACGGCTTGCGCGAATGTAGCTGGAGCGGCTCTGCACATCACCATGCCGATGAGAACGGACGGCAGGATCCGGCGACGCAATCGCGCCGCATTGTGTTTGACTTTCATGGCGTGAAACCTGGGCTCGGTACTTGAGTTCTACTTGGACGGGCTGGGTGCCGCGGCCTTCTGCAATTGTTGTGCGATGGCGTTGGCCTGCTCGTAGAGGCTGGGTTCGCGCTGCCCCGTTTCGCTCTGCGTGGCGGCGGCCGCGGTGCCTTCGGTGCGAGTCGACTGCGCGGGGGCCGGCTGCGGCCCAGGACTGACCAGCACGCTGCTGCCATTCGAACCGCCGCCCGAAATCATTTCGACAACCTGAGCGGCCGGACCGCCGCCGGCCGTCGGCGTGCCTCGCGTGGGGTCCATGAACACGTCGCTTTCCTGCACTAATGGCGGACCGTCGCTGCCTTTGTCGTCGGCGTTGCGCAGGATCACGCGCAAGCCGCCTAATCGCTGTGCGAGCGCGATGCGCGGCACGTCGTCGACCGGCACTTGCAGCGTGACGGTCGTATAGCTCATGCCTTGCTGTCGGCTCATCGCGCTGCTGCCGGCATTCGCCGGGTCCTGCTGCGCGGCTTCGCCCGCGTCGCGCGGCCGAATGTCCTGACCGGTTGCAAGCACGAGCACGTTCGGCATTAATAGTTGCGCGACTTTCTTGTCGTCGGATGCATGGTCTTCGCGGAACACTTTGCCGAGCCAGTACAGATCGACCCGGTTGCCTGGGCGAAGCAGCAGCGCCGTCGCGTTGACCGTATCGATTTCGACTGTCAATGCACGCTGTCCCGCTGGTAGCGCGTCGGAGAAGTCACGGCCGCGCAGCGCGTCGATGTCGCCGGCACGCAGCGGCAGACCGCGTCGGACCGGTTTGACGAGATGCGCCGTGCGGTATTTGTCGAAATCGTCCGGGCGGATCATGTCGTCGTAGACCATGTCGCCCGGAATTTCGCGGGAGACGAATTCGCTGCTCGACAAAGGCGTGCCGACGGGCACGTCGTGCGCCGGCACGACGACCTGCACGCCCGAGCGCACGGTTTGCGCGGCGATGTCCGATTTGAGTTTGGTCTCGCGATCGTTCAGGTATTTGTAGAGAAGGAACGTGAGACTAGCCGCGACCAGCACGGCAAGGAACAGCAGTACCCAGGAATTTGCGAACAGCGAGCGGAGGTTTATTTTCTTGAGCATGGACAATCGACCGCGGCCGGTCAGGGAAGCGATAGGGTGAAGCTGTAAGCGCCGAACAAAGATTTCAAGCCGGAGACGAGCGCGGTAAATGGCGCGGCGGTGTCGCCAGTCGCCATCAGCAGAATGCCGATCAGCGCGGCGGTGACGACGAGATATTCCGCATACGCCTGGCCGCGCTGCCGGCTGCGCGGCGTCGCGAAGAGAGGGAAACGTCCCGGTTGTTGCATCTCAGCGGTTCCTTATTGCATTGACGACCGCGATGGTCTTGCCGTCGCGATCCGAAAAACTGACGTCTACGCTATCGCCGCCGTGGTGCATCGCGAACGCCGTGTCTTGCGCGGCGGCCACGGCGTTGGAGCGATAGTCCGATTGGCGGCCTACGCTCACCCAGCCGCGCGCCGCGAGATGGTTGCGATAACGCTGCGCATTCCAGCGCGCATCCCCTGGGACGTCGAGTTGCCACGTGCGCCCCGTCTGCCCGGCGTCGTGGCTCTCGACATCCGACACCACCTTGCCGTCTTCCGGCAGGGGCACGGCGGCATCCGGAAGGCGATGTTCCGCCTTGCCGCCGCCGAGCCGGATCACGCTCATGAGTCCGCGCGTGCGCCCGCCTGGCTGCTGCGGCGCAAGGCTCAACACGTAGAGGCACGGGCCGTCCAGTGCGCTCAGTAGCCATCCTGACGAGATCGGCAGGCTTTTAGCCGGCGCGTCTTCGCGACGCCAGAAGTCGCGGAATGCGTTCGATACGTCGTCCACCGCGCCGGCGAATTGCATCCCTGTAACCGAGGCGGGCACACCGTCGACGATCATGTCGCGGCCGATGGCCACCGTGCCCTGTGGTTGAACTGGCATCTTGTTGCAGGCGGCATCGGCCGCCGGAACGCCGGTGACGAGTACGCCTGCCAGGCAAGCGCGGCGTACGAGGCGAGGCATGTGCTTCATTGGCTCGAACGTCATGGATTCAAACGATTTGGCGGGACGACGTCTCGCCGAATGCGTCCGAATTCAAGCGTCGAAATTTCCGGGGCGTACTTCTTCAGCCCCAAATAACCGCTCGATGGCACGAGCGTGGCCTGCGCGGCCGGCACTGCCTCGCTGAACAGCTGCTCGTTGCGGGTGGCGCCGTCCGGCACCCAGGCGTTGCTCATCAATACGTTGGTGTCGGAGAACGTGAGGCCACTGAAGGCGGGCAGCTGATCGTCTTTCGGCCAGAGCCGCTTCAGCACCTCGCTGTTCTGCGCAATGGAAATGCTGACGGAGCCAGACTGCAGTGTGCTCGTCGGCAGGCTCAGGTGCGCGCTGTAGGGTGTTCCCGCGGCAGTGGGAACGGCCCACTGGGCAAGGGCTGCGCTGCTTTGGGCGCTGGCGGGATCGGCTGTCTCGCTGGTGCCGACCGCGACGTCATTCACGGATGCCAACAGAGGATGCCCGCCGTAGTCTTTCCACATGGCCGGCTGGGACGAGGCCAGTTGGGTCTGTTTGCGGTCGAGGCTCGAGATCGGCGCACCGTCGCCGGCCATCACGCGTTGCATCACTTCGGCCTTGAGTTCGGCGTCTGCTTTGGCGACGCCCAACGCGGCGCTCCCATAGGTACTGGACCAAGCTTCCGTGGTGCCCGGATCGGCGGCGAGGTTCTTCTTTCCGTCGTTGTCCGTCCACACGGTGCGTTCCCACGCGACGTAGCGGGAACTTATCAGCGTGCGGTTGCGTACGTCGTTGAACTTGCCGAGCATGACGATCGCGAGCAGCAACACGCTCATGACCATGACCATGGAAACGAGAAATTCCGCCATAGCCTGACCTGATTGCGCGGCGCCTTTTATGTAGGTTTGACCTTGTCTCATTGCGTATGAAGCTCGGGGTCAGGGCTGCGAGGCGACTGACATCTGGCTTTGCCGAGCCGCGGCGCGTTCGCTGGCGCTGACCGGCGCAAGCGTGGCTTGCCAGTACGGGCTGAACAGACTCGGGTATTCGGTCTTCTGGTCAGGGCGTGCCCATTGATCGGCGTTCAGCATGCCGCCGATGATCGAAACGCCGGAAGAGGTTTCGTCCGGCCGCACGAAATAGGCGTGGGCGCTCGACAGCGCGCGCATTGCGCCGCCAGCCGAGTCGATGCCGACGTTGATCATTCCGCCGCCTTGCAAGCCGGCGGTCCTGATCAGCGTATCGGCGTTGCGCGTCACTTCGACCGTGATGCGCGGCGCCTGGGCGGCGAGCTGTACGCCGCGCACTTCCTGATAAGGCAACAGGCCGCCGTTGGCCGGGTCGAGCGAGGGACCGGGGGTCTGGCTGAACTGTTCCGCCATCGAGCTCGGCACCCGACCGGGCACCGAAGTGCCGGTGTAGCCGAAGTTGAAGTAACCGCCATAGCCCTCCCAGTCCTCTGCCGCCACGAATGGCGGGTGGGTCATGAAGCTGGTGATGTTCCCGTTGGCACTGCCGCCGTGACCAGCAATGGATTCGATCGGCCCGATACAGCTGATTCTGAGGAGCGCGGTGCTCGCATCGATCGACTGCCAGCCGGCTTTGTCGCTGCGAAGCTGGGTGCCGCCGTCGTGCGTCACATTGATGGTGAACGAACTGTTGGCGCCGCATATTTTGTTGGCGCTGTCGTTCAGTTGCTGGAAATTTGGCGCGACGCTGCGCACCGAGTCGCGATTCTTGACGAAACCGTCGAGGGTGTGAGGGTTCGTCACTACATCGGCAAAGTCATCCTGACCGAGGGTGCCCGCGGGCGTGACGGTGGCCGTGTACGACGACCACGCCGCCAGTTGCGCCGCGTTGCGATCGCTGATGAAGTAGCCGGCGGTGACATGCGTGCCAGGCTGGTTAAGTTGCGCGATTGCGTCGGCCGTGTCGGGGACCGCGGTGAAGACGGCCGTGTGATAGTTGGCTTGCGCCACGCTCAGGGCGCGATTGAGCTGGCCGATGTCGCGGGCGACCGTGGGCAGCAGCGCGTCGAGCGCGGCACGCACCGGCCCAATGTCGGCTTTGCCGATCTGTTTCGGCGTACTCCATTGCGCGGGATGATCCGCCAGCGTGGTGACCGTGTCGTCGAGATTGGACTGCGAGTAGGTCGCGTCGAGTTCGTCGATCCATGATTTCAATGCCACCACCTGCGCGGCCGTGACCTGATTGGCGATCATCGCGCGGTTCGTGTACGCGGAGAAGTTGTAGTCGCGTGCCTGCAGCACGGCGGCGCTGTACGCAGCGGCGTCGGCCGTGTTCTGAAGTTTGATTTTGGCGCTGGTCATCTGGAACGAGTTGAACGCCACATAAAGGCCGATGCAACCGACCAGCAGAAACAGCAGTGCAGGGACCAGCGCCTGCCCGCTAGCGCTGGCGACCCTGGCCCTGCCCTCGCGGGCAGAGCGGTTCATGGTGGATATCGCTGATTCGGTGAGGTTACTAGTTGTTGTCCGCGTTATACGTGCCCATGTTCTTCGCCGTGTTCGCGTTCGTCGTCGCCGTGTTCGCATTGGTTTTCGCGGTCGAAATGTTGCCCGCCGCGTCCTGGCCGGACATTTCCGCTGCGAGGCCAGCGGTCTGGTTACGCAGCGTCTGACCGAACAGCGAATACACGCCAATGGCCGACACGGCAATCAGGGCGACGATGATGATGTATTCCGTCATGCCTTGGCCGAGTTGTTTGTTACGACGGCAAGTGTGTGAAAGTTTCATGGTTTGTATTGAAAAATGGGTGTCGTCCGGACACGTTTTCGCCGATTTTTAGCGCTATATAGGAAAATAACTAATAATCAATTCCCCAGAAAAACGCAGGCGAAGTGTCGGAGCGAAGTATAAGAATTTATTTATCTCTAAATCGAAGAAAGTTCTGAATCTCGTTGACGCAAATTCGCATGACGTGCGGTCTAAAAAATCAGATGAACATTTGAACATTGCATCAACGTCGGAGCGTGCACAGGCTAACGATCGGCGTCATTCGTGTGGCGCATCGCCATCGCGGCGCATCTCCCGGTAGGGCGCGAGGAGCTCGAACGCCCCGCCAGATAAGGCAGTTACTGCGTCGTTGCCATTTTGGCGGCGGCTGTGGTGCTCGTCGGTGGCATCTTGCTTGGTTTCAATCGTTCGTCCGTGCGCTTCTGTTGTAAAAGCGCCACGACGGGGCGCGAGAAACGAGATTCTGGCGCATTCATTTAAAGCGCTCGGATTCAAGCTGGACATGCTCAATGCTAAGCGTTGAGATTTTTCACGTAATTATATACGGATAATTCCTACAGAGTTTGCGCGTTTCCTGATTTTTAGGGATGGAACCGCCAGTTAAATTTGCGACGCGTGAAAAACTTTAGTCGAGCCTTAAAAGCGCCGGCCAGTTTTTTTACGGGAGGCGTGTGCGCACGATTTCTCAAATCGAACTGCAAGCGGGGCTTGCCCTTTATTCAAGGAATGTATGAATAAGTCGTATATCAGCGTCTGGAATGACGTTTCCGGAACGTGGGTCGCTGCGCCCGAGACTGCCAGAACACATTGCGGAACGGGAGCCGCCTCCGCGCGGACTATCTCGTCCCGAGCGGAGGCGGTCAACCGGCTGGCCGTGCCGCTCAAGGCTGCGTTCATGCCGATCGCGATGGCCATCAGCGCGGCCATGCTGCCGGGTACGGCGGCAGCCCAGGCGTCGACAGGCAATGGCGGTCTGGAATTGTGCCCGGGCGGCGTAGGCGGGGTGGGGTCCTCCTGGGGGCCGTTGTCGAGCGCTGTCGGTGTCATGGATTGTTCGTCGACTGGTGAGAATACTGCTGGCATGTCCTTCTCGTTGAACAACTCGGCAGCCGACAACGGTGCGTGGGGCTTCAACAGCAATAACATCACCGCCCGCGTCACCGGCTATGACGATGGCCGCCTCGAGCTCAAGGGCACGGGGGGCATCAGCATGCTCAATAACGTCAGCATGACGGGCAACAAGATCACTGATCTGGCAGCGGGTGCCGTCTCGTCGGATAGCACGGACGCAGTGAACGGCCAGCAGTTTTATCAAGCTACGCGCTATTTCAAGGCGAATTCCGCTTCGAGCGATTCGTCGACTGATGCGCAGGCCACGGGCCTCAACTCGGTGGCGTCCGGGCCATCGGCAAGGGCGCTCCAGACCGATTCCAGCGCGTACGGCGCGAACGCTATTGCGTTGGCGTCCAGCTCGGTTGCCCTGGGCGCAGGCTCGCAGGCTACCCGCGCCGACACGGTATCGGTCGGCTATCTGTCGCCGGACGGCGTGACGAGCTACACGAGACAGATCACCAACGTGACTGCAGGCTCCGCGGCTACCGATGCTGTCAACGTCGCCCAGCTGGATGCGGCTATCCGCGGCGTCAACGGCGGCACTGGCATTCCCGTCGACAATCCGGTGACCTACGACACTTCCGCAGCCAGCCTGATTACACTGAAGGGCGCGAACGGCACGAAGATCACGAACCTGACGGATGGCGACATCTCCAACGCCAGAAGCATGGATGCCGTGAACGGTTCGCAGCTGTTCCAGACCAACCAGAATGTGGCCGAGGTCGCGAGCAACGTCGCTAACGTGACGAACATTGTCAACAACATGGTGGCGAATGGCCCCGAGAGCTCGCCGCTCATGGTGGCATACGACTCGTCCGCTCGCGATACGGTGACGCTCGGCGGCGTGGGCAACACGGCGCAGGTCAAGCTCACCCACCTTGCGGCGGGCGACATCTCGTCCGCGTCTAGCACCGACGCGGTCAACGGCGGGCAGTTGTACCAGACCAACCAGAACCTCGCGACTCTGGCGGCCAACGTGGGCGAGTTGGGGCCCAGTCTTTTCGACAATGGCATCAAGTATTTCCACACTAATTCGACGCTGGCCGATTCCTCGGCAGTCGGAACGGATTCGGTCGCGATCGGCGGCGCCGCCGTCGCGTCGGCTGCCAACTCGGTCGCGCTAGGCTCCAACTCGACGGCGGATCGCGCTAATGCGGTGTCGGTGGGTGCGAACGGTGCGGAGCGTCAGATCATCAACGTGGCGGCAGGTTCGGTGGATAGCGATGCGGTCAACGTGGCGCAGATGAAGGCGGCTATCGCCTCTCTGGGCAGCGGGCCGGGCACGCCCGACGCGGTCGTCTACGACTCGGCGGCGCACGACACGCTCACGCTCGGCGGTGCGACGACGGCCCCACCGGTTCTCGTGACGAACCTGGCCGCTGGCCAGGTTTCGTCGGGCAGCGCTGACGCAGTCAACGGCGATCAGTTGTACAAGAGTGCCAGCGGACTTGCTTCCGCTCTGGGTTCCGGTACGTCGGTCAATCCGGACGGTTCGATCACCGCACCGGGCTACCTGATCAGCGGCACCACGTACAACAATATCGGCGACGCGCTGTCCGCACTCAACACAGCTGCGGGTGATCTGGTGGGCGCCGCCAAGTATGTCAAAGTCGTATCGACGGCGCCCGCTGCACTGGCAAGCGGTGCCGAATCGGTGGCGATTGGCGGCGGCGCTGTGGCGACCAAGGCCCAGACGCTGGCGATCGGCACGGGTGCGACGGCAATGTTCGACAACTCGACGGCTATCGGCGTGAATGCTGTCACCGACGCATCCTATACGGTATCCGTCGGCAGCAGGGGCGCGGAAATGCGCATTACGCACGTCGCCAACGGCATCAATCCGACCGACGCCGTTACGATGGCGCAATTGGACGCCTTGCAATCTCAGATTGCGGGTACGACCACGAGCGGCGTGAAGTCGATGATGCAGAACTCGGCTGCCGTGTTGAGCTACATCGCGGTGAGTTCGTACACGACACAAGGTTCAGCCACGTCCGCGTCGGATGTGATGAACGCCATGGCGATCGGTCCGGTCGCAGCGGCGACTGGAGTCGACGCATTGGCCGTCGGCGCCGGCGCTGCCGCGGGTAGTGACTCGAGCACGGCAATCGGCTCGGGCGCGGGAGCGCTGTCGGTGAACTCGACCGCAATCGGTGCGAGTGCAACCGTTGGCGGGCTGTCGGACAACTCTGTGTCCATCGGTTACAACACGCGTGCCAGTTCGATCAACGCGTTGGCACTCGGCAGTTATGCCAGCGCCACGAGTCCCGGCTCGGTCTCTATCGGTTATAACTCGTTCGTCAGTCAGGCGGCCACGGGCGGTTTGGCGCTAGGCGTCAATGCGACGGTTAGTGCTGCGAACAGCGTGGCGATCGGTTCGGGTGCGATCGCGAATCGCGCCAACGTGGTCTCGGTGGGTAACGCCAGCAAGCAAAGCCAGATCGTCAACATGGCGGCGGGTACCAGCAGCACCGATGCGGTGAACGTGAGCCAGCTGTCGGGGGTGGCTGCTGCGATCGGCGGCGGTGCAACGGTGAACCCAGATGGCACGATCAGGAAGCCGAGTTTCACTATCGGTGGCCAGACCTATGCCGACGTCGGCTCGGCCCTCGCGGCTACGGCCGGCAACTCGGTGCAATACGATACGCCGGCGCACGACAAACTGACGCTGGGCGGTACGGACGCTTCAGCGCCGGCAGTGACGGTGTCGAACGTGGCCAACGGCGTGGGCGACAGCGACGCCGTCAACGTGGGCCAGCTCAAGCAACTTGGCATGAACATCGACGGCAGCGGCAATCTGACGAATAGTTTCGTCGCGTACGACGATAAGACGCTTGGCTCGATCACGCTCAAGGGTACGGATGGCACGACAATCGCGAATGTGAAAGCGGGCGAGCTCTCGGACAAGAGCCTGGAAGCGGTAAATGGCAGCCAGCTGTACGAAACGAACGCGAACGTAGCTAATGTGGCCGGCAATCTCGCAAACGTCGCGGGTAACGTGACGAACTTGGGCAACGTCATCAACAACATCGTTGTTGATGGTGGCGGCATCAAGTATTTCCACGCGAATTCCACGCTTGCGGACTCCTCGGCAACCGGGATCGACGCGATCGCGATCGGTGGCGCAGCCAGCGCAACGGCAGCCAACTCGGTAGCGCT